>NZ_AEJF01000247.1 GCF_001028175.1 Caballeronia mineralivorans PML1(12)
CAGCATCGGCAACGCCACCACTGGCAACACCACCCGCGAGCAGCGGAGCGTCGTAATAACTGCGCCCAGACATCGCGTGCGCGACGCGAGCAGGCGGCCCGCTTGCAACCACGGCCGGCACCGACGCCGGCTGCGGGGTCGCCGCACTGGCAGCGCTCGTTGTCGACACAGGCACGCCAGTTGATGCCTCGCCACCAAACACGCGCCCCTGCGAGGGCTGATCGAGCGCGGCATCCCGACGTGCCTTGGCTGCCGCGTCATGACGCGCGAGAAACCCGTGCACCGTCCACACCGCGCCAACGGCGAGCACAACCACAATCGCGAGCGGTGTCAACCACCATGCCCGCGGACGAGCTCGCAGCTGCCCCAGATCGGGCATGCCGCGATCAGCCACCGGCGGCGTGCGCGCATCGCGAGCGTTGCCGTTGTCGCCCTCGCCTCGATCGCGAGGAGTGCCATCCGGCTCGATTGTGTTGCGAGTGGTATCGTTACTCATGGCCGCGGCTCCGCAGGACGCGTTTCACGCCGCTGACCGTCGTGCCATCTTTCGGCGGCACGCCGTCCATGTCGTACGCGTCGTTCCACAGTCCCACTACCTCATCGCCCAAGCGCAACACGAAACGCTGCGCGAGCTCGTGAACGACCACGAGGTCGCCGTCCATGTGCCTGTCAACCACGCTTTCGGTATCGTCTTGCGCGACCCGGAAGATCGCGGGAATTCGCCGATTATTCGGGATGCGGATATAGGTAAAGCGCCCGTCGTCCCATGCTGCGCTCGGCGCGATATCGTCCGAATGCGGCATCACCTGCATCGAATACCGGTCGTTGCGCAGGACCGGCGACTGCGCGAGGCGCTCTTGCACCAGCGCCTGGCGGGCATCGACGTGAGTCTTTGCCTGTACCTCGTCGGGATACGTGAACGTGACGCGGTACATCTCCCGGCCACTACCCAATCTCGTCTTCAGTGGCAGCACGACCAGATCGAAGCTGTAGCTGCGCCGGTCAGTGCGGATCTCGAGGTTCGTGTCGTGCGCCGCAAGCTGCGGCTTCAGATAGACGTCGTGATCGCCCTTGTTCGCCACCACCTGCCAGTCGTCCCGGTCGCCGGGTGCCACCACCAGAATCTGTTCGTGCGCATCAAGCGCGATGTGCGTGGCGAACCCGCGCTGCGCATCGATGCGCACCACTTCGTTCTGCCGGTACGGCACCTGCCGCACGCGCGAGTCGCTCGTCCAGTCGGGCAGGTCATAGGCACTCGCCAACCCGGAGTCGAGCACGAACATCACCGCTACCAGGAGAGTCGGTTTCATCGCACGCCTCCTACAGCAGGCGATGACGCAGGTGGGGTGGGTGGGGTGGGTGGGGTGAGTGGTGTGTATTCGGGATCGCGACTATAGGCCGTCACCTTGAAGCCGAACGGGTTGTCCACAGCCACGTTCTCTCGCGTGAACACGGGCGGGCGGTACATGAAGGCGAGCGTGATGACGAAACGCTGCGGTGCTTCGGCGTTGTCGACCCCGTTCTTGCGCGTCGTGCGCTCGATATGCACCACCGCGTGCCCGGGTTCATCCGGCGGCAGCGTCGTCGAAAGAATCCGGATACGCTTCTCGGTACCGGCGCCGAGCTGCCGGTCAAGCGCATCGGGACCGCTATAGATCTGGCGGTAATCGCGCGCGACCGTCTCGTCGCTCATGTTGAGCACGCGGTCGTAGTCCATCTGCAGCAGACCCCAGTCGTAGCGCTCGCGCGAGCGTACGTAGACCTCGACCCAGTGCTTGTCCTGGATTTCCTTCGTGTGGACGTGCTTCGCGTCGAGCACATCGATCACCTGCGACTCGCCGGTGAGCCGGTCCACCTCGATCGGCAACGGCACCACCCGGTAGAAGGGAACCATCACGGCGAGCGCAGTGGAACACAGCACTGCAAGGCCCACGGCTGCGTACGCGATTTGCCACGCGCGTCGCTCCGAACGCTGCTGCATGTCGGACAGGGACGCCTCGATGTCGAGCACCCGCCGGTAATCGTGGCCAGCTCTCATGATCCGGCTCCATCAGTCGATGACGCCGCCGGTGGCACCTGTGATGCCGGAGATGCCGGAGATAAAGGGGAAACACGGTTCACCGGGACGCGGTGCGACCCGTCCGGCAGAACCGGCTTTGGTGGGTTGCCGCCACATGACGTAATAAGCATGACGAATTGAATCATCAATATGATCATGGAAATATTTCTCACGGTGCGCTCCGTCAGTTCCCGAATGTGGCGGGGACCATCTGGTCCTGCAGCCGCGTCGTGTTACCCGCCCGGCTGAGCACCAGTTCGCTTTGCTGTTCGGCGATCAGCTTGTCCTCGCTCTGAGCGAGCATGTTGAACAACTGCAGCTTCGTCATCTCGTTGCCGACCGTCGTGCTCTCGGACTGAATGCGCGCCTGTAGCTCCGCGACGCCCTTCGGGTCCTGCGTCACATCGATCTGCTGCATCAGGCTCTGAATCTGGTTCAGTTCCTGCAACTCCGTCTGATACGCCTGCATCCCGAACGCCTTGTCCTGAAACGGCTTGTTGAGCGCACGCTGGCAGACCTGCGCGTCGACGCCGCTCTGGTCCTGGCAGTTGTAGATCTCGCTTGCCGAGCGCAGCGCCTGGGCGCTGCCTGTCAGTCCCGAGTAGCCGCCGTTCTGGACCGAGGTGTAGACGCTCATCCAGTTCGATGGCAGCGAGTTGGCGAGGACTGGGTTGCCGAGCAGTTGACCAAACCCGCGTGTGCCGTTCATCGACTGGTAGAGCTGGATTTCCTGTTGTACTTGCTGTTCGAGTTTCGCCACCGTCGCGATCGCCTGCGCGACGTTCTGCGCGTCAAATACGGGAATGCCCTGCGCGCTCACCGATGGCATGACGGCTGCGCCCGTGACCAGGAGCAGCGCGACGTAGGTGGACAGCCTGTAGAGTTTCGTCATGGTGATCACCTGTGGTTCAGTCGCTGTGGTTCAGTCGCTGTGATTCACTCGTCCTGCTGCCCGAGGTGTTCCCGGGCAGCCCGCTGATAGGCCGGCACCGATCGGTCTCCGGGCGCGCTCCCGCCGGAACCCGACTGGTGGTGGATCATTCCGCCAGGCCGCTGCCCGCTGCCTGCGCCAGCAAGCGCACGGCCAAGCGCTCTGGCGAGCTGTTGGGACATCAGGCCGGCAACGAACGCACCGAAACCGGACAGGGTCGCACCTCCGGCAAGTCCGGAGGCCACGGCAGGGAGTTGCCAGCCGACCATCGCGAGAAACACGCCGCTCACGAAGAGGCCGATTGCCGCCACGTCGGCCGCCGACCCTTCCAGCACGCTGGTGACACCCGACACCAGCGACGCGGCATCCGATGCGGGAGAGGCATCGGTGACGTGCAACGGCGCGAGATAGGTAGAAAAAGCGGTCAGTGCCATGCCGAGAAAGGCGGCGACAAGCACCTGCAGGAGCGCGTAATTGGCAACCTTCGCGCTCCACGCCTCGAAGAACCGTGCCGTCGGCGCGAACGCAGCGCACGCGATGAAGATCGGGCCGAGCCCGAGAACAAGCTCGAGCAGCATCCTCGCCATCACGACCTCGAATGCGAGAACGATCAGGAAAATGGCGCCGCCAAGCGCAGCCACGAGCCCGCAGAGGAAATCGCCGATTCCGGCAATCATCCCGCTGAAGCTCAGGCCTTCGTGAGCCGCCTTGTCAAAATAGGCGTCCATCACGAGGTCGATCTGCTGGTCGTAACAGTCGAGCGTCTGGTAGATGCTGGTGGCGCTCGTCGCCGTCACGCTCGTGCCGTTCACCGAGCCACACCCTGGGTTGCCGGCGCCACTCACGGCGGCCGCGTTCTGGATCGTCTGCGCGAGCCCCGCTGTCGCACCGTTGATCGCCGTGACCACCTGCTCTTGGTACACGCCGGTACTGAGCGCAAACGCAAGCGTGATGGCCAGCTTCAGTGCGCGCCACGCAAATGCGGGCACGGCCTCATGCGCCTCGCCACGCACCACCGCCAGTCCGTAGGTAACAATCCAGATCGTAACGGCCGTGGTCACGACCGGTACCAGTGCGCTGGAAAGCGCCGCTGACACGCTCGTCACATAGGAGGTCGTGCCGTTTTCCAGCGTCCCGCCAATCGCGGTGAAGAGACCGCTCATTGAGCACCTCCCCTCACCTGCACCATTGCCTGTTGCGCCATAACCTGCTGCGCCGCGCGCATGGTGGCTTCCATGGCCCGGCGTTTCGCAAGCTCCTCGTGAAAGACAGGCAACCAGTCTTCGGGCGCGTCGCCCACGCGTACGCGGATCCTGTCGAGCAGTTCGACGTTGTCCGTCGTCCCCGACAGCACGTCGAGCACGTCACCAAGACCTGCCAGGTCCAGCCGGCCGATCGCCGAGCGGTGCCCCTGTTTGACGAGAAAGAGCCGGCTGTTCTCGCCCAGACTGCGCACAATGTTGAATTCAGCCTCGGTCAGCTTGAAGCCATGCACATAATCGCCGTAGTCCGCGCGCGGGTTCGGCAGAAAGAAGAAGGTTGCGCTCTGTTCGATGAGCGCGCGCGCAATATCGCTTCTGAGCACATCGGCTGGCGACTGCGTATCGAAGATGCCAAGTCCGTTCTGCTTGCGGATCGTCTTCTGCTTGTTGTTCGCGAAATCCGTGAAGACGGGGTCACCCAGCCGTTTCCAGAATTCAGTCATCACATAGATGAAACGCCGGCCGTCGATGAGGCTTTCAGTCAGGTGCAGCAGGTACATCGTGACCGGCGTCGACACCTCCGCATCGCCCAGTAACTCCGTATCGTCGAATCCAAAGAGGCCCGCACGGGTGAAATCGAGCCGCTCGACGGGGTTGTCGAGCACCCACCCCAGTCGAGCGCCGGCGCACCATTTGGCAAGCCGCGCGTGCAGGCTGTTCTCGCCCACGTTCGGGAGCAACTGGCGCACCATTGACAGGCGTCGCAAAGGCCTTGCCATGCGGGCGACTTCCCGCACTGCACGCGAGACGTCCATCTCGTCCTTCGCCGAGAGGGGCGAACCGCTATCCACCAGCTTGCGCACGAGCCGCTCCCAGAAGTCGAGCACGGTCTCGTCCGGCTCCAGCTGGAAGGGATTGAGCCCCGTCGGCTCGCCACGCCGGAACACGGTGTAGATGCCGCCCATCGCGCGGATCGCGATCTCGGTGCCGCGGTCCTTGTCGTAGAGCACTGCCGTGATGCCGTACTTCATCGCCATCGCGAGCAGGAACAGTTCGAGCACTGTCTTGCCCGCGCCCGCCTGGCCAATGATCTGCGTGTTGGCCAGAGCCTTCTCGTCGGCCGAGTCCTTCTTCTCGGGCGTCGCGTGGAAATTCAGATAGAGCGGCTGCCCGCTCGGCGTCTTGACGATCGTGATCGCCTCGCCCCACGGGTTGCCATCGCGCTTGCCCGTCGCGAAGTTGTGCAGGCTCCCGAGCCCGCAGAAGTTGCGCGATGTCAGCTTCGCTTCGCGTGGCCGGTAACGCCAGTTGCCAGGCAACTGCGCGAACCACGCCGCATCGGACACGAGGTCAATGAGCGCGGTCTGAAATCCGACGTCGGCCAGTTGTGAGCGCGCCTTCGCAACGTGCTTGGTTACCTCCTCCGGCGCATCGCCCAATACCGCAAGTGAATAGTGGTATTCACCAAGGACGAAGTCACCGTTGATCAGGTCGTTGAGCGCCTGATCCATTGAGGCCACCTGCGACACCGCTACATCCTCGCCGGCAATGAGCTGGTTGCGCTGGCGCTCGAGTGCTTCCTTGGCACTCGGTCGATCGAGAATGGCGAAGCTCTGCGTCTCGATGTACTCGAAGTCGCCGTACAGCAATCCGTTGAGCATCCCCGGCTCGGTCTCCTGCGGGTAGTCCTTCAGATCTATCAGCGCGGCATAACGCGTGGCTGCCGGCATGCGGATCTCGAGCTTCTCGGCGCCGAAAAAAAGGCGTGACGTCGGCAACGCCTCCCGGATCCGGCCCGCGGGCACCGGTACGGGCTCCCACACAGCGTTGACGAGGTAACCCAGGAATTCAAGCGACGATGAATAGGCGCGCGGGCGCTGCGTGTACTGGATCTGTTTCGTATAGACACCAAGCGCCACCGGATCGTAGGGCCTCAGGCTCGCTTCGACCTGCGCGGCGAGTTCGGCCATCGCCCTCAGCGCCTCGTGCTGGTCTCGCCGGATATCGTCGAGCGTGCGGCGCGCCGCCTGACTGAAGATCCGTCCGAGCCTTGTCCGGTTGGGTCGATAGACGAGCGTCAGGTACAACTCGTTGGCCATCATCCGATAGCCCGCGAAACTCGCGTAGTACCGTGTCGCAAGTTCCTGGCAAAACCGCTCGCCGTAAGGTGTGGCGAAGTGATCCGACACGCGCCGTCGCAGCCGGTGCGACCACAGCGCCACATGGCCGCCGGCCAATCCCCGGATGAGCTGGTTGAGCCCCTCGTGGCGCACCAGGATATCTGCGGGGTCCGCCGCCTCGAACGCGATGCCCGCGATGCGCCAGATGCGCAGATAATCGCCTTCGCGCGTCTTGATGACGTGATCGGTCACATGCGTCGAATAAGGAATGAAGTCTGCAAGCTGCACTTCCCGGTGCGCCACGGCTGCGAATTTCGCTTGGGCGTGCATCTCAGGTCCTCCTCTTCAGGCGCACCGGCACATATGCGTGCGCACCCCAGAACTCGCGGTTGCGCTGCCGAAGCTTCATGCGCACGCGCAACGCGCGCTGCGCGAGGCGCTGATCATCATGACGCGTCATCGCACGCATCGTGACGAACACCGCGATGATCAGAAAGAGCATGGCGACCCCGACCGGTGGACTCGCGAGCAGCGCCCAGATGGCCG
This sequence comes from Caballeronia mineralivorans PML1(12), assembly GCF_001028175.1. Lineage (GTDB taxonomy): Bacteria > Pseudomonadota > Gammaproteobacteria > Burkholderiales > Burkholderiaceae > Caballeronia > Caballeronia mineralivorans. The sequence goes on from NZ_AEJF01000247.1 coordinate 6,859, forward strand.
GGATCAGCATGCCGCCGCCCACCATCAGGAAGGGCACAAGCGGCACTCCCCACAACATCGCGGGCCGGGTACAGCCCTTGAACACGGGATCCTTTAACGGGTTCATGATTCGCTTTCCATCTCGCCTGGATCACGTTGTGGAGATCAGCATCGCGGCGATGACCGTCGCGCAGCCAACGAAAAGCCCACCGATAAACACGTTCGCGATATCGCCGAAGCGCGCGTGCTGAAACATCATCTTGAAACCCGCCCAGATGATCGAGATCGAGCACACCACGCCCCCGACGCCAAGCAACGTCGTCTGAATGGTCGTGAGCAGCGTATTGACCTGGGAGAGCGCCGCGTAGGCTGGTGAAGCCATAACCAGCATCGGGAGGCAGCCAGCCATCAACCTGGCCGCCGGGGCACCCAGAGAACACCACTTCCGTACCATTTCACGCATGCTTATCGAATTAAGGATTACTGATTTCATAGATCACTCCTGCACGTCCGTTGAACAAAATCCGCTATTGACTCGATCTGTCTCTAGAACACGACCGCGCTGCTATCCGGCTTCTCCTCTCGGCCGCCCTGCCGCGGATCGGTCCGGTTTGTGCCGGGTTGACCGTGTTCCACTGTCTGCTTGCGCATTTGGTCCACAAGACCATTTGAGTCCAGTGGCACCACCGGGATGGGTGAGGCGGTCGGTGAGACGGTCGGCGCAATCGCCGGTACCGTGGGGAGAGGACGTTCTGCGGTGCTTACAGTGGCGTTGTCAACGACCCGCTGCACATAGCCGGTGCGATAGCCCGTCGAGAAATCTCCACTCGCGTAGCAGGACAGGCTTTGTCTTAACGCCTGCTGGACGTCCGCCCGCGAAGCACGCGCCTGCCGGAAGCAGTCCTGCAGGATGGCCGCTCCCGCCGCCAGATTGCGGCAGGGGTCGAATGCGTTCTGCGGTTTCAGTCCGAGTCGCGGCCAGTTCGACCGGTTCACCTGCGCAAGTCCCACGCTGTAGTTCCAGCCGTTTGCATCCAGCGCGCGAACCGTAGCGATCGCCTCGTCGAGACTGGTTGGCTGGCGTAGCAGCCGGCCTCGCACCACGCCAATCGCATACGGGTTGAATCCGGACTCGGTACGTACGATCGCAGCAAGTGTTGAGGATGCGACCTGCGGGGCACACTGCAGCGCGAGCGTTATGAAGTCGATCGCTATCATCAGCCGCCTCCCCCACCATTGCCGCCATCTTCTCGATCCACGCGTTCGAACAGGCACAGGATCACCTGGCAGCCCGAGTCGTCGGTATGCGCGAGTCCCGGCGCACACGCCGACGCCCCGATGGCAAGAGCGACAGGCCACCGTAGCGCGCGTCCCGCCCGCAAACGAATGAGTCGATCACGCACGGAACACCTGCTCATCGAAGGCTTCCCCGTCCGCAAGGCTCGGCTCAGCCCAGTCGAGCCGACGCGCGATGACATCGAAGCAGGCGCGCATGGCGCGCCACGGCGTGCGCGCCACCTGATCGGCACGCGCAAGGTCCAACACCGATACGCCAGCGGCCTGCGCCTTCGCGATCTCATCCAAGCGCGGCATGTGGAGATATCCGTGCGGGCCTTGGGGATCCGGGATCAACCAGGCGCTCAGTCGTGCCTCGAGCGCGCGGGCCTGCGCCTGCTGAAACGGCGTGTGCTCCACCATGTTCGGCAACAGGCCGATAAAGCGCAGCGACGGGTTGAGTCTGGCGCGTACGTCACGCACGCCCTGAACCCCGTTGATGAGCTCAACCGCACTATCGAATGCCTCCCGTGACAGCAGGATGGGGCTTAGCATGGCGTCCACCGTCGCTTCGACGCAGACGGTGCGCATATCCGGCAGTGGCGGGCAGTCGATCAGGCAGACGTCGGCGAACGGCGCCACGACACTCAACAGGTGCCGCACGTTGGCGTGATAGCGCGCGCCACCATCGCCGAGCTCGAACGTCAATCCATGGATGGCGCGCGCCGGTAGCACCTGGATGCATCCCTTCGACGTGCTGCGAGGCGGCTCACCTGCGAGCGCAGTTGCCCATTGCCCGCCGAGCACAGCCGCCTTGCATGCACGCGCGAGTGACACGGTACTGCACGCGGGCTCCGCGAGATCGATCACCAGCACTCTCAGTTTGCTCACCAGACAAAAGTAATGGGCGAGCTGGCACAACAATGCAGTCCTGCCGGTGCCGCCTTTCTCAGCGGCGATCAGAAGTGTCTTCATGCTCAGTTGCTCCATCGGTTTGCGCTCCGAGCGACCGACATGAAAACTGCGACGTGAAAAAAGAACCCGCGGCGCGAGAGAGGCTGAGCGCGGGCTCAACGGGGGATTGTTCCAGCGCCAGAAAACACAAAAAGCCCGCAGATGCAGGCTTTTGATTGTCTTGCGGCACACCACGTCGTCGCAGTAACGTCGGTACGTCGGGGCCGCTAACGCGTACTCGGTCGTGCTTCGCACGTTGACCGGATCAGATTGTTAGGTTCAATGTAGAAGGTCTCCGGCGCGCAGACAAGGGGGGAGAAGACCATTAGGCACGGCGCCTGTTCCGTCCTGCTCCGGGTTATTCCTCGCTGTTCCTAAATTTATTTTTTCAGGCGGCAAGCGATTTCTCTGAGCATGCGACGGCCTCGCTTTCCAGCCAGATGCGGGGTGCCCAGGCTAGAGCAGAAACGACACGCGAACCCCGGTCCGTTTTTCTCGCGCCGCCCGTCCAGGCTTGCCACATCGACACCCATAACCCGTCGGGAGATCAAGCTTTTCGTTGCCGATTGCGGGAAACAGACTGCCAACGCCACGCCACAGAGACTGACGAGAACTGTATGAGCATGGTTGAGAACACCCGGCGGCCCGTTTCGCTGCCACTGGGCGTGTGGTGCACGACACTGCTGGCTGCGCAGTGCCAGGAGCAACAGCGTTCATCGAGACTTCGCAGCGTGCGGGTTCTAACGTCCTTTGCAAACCGATCAATTTTGTGCGCTGGCAACGCGAAACCTGCGCGTGGTATTGCGGGCGGATCGTTGCGATTCAGGATTTTCCACCGCGTCCCAGAGAATCGTGTTTCTATCGATTTCGCGTTATCGCCGGGTTCGGCCCCGCAGCTCGGACGAACTCATCAGCATTTAAGGTAGCACAAGCGCACGGGCGAGCGCTGAGCGTGCCGTCGCAAGCTCAAGCTCGAAAAGATGAGGCGGGTGTCGCGGTATTGGCAGACGGCGGCATACGACTTCGCGATTGGCGTGCCAGAGATAAACCATGCGCAGCATTTCCCGATGACGCGGCATGAGCGTGCGCCACGCACGCGTGAGCCGCGCGGCATCATTCGCGTCAAACGCGCCACGGTTTGAGCGCCCCCAGTTCGTCAGGCGATCATCGAGGGTGGACACGCCCTTACTGGCCGTCATGGTCGCCACCGTCCTGATCCACGTCACCCGATATGCGTGGCGCGCGATAGCGTGAGGGGTTTGCCAGGAAACGCTCGATCTCCCCCACACGCCACCCCACCATACGTCGACCTAACGGTACCGCGGGCGGAAACGTGCCCTCACTCATCCGCTTGTAGATAGTGGAGCGGGACAGCCCCGTTTTCTGCTCCACCTGCCGTCGCCGCAGGATGCTCTGTGACGCGCTCTCATGGTCGGCCATCGCTTGCCCCCGGTTACGCCGGCCGCAACATGGCCGGGTCACAGGAGCATTCAATCAAGAGAAGTCACCGTCCGCAAAACCCGCCTTATCGACGGGATGACCCGACGGACGTCTGCAGACGAACCATGGCGCACATCAACTTTCTCGCACGCGAGCCTACCAACAACGGTATCGCATGCATTCTGGCGCCTCGCGAACGTCGAATAGCAGCGGTTCGCCCACCGCTCGGTCCACATACGGAATGCAGATGCCCGATGCGACAGTCGCAAAGCACAATGGCGGATCGGCGAGCAGCGAAGGCTCAGTTCGTATGTTCATGGTTGTGGAGACCTTGCTTTCATCATCGTGTGACTACTATGCCCGATTCAATCACGTAAGAAAGACGCGTAACTGATATCGTATCGATCAGGTTTTCTGAGCAGGTTTTCTGATTCGTCGGAACTTGCGGCAGCTATCATTGATGGGAGCCGCTTCACGCAGGTAACCGGTCAGTCGCCCCGGGCCGGACGCGACTGTGCAGCCCCGTCGCCGGACGCTAGACGGACATCGACCGGCAGACGATTGTCTTCGGCAAAGCGGACAACGAAGTCAAACGCTTCCGGGCAAACATCCTGGAGTTCGGCGGAAATGATCAGGCATTTGACGCCGGCGTCGACCACAGGCATGGCGAGCCGTGTCGCCGCAATATGAATGCCGGGCCGACGCTCCCCAACGAACAGGGTGATGACGCCCATCAGACGCTCGGCCCGGTCGCCCGGGCGAAATACCTTGCGGTCGTGCGTGAAGCCCTTGATCAGATAGTGTCCGGTGCTGTCGGGCGTCGTCATGCGTCCGCGGTCGACGGCTCGGGCACCATCCAGTTCTGCCTGCCGGGTTCCCCGGCAAACGGCTTGTCGGTTTCAAGCAGCCTGAACACTGCGACCGCATCGTCGAGCGCGCGCGCCTGTTCTTCGAGCGACGCAGCAGCAGCCGCGGCTTGCTCGACCAGTGCGGCGTTCTGCTGGGTCGCGTTGTCCATCTGGGTCACCGCGCGGTTGATCTGATCTATACCGCGTGACTGTTCTTCCGAGGCCACGCTGATTTCGCTGACGATGCCGGTTACTTGACGCGCGGCCTTGACGATTTCGGCCATTGTCGCGCCAGCGCGAGCTGCGAGTTCGGCACCGTTTTCCACCTTCGCAACCGAATCGCCGATCAGTTCCCTGATCTCTTTCGCCGCAGCGGCCGAACGTTGCGCGAGCGCACGCACTTCGCCTGCGACCACCGCGAATCCGCGTCCCTCTTCGCCGGCACGCGCAGCTTCGACAGCCGCATTCAGCGCGAGTATGTTGGTCTGGAACGCGATGCCTTCAATCGCGCCAATGATGTCGACAATCCGGGTCGAACTCGACGACATGTCCGCGATGACGTCGACGACCTGGCCGACAACCTCTCCTCCCCGCGCCGCAATCCCGGATGCGTTTTCGGCCAGCGCGCTGGCCTGGCGCGCGTTGTCAGCGTTTTGCCGAACCGTCGCGGTCAACTCTTCCATGCTCGATGCGGTCTCCTCCAGAGTCGCTGCCTGCTGCTCGGTGCGCGCCGAAAGATCGGCATTGCCGCTCGCGATCTCGCGCACGCCGTGTGTGATCGCCTCCGTGCCGCGCCGGACCTGGCTCACGGCAGCGACCAAGGCCGCCTGCATTCGAGCAAGCGCAGCCATCAGCCGGCCCATTTCGTTGGTGCGCGACATATCAACCGGACTCGTCAGGTCACCAGCCGCAATGCGCTCGAAATGATGAATCGCTGCATCGATTGGCCGCACGATCGAAGCCGTAAGCGCGAAGCGCGCGAACAGACCGAGCGTGATCGCAGCAAACCCGATCGCGCCGAACAGCCAGACCAGCAGATGGAAATGCTGTTGCGCCGACCCAAAATGCGCCTTTTGCTGCGCGACCTGAAATTCCTCAAGTGCGAGTGCCGCACCTCTATAGTCATTAAACACAGTGTCGGGTGCCTTCCTCTGTGTCATCCGGAACGACATGAAATCGTTCTGGTCGAGCGCTGTGATTTCGGGGGCCAGCACCTGCTTCATCAATTGCGCGCGCTTCGTGCGCAGCGCGTTAGCCAGCGCCGTCTCGACTTCATCGGATCGCGGCCGTGCCTCATAAGCCGCCAACTCCCGAGCGCTGTCAGCAAGTTGCGCATGCACTCGCGCGAGCACTGCGTCGGTGGATTTTCCCTGCGTGACGAGCGCTTCGTACGCACCCAGGTCAACTCGCACTTGCAGGAGCGCTTCGCTGCTGGCCGTAAGGTGTCGAAGCGCGGCCGTTTCTTCGCTGTACATCTTGTCGAGAGCGGTGTTGGCCGTCTTCAGCCCCGCGATCGATGCTGCGATGACGAGCATCAGCGTGGCTGTATAACCAACGATCGTGATCGTCAGAGCGACTCGGATAGTGGCATTTCTGAACATGGTTGTCCCATCGATCGCTGAACATGAAAAAAGCGGCGGACGGATAGGTCCGCCGCCGCAAGTTGGAGAGCAACTCGGTCATGCATGCGCTGCAGGGATCGATTCCCCGATCAGAAGCGGGTGCGCACGCCCGTGGTCAATTCGACCTGGTTAGTCGCGCCAAACGTGCTTCCAACCGTATAACCGCCATGCAGCCTCATGTAGTCGCCAGCCAGATACACTTCGGTGCGCTTGGACAGGTGATAGAAGATCGACCCGTACAACGTCTCCTTGTAGCCGTTGTGGAGGCCCGACGTGGGGTCGAACGCACCGATGTTCGCATTCGGGATATCGCCATTGGTGTCGTACGCGGCGTTCTTCACGCGCATCTGCTGATAGCCAAGCTCATAGTCGAACGCGCCCTTCGGGGCCAACTTGAGCGACACCGTCCAGGCGTTGTCCTGACGCTGGCCGAGCGAGCCTTGATTACCCAGGTAACGGAAGTAGCCCGCATTGGCGCGCACAATGCCGAACGTATAGTTACCACCCGCCGACCACGTCTGGTTTGTGATA
>NZ_AEJF01000248.1 GCF_001028175.1 Caballeronia mineralivorans PML1(12)
AGCCATACAGCTGAACGCTGGATTGCGCGTGAGCACCGGTCGCAGCGCAAGCGCCTGCCGCGACAACTAATGTCAGATATTTTTTCTTCAAGACCGTCTCCTCATATTACTACGTTGAATTTTTCCTTTTCCCCGCTCGCGGTGACCAAGGCCGGGATATTCGGATGACGGCTCCAGTCAGGCGATGAGCACGATCCTAGTTGGCTCAATCCTTCATGCACCTTTCCCGTATCATATGTACAACTAAGTGCAATTACTGATATACGGAACTGCGCACATCATTACTGGAAGGCATCCTTGCAGCGCAGGATGTACCCAAGGCCACGCAATGTCTTGATCTGTGCGCTCGACATGGACAGGTGCTTGCGCAAACGATGAATATAAATATCGATGGCATCTGCGCTCGGCTCGTCGTCGAGACTGAACATGCTTTCCATCAAAGTTGCCTTCGACACCGTCTTACCCTGCCTGAGCATCAGCGTTTCCAGGATCGTGTGCTCGCGCCCCCGCAACAACAGCGGTGTGTTGTTATGGCGGAATTCGCGCGTGTCGGATATGTATTGCAGGTCGCCACAAATGAGGCCGACCGACATATCGCCTGATTGCCGGCGGATCAGCGCCTTGACACGTGCCAACAGTTCACGCGCATCGAATGGCTTGACGAGATAGTCGTCCGCGCCAGCGCTGAAACAATCGACCTTGTCGTCTGTCGAGTCATGCGCCGTCAGCATCAATACCGGCACCTTGTCACCGCGGCGGCGTAATCGCGCCAGGACTTCCTTACCGTCCATTCCTGGCAAGCGGATGTCGAGCAGCACCGCGTCGTATCGTTGGGCCGTTAGCACCATATTTGCGCGCTCGCCGTCGGGGACACAATCGACCGCGAAGTTTTCGTCGCGCAGCAGGTTGACAACCAGTCTGGAAAGTTCAGCGTTGTCCTCCACCAACAGCAGCTTCATCGCTTTTCCTCAATCAAGCGACGCACGCAAGCGAACCTTCGCGGCGAGCGCATTTATCAACCTCAGGCGCCACGGAAACCATTCCAGCATGAAACTGAACAAATCTGGCGGACCATTGAGAAGCCGGGTCCGGTACCTTCGATGTCGGTGGGGTCACGATGTTCGCGTCGACGACAGCAAGGCGATGTTCTTCGTCAGCTCAGACCGGGGCCTGCCGCGCCGCTTCGCCCTCTCGTGCCGGCGACCCTATCGCCTTCCCGGCCCTTCAAGTTCAAAATGCTGCAGGCCTCCACTTCAGCAGGCGCTTTTCCAGCGCGCTGAGCAGATAGTCCGCAGTGAGCGCCACGACCGCGAGCACGATCATCGCCGCGAACACGCCGCTGGCATTGAATGCGCCCTGTGCCGTCGAGATCAGCAGGCCGATGCCCTGCTTCGAGCCGAGGAACTCGCCGACAACCGCACCAACCAGTGCGAAGCCGAAGCTCACGTGCAGGCTCGCGAGAATCCACGACAGCGCCGATGGAATTACCACTGACGTGGTCAACTGGCGTCTGGAGGCACCCAGTATCTGCGCGTTCGCAATCATGTAGCGGTCGGCTTCACGCACGCCCTGGAACGCATTGCCGAACACCACGAAGAACACCATCACGACAGCCAACGCAACCTTCGAAGCCATCCCGAGGCCGAGCGCGATCACGAACACCGAGCCAAGCACGACGCGCGGGATCGAATTCGCGATCTGGATATAAAGACTGAACACATCGGACAACAGCTTGTTGCGGCCAAGCACCACACCGCATACGATGCCGCCGGCCGAGCCGATCAGGAAACCCAGGAAGGTTTCTTCGAGCGTGACCCAGACCTGGGTCAGAAGCGGGCCTTGCGAGGTGCCGTTCACGAACCAGTCGATAATCTGCGCAAAGATCGCCGACGGCATCGAGAAGAAGAATGGATCAACCCATTTCAACCGCCCGCCGAGTTCCCATCCGCCCAGCACGATCACCAGCACCAGCACCCGCAGGCCGATAATCAGTGCATGCCGCTGACGCATGCGGCGCTGTGCGATTCTTTCAACGGTCGCAAGCGACGCGCTATCGAAGCCCGTCTGCAATGCGTATTCAGGGGTTGCCATCGGTGATTTCCAGTGTCAGGTTATGTCAGGCGATCTGCACTTCTTCGCGCAGGTCGTGCCAAATATCGCGCGAGATTTCGATGAAGCGCGGCTCGTAGCGAATCTCCGAAGTCACTCGCGGACGCGGCAGATCTATCTCATAGACCTTCTTCAGCGTCGCGGGCCGCGCAGTCAGCACGAACACGCGATCGGCCAGCGCAATCGCTTCTTCCAGATCGTGCGTGACGAACACCACCGATCCGGCATTGGCCGACCACAGTTGCAGCAACTCGTCCTGCATCAGCGTACGGGTCTGCATGTCGAGCGCAGAAAACGGCTCGTCCATTAGCAGGATTTCCGGCTTGTTGATGAAGGTCTGCGCGAGCGCAACGCGCTTTCTCATCCCACCCGAGAGTTGATGCGGAAAGTGTTTGCCGAACTTCTCCAGCCCGACGCGGCGCAGCCATTCGTCGGCTTCGTCGTACGCTGCGGATTTCGAGCGGCCGCGATACAACGGTCCGGCAGCAACGTTGTCGAGCACCGAACGCCACGGAAACACCGCATCGGCCTGAAACACAAAGCCGATGCGCGGATCAATGCCGTCCACCGGCGCGCCCATCACGCGCACTTCGCCGGTGGTCGGCTTGAGCAGCCCGGTAATCATGCTGAGCGTCGTCGACTTGCCGCAGCCGGTCGGCCCGACCACGGCCACGAACTCGCCTTTGGCGACGCACATGCTGAAATCGCGCAATGCGACCGTCGCCTTACCGTCGGGAGCAATGAAACGACATGACACCGAGCAAAACTCGATCGCCGGTGCGTCTTTGGAAACAACGTGGTTCATCAGATACATCCATGGAAGTGGCCGGCATCGCGAAGGCGACGCCGGAACGCAACGAGCTCAACGGCAGGAGACGTACTAATACAATCGGCGAGCGTCGGTCTACTTCGCCGCGACGAACTCGTTGGTGTACGTTTTCGCCAGATCGATATGCTTGCCCTTGACGGACGGGTTGAACGCCGACAACACCTTCAGCACGGTCGTCGGACCGTCGGCTGGCATCTTGCCGTCCGACGTGTACATCGGCAGCGACGCCTTCAGCGCACTCACGTAAAGCGGCTTGTCCTTCTGATAGTCGTCTGGCATTTTCGCGGCGATTTCTTCTGCGCTATGCGTGTGGATGAACTGCATCGTACGAACGAACGCATGCGCAAGCTTGGCGGCTTCCGCCTTGTGCGCATCGGCCCATGCCGCCTGCACATAAAGGCTCGACGCCGGGTACGTGCCGCCCAACGCCGCTTTCGTGCCCTCGACCGAGCGCATATCGACGAGCACCTTGCCATCGCCGGACTTCTGCAGTGCCGACACGGTGGGTTCGGTAGTCATGCCCACGTCGATACGGCCTTGCTTGATCGCTGCGATGAAACTGGCGTCAGCGCCTACCGGCAGCATCGTGTATTCGGTCGACTGGATACCGTGTTGTCCGGCAAGGTACTGCGTGAGGAAGCTTGTTGACGACCCGAGGCCTGTGACACCGAGCGTCTTGCCCTTGACGTCGGCCATCGATTTCACTGTTTCGGCGGCCTTGGTCGATACCATTTCGACCTCGCCCGGCACCTGGCCGAACACGACGATCGCCTTGACTTCCTTACCCTTTGTTTGCAGATCGATCGTGTGGTCGTAGAAACCTACGACAGCCTGGACGGCACCTGCCAGCAATTCGTTTTCAGCGTCGACGCCAGCCGGTTGTGACAGCAATTCGACGTCGAGCCCCTCGTCCTTGAAATAGCCCAGCTGTTCGGTCAGGCGCGCCGGCAGGTAGATCAGCTTCGTGATACCGCCGACCATGATCGTGATCGTGCCGCTTTCGGCCGCCCTCGCGTGCTGCGATACAAGGCCGAACAGCAGGCTGGAAGCGATGGCGATATGGCGTAACGCGAGAAAGCTCCGGGTCATCGATAGTCTCCTTTGTTGTCTGTGGCGGCGGAATGCTGCCTGTCTGCATCGATGGGGCGATTCTAGGGAACCCAATCCTTCTCTCCGCTTTCATGGATATCCACGTTCCATAGGGAGTTTCCATGAGGACGCCCTCTCTATCGGAAAGACGCTGGCGGTGGTTGCCAACAAACATACGTGCGCCCCGTAGGGAATTCCTGACAGCGGCGAGCGGCTTGGCACAGCCTATGTAGGTATCGAAGCAATATGAAGGCCGCGAAGCGGCCCCAGTGGGTACACGCGCAGACGTCCTGGCGCGAGCTTTATGCCGCAGTGCAGGGAAACGGAATTGGTGAGACTGGGGCGCTTGTCGTGAGACTGGAAAAACGGAGACCGTGAGACTGCCCGGACTTGCGAGGATGGTTGGGTTGCAATGAGCGGCGGTCGGCGAAATGATCCGCTGACGCAGGCTGTGGTTACTGGAGTACGCGGTCACCCGCGAGGGCCCGCAGTCGACCCACTCCGGCCCTTCGGTTCGGTGCGAGATCAATGGCTGCTTGCAGGGTGCAACGGCCGTTCCTCATTCCGGTTCGTCCAACGGGCCATTGGCCTGTGCGGACGCCCATTGATCGCCATGCGATAACCGATATGTGTGCGTGATCTGTCAGTGGTGAAAGCTTGAGCCGGCGTTCGCCCTTGCACAAACTGATCTATCGTAAGTCGGTAGCACCTGAACAGGTGGTCAAAAAGGCGCGCTCTCACCCCCCCAAACATCCGAGGGGTGAGGCACTTACTTACGGATCAAGACGGTCTTCGGATTAGTAAAGAGCTGGCGCCCTTCATTGCCGTGCTCGGTGCCAAGTCCGGATTGCTTGTGGCCACCGAACGGGAAGTCGACGCCTAGCGTGTGAATTTCGTTCACCCAGACCATGCCAGTCTCGAGGCGGTACGCAACGGCGACCGCCGCCTTGGTGTCGCGACCCCAAACCGAGCCGCCCAGCCCAAAGGGACTGTTGTTCGTGCGCTCAATCGCATCCTCCACGTCATCGTAGACAATGATCGGGACGATCGGGCCGAACTGCTCTTCCTGCACAATTCTGGCGTTTTCGGACGGGTTGTCGACGACGGTCACCGGAATGAAGTAGCCCGGCCGGCTCTCGTCGATGTCGCCTCCAAGGACGATCTTCTGCCCGTTCGCTTTGATGTCGTCGAGGAAGCTCTTGACCTTATCAAATTGCATCTTGTTCTGCACCGGTCCGATAGCGACCGTCGGATCGAAGCCATCGCCGAGCTTTTGCTGCTTCGCGTAGTCGACGAACGCCTCGACAAATTCCCTGTGGAACGAACGGTGGACATAGAGACGCTTGATGCCGACACACCATTGACCCGAGTTGCCGATTGCCCCCCAGAACAACTGCGGAATGATTGATCTGTAGTCGGCGTCTGGAAGGACGATGGCCGCATCGTTTCCGCCCAGTTCCAGCGTCACGCGCTTGATCGTGCCTGCGGCCGAGCGCAACACGTGCTTCCCGGTCTCCGTCGAGCCGGTGAAGCTGATTTTGGCGATGTCCGGATGGCCAGTCAGCTGCGGTCCCAGCTCATTGCCGCCTGAAACGACCGAAAGCACACCCGCGGGCAACACCGACTGAGCAATCTGGCCAAATCGCAACGTCGACAACGGCGTGAAGGGCGAAGGCTTGATGACCATCGTATTCCCGGCGATCAGTGCCGGGGCGACCTTCCACAGCGCGAGCAGCACCGGGAAATTCCACGGTGTGATGGCGCCAACGACACCGAGCGGGGTGTGGTGGAGTTCGACGAGATGGTCGTCAGTTTCCTCAAGGATCTCAACTGGAATGGGACGCGCGGCAATCTGACGTATCCAGGAAATCGACTGATCAACCTCGGGTTCAGCCATCGTCGTCAGCGGCTTGCCCTGTTCCTCAGTCAACAGACGCGCGAGTTGGTCGCGATGTTTTTCAAGCTCATCGGCGTACGCGTTTAAGTACTGCTGCCGTTCCTCGTATTTGAGCGCCGACCAAGCTTTGAATGCGGTTTTGGCTGCAGTGATTGCTTCTTCGAGCTGCCCGGCAGTGCCTGATGGTGCCTTTGCAAACACCTTGCCGGTTGCTGGATTGACTACATCGAAACTGTCCTTCGATGCGAGCAGCTTCCCAGCGATGCTGAGGTAGTACGGGCCGTCAAAGAGGGTGGCGGGCTGGGTGCTTTTATTAACTGAAGACATGAGGACTACTCCTTTTTCTGCACTTCCGTTTGAACGGTAACAGTGCAGGCGACAATGACATGGGCGAACTGACCTTCGCTACGTTTGCTTACGCCAACACCGCTTTCGCCGTGTTAGAACCAGACCCGGAATACTCCGGATAATCCGTAAACCCTTCTTCGGCTCCGCCGTAGACCGTCGCCGGATCGATAACGTTTAGGGGCCAGCCGTTGGCGATCCGCTTGGGCAGATCGGGCGCGTTGTCCCAATCGGCTTCGGTGATAGAGAGGTGAGCGATCCCAGCTTCTTCGAGTATCTTGATCACTTCGATATAGGTCTGATGCAGATCGTCTTCGACGAATCTGATATAGGCGCGATCCTGATCGTGGCGGCGAATCGAGCATTCGCTGTCGCATCGGTCTCGAAGTGGTGGGTAAGGTCGGTCTGGAAAGCGGGCGCGGTGCTCTTCGGATCAAGCTGCGGCCGGCCGCCTCAAGACCCAAGCGGATGAAAGCAGTCGTTCACAGACGACGATTTCAAACGGATGCCTCGGCAGGTTCCGACATCGTGATCCGGTTCTTTACGCTGGGACGCTCCAGCACCTTTGCGTACCAGGCTCGAAGAGCCTCGCACTCTGCAGGCACCGCCAATTCCACGAGTCCTGCAAAGATCAAACCGCCTATGACCGTGATGTCGGCCATCGAGAAGACGTCACCGGCGACGAACGGCTGTGTTTTTAGAATGGCATCGAAATAGTGCATACCCCTTAGGGCTTTGTCGCGCTGACGAAACCCCCATTCGGCGTTCTGATAAATCTCGACGTGGGGTCCAAGCCCCGGTGTGCCGTGGTGGAAATAAACGCTAATGGCGTCGAGCAGCTCCAACTCGGCACGCTTGCTCATCATGTGGATCACGCCCTTTTCGCGCGGTGTCGTACCGGTAAGTGTTGGAGCGCCATCAAGCGCGTCAAGGTATTCGGTAATGGCCGTGCACTCGGCAATAAAGGTCCCGTCGTCGAGTTCGAGCACCGGCAGCGTGCCTGAGTAATTCTTGGCGAGGAACTCGGCCTTCTTGTGCTCGCCTTTCCAAAGATCGACCGAAACAAACTGGACGCGCGACTGAAGGTTCTTCTCGGCCAAAGCGATACGAACGCGAGCCGGATAAGGGCCGGTGTGCCAATCGTAAATCTTCATCATGGCCAGTTTGGTTGCATCGAAATTGATGGTGTAGGAACTCATTGCTTACCTCTCTACAGTCTGGTTGTGTCGAAACCGATGAATATCGGGACTCAGTGATTTATCTACCTAACGTTTGGTAGTTTGACTATAGGGACTATAAGGTTCTTCGTCAATGCCTAATTTTTCTCGTTGATGAGAGCGGCAGCAGTGAAGAATGAAGTGAGCTCAAACGCTCGGGAAAAAATCCTGGGGGCCACGAGGATCGCGCAGGCGCATGGGTACGGCGGTCTGAATTTTCGTAACCTCGCTGCAGACGTATTGCCGTCAGAAACCCGTTGGTGCGTCGCCGCGCCCGGTTTCGTAGCCAACCTTTACACCGTGTGTACAACGTCGAAGACGGCTGTCGCCTCTTGATTGGTGAAGAACTGAGGGGGCGAGCCGAGACTTATGTCTCTTCGAAAAAGCAGTCCAAACCGTGCATCGGGTGAATGAGTGAGCTTCGTCTGCACAGATTGTTCTTCGCTCTGAACGATTCCATCATTGCGTTTCTCTCCTCAAAGATGTGAGTCATAAGCCCATGGCATTTGCGATTCGAATGACGCAACCAGGCGGTCCCGACGTGCTGTTGACCGATCCCGTGCAAACCGAAGAATTGGCCCCGCACGAAGCCTGGATCGTGCAGGAAGCCATCGGAGTCAACTACCTCGACGCCATGCAGCGCCAGGGCACAGTGCCGGTTCCCTTTCCCGGCGGCGTCGGACTCGAAGCCGCAGGTCACGTAGCGGCGGTCGGCAGCGCAGTAACCAACGTTGCAGTCGGTGATCGAGTCGCCTATGCACTCGGCCCGCTCGGAGCCTACGCTCAGGAACGCGCCTATCCTGCCGAGCGGCTGATCAGCCTGCATGACGACATGTCTTTCGACGTTGCCGCGGCCGTGACTTTCAAGGGCATAACGGCTCAATATCTGCTCAAGACGACCTATCCCGTCGGTCCGAACGACGTGGTCCTGCTGTACGGCGTGGCTGGCGCACTTGGGCAGTTGATGGTCCCTTGGGCGAAGCATCTGGGCGCGTTCGTGATCGGCGTTGTATCGAAGGAATCGAGCGTCGAGATCGCACGCGCGCGTGGATGTGATGCCGTGCTGGTCTGGGGCACCTGTGACCTGCCTGCTGAAGTCGCGGCAGTCACCGGCGGCCGCAAGGCCGACGTCGTCTACGACGGCATCGGGAAGGCAACGTTCGACGCGTCGCTCGACAGCTTGCGCCCGCGCGGCGTGATGGTTTCCATCGGCGCTTCGAGCGGCATACCCGAGCCGGTGAAGGTCGGGACGCTGAATGCAAAAGGTTCGCTGTTCCTCACACGGCCATCGATCGCCGCGCACGCCAGCGATCTGAACGAGTATCGCGAGCGTGTTGCGGACGTGTACGCAGCCGTCGCACAGGGCATCATCTCGCCGCAAGTCTGGCAGAGCTATCCGCTCGAGCGTGCGTCGGAGGCTCATGTTGCACTGGAGAACGGAAGTTCATCGGGTCCGATCGTCTTGAGGTCCCGCTGAATGGAAGGTGTCGTCGAAGTCGTATTGCATGCTGGCCGCGACGCCGTCGACGTTTCGCTTTATACGTTGCTGCCGATCATGGTGGTGATGATGATTCTTCTTCGATTGCTGGAGGCGAGCGGCATCCTCGATCGCGTCATTCGGCTGGTCAGTCCCTTAGCGAAGCCTTTTGGTCTGACGGGCATTGCCGTGCTGGCCATGGTGCAGATCAGTTTCGTCAGCTTCGTCGCACCGCTGCCCACGCTCGCGCTCATGGAAGATCGCGGCACATCTGACCGTCATCTCGCCGCGGCGCTCGCCGCCGTGCTGGCGATGGCGCCGGCCAATGCTCTCTTTCCTCTGGCCGTGTTGGGTTTGCATTCGGGCGAGACCCTTCTGCTCTCGGCGCTGGGTGGCCTCGCCGCGGCGTCGGTGACCTACTGGTTACTGGGACGTTGTCTGTCGAACACGACGCAGGAAGTGTCCAACTTCGAGCGGCAAGCCTCGGGGGAATTCTCGTTGCTGAACATCAGCAACGTGAGTGGCGCGGAAGCCATACAGATCGTCATCAATATCATTCCGATGCTGCTCGTTTCGCTCGTCGTCACCGCCTTGCAGCAGGTGGGTGCGGTTCATGGACTCGAATCGCTGCTTGCGCCCGCGCTGGCACGTATCGGCGTGGAGCCAGCCTTCATTCTTCCCATCCTCACGAAATACCTGGCTGGCAGCACGGCGCTCGTGGGCGTCGTGCATGACATGTCGGCGCGCGGACATCTCGTGCCGGCGGTGCTGAGTGCCGGCGGGGCCGGATTCCTGCTTCATCCGCTGGATCTGCCGGGGCTCGCGATCCTGTTGTCGGCCGGAAGGCGCATCCGCAAGACCGCAATTCCCACTGTCGTCGGCGGCTGCATCGGCATTGCGCTGCGCACTGTGCTCGGCATTGCCTTCGGCTAAGCGATCACGCAGCGGTTGACGACGGCCCGATCCTCGACCACGGCGGGCCATCATGGAACAGCTCGACGATCCAATCGATGAAAGCCTCTGTGCGCGCGGGCGCGAATTGCGCCGACGGTCGCACGAGATAGATGCCGCCAGCCGTGTCGAAAGACCAGGCCGGAAGCACTGGAACCAGCGTACCTTGCGCGAAATCGCGCGCCATCAGCCATTCACCCGCGCCCAGTATGCCGATGCCCTGCCGCGCCGCATCGAGCAGTGCAAGGCTATCGTTCGACAGCAGCGACCCTTGCGCGATAACGGTCACGGTGCGCTCGCCGTCAGACAGTCGCCATTCTGGAAACGATGCGAAAGCCGGAAGCACCAGGCAGTTATGCGACGCGAGTTCACTCGGTTCGATAGGTACGCCACGCCGTTCGAGATAAGCCGGTGATGCGCCGAGCACTCTGCGATGACGGCAGAGCTTGCGGGCCATGAGGCGGCTGTCTCCCAGCACGCCGACGCGAACGGCGGCGTCGTAACCGTCGGCGACGAGATCGACATAGCGCTCACTGTATTCGACCTCCACCATGAGCGCGGGATAGCGCGCGAGGAACGCGGGCAGCAACGGGGCAAGCCATTGGCGGCCCAACGCAGCAGGAAACGCCAGGCGCAGGCGGCCGCGCAGATCCGCAGCGTTGGCGCTGGCTTCGAGTTCCGCATCGAGAATGGCTTCGGTCGCTGACCGGACGCGCGCTTCGAGGCGCTCGCCCGCTTCGGTCAGGCGCACACGTCGGGTGGTTCTCTCGATCAGGCGAACGCCCAAGCGAGATTCGAGGGCAGCGATGCGCCTTGAGACAATCGTTGCGTGCCGCTGGAGGGAACGCCCCGCAGCAACAAACGTGCCTTCGCGCGCGACGGCCAGCAGCGCGGCCAGTTCATCGATCCGGTTGCTATCAAGGTCGGTCATCCTCTGATCCATGTGAGACATGTACGGTCTCCCGGCTCGAGCTGAAGTGTGTCGACCGCAAGCACTTTCCGCCAATGCACGGTGGTAAAGGCGCGCACTATGAACTCATGCGCGCAGCGACCTACTTGCACAAGCACAGCAACAGGCTAGTGACGACAGGTAATCCGCAACGGCCTATGACTTTAGCGCCTCGCGTTCGTGCGTGCGTCACTTACGCCGGTAAGAGCCCAGCTGCCCGGTAACTCTCGATCACCGCGTCAAAGAGTGAAATATCGGAGCGGCTCCGCGCCATAAGCTGAGCGCCCGCGACTGCGGCGAAGATCGCGCGAGCTCGCCGTTTGGACTCCTTTGAACTGACAACAGCAGCAGCGGACAGGACTTTGCTAAGCCATGCCACATTGACATCGGCGAAGGTCTGGACCTCTTTCTTTACCGCTTCGGGCAAGTCATCGAACTCTGCAGCCATGAAGCTGCAGAGACACATGCGGTTGTCACTCTCAAGCGACTTACGAAACGTATTGGGATATTGGCGTAGGCAGTGGAGCGGATCAGACGATTCCGTCCACAGTCCCTCCAAAACTGCCGCTGAGTCCTCCCAATAACGCTTTGCTACCGCTGCGGCGAGGTCAGCCTTGCTTGGAAAGTGGTGGTAAATGCTTGCCGCCTTGATGCCGACGTCAGCAGCGAGGGTACGAATATTCAGGCCGCCGTAGCCATGCGCCTGCGCGATCCTCGTGGCCGCCGCCAATATTTTGTCACTAGAGTTTGTGCCTGCCTGGTTCTTCACTGGACCCGCCCTCGACGAAAAATGGTGTTGACGGAGTGAATTATACGGCCTAAATTCAAACCTAACAAACGTTAGTTAGAAAGTCGGATGTGAGTTTCACCATCCATCGATACATCCACCTGTAAGAGGTAAGCAATGAATTCCGAAATCATCTATTACGACGCCACCAAACTGGCTGAACTGATCCGTACACGTAAGGTATCGCCGGTCGAGGTTGTTCAGGCGCACCTCGACCGCATCGAAGCTGTCAACCCCAAGCTGAACGCCATCGTCACAGTTGCAGACGACGCCCTTGAAGCCGCAAAGGCGGCGGAGGCGGCGGTCATGGCGGGTGATGAGCTTGGCCCGCTGCATGGGGTGCCCTTCACGGTAAAGGATTCGATCGATACCGCAGGGGTACTGACGCAGCGCGGCTCGCCAATCTTCAAGGGCCGCATCCCCAACACGGATGCCGTCAGCGTCGCGCGCATGAAGAGCGCCGGTGCGATCCTGCTTGCCAAGACAAACCTTCCGGAATTCTCGTACTCGACAGAAACCGACAATCTACTGACCGGAAGGGCGAACAACCCGTGGAATCTCGATCGGACACCCGGCGGATCAAGCGGTGGAGAGTCGGCGGCCATCGCAGCAGGCATGTCGCCGCTTGGTCTCGGTACCGATCTCGCCATCTCCATCCGGGGCCCGGCGGCGCAGACCGGCATCATCGGCCTTAAGGCCACGCATGGCCGCATCCCGATGACGGGAATTTGGTCGCGGGCGCCCCGTCGCTTCTGGCATGTCGGCCCGATGGCACGCAGCGTGCGCGACATCGCCTTGGCCTATTCGCTTCTCGCCGGGCCGGATGGTGCCGACGGCTTTTCCACGAGCCCGCTTAAGTTCGACGCAGGAGTCGGGGCCTCGCCGGACCGACGACTTCGGGTGGGTTGGTTGGTCGAGCCTGGCTTCGGGCCGATCGACGCTGAGGTAGCAGCAACCGTACAGGCGGCGGCCGAAGCCCTTCACGGCGCCGGTTGCCTTGTGGAGCCTGTGCGTATCCCGGCGCTCGAGCGGGACAATAGCCTTGAGGTCTTCAATCGGCTGCACGTCATGGAAATGAAGCCCGCTTTCGCGCAAGCGACTGCCGGCCACGAAAGCGAGATGTTCAAGATCTCCAAGGGCATGCTCGCGACGCCCGATACGACCATGGGCGACTTCATCCTCGCCGAGCAGGCTGCGGAGCGGCTGAGGGACGGCTTCGCCGAATATTTCCAGCGCTATGACGCGCTTCTATGCCCTGTGCTGCCTATCCCTGCACACGCGCATGGGTTGTCGGAAATCGTCATCAACGGCCAGTCCGTGCCCGCCGTGCAGATCCAGGGCGCCACAGTGCCGTTCAATGTGACCGGACTTCCAGGGTTGTCGATCAGGTTCGGCACGAGCCGGGACGGTCTGCCGATCGGCGTGCAACTGGTATCGAGCTGGATGGCTGAGTCTACGATTCTGCATCTGGGTTCGCTGCTTGAGGCGGAAAGCCCGGTTCGCGACCTTCATCCGAACATCTAGGCGGCAAGGCGACAGGTTAATCGGCGAGCATCCGGAAGATGGCTCGCTCCCGGTGCTCGGGAGACATTGCCCCGCGTCAAACCAACGCATGGCAATTACTTCGTACGTACTGCCAAGTCGCGACCTCCGCTGCCGGTCCTAGTATCCGAAGTCTGTCGCATGACCGAGTTCGATCGAGAAACGGTCGTTCCCATGATTGATCTCTGACTAGAGGCAAAGACCGCTCATGGCCGATTGCCGACAATTGGGACCCGAGAGTTCTGATCCGACTCGGAGCAGATACGCTGGGTGATTCTTTGTCACGGCGACCGTAACCCGGCGCGGCCAGACATTTTGTCGCCTGACTAAGCGGCCAGTCACGTCTTAAGAATCTCGATGCCGTTTTCGGCACACCATTGCCTCAGTGCGCTGTCGACAGAGTCGGCTTCAAACGTATACCAGGCGTCGAGAACGCCTTCGCGCTGCAGCAGATCCTTGAAGCGCGAGTACGCGCCTTGCCGTCGGAAAAATCCTTCGACCTGGTCGTAACGCGCAGGCAACTCTTGTGCGACAAAGCGCAAGGCGAGACTTCTTCCGAGATCGAGATCGTTCTTATGCGGTATCGTAAGGTAGCGATCCGAAGTTTCCAGGTCGTCGGGAACATTCTCGTCTAATGCGTCGTTGAATTCAGATGTCCAATAGACTTCGCCCGTATCGAGCGAGACGTATGCGTTGTGCTCCATCGGCGATGCGGAGCTAATGAAGTCGAAGGCCGTAGAAAGATCGTCGTATTTGACCGCGACCATGGCTCTACTCCCATAGATTGTAACGTCCGAGTTGGACGGGCCCCAGCGATCGACATGCGGCGACACCCATGCAGCAGCGAACATTTCGGCCCTTAGTTCGTGACTCAAGAAGGGGGTCCCTTGTGTGCTTACCATCGTGGTCAAGTCGGACCGTCCGCGGAACGGCGATGCCGGCTCCGCGTTAGGGCCACGCTGCATTACCCAGCGAGCGTCGAGCCGATGCGTCTCCCGTAAATTTTAGGCTATTTGAACGCCCGCCGATGGCCGAGGCTGTGTCTAAAAAGGGACTGTTTTTCGGCCCGAGCGAAACCCTCCGACAGTTCATTCCCCGTCCCCTGCTTCCGCGTTTTTTTCAGTTTATGCGACACAAGCAACGGGATTTTTCACTTTTCGCGTCGCGCGGTTAGTGGGTCGTGACAGCGATCGTGAAAAAAGCCTACTAAATCAAGACGTACTTTTTCACTAATTGCGACACCCGACAGTTGTCGTGTTGTCGTGTGCCGAGGTAAGTGAAAACTGTGCCAGGTAAGTGAAAAACTGCTGCCACAGTTAGTGAAATAATCCGGGCGGCCAACGCTTGTCTGCGAGGACTCGGCCGTCCGCCACTGTCGCTGATCGACCCTCTATAGGCCAGTCACGCTGCACGCTCTCACTGGCAGAAAACTGACCGGTCCGTACGTTCAAGTGGCATTTTCGGGAACAACTATTCGACTTAGCCGCCGCTGGCCGGTCGCCACACCGACGGCGGCTTAAGCCAACAAGGTGCTGGCACCTCCGTCGTCATGGTGTTTCGCGTCCGCGGTCCGCGTGGGAGTCCGTTGTTTTGCGAGGAGAAAAGTTGAGCACGCTTGGTGAGGAACTGGAAGCCTAGTACCTCATCGATCGTGAACAAGAAAACGGTCGTAATGCCCTCAGAAAGAATGCTCACGCTCACAACAACCCGTCGAGTTGAGGCGGAACGGTCGGTATCGGGGCAGCGCGGTTAAAGTCACCGGAAGCGAATTCAAAGAGGCCCCTCGTTGGCGGGGCCTTGAGCCACGAAATCACCGTGTTTCCGTTAGTACGTCACAGAAGCCCCACTGCCAGTAAAACTGTGCTGGGTAGGAGCGTCATTTGCATAGTCGGAAACGGCCTGGATGATGTTCACGATCTGCTGCGGCAACCTGCCGCCGCTGACGGCGGTCATTGCAGTACGATCCATCTCAACGGCTACGGGAAGGTCTTTGATTACCAGTGTGTTCATTTCGATTCTCCAAGGGTAAATTAGTCAGTCAGGAATGTCAGAGCTTGTTTTGAGGGTGTCGCCACTCCTCGTTGAGGATCAACGCAAAGTGCATGCCAAACGGTGGCGCCGCGGTAAGCCATCACACAACTAGTTGAAAATATTGGATTTTTAATGGTGACCAGTGCGAATTGGTAGACAGACGTGCGCGCTGCGGCCGGTGGGTCGGATCCAACTCTCCGTCTGGCGCTGTTGGTTAGATCGCGACACATGCGGTCCGGCTACGTATCCCGTGTTTGTACGATGTCCTCGAGGCTTGGAATCCGATCGAAGCCCGATGACAATAAGTCTGTCGCGGACAGGCTCGCTTTCCTGCTGGACTGCTATGGCCACCATGCTGCTGTGGCCTACGATGGCGAAGCTGCGCTCAGGCTCCTTCGTACCGGCGCTATTGAAATACGAAAACCTGCCCGACATAAAAGGCAGTGCTGTCCCACGGTCGCTGAGGGAAACGCCGATTCGCGCCGCGGCTTTCCTCGTTTCAATGACGGGAGACGCTGTCAGTCAGGGAGACATTGCCCGGCTCTTCGATGTCTATTTGCAGAAGCCGTTCTCCTGCGAGGCACTCATGCAGGTCATCGAAGACGCTCGCTGCAGCAGCGACGCGAATACTCGCCAAGCCGCCTAGACCAACTGTTGTCGACGGAAGCGCACACAACCCATAGTCGGAGGTTCAACGACAAGCCTCTTCCGGGTCACGGAGCAAAGCGAGCGGCAGCTTTCAGCATGAAAGCGACTTTTGAATGTCTGGCCGAGTCAGCGGGCGACCGGCTGAACATGGCCGATTCTGTTGAAAAAGTCGCCTTTATGTTT
>NZ_AEJF01000249.1 GCF_001028175.1 Caballeronia mineralivorans PML1(12)
CTAGAGATGACAAGTCGGAGATTGCGACTGCGTGACGAACGACGAAGTCGCAGCTTTGATCAAATTCCCATGTTTGCTGACGATATAAAAGGCAAAGTCGCCGCGCTGGATTTTTTCGTCATGCTAAAAAACAGCTGTTTTTCAACAGAATCGACCGGGGTGCGACTTTCGGCGAGCGCGTCATTTCGACCAGAGCAGAGATGCGAATGCGACCGTGGTGGCGAGCCAGGCCGGGGCGCAGGCACACCCGCCCGCGGTGCGATACTTGTCCAATGGTCACCGCAACTTTCCGGTTCTACGAAGAGCTGAACGACTTCCTTCCGCCTGCATTGCGCCAACGGGAGTTCGAACGGGCCTGTGCG
Source organism: Caballeronia mineralivorans PML1(12) (assembly GCF_001028175.1). Classification (GTDB taxonomy): domain Bacteria; phylum Pseudomonadota; class Gammaproteobacteria; order Burkholderiales; family Burkholderiaceae; genus Caballeronia; species Caballeronia mineralivorans. The sequence goes on from NZ_AEJF01000249.1 coordinate 363, forward strand.
CGCGCCGCGACGGTCAAGCACATGATGGAAGCGCTCGGCGTCCCGCATACCGAGGTCGAACTGATCCTCATCAATGGGGAATCGGCCGGCTTCGACCGCCTCCTGCGCGAAGGCGATCGCGTCGCCGTCTATCCGACCTTCGAGGCATTCGACGTCACGCCCCTGCTGCACCTGCGCGACCATCCGCTGCGCGTGACGCGCTTTGTCGCGGATGTGCATCTTGGCGGGCTCGCACACCTGCTGCGCATGACCGGCTTCGATACGCTATTCGACACCGGCTTCGAGGACAGCGCGATCGCAGCCATCGCCGCCCGCGATCACCGCATCGTACTCACGCGCGATTGCGAATTGCTCAAGCGCCGCGAGATCACGCACGGCTGTTTTGTGCATGCGCGCAAGTCCGCGCTGCAGCTCCGCGAGATCTTCGCGCGGCTCGACCTCGCGCGCAGTGCGCGGCCTTTCACTTTATGCGTACACTGCAACGCGCTGCTGCATGGCATCGACAAATCACTGGTGCAGCAACGCGTGCCAGCGCCAGTATTCGACTGCTACGAGCGGTTCGCCAACTGCGATGTCTGCGGACGGATCTTCTGGGAAGGCTGGCATCGGCAGCGCATGCTTGCCTTGCTCGACGGCCTCGTCCCGAGCTAATGCACCCTTGCCGACCTTCAAGCGGTTTCGGAATCCGGGCACGGCGACGAAAGGAAAATCGTCACACGAAAGTCATCTGAAAAAAGTTTCTTCCCACATATTGATCATTGAGCAGAGAGCGCATTAAGATGGTCGCCCGCGCGTGCGGCACGCAGTCAACACCGCAGTCGACACAGACGTCCGCACCTGCAATCCGTCAGCTGAATTGGCTCACGGCACAAATCAAGTTCCCAGCGAATGAAGCGCAGTTCGATCGGAGTCCGATCGATACCGTCCTGAAAGCCCGATCAGATTTCCGCAATCGAAAGGAGTCTTCCGTGACTGACTCGTGGACGGGGATTATCGTGGGTTCGTTTGGGCTGGTCGTCGCTGCGGTGCTCGTCGCTGGCCACTATCGTCGTGAATGGGCGCGGCAGCGGCAGCTTAGGCGAATGGATCATCGGCACTGTTGGGACGTGATGCGAAACCGTCACTGATGACGCTTGGCCAGTGAGCGTGGGCGATCAATCGAGGGTAACAGGTACGCCTTTCGCTCTGCCTGCGCTTCACTGCCCTACGCGTCAGGTTGCTCGTTGAGCGGGGCCATAGGCCCCGTCGCTGCGTGCATGGGAGTATGCCGACCATCTCATCGTTCCGACGCGCCGGTTAGACACCGCAGCAACCAACGGCTTTTCGGCCATTGCGGCCAGTCGCAGTTCATCGTGCTCACGGCGAAACGAATGGCCGCTTTCGAGCGAAGCATCGGGCCGAAGTCGACCGAGGGTGTGTGGAAACCTCCTCAGACCCGCAACAGGGCGCGCAGCATTCACGCCGCCGCGCGCGTTTAATCGTTTCTGCGGCCAATGCGGCGACAAAACGCACCGTTAGACGGCTCTGACGCCTTCTAACAGGCTGTTCTGGGTGTGCTTTAGCACCTTGGGATGCTCACGCACCCACCAGCCGCATCGCCTTCATCGTCTTCTTAAAGCCCAGGATTCTCAGCACTCGCATGAGATTGTAGGCAAGTACGTTCAGGCTCATCTCGGTACCTACGTTGGGCAACCTTCGTGTCAGGAAGTGCGTGTAGCCCATCCAGTGCTTGAACGTTCCGAAGACATGTTCGACGGTTCGCCTGCGCACTGTCATCGCATCGGGCGTCTTGTCCAGCCGACGTTGGACTGCTTCCAGCACCGACTCATGCTCCCATCGACTTATCCGTCGTTCGCCGCTTGGCGTGCACTGTGACTTTATTTTGCATTGCGAACAGGCGCTGCTCCAGTATCGGTGTAGCTGCATCCCGTGTTCCTCGCTGGTGTAACGGTAAATTGCCCGTTCTCCAGCTGGACATTGGTATTCGTCGTCCCGCGCAATGTAGATGAAGTCTGCCTTGTCGAATCGGCCATGGTATTTCGCACCTGATGTTGTCGGCTTCGGCAGCATGACAGCAATCCCCGCATCGGCACACTCCTTGATCTGAGGCCCACTGTAGTAGCCACGATCGGCGACTGCCCGCAGTCTGGTCTTACCCATCGCGTCGCGCGCAGCTTTTGCCATGGGGCTAAGCTGCGCCCGGTCACTGCCAGAGTTTGTGACCTCGTGAGCCACGATGAGGTGGTGTTTGGCATCAACTGCCACCTGTACGTTGTAGCCCACCATTCCTGAGCCCTTGCCGCTCGTCGCCATGGAGCGTGCATCGGGATCGGTCGTCGAGAGTTGCCCGTCAGGCTCAGTCTTGAGTTGCTCCTTGATCTGCTCGAGCTTTTGCATCTGTTCGCGCAAGCGCGCGATCTTGTCCTGCAGTCGAGTCGTCTTTGCTTCAAGCTCAGGGGGTTGTGTGCGATCGGCAGTCTCCAGCGCGTTCAGATAACGCTCGATGCTCTGCTCGATCCGCTTCTGGCGCTTGTCGACCTTACCCTCTGTGAAGTTGCGATCGCGCGTATTGACTGCCTTGAACTTGCTGCCGTCAATGGCTGTTGTTTCTCGAAAAAGCTGTCCAAATTCTCATGAAATTGTCCATCCGTAGGCCGGGACCGGCATTGCGAAGGCACATCAGGCCAAGACTGTGTTTGCGCCACCGTCGCATGCATGTTCCGGACCGGCGGCCAGGTCGCGCCGAGAAGTCGCCCCCTTTCCATGCTGAGTTGGGCCGTGATGCGGTTATGGTGGTTGCACGAACAGCAGTACGCCGGATTCGTGGGCGAGAGAAAGGCGGTCCGCCTTCGACGCGACCGGCCTTCTCATTTGGACGAGGTGCTTTCGAAAAAGCTCTGAGGTTCGACTTTGATGGAATACACGATCGACCGAAGTCGACCCCGAGAGGACAGCCGTCTTCTGCAAGTCAAAGTCCGTATTTGCTTGACAGGCGGCCGCTCATCGTAACGAGATTAATAACAGGTCATCTTCGAGAAAAGCGTCAGCTTCCCTCGGTCCCCTTCTTCAACAACGACTCGGGCCGCCCGCTACTCAAGCGTCGAAGGCATTGACCGGGCCAATGAAGTCCATTTTTCCAACGTCGACTCCATTCGTGCGCAAAATCGCGTAAACCATTGCTATATGGAAGTAGACATTCGGAATCACGATCTGCAGCAAATAGTTTTCTCCAGTCAGCTTGCCTGGCACCCAGGACACTTTTACGATTTGATTAGCTGCTTCGGCGTACCGGTCTACCGCCACGCTTTGAACGAAGTCGATCGTCTTGCGAATGCGCACACGCGCTTCGTCAAGCGTTTGCTCATTGTCTTCATGTCGTGGTGGCTGCTGTCCTGAAAGCCAAGCGGCCCCGCCCTTCAAATAATCGCAAGCGCTTTGTATCTGATAGAGCAACCCTCCCATGTCGGGAGCGAGGCGCGTCGACAACAGAATGGCAACATCGAACTTCTTCGCATTCGCGCAGCGCTCCGCCTTGTCGAGATAAGTCTCGATTGCTCTTACTGCTTGCGCGCATTGCGCAATAGCCTGTGCATACATCGGCGTCTCCAGGGAAATGTGTTTCGGTTAACTAACGCTACGACATGACACCGTGAAAGATCGGCTCTGGGTCAACGCGCGGCGAAAGACGCTTGTTCTCAATCATGGATTTTCCTTTGACACGCGTCCTTCCCGATCCAATCAGCGCGAATCCGAGTGCGATCAGAAAGCTTTCGATTATCTTTCAGTTTTGTTTTGCAACGAGGCCGGCCAAATCGATTTCGTAGCGGTGCGCTTCCCATGCTGTGTGTGCGCCTGAGATTCCAGATCTTGCGTGGCCGCTTCCCATACAATACTTCGACCTGACCTTACGCGAGCAAATGCGTTGGACCGACTAGAAGCCATGGAAATGTTGCTAACCGCAGTGGACAGAGGAAGCCTGTCGGCGGCAGCTCGCGAACTGAAAATTCCGGTCAGCACGCTTACTCGCAAGGTCGCCGATCTCGAGGAGGTGCTTGGAACCCGGCTGCTGATACGAACCACGCGAAAGCTGACATTGACCGATGCAGGCATGTCATACGTCGCGGCTGCGCGTCGCATCCTTGACCTCGTGCGTGAACAGGAGCGCGAAGCCACGGGTGAGTTTGCGACTGCAAGAGGAGAACTGGTTGTTACTGCACCTGTGCAGCTTGGTCGCCTGCATGTTTTACCTGTCATCAATCAGTTCCTGGCACAGTACCCGGACATTACGGTTCGACTCCTTCTCTCCGACCGAAACATCGACCTCATTGATTCGCATGCCGATCTCGCGGTGCGAATCGGAGAGCTCCCCGACAGCAATATGATCGCCACGCGCATCGGTTCATTGCGGCCGATCGTCTGCGCGAGCCCGGCCTTCGTCGCCAAACACCCGCCCCCGCGCGAACCCGACGACCTCGTGAAGTATTCATGCGTGGTCTTCAATAGCCCCTATCTGTCGCCGTGGCGATTCCGTCTTCCCACGAGCAATAAGATTTATATGCTCGAAGTGAAGCCACGGCTCGAGGTCACGTCGCCCGACGCCGCAGTCAGTGCCGCAGTGGACAACGCAGGCATCACCTTCGTCTTCGAACACGATGCCGATGAAGCGATTCGGAACGGACAACTCGAGATACTCCTGCCACAGTTTGAGATTGAACCAGTACCAGTCCATCTGGTTCACGTGTCCAGAAATCTCATGCCCATAAAACTGCGGCATTTCATCGACTTTGCGGCTCCTAAACTCAGGGAATCACTATCCCGATTCGGCAAGCAAACGCAGGCCTAGCATTTTTTCGCGTCCCTAAGCATGCCGTCATGTTCGGACCACGCGCTTGCTGCTGTCGACCCATGGCCGATAAGTCGTCGGAGCTCACGCCTCCTCGGTCTGATCACCCAGTACCCGGTCGTTCCGGTTCTCTATGACGGCCCGCGTCGTTTTCGTCGCGCCCGGACCGGCAGCAAATCGAACGTCCTGGTACATCAGCGGCTGGCCGCTCGTTGTGCGAACCTCAACGACCTCTACGGGGCGCCCACTCGCATGCTCCACCAATTCGATCGGCGGCTTGCCATTTGTCGCAAGCCACTTGTCCCCCCATTGCATGAGCGAGACCAGCACCGGGTATAAGTCCGCCCCTTTTGAGGTCAAACGATAACCGAAAGTATTCGCACGTTCCGCGATTGGGAAGCGTTCGAGAATGTCCAGTTCGATCAAGCGCTCAAGCCGTGTCGCAAGGATATTGCGGGCAATACCAAGCCCGCTCTGAAATTCGTCGAAGCGACTGCTGCCTTGCGTGCACTCGCGAACAATCAGCAGCGTCCACCATTCGCCAACCTCGTCGAGGGCCCGAGCGATCGAACAGTTCATCCCGTTGAAGCGTTTTCTGTACATGATGAAACGCATCCTAGCTCAAGTTTTATCACGCAACTTAACCATTCTGTGGGGAACAGCTTCCCGGTTTCGGCCAGTAGCGTGACGCAACGGCGTTACCTATAGTTGCGTCACGAAACTTGGTCGGCAGATCTTCGCGGGGAAGTTGCCTCGGATCCCTGCCGCATCGCGGATTACCCATGCCGTCTTCATATGAGACAGCATAGATCGGTTACTTAACGGGCGAGCTGAGAAAACCTCATCTTCGTACAATCTATCAACATACTTAGGAATGCCATGAATAATGAAATTGAGCAAGCCGAGGTGGGAGCCGCCGCTCCGGAAAGCCCGGCGAAACACGGTCCCGTTCGATGGGTCGGTAAAGGTCTTGCTGCCGTTGTGATCGTCGCCGTGGCTGCGACGGCGTTCCACATGCACTGGTCAAGTGCCGCCCCCGTTGCCGCACCGCCGCCTCCGTCTGTCACGGTTAGCGCGCCATTGCAGCGCGATATTGAAGGTCGGCTCGGGTTCCTCGGCCAGTTCTCGGCCGTCAACCGTGTCGATTTGCGTGCACAAGTCGGCGGCACGCTCACGAAAATCCACTTCAAGGACGGCGACATCGTCCATAAAGGTGATCTGCTCTTCGAGATCGATCCGGAACCGTATCAGATCAAGTTGAGCGAAGCGACGGCGGAACTTGAATCCGCGAATGCGCGACTGGCGCTCGCAACACGGGAGCTTGCCCGCGGGCAGGAACTACAACGCTCGGAAGCAGGAACCGCCGAGAACGTCGACCAGAAAATGGCCGAACAACGCGTAGCGCAAGCGGCCGTGGACAACGCCAATGCGCTGGTTCGCGATGCCAGGTTTGACCTGGATCGCTGCAAAATCACGGCGCCGTTTACAGGCCGCATTGGCACACACCTCGTCTCGACCGGCAACCTGGTGTCCGGCAGCCGCGCCGGCAGCGGCCCGACGACGCTGCTCGCGACCATCGTCTCGCTCGATCCGATCTATCTGGACTTCGACATCAGCGAAAACGACTACGCCGCTTTCCAGCGTTCCCGTGAAAACCAGAAAGGGCCGTTGGAAGACACGGTGAATATTTCGCCAACAGGCGACGGTGGATTTGCGCGCACCGGTACGCTCAATTTCATCGACAACACGCTCGATCGTTCGAGCGGGACCATCCATGCGCGCGCAACGATTCCCAATAGCGATCTGTCGTTGACGCCTGGCGGCTTTGCCCGCGTCCGGTTGGCAACGACGGCACCGCAACCGGCGTTGCTCGTCCCCGATGCCGCTGTGCTCGACGATCAAACAGACCACATGGTGTACGTCGTCGGCGAAGACAACGTGGCCATGCCCAGGAAGGTGGAGATCGGCGATCTTCGCGGCGGCCTGCGAGTGATCCGATCAGGACTTGCCTCGACCGACCGGATCGTTATTGACGGCATTCCATCTGTGCGTCCTGGTTCGAAGATTTCCCCCCGCACAGGAATGATCCAGTTCTCAGCAGAGCAAGGTGACGAAGGAGCAAAATCATGAAACTGACTCACTTCTTTATCGAGCACCCGCGCTTTGCTGCGGTGCTCAACATATTTGTCGTTCTCATCGGCCTGGCAACCATGGTGTCGTTGCCAGTGGCTCAGTATCCGAACATTGTTCCCACGACCATCCAGATCACGGCCTCGTATCCCGGTGCGTCGGCCGATACCATTGCGCGCACGGTTGCAACGCCTCTTGAGCAGTCTATCAATGGCGTTGAGAACATGGATTACATCTCGAGCCAGTCGACCGGTAACGGTCAGTTGACGATCACTGTGATCTTCAAGGTTGGGACGAATCCAGACACGGCGCTCCTGCTGACACGCAGCCGTGTGGAAGACACGCTCTCGCGCCTGCCAAACGAAGTGCAATTGCAGGGGGTCCAGGTCAAGAAAACCATTCAGGCTCTCCTGCTCGGCGTTCATGTCTATTCGCCCGACGGTTCCCGCAGTCCCGAGTACCTGTCGAACTACATGCTCAAGGTTCGCGATCAGATCGCGCGCTTGCCGGGCGTGTCGGACTTCCAGTTGTTCGGCGAGCGGCAGTACGCGATGCGAATCTGGATCGATCCCGACAAAGCTGCTTCGCACAACATCAGCGCGGGCGAAATACTGGCTGCGCTTCGTGCGCAGAATGCCGCCGTGTCCGCAGGCGTGCTCAACCAGCCCCCTGTCTCCAACAATGGCACGGGTGCCTACCAGATCAACGTCGACGCGCTTGGCCGCCTCACCACGCCCGAACAATTTGGCGACATCGTCGTGAAGTCGGATTCGCTGGGACGCGTCACGCGTATTCGCGATATTGGTCGTGTTGAGCTCGGCTCCGTAGACTACGGTTCGAAGGCTTATGCCGACAGGTATGCGGCAACGCCGTGGTTCGTCATTGCCACGCCTGATGCGAACGTGGTGCAAGTCGAGCATGACGTCTGGGCCAAAATGGCCGAGTTGAAGAAAAGCTTCCCGCCCGGCATCGACTACATCAAGATCTATGACCCGACTACATTCGTATCCCAGTCGATCCACGAAGTAGCCAAGACTATCGTCATCGCCATTCTGCTGGTGGTGGGTGTGGTCTATCTGTTCCTGCAGAACTGGCGCGCCACTATCATTCCGGTTGTAGCCATCCCGGTGTCGCTGGTCGGAACGTTCACTGTCCTATCCTTGTTTGGCGCGTCGATCAATAACCTCTCATTGTTCGGACTGGTCCTGGCCGTGGGGATTGTCGTGGACGATGCAATCGTGGTTGTCGAGAATGTCGAACGAAACATGGCGCTCGGTATGTCGCCACGAGAGGCCGCTCATCAAACGATGAACGAAGTGTCGACTGCCATTATTGCGATCGCGCTCACGTTGTGCGCGGTGTTCGGGCCCACCGCATTGATGTCCGGCATCTCCGGTCTGTTCTTCAAGCAGTTCGCGATCACGATCGCCGCCTCCACAGTCATCTCGTGCTTCGTCTCCCTGACGCTGAGCCCGGCTCTGTGTGCGGCGCTTCTCAAGCCTCACGAGATGGAGAAATCTCACGGCGGTTCGACTACGCTGGGCCGCTTGCATCATGCAGTTTTTGGCCGGTTCAACGCGTCGTTCGAATGGCTGTCGTCCAGGTACGGGAAAATGACCAGCCGATTCGTTCGTGCGACGACCGTCATGCTGATCGTCTATACCGGCTTGATTGCTGCGACTGCGTTGCAGATGTCGAGAATGCCCACGGGTTTCATTCCGGATCAGGACATCGGTTATCAGGCCGTTATCGCGTTCCTTCCCCCGGGGTCCAGTCTTGAACGCACCGACAAGGTGATTCGCGAGATCAACGACATCGTGCTCGATACCCCCGGACTCAAAGGCGTTACCCACACGTCACCCGTGTCGGGCTTTGACGTGACGACCGGCACGATCGCACCCAACGTGGGGACGCTTTTCTACGGGCTGCCTTCGCTGTATGGCAAACATGTCCCTGGCGTCAATGCAGCGTCGACGCTGGTCAAACTCCGTAAGCGTGTTGCCGATGTCAAGGATGCGGTGGTCGTCGTGATCAATCCGCCGCCCGTGCAGGGGCTGGGATCCGCGGGTGGCTTCAAGCTGATGCTTGAAGACCGTGGTGGATTAGGGCCACAGGCGCTCGCCAACGCCGCGCAAGCACTCGTGGCTGCAGCCAACAAGGACAAGACGTTCGGCGGTGTGTTCACGCTCTATAACGCTGGCGCGCCGTCGGTATATGCGGATATCGACCGACTCAAAGCAGAAAAGATCGGTCTCACTCCAACAGACGTGTTTTCCACCATAGAGCTCTATCTTGGCTCGCAATACGTGAATGACTTCAACTTCATGGGACGTGCGTATCAAGTGCGTGTCCAGGGCGACGAGGCATTCCGGCGGACACCGGATGACATTGGAAGACTCAAGGTACGCAATGCAACGGGCGACATGGTGCCGATCAGCAGTGTGGCAACGTTCAAGAACACCACGCAGCCGTATCGTGTGCCGCGCTACAACATGTATCCGGCAGCGGAAATAATGGGCGCGGCCGGCCCTGGCTTCTCATCGGGTGACGCCATTGAACGCATGGAACAGCTCGCCGATCAGGTCCTTCCGAACGGCATCACGTACGAGTGGACAGATCTCGCTCACCAGCAAAAAGAGCAGACCATGTCGCCCCTCGTGATCTTCGCCGCTTCGGCGCTGTTCGTGTTCCTCGTGCTTGCTGCGCAGTATGAAAGCTGGAAGACACCGCTCGCGATCGTGCTGATCGTTCCCATGTGCCTGCTCGCAGCGGCGATCGGTCTGAACGTGCGAGGCATGCCGATCGACATTCTTGCGCAGATTGGCTTTGTGGTGCTCGTTGGACTCGCCGCGAAGAACGCGATTCTCATTGTCGAGTTCGCAAAGCAGCGGCAGGAGGAAGACGGAGTCAATGCGGAGGACGCCGCCACACACGCGGCACACGTGCGGTTGCGGCCTATTCTGATGACGTCGTTCGCCTTTATCGCGGGCGTGGCGCCACTCGCCATTGCCAGCGGCGCCGGCTCGGAAATGCGGCAGTCACTCGGCACCACCGTGTTTTTCGGCATGCTCGGGGTGACCATCTTCGGGCTCGCTTTCACCCCGGCGTTTTACGCCTTCGTTCGCAAGCTCGGCATCAAGGACACACCTGCCTTGCCCCGGCAACTCGGCAGTGGAGAAGCGAAATGAACACCCTCATATCCAGAACATCGAAAGCGATCATGGGTAGCCTAATCGTCGGCGCATTCCTAGCGGGCTGTGCCGTCGGGCCGGATTATGTTGCGCCCGACATTGAGATGACATCGTTCCACAACGCGAAGATAGTCGCTGACCGGCAAACCACTCTGCCGGCCCCGACCCTCGATAGCTGGTGGACCGGGTTCAATGATCCGGAGCTGGTCAAGGTGGTGCAACGGGCGCTGGGTCAAAACCTGAGTCTTGAGGCTGCGATCGCACGCGTCGCCCAGTCGCGCGCCGCGGCTCAGGCGGCCGGTGCTCAGTTGCTTCCAACGGTCGATGCCAATGCATCGTATTCGGCAGAACATCAGAGCGTGCATAGCCCCCTTGGCGCCCTTGCGAGCGCGTTTCCCAATTACAGTCGCGATCAGAAGGAGTACGTCGCGGGTGCAACCGCAAGCTGGGAAATCGATCTGGCCGGCGGCCTGAGACGCGCACACGCGGCTGCCACAGACGAAGAGGAGGCGGCCGAGGCCGCCCAACTTGGAACGCGCGTGACGGTCGCGGGCGACGCTGCCGACGCCTACCTGCAAATCAGGGGATTGCAGGCGGAGATGGCAGTCACCCAGGACCAGGTGGATACCGACGCCCATCTGCTTGAACTCGTGAAAGCGCGCAAACAAGCCGGAGCGGCTGACGAACGCGAGGTGGCTCAGGCGGAAGCGTTGTTGCGTCAGGCACGAGCAACCCTTCCGACCTTGCGCGTGGCGCTCGAAGCACAATTGAATCGGCTCGATGTTTTGATGGGCGCGCAACCAGGAACCTATGCGGCAGAACTCGGCGCTAACGCCGGCGTGATACCGGACGTGCCTGCCATCGGCAGCGGGGATCAACCAGTCGATGTCCTGCGGCGTCGCCCTGACATCATTGCTGCCGAGCGCCATCTGGCGGCCTCTAACGAAGCAATCGGCGTGGCGCTTGCCGACTACTATCCGAAGATTTCACTCACCGGCGCACTGGGATTCGACAGCATCACCGGCAGTCACTTCTTGAGTGCTAAGTCGTTCCAACCAGTCGGGACAGGAGCCCTGCAGTGGCGTCTGTTTGATTTCGGCAAGGTGGACGCCGAGGTCAAAAATGCGCGCGGGTCGTATGCGGAAGCACTGGCGCAGTATCGAGAGGCCGCGCTCAAAGCGACCGAAGACGTGGAAGACGCCTTCATGACGCTTTCGCAAACGGAGGTTCGTGCGCAGGAAATTCAACAGGAGGTCGACTCCTTGACGAAGGCGCGAGATCTTTCGGAGAAAGCGTATCGCGCGGGTTCGATCACGCTGACCGATGTGCTTGACGCCGATCGACAACTTCTTGAGTCGCGCGACGATCTCGATGCAACGAAGGCAGACGCGGCTCGCGCCGCAGTGAGAACCTTCCGTTCGCTGGGAGGGGGATGGGATGCCCCTCGGCAGCAGGTCGCCCAGACCAACTGACTCGATCGGGCGAGGTGATACGACCTATCCGGTTTCTGGGGAACAGCTTCCCACTTCCGGTCAGTAGTGGGACCTGCCCGGCTTCTCTATAGTTTCGTCAAGCAACTGCACTCGCAGTCCTCAAGGAGAGATCGACATGGATCGCCGCCTTCTAACACTCGCACTGGGTATGTTCGCGCTCGGCACTGATAGCTTTGTCTTCGCGGGCATCCTGCCTGAAATCGCTCATTCGTTTGGCGTGAGCATTGGGGCTGCTGGCCAGCTGATTAGCGTGTATGCCCTGAGCTATGCGTTGCTTGGCCCGACCATCGCAGCGCTCGCTGCGAACATTGCACGAAAGCGTCTGCTGCTCAGCGGCATTGGACTGTTTGTGATTGCCAATCTCGGCACTATCGTGGCTCCGAGCCTCGGCATTGCATTGGCTACCCGGGCTTTCGCGGGTCTGGGTGCCGCCATGTTCTCACCGACGGCCAGCGGAACTGGCGCGTCGCTGGTACCACCAGAGCGTCGTGGGTATGCTTTGTCGATCATCGTAGCGGGTTTGACGACCGCTACCGCGCTGGGCTCGCCTATTGGTGCCGTGATTGGCGGGCTCGCAAGCTGGCACTGGACGTTGGTGCTTGTCGCCATGCTCGGCACAGCCGCATTCGCCGGTATCCTGGCGTTCTTGCCTGAGGTGCCGCTGCCGCCAGCCGTCTCGCTCAGCAAGCGCCTGTCTCCACTCACCGATTCCCGCGTCGGACTCACGCTCGCCACGACCGTGCTTGCTCAGATTGGCACCTTCATCATCTTCAGCTACTTCGCCGTCGTGTTTGACCGTGCTACTGGCCACAACGCCCTGGTGCTGGGTGGACTGCTTGTGTTATGGGGTCTGGCGGGAACCTGCTGGAATCTGTTGACGGGACGCATTCTCGACAGGATCGATTCACACAAGGTCGTCCGTTTCAAGCTTGGTATTGTCGCAGTCATCATGCTCACCTTGCCGATCACTGGCGCACACCTTTGGAGCGCGGCGATCGCGGTCACGATCTGGGGGGCGTGCGCATGGGGTGTGCTGGTACCGCAACAGTTCCGCCTCGCGAGCCTTAATCCGCCGATGACCGCGGTGCTGGTCGGCCTGAATACTTCGGCGACCTATGTTGGCGTGGCCATCGCTGGCGCGCTAGGTGCTGCCGTGATCCCGGTCATCGGCAGCCACAGCCTGGGCTACCTCGCAAGCATTCCCGTGGTCATCGCGATCCTCGTCTCCGAGCTCGCGACGCGGCGGATCGAATCGTTCGAAAATACGGCAAAAAACGTCGTAGTGGCTTGAGTTTTCCAGTGCGCTTGCACGTCCCGCCCATTCCAGATACGAGGAAAAAGCAATGTCTAACGTAAGCACATTCCATCAGTTACATGACAACACATCACCGCTGCGCTTGCCGAATGTCTGGGATGCCGGCAGTGCCCGTCTCGTCGAGGCGTTGGGGGCCCAGGCGATCGCCACGACAAGCGCGGGCTTTGCATGGGCGCTGGGTTATCCAGACGGGCGCATTCTCCCTTTCGACGAGGTCGTCGGCTCTGTTCGGCGTATCGTCCGCGTTCTGAACGTGCCCTTGTCGGTCGACATCGAGAATGGCTATTCTGATGACCCCAAGACCGTTGCGGACCATGTCATGCGACTGGTGGATCTTGGTATCGCCGGCATCAATATTGAAGACGGCTCAGACGCAGCATCGCTTCTCGCCTTGAAGATCGAGGCGATCAAGGATGCCGTGGTGAGATCCGGTTCGGACGTCTTCGTCAACGCACGCAGCGACGTGTTTCTTGCAAGCCTGGTTGAACAATCGATGCAGCCGAAAGAGTCGATTGCTCGTGGCAAGCTGTATGCATCGGCCGGTGCGGATGGTCTTTTCCTGCCGGCTCTTGTTCACCCATCCGATATTGAGACCATTGTCGGCGCAACCCGTCTGCCTCTTAACGTCATGGCGGTTCCGGGACTCGCCGATGCGGTGGCCCTCGGGAAGCAAGGCGTTCGTCGACTCAGTGCTGGCAGCGGCATCTCGCAGGTCGTGCTCGGCAAAGCAAAGACCATCGCACGAGACTTTCTGGAGAGCGGTCGTTCTGAATCGATCAATGACCGGCCGTTGCCATATTCCGAGATTCAGGGTCTTTTCGCAGGACTGAGGAACCCGTGAGAGGCGGGGCTGTTTCGAACCTTCGATTGCTGCTGGAATGCCAATTTATGCGGTGATCGATACACGAATTTATTTAAACATGCCGACGTTCGCTCAGAACAGTCGGTATCGATTGACACACCATGGAGGTTGTAATGATGCTTAATGGCAAACGCGCTCTGGTCACAGGGGCAAGCAGGGGTATCGGCGCTGCAATCGCGAAGGCTTTAGCGGCTGCTGGCGCAGATGTGGCGATCACCTATGAGAAGTCGGCCGAACAGGCGGCCGGCGTTGTGAAGGCGATCGAAGCGCAAGGCCGGCGCAGTTTTGCAATCCAAGCCGATAGCGCAAGTGCATCGGAGGTTCAAGCCTCGGTGCAGAAGGCTGTGGAAGCACTGGGTGGGCTCGATATCCTGGTGAACAACGCCGGCATTCTTCGGATGGGCGATGTAAAGGATATTTCCATCGAAGACATCGACGCGATGCTTCACGTCAACGTGCGTGCGCCGATCGTGGCCTCAAAAGCCGCGATTCCCCATCTCAAGACAGGGGGACGGATTATTTCAATAGGCAGTTACTTTGCCAATCGCGTCCCGGCCTCGGTGCTCGGCGTATACGCTGGCTCAAAGTCCGCTCTCGTCGCATTCACCCAAGGCCTGGCGAGAGAACTCGGCACACAAGGGATTACGGTAAATCTCGTCCAACCTGGTTCCATCAACACAGACATGAACCCGGTGGAAGGTCCGTTCGCATCGACGTTGAAATCGCTGACGGCCACAGGGGATTACGGCAAAGGCGAAGACATCGCGCAAGCAGTGGTCTTCCTTGCAAGCGCCAATGCCAGTTACGTCAGCGGCGCCACGCTTACCGTTGATGGCGGCGCCAACGCTTAAAGCGAAACACCGGCGTCGGAGTGGGCGGGATTCGTGGGAGTAGAGTTTCGTACTCGAAAACGTGTGCTGCAAGCGTAAGAGAGATATCACGGCCGAAAAAACCGCTGTGTTGCTCGTCACGTAGCCAGCAGCTCAATATCGTCTTTATCGAATCTCAATTCAGGAGCAAACCGCTCTACATCGAAAAATGTCTAACTTCCCGGCATTTGAGTAGCCTTGGAATGTCGACGTTGCAATTAGAGCGATCGCGTCCACTCGACAACCACGTCGGCCGTCAAGCTATCAAACGGGCCATGCGCCCATTGACTCTTCTGGTGTGCCTGCGAGTTCCGCTCGGTCGACCCATATCGCTCCTGAATGGCCATCCCTTAAAGGTCTGATAAGAGCGACTGAGCGGTCGTAGGCAGGCGAGTCATGAGCGGCTTCTCATGGCCGAACCCGGGCCGACGTTGAATGTTAAGGATTGTAGGACGCCTGCCCTAAACAGCCGGCCTGCAAGCGCGCCGGGAAGCCGGCGGGCAGGCGTCCTACAATCCTTAACACACGCAGCCCCACGCGACTGGAGCAACACGGGCCGATCGCAACGTCCGGCCAGTCCAACTATTTCGCGTCTCGAATCCGGCGAATCTCACGAATTCGGTTCAGGCGTCGTCTGCGGCGTGACCGAATTCGTGAGCAAGCCGTTGATTAATATGGATGTCTGGTCTCAACAATTCGGTTCCCACGCAGCAGCGGTCCCGAGCGCCTCGAGAAACGGCCACGGAAAAATCGCCTGCGAGTGGCCGTCGCTGAAGATGAGTTGCACGCCGTACACCATCGAATGAATGTCGACAACTTCGACGTCTCCCTGAGCGCTTCGCATCATGCGTGGCGCTCGCTGCCGCGTTTATCTGGATCTGCTGATTGTCAACCGGGCCGAGTGAACAACGGCGTGAGGCACGATCGTCCGGCGATCAAGGCGGCGCCGCCCGCACTTCGCGCGCCATTGATGATGTCGCCCCCGCGCGACATGTCAGGCTCCTGTGCTTTGAGCCTGGCAAACGGGGCATCACTCAGAACCTCAGGCGCAGTCCTGCTCCCAGGCTACTGCCCGAGGACATATCGGTGATTCTGTCGTACCGATATGCGGCGTAGACGTCGGTGCGTTTTGATAGCGGATAGTCGTAACCGAGCGCCGCAGTCGACCACCGGATATTGGCCCCATCCGCAGGACGCCGTCGCGTGCCGGCCCACGACACCAGCATGCTCCCCACCCCCAACTGCACGCTCGCACCCAGCTGGATCGTGTCGTCGGTCACATGGCTATTGTTATCGACCCGCTCATATTGAGCGTAGATTTTTACTGCTGCCAGGCGATACGCGCTGCCGACCAGCCAGGTCGTCTGAGTGGTCGCTCCGTTCAGTAGCAGCGCCGCTGTGTGAAGACTCTGTACGGCCGCCGTCGCCGAGAACGGCCCAGCGAAATACAGCACGTTCGCACTGTAGTTCGCCTGTCCTGCGTGCCCCGCGACACCGGCGTTGCTGTAGAGGAGACTGCCTGACAGACCACCGAGCTGCGGGGTCTGGTAAAGCAGCGAATCGTCCAGTGCGGTGTCGCTCTGCACCGAGGCGACGCCCATGGCCGAATCCAGATAGCTATGGAGCACGATTGGCGAAAACACGAACGAATTGCCGAAGGGATTGAACAGCAATGTCGATACGAACAGCGGCGCCGTGTTGCGCCCGAGCGTCACTTCCCCGAAATCGCCGCTCAGGCCAACGAACGCGTTGCGTCCAAAGAACGACTGGCTGTCGAACGAACCCGACTTGCCGCTGGCGACGCGAAAAAAATCCTCGAGCGTAAAAATGGCCTTGAGGCCGTTGCCCAAATCCTCGGTGCCCGAGAGCCCCCAGTACGATGTGGTCATTCCGCCCGAACCCACCTCCCACGCGTTGCCCTTGGCGCCAGCTGCACGCACCTCGCCCGCAAACGCGTCGGCCAGCCCATATAGCGTCACGGACGACTGCGCACGGGCCATGCCACTCAATACGCACAGCGTCACCACCACCGCGAGCTTGCTGCGAATTCCCCACTGCCTGTCGTGCATATTTTTCCCCTTTTTCTTCGTGAATATTGTTTCCCTTTACTCCCTGAGCCTTGCCAGAAGCGGCTCTCAACCAGGCTCCACGCGTGCCATCGGCCGCCCTCGATCGGCCAGTGCGACTGCGATCACGATCTCGTGCGAAGCGGGTGCGTCTGCCACCGAGAGCGAGACCGTGTCGAAATGGTCGAAGCTCCACATGTCGGCGACCCCGTGCAGCGGAATGTCAACGCAAGCGCCAGGCGCGCCGCGCTTGGTGACCGATGGCATGATCGTGCTGGCTGTTGGCAGACACGCCCGCACGGCTTTGCCCAGGCGCGGATGAAGCAGCGCCGCGCCACACTCGAGCGCCACGTTCGTTCCAAGCAGCGCCGCCTTGCCATAGCTCTGGATGTCAGCCGGCGCAGTGCCCAGTGCCGCTATCGCGCGCCGAGTGAGCAGCGAGCCCAGTTCTGCGCCCAGTTCATACAGTGGTTCGAGGACCGCTTCTGCCTGCACGTCTTCGACGTTAAGGACCGCCGCTGCGACCACCTGCCGGTGGGGTGGCGTAACGGCTACGCCGAGCTCCGCGCAGCGCTCGACCACGTAGATCACCAACCTGGATATCTGCGTCATGACGCGTCCCCCTGCGGCTTCGCGCTCTCCGCGAGGTCTCGCACGAGCGGCGGTGCGGGAAACGGACCACGTGCAGCTTCGTAGGCGCGCGCCGCGCGCAGTACCAGCGCATCCGCTCCTCTCGCGCCGATGATCTGCAGGCCCACTGGCAGCCCCTCGTGCGTCAGTCCGCATGGCACGCTTGCGGCTGGCTGGCCGGTCTGGTTACACCAGGAAGTGAGCGGCGGCGCCATGAGCAGTGCCTCGGGCAAGCCGGGCACCTCGGGCGGTCCCACGTGGAAAACCGGCGTCGCCAACAGGTCGTATTCTTCGAAAAAACCGGCCATCTCCTGCGCGAGCGTATGCCGTGCGGCCAGCGCGTCGACGAACGCCGCGGTGCTCACGCGCTCGCCTGCTGCTGCAAGCTCGCGCAGGTCCGGGTCCAACTGGGTCCGCTGCACGATATTCATGGCCCGCACACGCTGCGCGAAGAGCACGGCCCACTGGATCGAATGCATCCTGCTCTCCACATAACCGGCAAGCGGGCGTACCTTGACTTCTTCGACATGCGCGCCCAGCACTTCGAGCAGCCACGTCGCCTTTCCCACGCAGGCAGCAATGGAAGGATCGACACGCACACCCGCCGGTTGGGGACTAAATGCGATGCGCAGTCCCGCGATGCTCTCGGCAAGACCTATCCGGTAATCCCGCCCGCCGTCAACTCCCGCAAACCGGTCGGCATCCGTCGGACCAGCCATCACACCCACCATCAGTGCTGCATCCTCGACGCACCGCGCGATGGGCCCAAGCGTAGACAATGCTGCAAACGAGCTGGCTGGTCCCTCAGGAACCAGACCGAAGGACGGTTTGAATCCCACCACGCCGCTCCAGCATGCGGGAATGCGGATCGAGCCGCCCCCATCGGTCGCCAGCGACAGCGGCCCCATCCCGAGAGCGACTGCCACCGCAGAGCCGCCGCTACTTCCGCCCGGGGAGCGGCGCGTATCCCAGGGGTTTCGCGTCACGCCGCTAAGCGGACTGTCCGTCACGATCTTGTTGCCGAATTCGGAAGTCGTGGTCTTGCCAAACAGGATTGCGCCGGCCTGTCGCAGGTGCGCGACTGCCGGCGCGTCGAAGTCCTCGGCATCAGCGCTCGCGGTGAACGACCCGTACCGGGTCGGCATGCCGCGCACGGCAACGAGATCCTTGACCGAGACGGGCACGCCATCGAGCACACCGCACGGTGAGCGTCTCGCCCAGCGATCTTCTGCTTCACGGGCTGCTGTCAATGCACCTTCCTCATCGATCCCGCACAGGCAATTCACGCGGGGGTCTATACGCGTTACCTGATCGAGGACCGCACACATGACCTCAACCGGAGACAAGGCAAGACGACGGAAACCCGCAACCAGCTCGCTGACGCTTAGCATTCCGATATCGTTCATATCGCAGTCCTTAGTTTTCAGAAAAATCGACCCTCGAGGAATGATCTGTTTGAGCCGCCTCGGCTAGCTTTGGCAGACTGGTACGATCTGCCCGGCCGAATCGAGAAGCTCAAATCGGTTGTCTGCCCTGGCCCGTGCGACACGGGTCTCGCACAGCACATGAGCGCCATCGCGGCTCACACCTGTCGTCCCGCGCGGCAGTGCGATCGAGACGCCGGGAAGCGCTGCCTTTACGCGCTCCGACTCAACGCTGCCTGACAGGCGCACTGCCTGCGCAAAGAGCCGGATGCCGGCATAGGTGTTTTCGCCATGCGGCAGGACCACCGCGTATGGCCCCAGACGGGGCACATGGGCATTCGCGTAGTGAGCGGTGTAGCGCTGGAGAAAATCGCGGTTGGCAGCGTTGTCGATGCTCATGAAATATGAGGACACACCGATCGTGCCAGTCGAGGCGCCTTCGGTCGCGATGCACAGCGACTCGTGCGCGATGTCGCTCACGAGTTGCGGCTTCATCGCAAACGACCGGTACTGCTTGACGAAGGTCACCGGATCATCACCGATGCTGTGCCATACAATCTGCGGGCCCAGGCTGGCAATGCGCTGCAGCACAGCGCCGTAGTCGCGCGTGCCGAACGGAAACCAGCTCACATCAAGGACCTTGCCACCGTGACGCCCGACCGATGCTTGAATTTCAGGCACCAGAACCTGGCGGTTGCTGCCAATATCCGACACCACCACGCATACCGTCTGGCCGACTTCGCGCATGAGCCACTCGATCGTGGGCTCAATGCGCTGGTTCACCGCGAGACCGGTGCTCAACAGTTGCGCATGGCAGCGCCCCTCGTCAAAGTTCGGGTAGACAACCAGCCGCTGTGCAGCACTCGCCGCCTGCAGGGCCGCCTCGCGCTCCGAAGGCAGCACCATGCCGGTGATCATGGCCACCTCGTCGCGCATGAAAAGCTGCCGTGCCTTGTCGAGCGCCACGGCCGTCGACATCTGCGTGTCCTCGACCCGCAGTTCGAGCGACCGGCCAAGCAGGCCGCCGGCTGCGTTGATTTCATCAAGCGCGAGCGCGGCGCAACTGCGGTTGGCTTCGCCCACCCGCGTGAGCGGTCCACTGAGCGGAGCGAGCAGTCCGATCCTGAGCGGCGTCGCGGCCCGCGCAGGGTATGTGAGGCCTGGCATGCCAATGGCGCCGGCTGCGCCCAGCGCAAGTCTGTGTACGAAGGTACGGCGGTTCAACCCGGGGTTCATAGAATGTTTTCCACAGGTGAGTGAGGTTCACGGCTACCTGTCGGTGACAGGTATCGGGCAAATGGATGTGCATCGAGCGCTCCGTTGGCCGGATCGACCGGGCCGGCATGGACGACGCGTCCGTTTTCGAGCACAACGCATCGCCGAGCGCTTCGCAGCACGAGATCGAGGTTCTGTTCAACGAGAAGCACGGCGAGTTGCGACGCGCGACACAGCGCCGGGATGACTTCGCTGATCAGGTCGACAAGATTCGGCTGCACGCCATCAGACGGTTCATCAAGCAGCAGCAGCTTCGGGCGACCGCATAACGCCCGCGCGATCGCGAGTACCTGCTGCTCGCCTCCCGAGAGAGTTCCACCTTCCTGTCTGAGGCGCGCCTTGAGCACCGGAAAATAGTCGAACACCATCTCGGGGATATCGCCGCCCGCGGCCCGTGTGCCCATCATCAGGTTTTCGCGCACGGTGAGCTTCGGGAAAATCCAGCGCCCCTGCGGCACGAGGCCAATGCCACGGCGGGCGATCTCATGGGTCCGCAGACCCGTGATCGGTTCATCGTAAAATCGGATATCGCCTGTCACCTGTGGAAGTAGCCCCATGATCGCCTTGACAAGCGTGGACTTGCCGGCACCGTTGCACCCGAGCACACCCACAATCTCGTTGGGCGCAATATCCAGCGCGATCTGGTGCAGCACCGGCGCGCCACCGTAGGCGGCGGACAGGTCTTCAATGTGCAGCATGGCCCGCTCCCCGTCCGAGGTAGATGCGCCGGATTTCCTCATCCCGCGCGATGTCGTCATAGGTGCCGCGCCGGACAATCTGCCCCCGATGCATGACCCATGTTTCGCATTCAAGCGCACGCACAAAGCCAAGGTCATGCTCG
Source organism: Caballeronia mineralivorans PML1(12) (assembly GCF_001028175.1). Taxonomy (GTDB): domain Bacteria; phylum Pseudomonadota; class Gammaproteobacteria; order Burkholderiales; family Burkholderiaceae; genus Caballeronia; species Caballeronia mineralivorans. The sequence goes on from NZ_AEJF01000249.1 coordinate 21,302, forward strand.
ATGGCCAGCACGGCGCAGTCCTCGCGCAACCGGTGGATGAGGCGTACCAGTCGCTGTGCATCGTTCGCCGACAGGCCCGCAGCCGGCTCGTCGAGCAACAGCAGCGCCGGCTGGCACATCATGGCCATGCCGATCTCGAGCCATTGGCGCTGCCCGTGCGGCAACCGGGCCGCCAGTTCTTCCGCCTGCTCACCCAGGCCCACCTCGTCCAGGATCGCTTCCGGATCGGGCATCGGCGATGCACGATGCGACGCAACACCGAGCCCCGCGACGATGAGGTTGTCCCTCACGCTCATGGAGAGAAAGGTATTGGTGCCCTGAAACTTGCGAACGACACCACGCCTACAGAACTGATGTATGTCCTTGCGGGCCATAGACTCTCCTGCGAAATACAGCGCGCCAGAACTTGGCGCGACCGCCCCGGACAGCACGCCCACCAGCGTGCTCTTGCCTGCGCCGTTCGGACCGATGATGCATAGCAGATCGTGCGGCATGATGATCATGTCGACATCTGCCACTGCGTCTATCCCGCCGAAAGTCCTGCGCAGATGTGTAGCCTTCATGAGTGGCTCATCCATTACTGCCCTCCTCCCGCACGGCGTGCCCCGGGTAACGCTCGCCTTGCTGTCATCGCGCGCCAGACCCAGCGCAGATTGATCACACCCCTGCGGAACCTGAGACCGTTTGGCAGAAACAGCACGCAGCCCAAAAACAATGCGCCAAGCAACAGCGGCCATAACTCCGTGCTGTAGCTGCTGATTCTCTGTTTCAGAAGCGTGAATGCGACTGCCGCGATCACGGGACCGCCAATCGTGCCCCGGCCGCCGACCGCGACCCACAGGATGACTTCGGTCGCAAGCAGCGGCGAAAAGACGTCCGGCGCCACGACGCCTGAACACGCGGCCATGAGGCAGCCGGCAAGCGCCGCGAGCAGCGCGGAAATGACGAATAGCCGCAGCAGATGAAATGACGTGTGATAGCCACAGGCCCTTGCCCGCCACTCGTTCGTGGCGATCGCGGCAAGCACCTTGCCGTAGCGGCTGCGGCATGCGAGCCATGTGAGGCAGGCGGTTGCCAGCACGACCGCTGCAACGGCGTACCAGGAGCGAAGCGGGCTACTGAGGTCGAGCGAGTGTCCTGCAAACGTGGCGGACATGCCCGGAATGCCGAGAATACCGGTGTCGCCCCCGGTGACCGACTGCCAGCTCGTGGCGAGTTGCTGTGCGATGATCAGCACGGCCATGCTGACGATGGCAAAGAAATGCAGCCGTACACCAGCGTAAAGCAGGAAGTACCCAACCGCAGCGGCTACCGTCCCCGCGCACAGCAGCCCGATCAGGATTGCGCTAACAGGTGCGAGTCCGAAATGCACGGTGGCAACTGCGAACCCGTAGGCGCCCAGCCCGAGAAAGGTGGTGTGGCCAAGCGTCAATACCCCCGCCTTGCCCCACAGCAGGTCGTAGCTGAGTGCGAGCAACCCCATCACCAACGCGTCGCGCACTGTTGAGAGCTCATAGGGCGCGACGCAATGCGGGAGAATCAGCATGAGAAGTAGCCCCAGGGCCCACCCGACGACAAACGGTACATCGCTAGATCCCGGCCTCGGCTGCGACAGCCAGAGGCCCGCATGCAACTTGAGTCGCTGAAACATGGATTCACCTCTTGCTGAGAAGCTGATGGGCGGCGCTGAATCCGGGTATCAGACCCTGCGGCCTGAAACGGATCACGACGATCGACAGAATCAGCACGAGTGCGGACGCGAGCGACGGATCGACCCTGTAGCTGAATAGCGTCTCGGCCGTACCGATCACGGCGCTACCAACAAGGCTTCCGGCAATCGAGCCGATGCCACCCAGGACGATCACGAAGAATGCCTTGCCAAGGTAGTACACGCCGAGGTGAGACTCCACCGAGACCATCGGGGCCACGAGCACACCGGCGAGCGACGCGAGCGCTGCGCCAGTTGCGAACGCAATGCGGTTCAGATGCCGCGTATCGATGCCGACAGCCTCGGCCATCGCCGGGTGCTGGATGACCGCGCGCAGTTGCGTGCCGAAGCCCGTATGCGAAAACACCAGCCAGCAACCGGCTGTCACCGCAACGGCGACGCCAATCATGAAGATCCGGTAGGCAGGGTAAGTCGCGCCGAATGCCGTCACGGCACCGTTAAACGGCGCGTACACCAGCATCGGTTGTGTACCGAAGACGAGTTCCAGTGCCTTCTGCAGGATAAGGCTCACCGCGTAGGTCGCGAGCAGCGTGTCGAGCGGGCGTTTGTACAGCAGGCGGATCACCGAGCATTCCAGCACCCACCCAAGTGCCGCCCCGACCGCAGGCGCAACGACGAGCGCAACCCAGAACGCATCCCGACCACCTAGCGACTGGGCAACTGCAAGTGTGTACGCACCGATCGTGACCCACTCGGCATGAGCGAGGTTCACGATGTCCATCATGCCGAACACGATGGCGAGACCCAAAGCCACAAGGGCCAGAATGCTCACGTAACTGAGGATATTGAAGATAATCGTCATGGTTTGCCAATCAAGATTTCTGCCCTGTTCGAGCCACATCGCGCCGCTTCGCAGGCAACCCGTTCTGCTCGGGTTGTGCTGGCCGTCCGCGCAAGTCCAAAAATCGCCACAGACTAAGTAATTCTTAGCCTCAAGACTAAGAATTACTTAGTAAAACATCAAGAAGAATCTAAGAAACTCTGAGGATGGCCCGAGACACAGCGAGTTCATCTATCTTTCCAAAGCGCCTGAAACAGGCTCGCGAGCGCTCGGGTTTAACGCAGGAACAGTTAGGCATTCGCGCTGGAATAGACGAGTTTTCAGCCAGCGCGCGCGTCAACCAGTATGAAAAGGGCAAACATGCCCCCGGCATACAGACCAGCCAGCACCTCGCCAAGGCACTCCACGTCCCGACCAGCTTTCTCTACGAAGAAGATGACCTCCTGGCGAATCTGATCATCACCGCAGGACGACTCAGCAAAGAGAAGAAAAAGGCACTTCTTGCTACCGCGGAAACGCTGGCAGAGGCGAAAAGTTAAGAGTTTCTTAGTAGAACACCCGCTAGTCCACCTCCGCACACGAAGTTCAGCGCTCCCCAACCACAAATCCGAGTAACGCCAGAACGAGTTGAAGACGTTGGCAACAATATCAGCCATCGTTGCGTTCACGCTCGCCGAGGCCAAATACCACGCGAGCGCAGGATGTCAGCAATAACCTGCGTTTGCCGCGACAGCATTCCAATGCGACGGGCAATCGCACGGCGTGTCCCGCGATAACCGACCGGCTTCAGCACCCGTCCGCCGCGCGAGCGAAGCGCTTCTGCTGTTCCAACCTCCCGTCACTGTCGATTGCTCGACAAACACCTGTCATGTCAAGGACACAGACTCTCGTCACGTGTAATGCACAGCCTCGCTCGGACGAATGGCGTTCACATCAATTTATTGTTATTAATCTACGCCAGTTCGAATGGTGTGGTCAATGACAAAAAAATTGGAGTTTACCCTTAAATATCCTGACGAATCTCGTTTGATTGGGCAAGCTTGACAAGCTTCCGAGTCGCACATAAGGTTATTCCTTATAATTAACAGGAGGCACCATGAGTAGCGAGTTGTGCGACCTCACCGTTCTGGAACTGACCACGCTCTACCAGACTGGCACCGCCTCGCCCGTTGACGTGATGAAGCAGGTTCTCACGCGCATCCGCACCTTCGATCCGGCAGTCAACGCGTTCTGCCAGATCGCCGACGATGCGCTCGACATGGCACGTGCCTCCGAGCACCGGTGGCAACGTCGCTCGCCGTTTGGCCCACTCGACGGCATACCGGTCAGCATCAAGGACAACGTGGCCGTCGCCGGCATGGCGACCCGCTACGGCTCACTGACGACCCCGACGCACGCCTCGCAAAGCGATAGCCCCTGCGTTGCGCGACTGCGCGAGGCCGGGGCCATCTGCTTTGGCAAAACCACGCTGCCCGATTTCGCGCACAAAATCGTGACTGACAGCCCGTTGACCGGCCTCACGCGCAACCCGTGGCACCTGGACTGCACACCAGGCGGCAGCAGCGGCGGAGCTGCTGTTGCCGTCGCCCTGGGCATGGCGCCCGCCGCAATCGGGACTGACGGCGGTGGCTCCATCCGGATTCCGGCTGCATTTACCGGAACCTTCGGATTCAAGCCAAGCTTCGGACGCGTGCCGCACGCGCCGCGCGGCCCCTTTGCTTTACTGAGCCACATCGGACCGATGACTCGTTGCGTCGAGGACGCTGCGCGCATCATGACGGTGATCAGCCGACCGGATAGCCGCGACTGGTACGCGCTGCCGTTTGAAGGCAGCGATTATGAGCAGGGACTGCGATGCCGGCTCGCGCCTGGCGGCATTCGTATTGCTCTTAGCCCCACGCTGGGACTACCGGTAGATATCGAATCGAACGTCTATGACACCGTCACGCGCGCTGGCGAAGTGTTTCGCGAACTGGGAGCGAACGTGCAACGTGCGGACCCGCCCGGCGTTGCACGCAGCAATGCAATCCATGCCACCCTGTGGCCGGCGTGCTGCAATCAGCTTGCTCGCAGCATGCCGGACGGGGGTACCCAACTCGACCCGTCGCTGCAGGCATACGCACATGCGGGAAATGATATTTCGCGTGAGGCCCTTCTGGGCGCGCTGGTCGAGCGCGGCGAACTCGGCGCCTCGGTGAACGCATTCTTTGAGCAGCACGACATCCTCATCTGCCCCGTGTATCCATGCGTGGCGATGCCGCTTGACGGACTGCCTGCGGGCAACGCACTCTTTCCGCATTTCACGGCCTGGTGCAATCAGTCGGGCTTGCCCGCGGCAAGTGTCTACGGTGGCATGACCGACTCGGGTCTTCCTGTCGGCGTGCAGATTGTCGGCGCCCGCCATGCCGATGCGCTCGTCCTGTGGGCCTGTCACGTGTTCGAACAGGCTTTCGGACGCGCGCCGCTGCCAGAACTGGCCCGCGGGTTTCGCGCGGCCGGACATGGCAGAACTCCCTCATAAGGTAAACGGATCGGCACGGCTCCCCCGCATGGCGCGCTACTGCGGCCTTCGTCTTCTCGCGTGCAATCCAAGATCGGAATCGACCACGAGCTTCTGGCGTAGTGCCGCGTGCACCTTGCGCAATTGCGCTTCGGCCTGCTCCATGTGTTCCTGCATGAGCCTGCTAACGGACTCGGCGTCACGGCGTCTCGCTGCCTCAAGAATCTCCCGGTGCGCGGCCACAGTCGCCCGGCCGAATGCCTGATAGTCCCGCTGCGTCACGTTGCCCGCGACGACAACCAGACTATGCAGCATCTGGTTGATGATCTGGCACAGGCAGCGCAGAAACGCATTCGGGTTGGCCGCTGCGAGCACGTCATGGAAATGGATGTCCTCGTGACGCTGGTCGAGTGCGTGCTCGTGGCTTGCCGCAAACGGCTCGCATACTTCGATACTACGCTCCAGTGCTTCGAAGTCACCTGCCGTCAGATGCGCCACGGCGCCCGCCGCGAGCAGTGGTTCAAGCGCCCGGCGCGCCGCATAGATGTCCTCAAGACTGACACGTTGAAAGAACAGGTAGTTCTGTAGGCTCAGGAACGCCCGTTCCAGCGGCACCTCGGTGATCGTCGCGCCACCCTCCGGCCCCGTGCTCAGCGTCACCAGTCCCTGTACCTCGAGCGCTTTGAGCGCGTCGCGCATCGAGCCGCGGCTCACGTTGAACGCCTGCTGCAGCTCGGCTTCCTTGCTCAGCCGCATCCCCGGACGCACCCTGCCATCCGTGATCCAGCCCTTGATCAGCTCCGCCACCTGATCGCCCCGCTTCGTCGTGCGGGGTCCTCTTCTGTCGGGCTGAGGCAAGGGTTTCTTTTCTTTCGTCTGTCGTCGTGCTGCCATGCGCGTCGCACCTGTCGTTGGCGATTTGAGGGTCGGTTGCAAACGCGCATTATCCGTCATCGGGCGGTTCAAGCGCCGGGTTATGCGGCAAGACACCCCTCCCAATGTCAGTAGGTAGCGCGAGTACCCTGGCGCCACCTACGCTTTACGCCGTAACGACACCCATGTCATCGCCGCTTGTGGGTGATGCTTCAATCCACAACCGATCCGTCCCCGGGGAACCACTCATGGTCAATCCGTCCCGCTCGTTGCCGTGTGATCCGACGTTCGAGGAAATCCGCGCAGGGCTCGCCGCTCATCGCCTGCATCTGGACCGGCTGGCCCGGAGCATGCGCAGCGAGGGCCAACTGGCGGACGCGAGCGGGCAGATTCCAGAGGCCCTGTGGAAGGCATGCGAGGCGCGCGCACTCAACCTGAACCTCGTACCGGTCGAACACGGCGGATGCGCTGCTGTGCAATCGCTCGTGTCGCGCACGGTGCTCATGGAATATCTTGGCCATGCCGATGCGGGTCTGGCCCTCGCGCTGCCCGGCCCGGGCCTTGCCGCGCCGCCCATACTCGCGCTCGCAAGTCCCCGGCAGCAGGCGGCATTCTTCCGGCGCTTCGACAACGACACACCGCGCTGGGGCGCGTTCGCCATCACGGAGCCCGACTGCGGATCTGACGCGACCGCCATGCGGATGACGGCGACCGAAACCGCGCAGGGATGGCGTCTGAACGGCACCAAATGCTTCATCACCAATGGTGCACGCGCCAATTGCATCGTCGCCTTCGCCACAGTGAACCGTCGACAAGGACGCTACGGCATCCGCGCATTCCTCGTGCCTGGCGACACACCGGGACTCGTTGTCAGTCGCATCGAGCGAATGATAGGACTGCGCGCAAGCCAGCTCGCAGTCCTCACCTTCACAGACTGCGAACTGCCTGCGAAAGCGCTGCTCAGGCGGGACGATGAGCATCCCCTCCACGACGCGTTCTCCGGCGCACAGCAGGCATGGGACTATTTCCGTCCGCTGCTGTCCTCGATCATGATCGGCACCTGCCGGCGCGTACGCGACGAGCTTGCCACGTTCTTCGACGCCGGCGGTTTGCCGGCGAGCCCGCATCTGCGCGTCGCCGACGTGAACGACCGTCTCCTCGGCATCGACCGCAGGATCACCGCGGCGCGCCTTCTCTGTCATCACACCGCGTGGCAAGCCGACCGTCAGTTGGCCACCTCGATGGACGCGACCATCACCAAGGCGTACGCGTCTCGCATCGCTGCGCACATCACGCGTGAGGCCCTCGAGCTTGCCGGGCTGGAAGGCATTGCGGCCCATCCGGCACTCGAGCAGAGCTATCGTGACGCGAAGGCGTACGACATCATGGAAGGCACAGGCGACCTGCAGCGACTCATGATCGCCCGCGCAGCCCAGCGCATGCCACGCGATTTCATCTGGGGAAGCGCCCTGTCCGTGCCCTGAACGAACCGCTACGCCCGCCGTCTTCCCTCGTTCATTTCCTGTTGACGCAACATCTGGAGACCGTCATGACGTCTGACGCCACATCCCCCGAACGCAACGACATTGCCGCCACCCTGAAGGCGTGTCTGCTGTCCATACTTGGCAGCACCGTCCAGGCCGACCTGGTGCAGGACGACACCAATCTCTTCGACATCGGTATCGACTCGATGAACATGACCGAACTGCTGCTCGGAATCGAAAAACACTTCAATTTCACCCTCGCTCCCGAGGACCTGTCGTCCGACCTGTTCCTGAGCTTCGCGAACCTCACAGCGTTCGTGCAATCCCATGTCTGCCGCACCTGATACCGACGCGCCGGATGCCTGCATCGTGGCGACAGCAAGTTACATCCCGGTTTCACGGGTCCCGTTGATCGCGCTCTCCGGACATGCGCCCGAGTTGCTCGAGCAGATGGCAGACGCGCGCGAAGCACTCATGCAATCGGTCTATGCAGACACGATACATTGGCGACAGACCGAGTATCCCGCTGGGCCGGCGGACGCCGACGACCTAGCAACACCGCCCGACGCGAGCGGCATCCTGACGGTCGCCGTCGAACGGGAGCTCATGCTCTCGGACATGGCGCTACACGTCGCCCGCCGGCTTCTCGCCACGGCGGGTCATCACGCGGGCGCTGACACGATCGACCAGATAATCGTCTGTCAGGGCAGTTTCGAACACGACCTCACGCTCTCGTGTGCCTGCCGACTTCACTGCGAACTGGGACAGGGCAAGGCGCCCTTCGCGCTCGGACAGCTTCAAGGCGTATCTTTCGTGATGGCGCTCAAGGTCGCAGCGGCGTTGATGGCCACGGACGCGCAAACCCGAACCGTGCTGATCGTGGCAGCCGAGCGCTGGCGCCCCCCGTTTCAGCGCACGATCGGCGCGCTGACGGCGCTGGGCGACGGCGCAGCAGCGGTGCTTGTGCAAACCGGTGCCGAAACGGGCTGGAGCGTGCGGGGCCTCACCGTCCGCACACCAGCGGTATCACCCGGTGTCGAGCGTCGCCTCGCCTGGATCGACACGGCCACACTGACCGGTGTAATCGATGAAACCTGTCTGCAGGCAGGCGTCAGTCCTGCTGCAATCGACTGGGTGTTGCCCGCACACCTGAACCGGACGCTGGCACGCGACATCAGCGCCCAGTGCGGCATATCATCCGCACGTACCGTGCTGGGCGATGCGAGCAGCACCGGCTACCTCTGTGCCGCCGATACACCGGCCAATCTCGACCGCTTGCTGCGCGGCATCAGGCCGCATCCCGGGCAATACATCCTCGCCTGGTCAGCAGGCTTCCAGGGACAAGCCGCCTGCGTATTGCTGCAATTCCGTGGAGGCGAGCATGTGCGCACCTGAACACCTGCCCGCGCTCGCGCTTTCCGGCGTCGCATACTGCCTGCCCGACAAGATCGTCGATGCGCATGCGTGGGCAGCCCGCTGCGGGCAGTCCGCCCGGCGTGCCGCAGCGCTCTTGGATAGCGGTACGCGGTGTTTCCACGACGCAGCCGGCAAGTCGCCCGCTGACCTTGCGACCCACGCGGTGCGCACACTGCTCGCAGCCACGCGCGTCACGCCAGACTCCATCGATGCGCTCATCTACACCCATACGATCCAGAGCAGCATCATCGCACCACCCGCCGGCACAGCCCACCTGATCCAGTCCGCGACGGGGCTCGACGGTGCACTGGCGTTTTCGGTTGCGCAGCAGAACTGCGTCTCACCGTTTGCCGCTATTCGCACCCTGCGTGCATTGATGGCGCAAAACAGCGCGATCGTGCGGGCCATCGTCGTGTGCGCCGACCTGATTGGCCCAGGGTGCGACCATCTGCGCGCCATCCAGAACCTTGCGCTTCACAGCGACGGCGCCTGCGCCCTGCTTCTCGAGCGCGGCGGCACCTGCAACCGTATCGAGAGCCTGTACCTGTACACGGACGGACGCTTCTTTCGCGCGATGGACGATGACATCCAGCCCGTCCTCGATGACAGGTACTACTGGTCCGCGTTCACGACGATGCGCGCAGCACTCAGACAGGCCGGCATACACGCGGACCAGATCACGTGCGTGCTGCCTCATCACGTCAATCTGCCCGGCTGGCGTCGGCTCATGGCCATGCTCGGCATTGCGCAGAGCCGGCTCTTCACGCACAACTTTGCGCGCATCGGCCATGTATTCGGCGCCGACCCGTTCATCAATTTCCAGGATAGCGAAGAAAAAGTAGTAGGCGAGCGCTCGTTGCTGTTCTCGAGCGGCCTTGCAGGCTGCTTCGGCGCCATGGTGGTGCGCCACTGAATCGGTTCGAACAAAAAGGTATCAGACCCTGACTTCATTCATTTGTATTCCTTATCAAGGTACAACGATGCACAACATCATGGAACTGGTAGAAGCAGCAGCGAGCCGCGCACCCGACGCCGAAGCGCTCGTTGTGGATCGTACGCGTCTGACCTACCGCGCACTCATCGCGCTCAGCCGCGGGTTTGACGCACAGTTGCGTGCACTCGGAACATCCTGCGGCGATCGTGTCGCGATCTTCCTCGACAAACGGGTCGAAACCGTCGCCTCGATGCTCGGGGCAGTTGCCGCAGGCTGCGTCTTTGTGCCAGTCAACCCGCTTCTCAAACCGCGCCAGGTCATGCACGTCCTCCAGGACTGCGACGCACGGTGCCTCGTCACCTCTGCGGTTCGCGCCGAGCTGCTCGGCGCGGAAGCACTCGCGAGCGTGCCACACATATTCATCGTCGATGACCCAGCCGGCACCCCACCACTGCCGTCCGGCACAACGGCTCGTCACCGCTGGTCCGGGAGAAACAGCTCGAACCACATGCCGGGGGAGCGCAGCACGGGCCTCGCCTCACAGTCCGCTCCGTGCATCGACACCGATCTGGCGGCCATCCTCTACACGTCCGGCTCCACTGGCTTGGCCAAGGGCGTCATGCTCAGTCATCGCAATCTGCTGGAAGGTGGCTGGAGCGTCGCGCACTACCTTCATCACGTCGCGTCGGACCGCATTCTCTCAGCATTGCCGCTCAGCTTCGATGCCGGTCTCAACCAGCTCACCTCAGCCTGGGCTGTGAACGCCACAGCGATACTGCTCAACTACCTGACGCCGCAGGACGTCATGGCTGCCTGTGAGCGCGAACGCATCACGGGCATGACAGGGGTGCCGCCCCTGTGGATGCAGCTTGCGCACGCGACGTGGCCCGAAGCCGCGCGCCGTCATCTGCGTTATTTCGCCAATACGGGCGGGCGCCTGCCGCTGCCCGTCCTGCAGACTTTGCGGGCGCTTTTCCCGCAGGCTGAACCGTACCTGATGTACGGTCTGACCGAAGCGTTTCGCTCCACGTACCTCGATCCCGCAGAGGTCGACCACCGCCCCGACTCGATCGGCAAGGCTGTACCTAACGCCCGCATTCTGGTCGTCCGCGAGGACGGCTCCCCCTGCGGGCCAGAGGAGGTCGGCGAACTGGTTCATGTGGGCGCCTGCGTCACGCTTGGCTACTGGAACGACGCCGCACGCACCGCCTTGCGCTACCGGCCCTCGCCAGAGCTAAAACCCGGTGGCGCGCCCCGCGACACGGCCGTCTGGTCCGGCGATCTTGTGCGGCGCGACGCTGACGGCTTTCTCTATTTTGTCGCGCGCAACGATGCGCAGATCAAAAGTTCCGGTTACCGCATCAGCCCCGAGGAAATCGAGGAGGTCGTCCACGCGAGCGGACTGGTCGCCGAAGCCGTTGCTCTTGGCGTACCCGACGACAGACTCGGTGAGACGATCGTGCTGCTGGTCACCTCCTTTGCACCCTCAACATCGCTGGACCCCGAGGCCTTGCGCGGCTGGTGCGCGCAACACCTGCCTCCCTACATGGTCCCTAATCGCGTCATTGTCCGCGAAGTGCTACCGCGCAATCCCAACGGCAAGTTCGATCGTGCTGCCCTGCGAGCCGAGCTGGGCGCCGCACCGGGTCGCCGGGAAGCCCCTTCCCGGGAGGCACTGCCATGACGCATCCCTTCAGCGTACAGGCAGGTGTGCTCCAGATCGGCGGCGTCGACCTGCGCCGTCTTGCCGCGCGTGCCGGACACACGCCCTTCTACGTCTACGACCGCTCGCTCGTGGACGCCCGCATACGCGCGCTACGCCAGACGCTTCCACATGGCATCGAACTGCACTACTCGATCAAGGCCAATCCGATGCCGGCCATGGTTCATCATCTCGCGGCCCGTCTCGACGGCTTCGATGTCGCGTCGGCCGGCGAAATGATGCTCGCGCTCGACGCGGGAACGCGCCCTGAGCGGATCGGATTTGCCGGTCCTGGCAAGTCGCATGACGAGCTGCGCCGCGCCGTGGCGGCCGGTGTCGTCATTCACATCGAATCGGCGACGCAGTTGCGTCTGGTCACTGCACTCGGCTGGGAATTCGGCGTACGGCCATGCGTTGCGATCCGCGTGAATCCCGATTTCCAGATCGGCAAAGGGGGCATGCGCATGGGTGGCGGCGCGGCGCCCTTCGGCGTCGATGCCAGCCTCGTTCCAGCGTTACTGCTTGAGCTCGCCCGCCAGGAGGTCGCGTTCGCCGGCTTTCACGTCTTCTGGGGTTCCCAGTGCCTTCACGCACCAACCATCATTCAGGCGCACCGGCAAAGCGCAGAACTGGTCATGCGGCTGGCCGACAACCTGGAGGTGCCACCAGCGTTCATCAATCTCGGTGGCGGCTTCGGCATCCCGTATTTCCCGGGCGAAGATCCGCTCGATTTCGATGCCGTTGGCGAAGCGATGCATGACTGGCTGCCTGGGCTGCATCGGCGTCTTCCCGGCACGCGCGTGGTGCTGGAACTGGGACGCTATCTGGTCGGTGAAGCCGGCATTTATGTGTGCCGCGTGGTCGATCGCAAGGTGTCGTGCGGCGAGACATTTCTCATCACCGACGGAGGCCTCCATCACCATCTCGCTGCGTCGGGCAACTTCGGACAGGTGCTGCGCCGCAACTATCCCGTGCTGATCGGCAACCGGCTTGACGAACCCGCGCAGGAACGCTCCCACGTGGTCGGGTGCCTCTGTACGCCACTTGACCGCATTGCCGATGGCGCGCATCTGCCTGCCACCTCGATTGGCGACCTCGTCGTCGTGCTCCAGTCAGGCGCCTACGGCCGCTCCGCGAGCCCCACTGATTTTCTCGCTCACCCGCCGCCTGCCGAAATGCTCGTCTGACACCGTTGTTATCCGATCAGGGAGGACGCTTCATGCTTTCCCACTGCGACACCAGGCCCGCGAACCTGGCCAGCCTTTCGTGGACACTGAGCAAAGAGCAGCAGCAGCTCTGCGAAGCCGTACACCGGTTCGTGCGCAAGCGGCTCTCGCCGCTGCTCACCCAACCCGCGACGCCTTCGCACTGGGAGGAGACGGTGCGACTCGCAGGCGAGCTCGATCTGGGCACGATGATCCTGCCCACGCACCAGGGTGGCCTCGCCATCGACCACACTGATCTGTACCTGGTCATCCAACAGTTCGCTGCCGGCCCGCTCGAGCGCGCCGCGGAATTAACGCTCAGCGCGCCCGCGCTCATCGCCCTGCGCGAGCACGACGCGCTGGACTGCCTGCCTGCACGGCAGGTCCAGGACTACTTTAACGGTTCTACCTCGATCAGTCTGGCGATACCCGGCAACGTCGCCGGGAAGGTCTGGGTCCTCTATCGGCACACGGATGCGCCCTTGCTGTTGCCGCATGAGCGCGCCGACGAACGCTTGCTGGTGCTCGTTGCGCCGCCCGACCTGGGCCGCGTCATACGGCAACGCAGCCGCATCGCGACGCTGCAGACTCTTGCGCTTGAGCAGATCACGCTCGACCCCGACGAACTCGCATCCTGCCCGCGCATCGCGTGCGGCCCGGACCGCGCAAACAGCGAGGCTATACGGACGTTGCTCGCCGAAACCGGTCTCTACCTGTGCGCACTGCTGGTGGGCGCCATGCAACAAAGCGTTGCGTTCGCGTTCGACTATGCCGCTTCGCGTCAGTCGTTCCGCAAGCCTTTGGCGACCCATCAGCTCGTCGCCGCCCGCCTTGCAGACATGCTGATCTCCGCTCGTGGCGCACGGCTCTTCCTGTGGGCCGTGGCGAAGAGCGGCCTCCCGGCACCGGACACCCTGATCCGGCAGTTACTGCGCCATGTAGCCGCAGAAGCGATGGACGTCAGCCGCGAGCTCGTGCAACTGTGCGGCGGGCACGGCTACGTCGAAGGGCTGCCACCTGCCGGGCGCTTCCAGACGACCCCCTGTTTGGCCCTGCTGCTCTCGCAAACGGAAACGGCCCTTGGCCAGTACACATCGTCATCGCCCCTGCCTTCTCCACGAGAAGCCCATCCATGAACGCACATACAACCGGTCAAGGCGCGCGGCCCGATGCCGCCAGCACCGTCGGCGCGGCGACACCCAGTGCCTGCTGGCTGCGCGAGCCGGATGGCGACGACGTGAACACCATTCAAGCGTGGCTCGCGCAACCGGCGATCAGCCAGTGGTTCGATTTTGGCCTGGGGCGCCAGCAACTCTCCACGCTCGCGCTCCACCTCATGCTGCACAGCCAGCGGCATCACATCCGCATGTTCGGTCGCACCGGACATGCGCTGGCAAGTGGCCTTGTGGCCGTCAGCGATGTGACCCATGCCTTCGGCACGGGCCCGTTCTGGGTGCTGCGCGATCGGTCGCGCCCGACGTACCCAGGTATGACATGCGACGCCTCCAGCAGGGTCCTTCACGATACATTCACGCGATACGGGCTGCATTGCATTACCGCCTGGGCCGTACAGGACAACGTGCGTTCCCAGCGTCTGCTCGAGCGCATCGGCTTTCGCCGCATCGGGCTGCAACGGGCCTGCCACCTCATGGGTGGCGAGTTGTTCGGACGAATACTCTATGACCTCACGCCTGAGGACCTTGCAGACAAGGGTTCCAGACCATGAGTGCGCCGGTTGTGACGGCCGTTGCGGCCTATGTCCCGCCCGCTGTGCCCTTGGCGAGGTGGTCTCAGATCGAGGAAAAGCTCAACGCCACGGCCCTCACCGGATGGGCTCACCTCGTGTACCCGCACTGGTTCGCGGCGTACGGACTGGACCTGCAGCAACTCACAGCGCCACCGGAAGATATGCCCTCAGCGTCACCGGGGGCTGCGGCAGTTGGCATCGCTGCGCAACCCGGCATCGATGTCGTACCTGTCGAGAAGGATCGCGACCTGTCGGGGCTTGCGGCCGACATCGTACAAGCGATCTGCACCGCACGTGCCCCCGAGGCACCGTGCATCGACGTCGTCGTGTTCTGTCACAGCAGCCTCAACGAACACGTCTCCACGACCACTGCCGGCAGACTGCGTGCAGCCATCGGCAAGCCCTGCTTTCCGTTTGCCGTCGCGCAGCAGCAGGGAGCGTCGGTGTTTACGGCACTTCGCCTGGCTGCGGACCTGCTCGTCGCGGAACCTGAGTTGCGCGCAATACTCATCGTTGCCGCGGAGAAATGGTGTCATCCGTTTGCCCGCCGCATCGGTCGCTGGACTTTGCAAGGCGATGCGGCGGGAGCGATCGTCCTGGAGCGCGACTCACCCTCGACGCAGGGGCTGCGGCTGCTTGATACGGCAGTCCAACCGCTTTGTCGCGCGGACGCGCCGTTCGGACTGCCTGCATCGCTCACCGACACGAATGCCATCTTCGCGCCGGCGCTGCTCGCCCTGATCGACACGCTGCTGCGCGAGCATGGCCGTCGTGCTGGCGAGATAGCCGCTGTCATCGCGCACCACGTCAACCTGCCGCTCGTCGAGGCAGTGTCGCGCCAGCTTGGTCTGCCATCCGAGCGTCGCCTGACGGACAGGCGCGCCTATCTCGGCACAGCAGAATCCATCGTGCGGCTCGCTGAAACACTCGATATCTTTCCGTTAGGACGCGGCGAACTTGTGCTCGCCTGGGGCATCGGTCTTGGTGGCTACGTCAGTTGTGCGCTCTTCGAAGCAGATGGGATCCCGGCACGGTACTTCGCCGATTCGGCGCAAACGGGCGAATCATGAGCGCTCGCGTCGGTCTCACGCACACCGCGTATTACCTCCCGGAGAAGGTCGATGACGTGCGTAGCTGGGCTCGCCGAGGCGGGCAGTCCGCAGCCTGCGTGGCACAGCTTGAACGCGCCGGCGTTCACTACTACCACGACGCGGCGGGAGAATCCGTCGCGTCAATGGCGACGAAAGCCATCGACGCCATGATCCGGTCATCGCGGCTTGCGCCCGACACGCTCGACTGTATGGTCTACACGCATACGCTGCAGGGCAGCGTCGCCCCGCCGCCGATGTCGCTGCCACGGATCCTGTGCGACACGTTCGGGTTTGTGCACGCTGAGGCCTTCTCCTTCGCCCAGCAGCATTGCGCGTCTGCGCTCGGCGCATTGCGCGTTATCCGTGCGATGTTCGTCGCACGCCCTACGCTCAGGCGCGTACTGCTTGTCGGGGCCGACGCCATGCCGGTTGCATCCGAGCGGCTGATGGACGGTGCCGGACTGATGAGCGACGGCGCCTGTGCCGCGCTCATCGAGCGCGACGCGCCGGTCAACCGGCTTCTCGCCGTGCGCACCCACGCGAGCGGACTCGCCTGGCAGGGTGCACTGGGACACGAGGACTCGCGCCTCGCCGCACAGTATTTTCTGAGCGCTCGTCAGTTGATCACGACAGTCGCCCGCGACGCAGGTCTTGAGCCCTCCACGCTCCAGCGCATCCTGCCGCACCATCTGGACTTGCCGGCATGGCACCGTGTGATTTCGTCCCTGGGTATTTCGCGAGAGCGCCTGTGCACTGAGAACTTTTCCCGTATCGCGCATGTGAGCGTGAGCGACCCGATCATCAACCTGACTGACTGCACCGCGCTGCTGCCCGGCAGACCGTTCCTGCTCTTTGCGCATGGTGTCGGCGGCTTTTCCGCAGCGGTGCTATTGCTGCGCTAGCCTTTTCGCGCGACGTCGCCAATCAGCCCGATGACAAGATGCTCCACGACCGCTGCTTCACCCGGACACAATCTCTTCGCTAAACCAAGGATCTAGCATCCCCGGTCGCTTGGCGAGCAAACAGCACGCATCGGCTCATCCAGAATCCCATTTGGCACCGGCGTTCCTGACAGCACTCAAACGTAGTCGACCTGCGCCCCCTGAGAACAGATGGACCCGGCCCTGTGATTGAGTCTGCAACGACGCACGTCCTACCTCACGCTCTCGCGCCGGAACAATCTCCTGCTTGACTCACATACCCGTGCAATCACACACGTTCGCACTGCGTCCAGTTCGACTGACACAGAGAAACCATAGATTTCTTGGCACTCCACATGATTCAAGAATTCTTCGTCAGCAGCGGCCTCCGCTCTCGCACGCGTATAGAAGTAGCTGGCTACGCTCGGCAGGGCACTCAACGCACCACTGCGATGCCCGTTGAACTCGCAGATATGCCCCTACACGAATCCAATTTATCAATGTAACCTACTTCCATTGCCACCGTCGCCAACCAGGTTACCTCCTTGTTCGAGCGCTTCGAGCCGTAACGGATCGTAAGGAATTGCGCAGGCGACAGCTGACACTCGCGCGTATTGGCAACGCTCCGTGTCCGCGCAGTCTGCGATCGAATCCTCCCGACGGAAACTTGCCGCATCAGGGCGCGCACTGCGGCAGACACCCGTTCGTACGCGACGACTTCACGAAGGTGCGCACAAGCGCACCGGGTTCCGTCACCACGGGCAGGTAATCCTGGGAAATCATCGCACCCGACTTGACCTCGTGGATCCTCTTGGTAAAGGCACGTCCAGGAACGAACAATGATGATCTACTTCCTTCGACACCGTCCTTCTAGAAGCCCCCACGGGCCAATAGCAGTTCTGGAGGGCGCGCGATCACCGCTTCGCGCGCTCACCGCGCCGCTGGCGGGTGCCAATGACCTGCCTTCGCTGATCACATCGTTCGGCCGTGTCGCGCGGTGCCTGGGATTTTCTCATTACGTGATCAGCAGGCTTTCGCGAGCACAGTGCGCTTCCTGCTCCGAAGCGGCGCTGGAGATGATCTGCGCACACTATCCGGATCAATGGGTGCAGCATTACCAGAAAAACGGCTATGCCCTCGTGGATCCGGTTCACCGCACCGCTTTCACTCAAACGGCCCCGTACCGGTGGCGCGACATCGCCAACCTGAACCGGCTCGAACAGCGTGTACTTGACGAAGCACTCGAAGCAGGACTGGCCAACGGAATCAGCATTCCAATCCATGAACCCACGGGACGCGTCCTGCTTGTCAATCTGTCGGGACAGGCTTCAGTGGTAAATGCGGAAGCCACCCGGCGACTGGCGCATTTGATCAGTACGCAGTTTCACTACGAGTTCGAGCGACTGAGAAAACATCAATCGGCAGCGGACTCGCAACGGTTGACGCCGCGCCAATGCGAATGTCTGACGTGGGTCGCGCGCGGCAAGTCCTCCTGGACCATCGGTCAACTGCTTGGCATTTCCCAGCACACAGTGGATTATCACATCGACACCGCCATGGAAGCCCTGAACGTCAACAGCCGGACCTCCGCCGCCGTCAAGGCAGCTGTGCTTGGACTTATCCGCCCCTGAAGACGTGCTGCGCCCTGCGAAGGATCCAGCGCTTTTCCCGTCAACCCTGTCGACGGCGAAATGACGCCGGCATTATCGTTGGTATACGGCCGGTCCGCTCGCTTCCGCAACCTCCCTGACTCCCTAGTTCAAGGACATTCTGGACTCGCCTACCGTTGAAGCTAACAACTTCGGCGGGAGATACACGATGCCCTACATCGCTGCAGGCAGACTGGAAGACCTGCCGCCAGAAATCCAGGCAGGACTCGGTGCATACCGGTATGAAGTCTTCGTCCGGCGCCTCGGCTGGACGCTACCGACTTCAACCGACAACCAGACATCGGAGTGGGACCAGTTCGACGACGGCGCTACCGTTCATATCGTCGCGCTGTCACCGGTACGTCGCATCTGTGGTTGCGCGAGGCTGATGTCTACAACCGGTCGATATCTGCTCAAGGAGGTGTTTCCAGAGCTCCTTGGCTCGGAGCCGCCCCGGGAATCGACTACGCTCTGGGAGCTTTCCCGCTTCGCTGGGTCACCCCAAAAATCGCGCGATGACAATACGAGTGAGCGCAACGCGCCCGGCATGCAGCTGTTTCCCTATGCGCTCGCGCTTGCAGCGTCATTCGGCGCAACCGACGTGATCGGGGTCGTATCGCGCTCCGTGGAACGCCTGTATCGTCGTTCGGGGCTCACCCTGCAGCGCATCGATCCTGATCTCGCAGCCCGGAACGCCAGCATCGTCGCCTGCTCCATCGAACTTTCCCCAGCCACCTTCAGCCGACTCGGTTGCGATCCGTGCGAACTGATAAAGTCAGTACATTGGTTTGGAAAGTCGCGGTTGCCTGATACCACCGGGGGCGTCGATGACGCAGGAAGCTTGGGTACCGCACTGCTGCCACTGTCAGATGACCGGACGCCCCCTGGCAAGGCGCGCCATGCAGGTAGATCAAGACTGCCCTGCGGCAGCGGCGGATAGCAGCACGCCCTTCGAGTTTTGCTGAACAAATGCCCGCGCATTCCCCCTGCTCGAGCGGCGGGTTTGCTTGGCGAACCCAAGGCGAAGCCGACCGCTCAGGAGGGGGTCGAGCGGGCAGGTTTGGCTTTTGCCTTGGTTGCCGATTTTTGAGCGTGCGCCTCAGTGCCCGGCGCGTCGACGTACGCCCATACCGTTGGTTTTCTTGCGCTAGGCCTCGTCGTCATGGAACGCCGCAAAGTCACCTTCAAGCTCTACCCCAACGCACGCGAGGCCGAACGCCTCACGTCGTGGATCCGCTTGCACTGTGAGTTGTACAACGCGGCGCTCGAGGAGCGCATCGACGCATACCGCAAGGCCGGCAAGTCGATAAGCGGCGGGAGAGTTAATTCATCGGGTGCGGCCCTTGCGCTCATCTCCTTTGTCTGCGCGCGAAAGAGATCTCGGCTCAAGCCTACCTTTTCGCTTTGTCAAACGCGACGACGGACGTGATGCCGATTATCTGCCTCCTTTATACAATCAGGCCTGATCGCTGACGCGTAAGCCTGTCCGCTACGAGATGCCTCGCCATTAGACTGCGCCCTGAAGTCAAGGCGCTCATCAATCGCGCGGGCCACAGTCGATGACTTCGGGGGATTGTCTGCGTCGTAGTCTTTCCAGAATAGGTATATCGCATCGAACAGCACTGAAAGCACTGCGGTGACATAAGGCAGATGGATGATCACGCCGCCTTCAGGGTCACGCAGTCCATCGCCCCACGGACGCTGCGCGGTCCCTGTGAAACGGTCGATCCATCCTCCGGGCGGAACCATGGCGCGCAAGCATTCGAGTTCCCGTTCCAAACGATCCTCAACCGCGTAGTGTCGGGCAGTAGAATGCGCCAGCGCCATCTGCAATTCAGTCACCTGACGCTCCTTCGATTTCAACTGGCTTTCCAGTCGGGCGAATTCTGCTTCGGCACGTTGCGCGCGCCAAAGCAGAGCATCAGGGCTACCGGCCGGTCTGCTACATCCACCACTGCCGGTCAATTGCCATTCGTTTCCAAGTGGATCCATGATGCATCTCCCACTGGGCGCAGCATGACGCCGTATTGCTCCGTGATCTGTGACCCACGGCCCAAAAGATGAAAGAAATCTTCACCTCTCCGAAAGCAGTTCACCCCCGTGATTTTCTTGACCGATGCCTGACGTGGACCAGATCGTTGTAGCTGACCACCTGTAGCTGACCACCTGTAGCTGATCACCATTGCGCGGGTGACAACAACCGATCTGCTTTCCGGCTTCAGGGAAACCGGGCGAAGAGCAAATAGACCGTTAGC
Organism: Caballeronia mineralivorans PML1(12); assembly: GCF_001028175.1. Lineage (GTDB taxonomy): Bacteria > Pseudomonadota > Gammaproteobacteria > Burkholderiales > Burkholderiaceae > Caballeronia > Caballeronia mineralivorans. The sequence goes on from NZ_AEJF01000249.1 coordinate 41,588, forward strand.
ATCGTTGATTAAATATGATGATTGCGTCAATGACACGTTTTTCGAGCTTTCTACCTCCTCTGTCAACTACAAAATCAGGGAGGTAGTGCGCAAGTGGGAAGCAAAATGCGCAAGCCATCCGTGCATGGTCCAGACCGGATTTCAGCTTTTCTCACACCGGGTAATGTCACGGACATTACCGAGCACCAACGGCTGCATCTGACGGATAAATTTCAATATATTTCACTTTCCTAGTTATACTTACAGTTTGAAATTTGTGCCTTCCTGACATCAAATTTTCTGCAAGGCGCGTCGAGCTCTTCGAGGGTGTCTTTGCATCTAACCGCTTTAACAAGTACTTCGTGACAACAAAGACTGTCTGGGAAACACGCTATGCCTTCGCAGCATATTTAGCCACAGGTCGTCTCCAGTCCGTCGTTGAGCTGACTGCGTCCGCGCTTGAACGGCGGCAGCTCGGGCCTCGGCGTGGGCAATGACGTGCGGCTTGCGCCGAGTAGCGCGGCGGGCCCCGCCACCAACCCCGCTCAATGCCGCATCAAGGACCACAATAGCAGCGCCAGCAACAGCACCGTGACCAACTGCCAGAACAGCACCGGATCGCTCTCGAGCAAGGGCTTGCGCCGAACCGGCGCCATCGCGTCTCGGCCGCTCGAAAAACGTTCGAGATCGGCGCAGACTTCAAGCACGTCCTGATACCTGCGCGCCGGATCGGGCTGCAGCGCTTTCTCCAGCACCAGGTCGAGCCATTGCGGCGCGTCGGGCCGATACTGATAGAGCGGCACGCGGCCATTAAAGCCGTAGGGCAGCTTGCCGCCGCTGAACAACCGGTACAGGGTCACGCCATACGCGAACACCTCGGAGCGCGCATCGCCTTGCGAGCCTTTCATCAATTCGGGCGCCATATACGCAGGCGAGCCCGGTGCGGCGTCGGGACCCGGCACCTGCATGCCCGGCATGTAACCGAAACCAAGATCGAGCAGGAGTGTGCTATTGCCCTGGATCACCAGCACGTTCTCGGGTTTGATATCGCGATGGAAGATATTGCGGCGATTCAGCGCGTAGATCGAACGGCCCAGATGCCGCGCGATCTCAAGCGCACGTGGCAACGCGATAGGCTGCGGCGCCGCCAGCAGTTTTTCGAGCGTGACGCCGGCGCCGAGCGGCATCACCACATAAAGCCGGGTTTGCCGGTCGGCATCGACCGGAATCGGCGCGAGCACGCCTTCGTCGCCGATCTTGCCGGCCAGCCAGCGCTCGCGCACGATCGACTGGCGCACGTTCTCGTCTTGCTCGACACGCGGCTTGGGAAACTTGAGCGCCAGCGGCGTGTTCGGATCGGCCAGATCGTAGCCGGAGAAAATCCGCGAATAGAAGCCATCGCTCAATACGCTCTTGAGCAGATATCCATCGACAACATTGCCGGCGTCGGGCACCGCCGGAATTGGCAAGGCGCCGACCACTCGCTCCAGATAACTGGTATCGAGCAAAGGCAGGCCGCCCACATCGACCACCGCACTCGTCACGTCGTCCTGCGAGCCGCGCGTCACCGCCAGCGCGTCGAGCCGGCGTGCAGTTTCAAGCGCACCGCTGCGCGCCGCCAGCACTGTCTGCAGCTCCCGCATCGGCACTCGGCGATAGAGCCCGTCGGAGCACATCAGCAGGCGGTCGCCCTCGCGCAGCTCAAGGGTTTCGATGCGAGTCACCAGTGTGGGATGCATGCCGACCGCATGCGCCACATAAGAACCGAAGGCGACCGGCACCACGTCGTCGTCGCCGAGCTGGGTCAGTTGGCCATCGCGCAGCAGATAGAGCCGCACATCGCCGGCCGCCACCAGATACCCAGTAGCGCGGCGCACGATCAGCGCTGCAAAGGACGCGGCCATCTGGTTCAGTGCGGGATCGACCCGGCCGATCTGATGCAGCCAGCCGTGTATTGCCTCGAGCGCGCGCGCAGCGGCCACGCCGGGCTGCAAGGTGTCGGGGAGCCCGTAATAGGCATCGATAAACGTCCTCACCGACAGTTCGGCCGCGACCCGCCCGCCCTTGCTGCCGCTCATGCCATCGGCCAGGGCGATCACACTGCCACGCGCGGCGCGCGCGGCCAGATCGCCGAGCATCACGCCGACGTAGTCTTCGTTGATGTGATCCTGCCCGCGGCCGCGGGCAGGGCAAGAGACACAACCGATCTCAAGGGCGGCGCACTCGCCGCGCTCCGGCCGCAACTGCAGGTCGATTTCCTGGCCGCCCATTGCGCGGCGGCTAGCGGCCCTCCCCTCTGGATCGTCTGGCATCCGGACCGTGTCCGGTGCGGGCAAGTTATCCAGGGAGAAGGGTTCGGTCATTTACTTTTTGCCATGGGTCATCACGTCGCTTGTTTCCAGATCGTGCTCGATCTTCTCGAGCACCTGCGGCGAGCGCTTCTTGAGCATCATCAACCAGACTGCACCAACCAGCATATACGCAACGAACAGATAGGGCAGGATGTTATACGGATAATCGGGCACCGGATACACGCTGCCGATCACCGCGCCGACCATGGCCAGTGCGCCGAGCACGCCCCACACCACGTTGATCGTCTTGAGCTCACCCTGCTTCTTCAGATAAACCGGTGCCGCGATTGCGACCAGGAAATACACGACGAGGAAGCCAAAGGTTGCAAACGTACTGGTATAGCCGAAGGTGTTGAGCGGACCCGTGCCGAGCATGGCAATACACACCACGAAGGTCACGATCGAGGAAAACGCAACGGCCAGGTACGGCGTCTGGTGCGTGCGGTGCACCATGCCCATTGAACGGTGCACGAACTGGTAGCGGCCCATCGAATACAGCAGGCGGCTGGACGAGTTGATGCACGCAAGCACGCACGAGAACGCGCTGATCGAGGCGATGAGATAAAACACCGGGCCGAGCGGCGAGGCGCCGACGCTCGTGAGCAAGGTGCTGAGCACGGCCGAATCGGCGCCGAGCTTGGCTGCGTCGTCGTGGTAGGCGATCGTCATCGAATAGGCCACGAACATAAAGAACAGGCCCGACAGGATCACGCTCCAGATCACCGCACGCGGAATCACGCGCAGCGGGTTCTTGGTTTCCTGGCCGAGCGAGGCCGCGCTTTCGAAACCCACGTACGAGAAGATGCCGAGCACCATGCCCTGCGCCATGCCCTTGCCGCTCACGCCCTGCAGCCCCAGTTGCGTATGGTCGATGATATGGTCCGGATGCAGTGCGAGCACATAGATCAGCACACCGCCCACGATCACCACCGAAGCGGCTTCGATCCCCAGCGACAGGCGCGAGGAGAGCTTCACGTCACGTGCCGAGAAGAACCAGGCCAAGCCGACAAAGATCGTGTAGACCGCCCACGACGGGATATTGATGCCCCAGGCCGAAAAAGCGTTCTGCACGAACATCACGCCTGCGGCGCCAACCCCCATCGCAGTGCCCACATAAGCCGCAATCAGGCCCCAGCCGGCAATGCCGCCCGCCATCGGCCCAAGCGCGCGCGCGATATAGATAAAGAACGAACCAGCCGAGGCGATCCGGCTTGAGAGCGCGATGATGCTCATGCTCACCAGCAGCAGCCCGAGCGTCGAAAGACCATAAATCAACCAGGTCCCCGCGCCGGCCAGCGCCGCGATCGCGGTCACGTTGATCGACGGTGTGAAGGTCGGAGAAAGGTTCGCGATGGATTGGCCGATCACCTCGGCAAAACCTAACGTGCCGGTGCGCAGGCCACCGGATGCTGCCGGCGCTGCTTGCGTGCTGCTTTGCGGAGTGCTTTGCTGCGTGCTCATGTTGGGCTCCTTATGGATTGGTGAATCAAAGTTGAATGCGCCCAGGTTCCCCGCCACTCCCTGCACAACATCCATCGTGGTTTAAAAAAGCGACACGCAACGCATGTGAGCAAGCTATGCAACACGCTTTTGAACCCGGTTGCAGCGCGCTTCAGGCTTGTCTTCAATCAAACGGGAATTTTATTGGCGAGCAATAAAGTTTCCCCGAGTGAAACTATTCACGCGCAACCCGCCTCGGCAATCTGGCGACACGCTTCACGTTCCACGGTGAGATACCCCACGGTCCTGAGCGTCTGGTCAGGACGCCCATTCAAATCCTGTCGATCTTTGTGTATCCGCAGTCGAGTGCTAACTGATCTCTTACTGTTTCCGGTCACGATCAACGGGTAAGCCAATGCAACGTTTATGCCATGTTCATATCGGGAATCAAAAATTCCTTGCAATAAACGCTTCGCACGCAGCCAACCTTTGTCGATATTCAGGCTGAAGGGCTCACTGGCTTGACTGCGGTGCACATCTTCATTGCGGCTGGTGCGACTTTGCACAAGAACGGGGTGCGTGGTTAAGCAGCGTTAAAAGCAACGCTTATACAAAATCGAACCCGTGCCCTGAGTCATCAATTCCTTGACTTGTTGAGTCGGAGCCCCGCCAGGGAGCCGACACGGCGACCGACGATGCTCGGACCAGTCTGCCGATTCCGACGCTATTTCTTACCCACCATTTTTCCTTGGCACTCCTTCTGCCCCCATCCGGCCGGGATTTGCTAAATCCGGCTCGGACGCAAGTCGATGTTGCTCGTCTCGCTCGTCACCATGGGCCGCGCGACCGTCGCGATCGGATTGCTGCGCAATCATTCGTCGACAGGCATCTGGGCGCCGATCCTTCTACTGAGCCTGCGCATCGTGCAAGGTCTCGCCGAGGTGCTCACCCGGGCCTCGAAGCTGGTTTTGCTGGGAGCGCCGCAACCGTGTCGACCGGCACGCCGTTCGACCTGATCGTGGCATTCGGACTTACTGTAAGTGCCGTATTCATCGGAAATCTTTCAACCCGAAGCTCCGTCTTGGTATGCGAGGTATGCGATCGGTCAGCGTGCGCTGCTAAATAACTGAGCCACCAGAGCGCGCAGCCAACGATTCCCGGCTTCGTGGTGATATCTGGCGTGCCAGTGCTGCCGAACGACGAAACCATCCACGGGAACCGGGCAGGGATGGACCGCCAGATCATTGACCTTCGCCAAAGTCTCGCCAATGTGTCGCGGCAGCGTCGCAATCAGGTCGGTACTTTTGATGATTGCCCCCAGCCCAAGGAAACCCGGCAACTCGAGCACCACGTCCCGCTCGATGTGCTCGCGCACCAGCGCCTGTTCGAGCAGTTGCGCCCCCGTCCCCGCAGTAATGGCGACATGCGCCTCCGCGCGGTATTGCTTCATTGCTAGCCGGGCACGCACCCGTGGGTGATGCCGGTTGGTCAGACACACCCAGTCCTGCGTATATAACTGCTGCTGGTAAATCCCGCCGCCCAGCCAGGGCACATGGCCGATCGCAAGGTCAGCCTCGCCGGACTCCAGCGCCCGTTCGGTATTGCCGTCGATCCTCGCCGCCTCGAGACGGATTCCCGGCGCCTGCGCGCGCACGTGCGCCAGCAGGCGAGGAAGAAGCGTAATGTGGCTCGCATCGGTCATACAGATGCGGAAACGCCTCTGCGCGGTGGCGGGGTCGAACGCGATCTCCCATGCAGCGAAGCGCCGCAACGATTCAAGAATCTCCCGGCACGGCCCGATCAACGCGTCGGCCTGCGGCGTTGGCGCCATGCCGCCAGGCGTACGGACAAACAACGGATCCTGCAGGTGTTCCCGCAAACGCCCTAGCCAGATGCTGACCGTAGGCTGACTCTGCCCGAGCTGCTCCGCGACGCGGGTGACGCTGCGGACATCGTAGAGAAGGTCGAAGAGCTGCAGCAGCTTCAGATCAGGGAGGTCTGTTGAGTTCATTGGTTTATTGTCCAGTGCAATGAGCTCATTGTATTCATTGCATTGCCGGAATGAACACCAACTCGTATCTTCAACTCCATGTCAAGGAGAAACCATTGAAGATTGCGATTTTGGGTGCCGGCGCACTGGGCTGCGCCGTCGGCGCCGCACTCACTGAAGCCGGTCAAGAGGTTTGGCTGCTGAACCGCTCGGCGACGCACGTCGAGGCCATGCGTCGCGACGGCCTGCGGGTGGACGATGCCAATGGATCCCGCCGCGTCATGGTCCGGGCCACTACACAGGCCGCCGAGGCCGGCGCCGTGGATCTGGTCGTGGTGCTGGTCAAGTCTTTCCACACCGATGCGGCGATGCGCGGCGCACTGGAACTGCTCGGGCCCGAAACGCTGGTTCTGTCGTTGCAGAACGGCCTCGGGCACGAGGATGTCCTCACCGAAATCGTAGGCCACGAGCGCGTGCTGGCAGGCAAGACCTACGTCGGTGGGGTGATGCGCAACCCTGGGCACATCGAATCCGGGGTTGCCGGTAAAGCCACCTACATCGGCGAGCTCGACGGCCGGCTTACGCCCCGTGTGATGGCGATTGCCGAAACCTTCAACACTGCCGGGCTGGCCACCACGGTCAGCGACAACATCGTCGGCACGATGTGGGACAAGCTGCTGGTCAATGTCGCCACAGGTGCGCTGACAGGCGCCACTGGCCTGACCTACGGGCAGCTCTACGACGAGCCGCTGTTGAAGACGACCGCGCTCGCGGCGGTTGCCGAGGCGATGGCCGTCGCCCGGGCCGCTGGCGTGAAGCTAGCCACGACCCATCCCGAACAGGCCTGGACACTCGCCGGCGAAGGGCTCTCTCCGGCCTTCAAGACCTCGATGCTGCAAAGCCTCGAAAAAGGCTCCATCACCGAAATTGACTTTATCAACGGCGCGGTCGTGCGCTGGGGACAGCGGCACGGCGTGCCGACTCCGGTCAACACGACACTGGTGGCCTGCATCAAGGGCATCGAGCGTGCCATGACCGACCGACAACACAGCAACATCGTGCATGGGACCAGAGTAAGCGCTAAAGCGCCAACTCTGGTCGACAAAGGAGACAACCGCATGAACGCCACCAGGGCATATCTGGAGCATGTCGCAATCTGGGTAAAGGACATTCACTGGCACATCCGCTTTTTCGAGGACGTCCTTGGCATGACGATGCGCGAGATCGACGGCACCGTCGAGGAACCCCATCAGTACTGGACGCTCGGCGGCCTGCAATTCATCCATAACCCGCGCCATGAAGGTAGCGAAGGCCGGCTCGCCCATCTGGGCGTGATGTGCGAGGACCTGGACGCGGCGTTGGCCGCGGCGCAACCGTACGGCGTCAGCGAAATGCCGCAGGGACGCAACTGGCTGCGTCTGCCGGACGGCCTCGCCGTCGAACTGATTCAGGCCAAGCCCGCTGCATGCGTCGCGCAGGCGCTGGCGATCAACCCCCGTGCGGAGACATGAGCATGACGATCATTGAAAAATACTGGGACGACGCCCGCGAGGGCGACGAGTGCGTGAGCCCAAGCTACACCGTGACCAAGGAGCGCATTCTGGCCTACGCCGACCTCACGGGCGACCACACGCCGGTGCATGTGGACGAGGAGTATGCAAACGCCAGTCACTTCGGCTCTATCGTGGCACATGGCCTATTCGGGCTATCGATCGCCGATGGCCTCAAGACACAGAGCGACTACCGCTTCCTGCCGGGCATGTCGCTGGGCTGGACCTGGGACTTCCTTTTGCCCATCAAAGTCAATGACGTGCTGCAAGTGAAATTCCGCGTGGGTGCCATGCGGGCAAGCAAGAGCCGTCCCGACTGGGGGATCGTCGTAGTGCCGTCCGAGCTGATCAATCAGGACGGCCAGGTCGTCCAGCATGGCGAGCATCGCCTGATGGTGCCGCGCCGACCGGGAGCATTCTGATGCAGGCCCGTCCTCTCGAAGGTATTCGCGTCGTCGACTACAGCCACTTTTTGGCCGGTCCATACGTAGGGCGCTGCCTGGCGGCGCTCGGCGCCGAAGTCATCAAGGTCGAGCGCCCCGGCAGCGGCGACGCTGGGCGCCAGCACGCCTGCGTGCTCGATGACCAGCAAAGCGGCTACTTCCTGCAGCTCAATATGGGCAAGCGTGGCGTCAGCGTCAACATGAAGGATCCGCGCGGCAAGGACTTCATGCAACGCCTGTGCGACTCGGCGGACGTGTTCGTTGAGAACTACCGGCCGGGCGCGCTGGACAAGCTGGGACTGGGCTATGCCGAGTTGTCAGCGCGAAATCCGAAACTGGTCTATTGCTCGATCTCGGCATACGGCCATACCGGGCCGGATGCACACCGCGCCGGCTTCGGGCTGATTGCTGAAGCCAAGAGCGGCATCATGCAGATGATCGGCACGCCCGGCGAGCCGCCGCCGCTGATGCGCATTTCGCTGGGCGACATGTACACGGGTATCCACGCGGTGGCGGCCATCAACGCCGCGCTGCTCGGTCGCGTAAAGAGTGGCCGGGGCCAGCATATCGACATGGCGCTGTACGACACCCTGGTGTCGATGCATGAATATGCAGTGCAGTGCTACACGATGCAAGGTGTTCTCCCTGAGCAGACAGGTCACGACATGCCCACGTCGACCCTTTACGGCGTGTTCCGTGCGGCCGATGGTGATCTCGTAATCGCGGCGCAGGTGGACGACGCGTGGAAGCGCTTCGCCGCCCTGGTCGAGGCACATGGGGGACCAGCCGGCTTTGGCACCGATACGCAATTCCACACCCTCGCGGGGCGCAATGCCCATCGATTGGAGATCCTGTCGGTGGTGCAGCCCTGGGTTGCCGGCCGACCGGTGGCACAGGTGCTGGAACTGCTGGACGGCATCGATGTGCCTTGCGCCAAGGTGCAGCGCATCGATGAAGTGCTCGCCGATCCGCAGATCGTCGCGCGGGGCATGGTGGTTGAGCAGCATCACCCGCGCTATGGGACGCTGCGCCTGCCGAACCTGCCGTTTCGCTTCTCGGACTGCGATACGACGATCCGCGAGGTCGCGCCGGACCTCGGTCAGCACAACGCCGAAGTGGCGCAGTCGCTGGGCTTCGACCCGGCCGAGATCGACGCCATGCAGACCGATGGCGTTCTTTTTTCAAAGTGAGGCCATGATGACTGACCAGTACGCGGTGATCGGCAGCCCGATCGGACACACGAAATCTCCGTTGATCCACGGTCTCTTTGCGCAGGAGACGCAGCAGGACATGTCCTATACGGCCATCGAGGGCCCCGTGGAGCCGCAGGATGCCTTTGCCGGGGCAGTGCGGGCTTTCGGCGCTGCGGGCGGCAAGGGGATGAACGTGACAGCGCCCTTCAAGCTGAAGGCCTTCGCGATGGCCGATGCATGCAGTGAGCGCGCCGAACTCGCCGGCGCCGCGAACGCCCTGAGGTTTGAAAACGGCCAAATCGTGGCCGAGAACTTCGATGGGCTCGGACTGGTGCGCGATATCGAGGTCAACCTGGGTCTGCCGATGGCCGGCAAGCGCGTGCTGATGCTCGGTGCGGGCGGAGCGGTGCGCGGCGCCTTGCTGCCCTTCCTCGCGGCGCGGCCCGCTGAGCTGGTTATCGCTAACAGGGACGTCGCCAAGGGCCAAGCGCTGGTGGCGCAAGTCGGCGGGCGCGGTCCGCTGCTCGCCTGCGGCTACGGCGATCTCGAAGCGATGGGCCGCTTCGACCTAGTGGTCAACGCCACGTCCGCCAGTCTCACTGGCGACCTGCCGCCCGTGCCCCCGGGCGTCTTCAGCCCGGAGGGCACGGCGTACGAACTTGCTTACGGCAAGAGGTTGACGCCCTTCCTGCGGCTGGCCCGCAATGCGGGCGTACGGGGTGTCGCGGACGGCGTGGGCATGCTGGTCGAGCAGGCGGCAGAAGCCTTCGCCTGGTGGCGTGGCATGCGCCCTCAGACACGGTCCGTGATCGACCGGCTCACGGTCCCCCTCGATTGACCTCTCCGTGGAGATGCGAATGACGAACGTCTTGATGCTGCACGGTATCAATCACAACATGTTTGGCAAGCGTGACCCGGTGCAGTAAGGGATGGTCACGCTGGCCGAGATCGATGCCCAGCTAGAGTCTCTCGGCGCCGACCTCCGCGTGCAGGTAGAGTCGTTTCAGACGAACAGCAAAGCGGCGATCTCCGTCAGCATCTCGCACCTTTCTACAGTCCGATCGGTCGCCCGACGATTGATCCGGAGCTCTGATCAGGCAGCTTTCGCATGCAATACTTGAGCAGACTCGCATTCCTGCTGTAAAGCGAGTCGAAGCAGGCGAGTCGCCAGAGGATGTGATCCGAACGTTGGCATTTTCGAGGCCACACATTTACGAATGGTTTGCGGCCTATCGTGGGGGAGGAATCCAGGCGCTACGCGTCAAAGCGATTCCCGGACGGCCAGCGAAACTGTCGTCTGACGCTATGCGCTTCGATAACGCTATGGGTGTATCCACCCCTGATCAGCAGGCTGACTGCACATCCAATGCGATACTGACCATAATATGGATATTAGAACGTCATACAAAATAAATCGGCAAACGCAGTTCGCATTCAACCGGCGCAGATAACACACGCGTTTTCGACCGGTCGCGCTCTTGGTAACGACGACCGTCGATCGAGAAATTGCGCTCGCGTTTCCTCAGCGGAGATACCCGACTTGCATCGAGTCAGGATTCGTTTAAGAAGAGCGAGTGCGGGATGCGGTTAGATTTCCAGGGCGGTTGCGTCGATGCGCGCGGATCAACGACACCGAGGACGCCGGCGAGGTTCCAGATCAGTTGCCCGCCAGCACGGACTGAACCGCCGCGCTGGTTGCAGTTTTTCGGCAACTGGCCTTATTCGCGTTACTCGAAACTCACCAGAACTTTCATCGCGCGTGAGCGATCGGCAGCCAACTCGAACGCGTGTATCGCTTCCGTATAGGGGAACGTCGCAGAGATCAACGGCTTCACGTCGATTAACCCTTTGTTCAGTAATTCGACCGCCACGGCGAACTCCTCATGAAAGCGAAACGCACCACGTAATTCGAATTCCTTCGCAACAAACACATTCACCGGCAAGGTCATTTCCCCGCCAAGCCCGACCTGCACGATCACGCCTCTCGGCCGCACGGCATCGAGCGCGCCTCTAAGCGCACGCTCATTGCCGCTCGCCTCGAACAGCACGTCGAAACTTCCTTTGTTCGCCGTGAACCGGGACAATCCGTCCGGGTTATCAGCGACATTGACGACTTCATCGGCACCCATTTGCAGCGCGCTGGAAAGCGCCAGTTCGCCCACGTCCGTTACCACAATGGTGGCTGCCCCCGCGCGCCGGGCCGCGGCCACGATCAACGCACCGATAGGTCCGCAGCCGGTCACCAGCACGCGCCGGCCCAGCAAC
>NZ_AEJF01000250.1 GCF_001028175.1 Caballeronia mineralivorans PML1(12)
CGCGGCGTGCAGCGCCACGGACAACGGCTCGGCCATTGCCGCTTCGCCATCGCTCAGTGACGCCGACACTTCATGCGCCTGCGAACGGTCGATCACGATCTGCTGCCGGAACGCGCCTTGCACATGCGGACTGCGCATTGCACTGCCGTAGTAGCGCATATCGAGACAATGATTTTGCAAACCCTGCTGACAGTATTGGCACAAGCCGCACGGACGGCTCGGGCTGATCGCAATCCGTGTCCCGGGCAGGATGTCATCGACACCTGACCCGGTTTCCTGCACCACACCCGATACCTCATGACCAAGGATCATCGGTTCACGGATGCGGATGGTGCCGAATCCGCCATGCAGGAAGTAATGCAGGTCCGATCCGCAGATACCGCCGGAGCGGACGCGGACCAGCAACTGTTGCGGCCCGATCTCGGGCGTCGGCGTCTCCTCGACGCGCAGATCGTGAGGGGCGTGGATCACCAATGCATGCATATCAAAGCCTTGTGCGATGTTCTGGAATAGGGCGATGCCGCCGGCCAGGCGGCGTCGTGACGAACTAGCGGCTTGGGGCAGATGAGTCGTGCGCCTATGACGCCAGTTACGTTAAGACAACCTGGGGCCCGAACCAAGACGACTTTCATCTGGCCGGATAACAGGTGCTTATGGCCTACAGTGTTTTCGCGCCATAAGCACCTGTTATCCCGTCAAACCCAAACCGTCTTGGTGGATACGCATCCGGCCCGATACGCTTGGCGCAAGACTTCGACCATCGTGGGCGACGCTTTGCCCGCTAGCCCGGCAACCACCAAGGAGACCTGAACATGCCTGCTTCCGTGCTCGTCACGCGTGCGTCCTTTCCCGACATCGTCGACAGCCTGCGCGAGCACTTCGACGTCAGCGACAACGCCGAAGACATCGTCTGGAGCCAGGAGGAATTAATCGGGCGGCTGAGAGACAAGCGCGGCGCCGTCACGCATGGCAGCGACCGGATCGACGCCACCCTGCTCGACGCGTGCCCTGCGCTGCAAGCCGTGTGCAACGTCGGCGTGGGATACAACAACATCGATGTCGAGGCCTGCACGCGCCGTGGTGTCCTGGTGACCAATACCCCCGATGTGCTCACCGACACCACCGCGGATTTTGGCTTCGCCCTGATGATGGCGACCGCCCGCCGCATTACCGAGTCCGAGCATTTCGTGCGGCGCGCGCAATGGCGTAAAACCGGCCGCTACGACATGTTCGTCGGCTCGGACATCCATCACGCCACGCTTGGCATTCTCGGCATGGGCCGGATCGGCCAGGCGATTGCGAAACGCGGACGCTTCGGTTTCGACATGCGCGTGATCTATCACAATCGCACCCAGTTGCCCGCGGAGGTCGAGGCGGCGACCGGGGCGCACTACGTCGACAAGGGCACGCTGCTTCGCGAGGCCGATCATCTGATTATCGTCGTTCCCTACTCGCCCGCGTCGCATCATGCGATCGGCGCGCACGAGCTGTCGCAGATGAAAAGCACCGCGACGCTGACCAATATCGCGCGCGGGGGGGTAGTCGATGACGCCGCGCTCGCTCATGCGTTACGCGCGCGAACAATCGCCGCAGCCGGGCTCGACGTCTTCGAAGGTGAGCCTGATGTGCACCCTGCATTGCTGGATGTGCCAAATGTCGTGTTGACGCCGCATATCGGCAGCGCCTCGGTCGCCACCCGGCGCGCGATGGCCTCGCTGGCCATGCAAAACCTGATCGCAGCACTTGGGCACGGACCACACGCCGGCCAGCCGCCGACGTCGGTCAACCCTGCCGTACTGCGCGGCCTGAGCGCCGGATAGCCAGTGCACCATGCGTTACTCTTCCATCAATCAAAGTCGTAGCGGAGTTGCCTTGAACCCTATACTGAACCTATTTGACCTGACGGGCCGCACCGCGCTCATCATGGGATCGAGTGCCGGCATCGGCTACGCGCTCGCCCGCGGACTCGCCGGGGCCGGCGCCAGCGTCGTGCTGAACGGGCGTAACGAAGAGCGACTCGATAAAGCCGCCGATACATTGCGTCGCGAGGGCGCGACGGTCTACACCACAAGCTTTGACGTCACGCACGCCGGGGACGTTGGCTCGGCCGTGGCGCAGGTCGAAGAAAACGCCGGCCCTATCGACATCCTCGTGAACAACGCCGGCATGCAACGCCGGGCGCCCTTGCATGAGTTCTCGGCCACGCAGTGGAACGAACTGATGCGCACCAATCTCGACAGCGTATTCCTGGTCGGACAGGCCGTCGCACGCCACATGATCCCGCGCGGGCGCGGCAAGATCGTCAACATCTGCTCGGTGCAAAGCGAACTAGGGCGCCCGAACATTGCCGCCTACACGGCGAGCAAGGGAGCCGTGAAGATGCTGACGAAGGGCATGGCGATCGACTGGGGCCCACATGGACTGCAGGTGAACGGGCTCGGACCCGGCTACTTCAAGACCGAACTCACCGAGGCCCTGGTCAAGAACGAAGAGTTCAATGCCTGGCTCGTCGGCAGGACACCTTCACGCCGCTGGGGCGACGTCGACGACCTGGTGGGTGCGGCGGTCTTTCTTGCAAGCGACGCATCGAATTTCGTCAACGGCCATATCCTCTACGTGGACGGCGGCGTGACGGCAACGCTCTGAGCACCACGGGTCTACTCCAGTTGCAGCAATAGAAATTATTGAAGAGGCGCATTCACGTCGCCGAACCATGACGCGAGTGCGCCTCTGCATGACCCCGTGCAGGGTGAATCAGCCGCTTCTCGGCTCAGAACTTGTGCCGGATGCCGACCATGACCTCGAACACGCTGTTGTAGCCATTGAAAGGCAACGTGAATCCCGAGGTTCCAGCGAGCTTGGTCCACGCTCCGGTCAGGTGCGTATAGTTGAACCCCGTGTAGACGTCGGTACGCTTGCTCAGGAGATAGTCGAACACCGGTCCGCTCGTGATACGGGTACCGCTCGTACCGGCATGCCGCAGGAAATCGACGTACACCGGCAACCTGATATCGATCGTCGGCGTAACGTAGTAGTCGATCGCGGCTGAAAACGAGTTGTTCTTGTAGTCCGCCGGGTACACGTGACTGTAGATATAGCCGGCGAAAAGCGTTGCCGTTCCGATCTTGTAACTGCCGCCGATCGTAATGGCTTTCTGCGAGCTGTCCGGGATCGTAATGCCGTAGTAGGTGCTCCCATAGGTGGACGTAGCCGGCGTCAGGCCGCCGATATTGTTGATGATCTGATACGCGCCGCCGATGCTAAGCGGACCGCGGTCGTACGAGAAACCGACCGCCGGAGAGGACGCGCGATGAAAATCTCCCGCCACGCCCCCGAACGTATATGACCCGCGCAGCGTGAAGCCAGCCATCTGCGGCGACGTGTATCGAACACTGTTGTCCAGGCGTCCCCCGCCGGTCTCACCGGAACCCTGGAAGCCGAACGTGCCCGAGTAGTTGGACAACTGGAATACGTCGTTGGTCGCTACCATTTCGTGCACGAGCGTGTACTGCCGGCCGAGTGTCAGTGCGCCGTATGAATCGCTGAGCCCGACCAGCGCCGTGCGGCCGAATATGCGGGTACCGCCCGACGGCGTGGCCTGCTGGAATGCCCCGGTATTAGGTGTAAAGCCCGATTCGAGCCGGAAAAATGCTTTGGTTCCTCCGCCCAGGTCTTCGGTGCCGACCAGGCCCCAGCGATTACTTTGCATTGCGCCGCCATTGCCCATGGTGAAAAGCTTGCCCCCACTAGCGGTCTGATGCGTATCCATGCGAACGCCGACGTCGATGATGCCGTAGAGCGTCACGCTAGATTGCGCGAAAGCACTCGTGCAGCAGCCAGCACCAATAAGTAATCCGAATAATTTTGTTTTCACCCTATTCCCCTTGCGCGTTCACGATTGATAGCTCTGGATGTACTGCAACCATTCGAGCGACGCGCTTCCCTGCGCGCGCCCTTCCCTCTCTAGTTCCCCGGCATGCCGTCTCGCCGGTTTTATGTTCGAGCACTCAGCTCAGTTCTTTTACGGCTGCGGCGATCTTGCGGCACCCTTCCTCGATGACCTCGATGCTCGTGGCAATCGACATCCTGAAATACGGCGACGCGCCGTAGGCCGAACCCGCGACCAGCACCACGCCTGCTGCTTCGAGAAAATAGGAGACAACATCCACGTCGCTCGCGATCCGCTTGCCGCCCGGGGTTTGTTTGCCGATCAGGCCACCGCAGTTGACGAACAGATAGAACGCGCCGCCCGGCGTCCGGCAACTCAAACCGGGGACCGCATTGAGCAGGTCGAGACCGCGGTCGCGCCGCGCGCGATAGATCGCCAATGACTCCGCCAGGCTGCTTTGGTCGCCCTCCAGCGCGGCCAGCGCAGCCGCCTGGCTCACCGACGACGCACAACTGGTGGATTGCG
Source organism: Caballeronia mineralivorans PML1(12) (assembly GCF_001028175.1). Classification (GTDB taxonomy): domain Bacteria; phylum Pseudomonadota; class Gammaproteobacteria; order Burkholderiales; family Burkholderiaceae; genus Caballeronia; species Caballeronia mineralivorans. The sequence continues at coordinate 4,415 of NZ_AEJF01000250.1, forward strand.
ATTGCAGTGTGTCCATCGCCGCAATCAGATCCGCCGGACCGGCCGCATAACCGATCCGCCAACCCGTCATCGCGTAGGTCTTCGACATGCCGTTGACGACGATCGTGCGATCGCTCAACGACGGCTCGATAGCAACGATGTGAGGATTGCCCCGATCGTCGAAGCGGATATGCTCGTAGATGTCGTCGGTCAGTATCAGCACGTGGGGATGACGCACGAGCACGTCCGCGAGGGCCCGCAATTCGTCGGCGGAATACGAAGCGCCAGTCGGGTTATTGGGCGAATTGAGGATGAGCCAGCGCGTGCGCGCCGTGATGGCGGCCTCGAGTGTCTGCGCGGTGAGCTTGAAGCCGTCAGCCTCGGCGCAGCGCAAGACGACCGGCTTGCCTTCGCAGGCAAGCACTATGTCGGGGTAGGACACCCAATACGGCGCGGGAATCAGCACTTCATCGTCAGGCTCGACTGTCACCGCAAGCGCATTGAAGATCGCGTGTTTCGCCCCACACGTCACGATGACCTGCTTCGGCTCGTAGGCGAGACCGTTCTCCTCGCGCAGCTTCGCCGCGATCGCGGTGCGTAACGCCAGCGAGCCCGCGGTCTGGGTGTAACGCGTCTCGCCTCGCTCCATGGCGTCGACTGCCGCACGGCGAATGTGCGCCGGCGTCGGGAAATCGGGCTCACCGATCGCGAGATTGACGATAAGCCGGCCTTGCCGCCGCAATTCAGCGGCACGATCCGCAGCAGCACTGCTGGGCGATGTTTTGATGCGCTGCACGCGCGCAGCTACTCTAGACGAACTCACTCCGCACTCCTTTTTGACACGGGTATGGCATCAAGGTAAGTGGGAGAAAAAAGTCCGGCCAAGACGGTTTTGTTCTACCGGAATCGCATTCGCTTATACCGTCCGCGACCGCCTTCGCACCGTCCCCGGCGCCCTGCTGCCAACCCGGCCGAGAGCCAAGGGTTAAACATTATTTTTTCGTTGTATCTCGCATTAGCGGCTTGCTTTACCATTTCCATCTCGATCTGCGAAAAGCAGAGTCCATCATCCGCGGGACAGACGTTCGTGAACCTGAGGCGCTTGAAGTACTTCGTGAAAATCGTCGATCTGGGTAGCCTGACGCAGGCTTCCGAGATCCTCCACATCGCCCAGCCCGCACTCAGCCAGCAGTTGATGATCCTTGAAGGCGAGTTCCGCCATCAGTTGCTGATCCGCACCAAACGCGGCGTGACGCCGACTGAAGCCGGCCACACCCTGTACCGGCACGCGCAAATCATCCTGCGGCAGTTCGAGCAGGCCCGAAGCGACATGGACAAGACCGGCGACACGCTCGCAGGCAAGGTCTCGGTCGGACTCGCACCCGGTACCGCGGCATCGGCACTGTCGCTGCCTCTGCTCAAGACCGTGCGCGCCCGGCATCCCGGCATCCTGCTGTATATCAACGAGAGCTTCGGCACCACGCTGAGCGAGCTGATCATCAACGGCTGCATGGACATGGCCGTGCTCTACGGCGACCACGCGCCGCACGGCTTGTCGTTCCAGTTATTGCTGAAGGAGGAACTGTTCCTCGTGACGCCGCGTGGCATGCACGTAGCGGCGGGACCGGTCGAGCTCGCGGCGCTCCGGGATATCGACCTGATGCTGCCGCGCCCCTACAACTACCTGCGTCAATATATAGACGACGCGTTGTCGAGCGCCCGCGTGCAGCCTCGGGTGGTAGCGGAAATCGAATCGTCCGCGACGCTTTCGGCGGCGATTCACGAGGGCATCGGCGCCACCATCCTGCCGGACTCGGCCGCGCGCATCATTGCTGCGTCGGGAGATGGCGTGCAAAGGCGCATTGTGGCGCCCGTCATAGAAGCACCGCTGTCGTTGTGCGTATCGGACCACCTGCCGCTCTCCGAACCCGCCGTCGCAGTGCACCAGATCCTGCTCGAACTGGTCGCGGATCTCACCGTCGGATCGCATTTGCAAGAAGCCGGCCTCGACGCTGAAAAGCTTTCCTAGCGCCATGGAACATCGACCATGACCGTCAGTTTCAAACTTCTCAATAGCTTCGTGAAGGCTGTCGAACTGGAAAGCCTGTCGAGCGCGGCGGTCAACCTGCACATCGCACAACCCGCGCTCAGCCAGCACATCAACCTGCTCGAACGTCACTTCGGGCAAAGACTCCTGATCCGTACCAACGTGGGTGTCAGTCCGACCGGTGCGGGTCGCGAGCTATACCGCCATGCACTCGTGATCCTCGACCAGTTGCACAAGGCCGAGTCGGACGTTGCGCGCACGGCTAACGTCATTTCGGGCAACGTCAGCGTCGGCCTTGCGACCTACAGCACCACCTCGATCCTGTCGACGCCCCTTTTGAAAACCGTCAGGCGCGACTATCCCGACGTCAACCTGTTCCTCAATGACAACTTCGGGCTGGTGCTAAGCGAGATGGTGATGACGAGGCGCATGGACCTGGCGATCATCTATGGGTCGGGCCCAATCAAAGGCGTGACCCTGCAACCGCTGCTTGTGGAGGAACTGTTCCTGATCGCGCCGCCGCACGCGGAATTGCCGCCTGACGTAGATGGTGCCATCCCGGTCTCCGCGCTCGGCGGCGTCGACCTGCTCCTGCCCGGTCCCACCCACTTCCTGCGCAAGCTGATCGACACGGCTTTCGCTCATGCGGGCATCAAGCCGCGCGTGGCCGCCGAGATCGAATCGGCGGCCACACTACGCGATGCGATCGAGGTAGGCCTTGGCGCCACCATCTTGCCGTGGGCCCTGACCAGCACATTCGTTGGCGCCGAGCGTCCGCTGACGCGCCGACTAAGTGGCCCCACCATTCGGGCCACCGTCTCGCTTTGCGTTTCCGATCATCAGCCGATGTCGGACCAGGCCGCAGCGGTACGTGACACGCTAAGCCAATTGGTGAAGGAACTGGTTGCGTCGCAGCGGCTGGTCGGTGTGAGCACGCCCGACGAATCGGGCGTAGCGGTTGCTTGACGGCGACGCCTCGGCGACAACTCAGGCAGACACCCTTTCGCTGCGTGCGGCCTGTGGCGCCGACAAGCCGAGCATCAGCGTCACACCGTCGCTCACGAATGGGTCGGCGTGATAGTAGAGAAGCTGCGCGCCCGCTTCGACCAGATGCGCGACATCCTCCCTGACCACTAGCGTGCCGGCAACCTTGCCGGCACGGCGGATGCGTCCGAGGGTGTGGTCCACGAGATCGAGCACGGCTTGCGGACGACGCGCGCCGGGTGCGACGCGCGGCGAATAGCCCATCGACTGAGACAAGTCACCCGGTCCAACGAAAAACACGTCGATGCCTTCGACCTCGAGAATTTCATCGAGATTCCCGACAGCCTGCGTCGATTCGATCATCACGATCACGAGCTTGTCGTCGTAGTCGTCCGGACACGCGTAACGCACGGTCCTGACAACGTCGCGCGCGTTGTCCGCGGTATGCACGAGCGGCACCATCACGCCGTCCGCGCCGCAGTTCAGGCATCGCGTGATAGTCGAGCGGTCCTGGCTCTGCGGGCGCACGATGGTGTAGCCGCCGCCGAAGCGGGCCGCCTTGGCCATCTTCTGCAACTCCTCGAAACCTGCCGCGCCGTGTTCGCAGTCGATGAAAATCGAGTGGGCGCCGGCGCGCGTGAGCTTCTCGGCCAGGCTTGACGAGACGTGATTCGGATTCACCATCAGCACGGATGCACCGCTCGCGAGCCGTTGTTTCAGCGCAGCACTCATGATTTGTTTCCTTCGGTTGTTACCGGGGCGACGCCATCCGGGGCGCCGAGCCAGCGGCTGATTTCAGTGTCGGGCCCCTGGTCGCGTTGCAGCGTCGGGCTGATCACCAGTTCCTCGATCGTGGTGCGTGCAGGCAACGTGCAGCACAGCAGGATCGCCCGTGCCACGTCGTCGGGACTGACCATTGCCGCACGTTCCTCGACACTTGGCGGGCGCACGCGTGTGTCCATGATGGGCGTGTTGACCTCGCCGGGAAGGATCGTCGTCGCGCGGATATTGTTGTTGCGGAAAGTGGCGTGCAGGTACGTCATGAGGTTGCGCACACCCGCCTTCGCCGCGCCGTAGGGCGCACCGCCGAGCAGGCTCGGACGCACGGCAGCAAGCGACGACACCGTGACGATGGTGCCGCCGCCCGCCGCGAGCATGCCCGGCAGCACTGCCTGGATCAGCACATAGACTGCAGTGAGGTTCACGGACAGCGTCGCGTTCCAGTCGTCCTCGTCGATCCAGCGAATATTGCGCACGCGGCTCGACGCTCCGGCGTTATTGACGAGAATGCCAACCGGGCCAACCTCCGCCTCGACCCAGCGCACCAGATCGATCATCTCCTCGCGACGCTCCAGGTCCACAGGGCGGGCCCAGGCCTTGCCGCCCGCCGCCTCGATCTCGGCGACGACCTTGGAAAGCGCGGCCTGTCTGCGGCCGATCACCACGACCCTCGCGCCTTCAGCCGCGAGCTGCAGCGCGGTCGCCCGGCCAATGCCCGAACCGCCGCCAGTGACAAGGGTGACTTGTCCGTCGAGCGTGCCCATGATCATTGCCCTCCTGTGTTGTTTGCGAGTTCGGTCGCGCTCGGGGCGCTATATCCATAGTCGGCTTTGGCGCATTCGGCACTCACCAGGCCCTCGCGCAGGTCGCGCTCGATGAGCTCGTGCGGCCGCTCGGTCGCGTTGCCCCAGCCGCCGCCGCCCGGTAACTCGAGCACCAGTTGCTGACCCGGCTCGAGCACCAGTTTGCCCTTCGGGAACACCGCCTGACCATCGCGCAGCACCGCACCCGCGCGCCCCGACTGGCCGCCGAGCACACCAAAACACGGGTGCTTTACTCGCTCGGTGCTGAGATAAATGTTCATCGGCCGCGACGACAGGTTGCGCAATACACCGCGCTGACCCAGGCCTCCACGATACTTGCCGGCGCCACCCGAGTCGGCGATCAGTTCCTTGCGCTCAGTGAGAATAGGCACGGCAATCTCATACATTTCGATCGGCGTGACCTTGCAGTTTGACGGGAAGCTGAGGGTATCGTTGCCGTCCATCGCGGCACGCCCGCCCTGGCCGCCGTGAAAATTCTGGATGCTGCCATAGGCGCTGCCATCGGCTCGCTGCCCCTGGCAGTTGACACCCCAGATCGGCGCGCCGCCGCTGTCGGCCTGCGTACGCTCCGGAAGCACGTGCTGAAGGGCGCGAAAAATCAAGCTCGGGATGACGTGGCCGATCAGGTTGCGCGCGCTGCCGGCTGCGGTCCGGCCCGGGTTCAGGATCGAGCCTGCAGGTGCCTCATCGGTGATGGGAATCATGCAGCCTTCGTTGTTCGGCGTTTCCGGATCGAGCAGGCATTTCAAGGCATAGACGCTGTGCGCGACGCGATAGTGCGGCATCACGTTGATACCGCGCGCCACTTCCGCGGAAGTGCCGGCATAGTCGACGTGAATCGACTCGTCTCGCACTTCCACGCTGACGCGCAGATACACGTCCGTCTCGAAACCGTCCAGCGTGACCTCAGCGCCATATTTGCCATTCGGCAGCGCGGCGATCGCGCGACGCATGAACCGCTCCGAGCGCCCGTGGATGGCTTCACCCAACCCGTCCAGGTCGTCGAGCCCATACTCGTCCATAAAGCGCGTGAGCTCGCGGTTGATCACCTCGTTTGCCGCGACCATGCTCTGAATGTCGCCGCGCACCTCGTGCGGCAGGCGCACGCTCGCCTCGAGGACCGAGAAGACGTCCTCGTTAGGCTTGCCCGCCTTGAACAGCTTCAGGATCGGCAGGCGGATGCCTTCCTCGAACATGTCTGTCGAATCGGGCGACTGCGGCCGGCCGCCGATGTCCGGCAAGTGCGCAATGCTCCCCGCGTATGCGACGATACGGCCGTTGCGGAAAATCGGCGTGAGCATCACCAGGTCCGGCAGATGGCCCGTGCCGATCATCGGATCGTTGGTCGCGAGCACGTCGCCCGGCTCCAGCGACTCCGGCGGGAAGGCCTTGAGAAAGTAGTTCTGCGCGGCCATCGGCAATGCGGTGATGAAGACCGGGATCGACCATGTACATTGCGAGAGCGCACGGCCCTTCGCATCGAGCAGCACGGTGACGTAGTCGTGGTTCTCACGTACGATGGGCGAGAAGGCGGTGCGGCCCAGCGCGCTGTCGGCCTGGTCGGCGATAAAAACGAGACGATCCCACATGACCTGCAAGGTAATCGGATCGTTAAAGTCGGGATTGCGGATAGTCATGACTGTGTCCTTCCTCAAGCAAGAAGCATGATCAGATTTTGCTGCGCATCGACTGAAGCAGTGGCACTCGGTCCAACGACCACGGTCGATTCACGCTGCTCGATGATGGCCGGACCCTGGATCTGCAGGTCGGGCGTGAGGGCGTAGTGGTCGTACACGGGCGTCTCAACGTACTTGCCCAGTTCGTCGAAATAGACTGGCCGCCTCCCCTTCAGCGGTTCCTGCCCCGCACCCCGCCCGCCGCCGATCGCGGTCGCTGTCACATCGCTGCGAGGTCCGCTCACACGCACGCGCCATGTGATCACCTCTACTTCGGAACCCGAAACAGTGCGTCCGTACAGCGCCTTGTACGCGGTATAAAAACGTTCGAGCAACTGCTCGACAAATCCTTTCGCAGCCACGTCCTGCCCGGGCAATGCAACCGAGATTTCGTGCCCCTGGCCAACGTGACGCATGTCGACGGTGTAGGTTGCCGTGACGTCCTCGGGCCGCACGCCGCTCGACATGACGACCTCGCGGCCCTGCTCGACCAGCGGGTCGAGCACTGCCCTGATCACCGCCACGTCCCACGACGCCACGGCGAGCGGACGGCTCG
>NZ_AEJF01000251.1 GCF_001028175.1 Caballeronia mineralivorans PML1(12)
GCTGCCGCCGCCCGCGCCAATCTCGATCATATGGATCGACTGGATCTTCAGCGGGAAACCGCTGCCCTTTCTGAATCGTTCGTAGCGCGCGACTTCGAGTTCGTTCGCGATCATCGGCTGGCCGTTCGGGATCAGGCACAGCTTCGCGGTCGTGCCACCCATGTCGAACGACAGCACGCTGTGCTCGCCCGCCGTGCGTGCATAGTCGGCCGCCGCGACGGCGCCCGCAGCAGGACCTGATTCGATCAGGCGCACCGGCACGCGTGCGGCAGTCGAACTAGGCACCACACCGCCGCTCGATGTCATCCACAACAGTTGACCCGTGACACCGCGCTTGGACAGCTCGCGTTCGAGGTGATCCACGTGGCGCACCATCAGCGGTTGCGTATAGGCGTTGGCGACCGTGGTCGACGCGCGATCGAACTCACGCACCTCGGGGCAGACCGACGACGACAGCGAAACGGAAATGTCACCGGCAACGCTTGCAAACAGCTCACCAATGCGCTGCTCGTGCTGCGGATACTTGTACGCGTGCAGCAGGCACACCGCGACCGACCGAATCCCGGCCTCGCGCAGATGGGCGGCGATCGCACGCACCTTGTCCTCGTCGAGCGGAGTGATGATTTCGCCATCGGCGGTAATCCGTTCGTGCGCGCCGAAGCAGAGGTTGCGCGGCACCAGCGGCTCGGGGTACTGGATCTTCAGGTCGTACAGGTCGTAGCGGCCTTCGGTGCGAATTCGCAGCATGTCCTGGAAACCGTCGGTGGTAATGAACGCCGTCTCGACGCCTCGACGCTCAAGTACGGCGTTGGTCACTACCGTTGTCGCGCCGAGTATCTGCGGCGCGCTTGCCTGGCCGTTGCCGGCATGCACACGCGCCAGCAATTCGTCGATCCCCTGCAGCACCGCGCGCGCCGGGTCGTCCGGCGTACTAAGGACCTTGTGCAGCAGGATCGTCCCGTCGTCGCTGGCCATTGCGAAGTCGGTGAACGTACCTCCGGTGTCAAATGCGAGCTTCATAATCTCTGTTTCCTCAATCGTGTCGCCCATGCGGGCCTTGACTACAAAAAGATCTGGATGCGCGTTCGCGTCACAACGCAGGCTTGCCGTTCATCGGTATGTTCCCTGGCGGAGAGACCACCCCCTCGGCATGCGCATGGCCGTGCCCGGTCATGAAAAGGTCGCCCAGCTGGGCCTGGCTCAGCGCGTCAGACGGGCTGTCCCAGATCACCTTGCCGAGACGCAGTACCACCGCTCGCTCAGCGGTTTCCAACGCCTTTCGCGTGTTCTGCTCCACCAGCAGAATGGTCCGTCCACCCTTGTGAAGGCGCTTCAGTTCGTTGAAGACGAGCGCAACCGCCTGGGGCGACAACCCGACCGACGGTTCATCTACCAGCAGGATCTGAGGCCGGCGCAGCACCGCCATTGCCATTTCAAGCAGTTGCTGTTCGCCGCCGGAGAGGTTGCCGGCGTATTGATCGCGACGCTCGCGCAGCACCGGAAACAAGTCGTAGACGTATTCGCGCTCGGCACGCGTCTCTGAATCGCGCACCGTGCAGGCGGCCATCTCGAGGTTTTCGTCGACCGACATCAGCGGAAAGTTGCACCGCCCCTGCGGCACATAAGCGATGCCTTGCGACAGAAACGACTTCGGACGCTTGCCCGCCAGCTCATGATCCTTCCAGCGAATCGAGCCGCCCTTGTGAGTCGTCATGCCGAACAAGGTCTTCAGCAAGGTCGACTTGCCGGCCCCGTTCGGGCCAAGCAGCGTGACAAACTCGCCGTGCCTGATGCGCAGATCCACGCCGTGCAGGATTTCCAGATGGCCGTAGCCTGCACGCAGGCCTTCAATTTCGAGCATCATTGCCGTCACACTCCCAGGTAAGCTTCGATGACCTGCGGGTTGCGCACGATCGACTCCGGCTCGCCTTCCGCGAGCTTCGTGCCTTGGTGCAGCACGATCACGCGGTGCGACAGGTCCATCAGCACATCGGTGTTGTGTTCTATAACAACGAAGGTCACGCCAAGACGGCGGTTCGCGTCGCGTATGCTCTCGATCACCTTCTCGATCAGCACCGGGTTGATACCCGCAAGCGGTTCGTCGAGCAGGATCAGTTCCGGCTCGGGCATGAGCATCAGGGCGAACTGCAGCAACTTCTGCTGGCCACCGGACATGTTCCCGGCGGGCAGGTGCGCGACACGCTGCAGCCCCGCTATCTCGATCAGCTCGCCCGCCCGCTCACGCAAGCGCCGCACACGGCGCGACGCGCCCGGCCCGATGGAAAAAGTCGACAACAGCCCGGGAAAACTCGACATCTGTCCCGCGAGCACCAGGTTCTCTTCTGCATTCAGGCTGTGGAACACCACGGTCTTCTGAAAGCTGCGCACGAGGCGCCCTTCGCGGCTTATACGGTTCATCGACCAGCCCGTGATGTCGTGGCCGTTCAGGACCACCTTGCCGCTGTCGCTGCGCTGCAAGCCTGTGCAGCAGTCGAACAGCGTCGACTTGCCCGAACCGTTCGGACCGATCAGGCCGCACACTTCGCCGCGCCGGATATTAAAGTCCACGCCCTGCAACGCGGGTACGCCGCCGTAGCGTTTGCGCAGACCCTCGACACTGAGGATCGTGTCCTGATTAGCGGCCATCGGAAGGTCCTCCCTGTGCGCGAAAGCGAATCCGCGCGATGCGTTCGAGTGCGCGATCGAGGAGCGGCGCCAGGCCGTGGGGGAAGCAGAACACCAGCAGCAGCAACACAAAGCCGTAGATGATCATGCGCAGCTCGGGCGTGACGCGCAGTGCTTCCGACAATGCGACGAACAGCAGGCTGCCGATCACCGCGCCGGGCACCCGCCCCACCCCGCCGCCGAGCACGATGACGAGGACCGTGGTGGAGTAATACATCTGGAAGACCAGCGGACTCACCACCGTCATGTAATGTGCGTACAAGCTTCCGCCGACGCCGGCAAACAGCGCGCTCAGCATGAAGACCGCCAGCTTGTACGCCCAGGTCGGCACGCCGAGGGACTCCGCCAGCACCTCGTTGTCGCGGATCGCGACCATGCAGCGACCGGCGGGCGACTTGACCAGTGCATAGAATCCGAGCGTGGCAACGATCGCGACGACCAGCGCGAGATAGTAGTAGTCGGGAATCGTGCTGATGGTGAGCACGGCGTTGCCGATCTGGAACTTCGGTTGCGGCACGCCGGAGAGTCCCATATCACCGCGCGTCATGCCGATCCAGTTCTTCGCCACGGTTTGCGCGATGACCACGAAGCCCAGTGTGCACATCACGAACGAATAGGTCCGCAGGCGCAGCGCCGGAATGCCGAGCGGCAGCGCAATCGCGGCGGCAATCACGCCGCTCGCCACCAGGTTGAACGCAAACGACGTGCCGAAGTGCAGTGACAGCAGTGCGGAGACATACGCGCCGACGCCGAAGAAAACGCCCTGTGCGAGCGACAGCATTCCCGTGTACCCGAGTATCAGGTTCAGTCCATGCGCCGGCAGCAGGAAAATCATCGCGATGATCAGCGCGTGCAGGTAGTAGCCGCCGAGCACGAGCGGAGCCAGCCCCAGGGCGACGACAACTGCCCCAGCGCCGGTCCAGCGCAGGGCTGGCAGATGGCGTGCAACAGGCGTCAATGTATCGAGAGTGGTAGACATGATTAGCGATCCATTAGATGAACCCGGACGTGCTGGCATCCGGTTGTGGCATCGTGCCAATGAGCAGACCGGAAGAGGAAGCAGAAGGAGCGGACCATGATCAGAAGCGCGCCTTCGGACTGAAGAGACCCGTGGGCCGGCACATCAGCATCAGCAGGAGCGCGATGAAACCGACGCTGTCGCGGTATTGCAGGCCAATCGAACCGGCGACCAGGCTTTCGGCGACACCGAGCATCCAGCCGGCGAACAGCGTGCCGCGCACATTGCCCATCCCGCCCATCACGATCACGGCAAAGGTCTTCAACGTGATCGACTCGCCCATGCCTCCGTACAAGCTGACGTTGATCGGTCCGGTCAACGCACCTGACAATGCTGCGAGCGCCGTACCGAGCACGAAGGTGCGTCGCACGACCTTCTCAACGTCGATACCGATGATCTGGCAGCACTCGGGGTTCTGCGACACCGCCCGGATCGACTTGCCCATGTGCGTGCTGCGGACCATCCATTCGAGCCCACCGAACATCACCAGCGCCGCGCCGACCAGCACGATGCGTTGCTGCGCCATGCCGATGCCAAGAAACTCGACCGGGTCGAGCCAGCCGCCTGGAAACATCTTGTAGCCGCCACCGAACGCGAGAATCACGGCGTTCTGCAGGATCAGCGAGATGCCGAGCGTAGCCAGCACGCCCGACTGGAACGGCGCGTTGACCAGGCGCTGCATCACCAGGCGCCCGATCAGCGCGGCGATCGCGGCGCTGATGGCAACCGAGAGTACGATCGCCGTGCCATAGTCGATGCCGAGCTTCGAGATCACATACCAGGCCGCGAAGGTGCCCACCATGTAGTACTCGCCGTGCGCAAAATTGATCGCCCGCAGCACACCGAAGATCATCGTCATCCCCGCGGCAATCAGGGCGTAGACGGAACCGGCGACGATCCCGTTGACGATTTGTTCCACTATGAAAAGGCCCATGGCCGAGTACTCCAGAAAGGGGTTCAGTGCGCCGAATAGTCGACACGGGAGGACAGCACGCCCTTGTTCACCGCCTTGCCGCCCACCACCTCGAGCAGCACGATCGGCACGACCGCCTGCTGGTGATCGTCGAACGTGACGGGACCCATCACGCTGTCGTAGCGGATCTTGGCGAGCGCGGCCCGCACATCCGCCGTCTTCGCGCTGCCGGCATTGCTGATTGCATCGGCGAGCAGATGCACGCTCTCCCAGTGCGTGTAGGCGTGGACATTGGGTAAGTCGCCATAGGCCTTTTTATAATCGTCGACGAACTTGAGACTTCGCGGGTCCGACCACGATGGCAACCACGCCACCGTCTCTATCGCGCCATTCATGACGTCCGGCGCGGCGGCGATCGTGCTGGGGTTGGTGAACTCGGCGTTGCCAACGAGCTCGATCTTGCCGCCGAGCGCCATCTCATGCATCTGCCTCGCGACGATGGGCGTGGTGTCAGCCAGGCCATACATGAGGATCGCCTGCGCGCCGGAATACTTGATCTTGCTCAAGACCGGACGGAAGTCCGTCTCCGTCTCCTTGTAATAGTCCTCGCTGACGATCTGCGCCTTGTAGCGCTGCAGATACTTTTTTGTGAACGTAATCGCGCCACGGCCGAAATCGGTATCGACAGAGAGCACGGCGAATTTCGTATAGCCTTTCTTGGCCGCATACTCTAGCGCTGCCGCGGCCCGGGACTCGTCGGTAGGATAGTTGCGAAACGTCCACTTGTAACCGCCCACTCCGGCCCGGTACGTAATTTCCGGATTCGACGACGCCGCGTTCAGCAAAAGCACGCCCGCCTGCTCGACAACGGGCTGCATTGCCAGCGTGACGGAGCTGCACACGTCGCCGATGATGATCGACACGTTGTCGAAGCGGATCATCCGCTGCGTGGCGGACACACCCTCGGCCGGCACACATTGACTATCGCCCTGCACCAGATCCAGCTTCTTTCCGAGCACGCCTCCCGCGGCATTGACCTCGTTCACCGCCAGCGCGGCCCCCTTCAGCGCGTATGCGCCATAACGGGAATTAGCCCCGCTCTGCGGGCTCACGACACCAATCTTGATCATATTGCCGTCCTGCGCGGAAACGCTCGCAGTAAAGGACAGGCCCGTCACGCTCAGCACCGCGACACACGCCATATTGCGCAGCCTGCGCGCTACCGGTTTACATCTCATAGGGATTCTCCGTGGGGCATGAGTTCGTGTTGAAATCAAAGGTACATAGGTCAAAAAGCACGGACCAATATGTAATGGTGCTTCCGCCATAAAGGTTCGTGATGGGGCGTGTGGGGGCGTGTATGCCGCGCCGCAACAGCGACGTTGACCGTGAAAGCAAGGGAACTGGGCAATAAACCGGACACGCGCGAAATCGGAGCAGGGAAAGACGGTGGGGAAAGAGGACTAGAAAAGACAGCGGGAAAAGCACGAAGAGCCGCTAGAGCGTACGGCGCGAGGCGACCACTGGCCGCCCCGTGCGGGGTGCTGCACAAGAACGGCGCGCAGCCTAACGATGGGGATAATCGACCTTCGAGTACATCGCGCCCTTGATCATGGGTTTGCCGTCGACGTCCTCGACGAGCACCATCGGCAAAACGGCCTGCTGGTGATCGTCGAATGTGACCGTCCCCATCACGCTCTCATATCGGATCTGCGTCAGCGCGCGACGGATCTTGTCATTGTCGACGCTTCCCGCTTCCTGGGCAGCTCGTGCAAGAAGATGAAGCGATTCCCAGGGCGAATAGGCCTGGACGCTTGGGACCTCGCCGGCATAAGCCTTCTTGTAATCATCGACGAATTGGCGGCTACGCGGGTTCTGCCATTCGGGCAACCACGCGGCTACCTCGACTGCACCGTTCATCACACGCGGCGCAGCGGCAATCGTCGCAGCGGTAGTGAACTCCCCATTGCCCACCAGCCCGACCTTGCCGCCCAGACCCATCTCGAACATCTGCCGCGCGATGATCGGCGTTGTATCCGCCTGCCCGTACATGATGACGGCCTGCGCACCGGAGTATTTGATCTTGGTGAGCACGGGCCGAAAATCAGTTTCCGTTTCCTTGTAATAGTCTTCGCTGAGAATCTGCGCGGGATATCGGGGCAGATACTTTTTGGTGAATGCGATGGCCCCCCGGCCATAGTCGGAGTCGACCGACAGTACGGCAAATTTCGTATAGTGTTTTTTCTCTACCGCGTACTGCAGCGCGATAGCCGCACGAAGCTCATCGGTCGGATAGTTCCGGAATGTCCACTTGAAACCGCCTACACCGGCCCTGTACGTGATTTCCGGATTAGACGACGCGGCATTCATCAGAAGAACATGCGCCGCTTCCACAACCGGCTGCATGGCGAGCGTGACCGAACTGCACACGTCGCCGATGATCATCGATACGTGATCGAATCTGATCAACCTCTGCGCGGCCGACACGCCTTCAGAAGGCGCACACTGGCTGTCGCCGCTCACCAGCTCGATTTTCCGTCCAAGTATGCCGCCCCCTGCATTGATCTCGTCCGCAGCCAGCCGGGCGCCCTTCCAGGCGAACGCGCCATACCTGGAATTGGCGCCGCTCTGGGGACTGACGATACCGACCTTGATCGTCCCGCTTTCCCGCTGACCGTCTTGTGCAACAGCATTCGACGAGGCGATGAGACCCCAGGTCGCGATAGTCGCGAGAGCAGCCGCGGCGGGTAGTCTGGCACGAGGTCGTTGTATCACCGATTCTCCATTGAGTGGTTTGCCTTCGGTAGTCAAAATACCGACGTCAAAAAACCGCCGCAAATAAGAGATCGCGATCAGGCTATCGTGTTTCGTGATACCGAAGAAGCCGGTTGATCAAAGCAGCGCTGTCTTTCAATCTAAAGGTCCAGCACCAGTTGCCGCCTCAGCGCTAGCGATACGCACGCGGTCAAATATTCCCAGCTCTGCTTATCACCGAGAATGCAATCATAGTGTTCTACTTAACCCGATAGATACCACACCTTGCGTGTGCATCACAATCCGGCCCGCCAGGAGGTTTCGATCGCTACGCCGGCTTCCTCGAGAGCATCGGCAATGTTCTGGCTGCTCACCACTCGTACGGGTGGCATAGTTCCGACAGGTTAAAGCGGTGTCACGTTGTTGAAGATCGTGCGAGCGAAATCGTTAAATAGGCATTCCTAAATTATATAGAAAAGCGGTCTAGCATTGGATTTCCGGTCACGGTTTCCCACGCCGGTTCTAATGCCAGATGGCGCCCGCATGATCGGTCACCGTCGCAGCCTGCCTGTCGGGCAGCAGGCTGAGGATCGGCGCCGCGATGATCGACGTGTAGGTGAAGGGCGGTTTGATCCAGTAGCCGGCGATAATCCAGGCGCGGGCCGTCCAGACGCCGCGCATAGAGCGCGAAGATCTGGTAGAACACATAGACAGTCAGATACCAGCCGAGAAAATTGACGAACCGCACGCCGAAATAGCTGCCTCCGTCACGCCAAATCCAGTTACCTGGTGATCGTCGACATCATCGGATCGATGCTCAGATCCCAGCTCACCATGATGAAGCTTGCAATGACCGGCGTCTGGACCACCAGCGCGCCGCGTAGCCTGCCGGAGCCGTCGCCTAGAATCGCCCGCGCGAGCGTCCACTACAGGTATCCCACGCCGAAATATGCAAGGCCAATCAGCAGCGGCACCAGGAGCAGCTTCGGGCCCATCGTGTCGGTGTAGTGATATGAGCCGAACGGAAAGCCAGTGAGGATGCTCAGATTCTCAAACGCGTTGCTGATACCCAGGCAGATCACGATGAACAACAGGATGCCGCGCCAGCCGTAGGTCGACGCGCCGTGCAGCAAGCCGAACAGGAGCAGCGACAGCGCGAACATCGCGCCTCCGACCGCCTGGGGCAGGTGCAACAGCACGGATGCGACGTGGGAGCACACGCTGGCGACCGCCAGAACCCAGAGCGCGGGCGAGATCCACTGGGCGTCGAGCGCACGCCGTGTGGTTTGCGAGGCACTCATGCGAATTGCCCCGAGTAGCCGAATTCCTTGCGGTAGCGCGGAATGAACAGTTCGCGCCCCTTGATCAGCGCGGTGGGCCATTTGCCGACCAGCAAGCCATGGCGCGTGACCGGCAGCACACTTGCCCCGTCGCGCGGGCCGAGCGGCACCAGGATGCCCCGTGATGACCACGGAACATAGGCGGGTAGCGATTGGGGCGATTCGCCGGCAAGCGTGGCCGCAATGATTTTCGCGAGCCACGGCACCTGGCGCGTGATGGCGACGATCGTCATGGGGTCGCCCGTGGCGGCGGCATCGCCGAGTGCGAACAGGCGTCGCGCACCCGCAGGCCGCAGCCACGCGTCAACCGCGACGCGGCCTTGTGCGTCGAAGCTGGCAGTGGGCATCCGGCGAAATACGGCGGTGATCGGTCGCGCGCCGAGCGCTGGAAAGATGAGCTGGTCTTCGGCAGCGTCAGGTGTACTCGACAGCGTGCCGAGATAGGGGGAATCGGTCGCGTCCAGGGACTCAACCCGAGTGCCCAGATGGATATCCACGCCTTTGGCACGCAGTTGCGCCTCGAGCGACCCGGCCAGCTTCGCCGAATAGCCCGGCATCAGTGCAGGCGCGCCGGACACGAGCGTTACGCGCTTGCGCGGATGCGCCGAAGCGATCTCGCCGGCCAACTCGACACCCACCGCACCGCCGCCGACGATCGCGACGCGATCTGCCGCGAGCAGGCTTGCATGGGCGGCCTTTACGCTGTCCTCGAACGCCCGCGTACCATGCAAGGTGGGCTTGAACGGCCTCGCATAATGCGAACCGGTCGCGACAATTACGATATCTCCCTCGATTGTCGCACCATCCGCCAGCGTGACGCCGCCGTCGAACGCGCTCGAGACAATACCTTGCCGGACCCGGCCGCGTCGTAGCAAACGATCATAGGGAATCACGATTCGTGCGAGCAGCGACGGGTCGACCACGCTGCGGATCGCCGCGACGTTATGGACGAAATGGTCGCGCGCCTCGACGACGCAAACTTCCGCGAGCTTGTCGAGCAACCTGGCGAGGTTCGCACCGGCATAGCCGCCCCCTACGATGATTACTCTTTTCATCATGCCCTCATTTACTCCGCTTTCCGGTCGGAAAGTGAAGGCGATGATATACTTTCCGTTTGGAAAGTCAACTTTCCCGTTTCACGAGCACTGAAGGTCAACAGCATGAACTCTTCCAAGCTGGGCAATGCGTCCGACGGCCGCTCCCGCATCCTGGCCGCGGCGCTTGACGTTTTCGCCACCTCGGGATTCGAGGGATCGAGCCTGCGGCAGATCGCCAGCCATGCCGGCGAAATGCATCAGTTGGTCGTCTATCACTTCAAGACGAAAGACGCACTGTGGCGTGAGGTCGTCAGGTCGATTTTTGACGAGAGCACGCAGGAACGAAGCGTTGCGGACTGGGCGGAAAAAGCGGTCACGGAAGAACCGGGTAAGGTGCTGCGCGAGATGTTTCATGCGTTCGCCATGTTCACTGCGCAGCATCCGGAATTTCATCGATTGCTGTCGTTCGAAGGACAGGCAAACAGCGACCGGTTCGACTGGCTGATCGAAACCTATATCCGTCCGTATTACGAGATTTCCACGCGGGCGATTCAGGCGGGGCAGCAGGCGGGCGTGGTGCGCGCCGGCGATCCCGGGCAGCTTCACTACGCGGTAATCGGCGTCATCACGACCAGCATCGTGTTCGCGAACGAGTACAGCCGGATGACTGGCCTGGATCCGCGCGCGCCCGAGGAGGTCGAGAAAATCGTGAACCTTGTGTGCGATCTCTTAGGGTTGCCGAATTAGCTGATTTTGACTGGCACAGCGTTTATGGACCTCCGTTGTCCCCGAAGGTCATCCGCATCTGCGCTTTGCCACAGCACCTTGAACTGGCGGCGAAGCGCACCCCTTCCTGAAATAATCGCAACACGTCGCTACCCAAGTAACGTCAGCGGTTTTCCTGCTCCCTGAGCCGCTTGCGGTGAGCGGCAACCTTCGCGCGGTTACCGCAGATCGCCATGCTGCACCACCGGCGGGCGTGGCCACGCGTGTGATCGGCAAACATCAACGTGCATCTGGGGCCTTCGCACGCTTTCACGTGCGTGAAGTCCTCCTCACAGACGAGTCTGGCCAGCGCTTCGGCGATCGGCATCAGCAACGACGCTGCTGACTGCCAGCGTCGGTTCGCGCGAAGTTCAAAGCTCGTCACGCCATCCGCGATATTCGTGACGATTTCACCGTGCTGCTGATCCCGCTCAAGCAGTTGATTCAAGAGTTCGATCTCACGCAGATCTTTGGCGACCAGCGGCCCCCCCTTCCTCTTCCGGACAAATCCCCTGAACCACTCGCGCAGATCGCGTGCCCGCGCCGCAACGTCCTCGAGTTCGGCAGCCGTGGACCGGATACGTATTTCTTCGAGCGCTGCGCCGGGCACCAGCTGCGCCTGTTCCAACCAGGCAAGCAGGCCTTCCCCGTCGCTGATCCAGTCGACCTCCTCATCCACCGGCGTCGCGACCGAGTTCAGGAAATCCAGGCCAGGCGCATCGGCGACGAATATCGCGGGGATCTGACGGTAGTCCATATCTCATGACGAATGTGAAGTGACGATGAATATATGGTAACCACTAAAAATGCCCTTGACAAGTTACACATCTCGTTTGTAACCTTTAAAAACAGATTTATACGGTTACAGAGTACGCGGCACGGTGTGCGTGCATCACAAGCAGCATCCACATTCTTCAAAGGAGCGAGAAATGTCTATTGGCAACGTGAGCGCGGTGCTTGTGCACGGCGCGTGGGCAGATGGCTCAAGCTGGAGCAAGGTCATCGAAGGTCTGAAGGCACACGGCATCAATGCAGTCGCGGCGCCGTTGCCGCTTAGCTCTTTGCATGACGACGTGGCCGCCCTCGATAGAACGCTGGAACGCATCGAAGGTCCGGTTGTGCTCGCCGGGCATGCTTACGCCGGCGCCGTGATCGGCTCGACGCACGCCGACAACATCAAGGCTTTGGTCTACGTAGCGGCGCTTGCGCCGGCCGTTGGCGAAACTGTGGGCGATGTGTTCTACCGTGGCGAAGCGCATCCGCTGGCGCCCAAGCTGTCACCGGATCGTCATGGCCTGATATGGCTGCCTGAGGAGGCATTCGCGGCGGCGTTCGCACAGCACGCGTCGGCGCAGGAGCTGACAGTGCTCGGCGCGGTTCAACGTCCCATTTCGGCTTCGTGCATTGGCGAAGCGGTCGGGCGCCCACTCTGGAAGGATCGGCCGAGCTGGTTCCTGATCACCGAGCAGGACCGGATGATCAGTCCCGACACGCAACATTTCATGGCACAGCGCATGAACGCGCGCGTGCATTCACACCAGGTCGATCACACACCCATCGTCACGGCCGCTGACGCCGTAATCAGCGTGATCGTCGAAGCGGTCCAAGCAGTCTCGGTTCATTAGGAATGCCTTCAACCTGTCACGCCGACAGGCGCTCGCCGCCTGCCATTTCCAGTAGCTCGTTTATACCCAATCCGGAGTGAAACCCATGTCCTCTTCCTCTATTTCCTATCGTTACGCTGACGTAGACCGAGTCAAGGTGTTCTATCGCGAAGCGGGCCGTTCGAGCGCGCCGAAACTGCTGCTCCTCCACGGCTTTCCGAGTTCGAGCCACATGTTTCGCGACCTGATTCCCAAGCTCGCCGAGCGCTTTCATATCGTCGCTCCCGATCTGCCTGGGTTCGGCCAGTCGGACATGCCGGGCCGCGATACCTTTGCCTACACGTTCGACAACATCGCCAACGTTATTGAGCGCTTCACTGAGCAGATCGGTTTCGATCGGTTTGCCATGTACGTGTTCGACTACGGCGCGCCGACGGGCTTTCGACTTGCGCTCAGGCATCCCGAGCGGATCGCCGCGATCATCTCGCAGAACGGCAACGCTTACGAAGAGGGTTTGAGCGAAGGCTGGAATCCGATCCGCGCCTATTGGCAAGATCCTTCACGCGCCAATCGTGACGCACTTCGCGAGTTGCTCACGCACGAGACGACCGCATGGCAGTACACGCATGGCGTACCGGACACGGCCTCGGTGTCGCCAGACGGCTACTCACTTGACGACTTTTACCTGAGCCGGCCGGATGCGGACGAGGTCCAGCTCGATCTGTTCGGCGACTACCGAAGCAACGTCGCGTTGTATCCCGCATTTCAGCAGTATTTCCGCACCCACCAGCCGCCTCTTCTTGCCGTGTGGGGGAAGAACGATCCGTTCTTCCTGCCCGCTGGCGCCGAGGCATTCAGGCGCGACCTGCCGGATGCGGAGGTTCGTTTCTTCGACACCGGCCACTTCGCGCTAGAAACGCATGCGGCAGAGATCGCCGCGGCCATTTCCGGATTCCTTATTCGCTGACATGCGCGCTGACATGCGGATGCCCTGTCGGCGTCAACAACGGCGTCTGCAAACTGAAGGAGAAAGGTCATGTCCAGGAAGGTAGCAATCGTTACGGGCGCGAGCCAGGGTATCGGCCGCTCAACCGCCATCAGGTTAGCGCGAGACTTTGGCTCGGTCGTACTCGTTGCGCGCAGTCGCGAGAATCTCGACCAGACTGCTGACGAGGTAAAAAAGGCCGGTGCCGAGCCTCTGACCATCGATCTCGACCTGTCTCGCCCGGAGGCCGCACAGGAAGTCGTCGACCAGACGCTGTCGGCGTTCGGGCAGATCGATGCGTTGCTCAACATCGCGGGCGCGGTGCCGCAGATCGACGTCTTCGAGATGACCGACGATCAATGGGACCGTGGCCTCGCGTTGAAGCTGCACGGCGCACGGCGATTGACAGTCGCGGCGTGGCAATCGTTGAAGAAATCGTCAGGATCGGTGGTGCTGATGTCGGGCAACTCGGCGCTGTTTCCCAAAGCACCCTACGCGGCCGTGGGCACGATCAACGCGGCGATTGTGGCACTGGCGAAAGCCTTCTCGGATCGGGGGATTGCAGACGGTGTGCAGGTCAACAGCGTGCTGCCCGGCCCGGTAATGACGGGTCGGCGGCAATCCTATCTGGAACATTGGGCACCGCTGCACAACATGACTGTCGAAGAAGCGACGGCGAGGTTCCCTCTTGAAGCGGGGATCGCCCGGTACGGCACGCCCGAGGAGATTGCCGAGCTGATGGCGTTCATCGTGTCGCCTGCGGCTCACTGGATGACGGGCTCGACGTTGAGGATGGACGGCGGAGAGGTCAAGTCGATCTGAATCGGACGATAAGACCATCAACCCGACCGTCCTCTGCCAAGCCGGAAGCGGACACGCCCAGCGGGTCTGGCGTGACTGCTTCCGAACTGGGGCCCTTGCGTTCACGTTGCAAGCTCGCTAATCGGTGGCTCCGCTCATAGTTCAGCGCGGATTTTTCGAATGTTCATCTACCGGAAGTCGCCCCGGAGAGCCCCGGTTAGCGCGCACCGGAACGCTTGTCGCGCAGCCCGGATTCGTTTCGGGGCAAGCCGAGCGTTGCCTCCAATCCCCCGCCCTCTCGATTCTTCAGCACCAGCTTTCCCCCATGCGCCATCGCGATGTTCTGGGCAATGCTCAAGCCAAGTCCTGAACCACCGGTTGCCTTGTTCCTCGATTCCTCAACGCGATAGAACGGCTCGAACACCCGATCGAGGTGCTCTGCAGGAATGCCCGGCCCGTCGTCACTCACGACAATCTCCAGCAGGCTGTTCGAGTCCCGCACCGAGATCCGCGCCCGCTCGCCATAGAGCAGCGCATTCTCTACCAGGTTCGATAGACATCGCTTAAGCCCTCGCGCGTATCCGGGCAACGGCGCGAGCGCGGTGCCGACGATCGACACTTCCCCACCTGCTTCCATCGCGTCCGATTGCACCACGTCGAGGAGCGCGTTGATATCGATCGGCCGCACCGGCTCATGCACCTCGATACCGCGCATGAATTCAAGCGTTTCGTTAGCGAGTGCTTCCATCTCGCGCAGGTCGTCGCGAAACCGCTGTTTCACGTCGTCGTCATGGAGCAGCTCCGCTCGCAACCTGAGGCGCGTGATGGGCGACTTCAAGTCGTGAGAAACAGCGGCCAATATCCGGGTTCGCTCGCTTATATAGTCGAGCAGCTTCTTCTGCAGATTATTCAATGCCTGGATCGCGGCTCGCAGTTCAAGCGGACCGGCGATGGTCAGCGGCAAGCGGTTGATGTTTTGCGCGAGATCGTCGGCCGCAGCGGCAAAAGCCTCCAATGGCCGGACCGCCATCTTGATGAGACAGGCGAGCACAAACGTAATGACGACGACAGGCACGATCCAGCGGTAATACGCCGTCCAGGGCGAGACCACGAAACCGCCCTCGCCCTCTTCACAATCGATTTTCAGCCACCGCCCATTGCGCATCCGGACCTGCACGGAAAACGCGCCGCGTTGCCACTGCAGGTTGTTCATCGTGAACAGCGCATCCTTCGGCTTGGGCGCCTCGAAAAGATAGGCCCTGAGCACATTGATGGGTGGTGGCTCAGCAATGAAATTGGAGCGAATAGCCTCTGCAAGCAGCCGTCGCGGCCGCGAGTCGACTTGTGAATCAGCTTGTGAATCGGACTGTGACTCGGCTGGGGTTGCCGGCACACCATCGAGCCACGACAGCTTCAGGCTCTTGCCGTTCAACGCTTGAATCGTCCGGTCTGTGTCCGAGGCCGGAACGTTGTTGATGACTTGGACAGCCTCGCCGATCCGCGCGCCCGCGAGACGAGCTGGCAACTCCAGCAGTATCCTGCTGCGTTCATTGCGCCACCCGACGTATTCGATCCCCGACCAGATCATTAGCCCGAACATGACAATCAGGATGATTCGTCCCGACAGCGTGCGCGGAGAGATAAACGTCATGGGTTGCACCTGACGCTAACGGCCAGCAGATAACCTTCGCTACGGACGGTCTTGATGATCTGCGGTTCACGCGCGTCTTCAAGGAGGCGTTGACGCAACCGGCTGACCCGTACGTCGACAGCGCGATCGAACGGATCGGCTTCCTTGCCCATTAGCAAGCTGGTCAACTGATCGCGGTTCAATACGCGATTCGGATGGTCCAGGAACACGCGCAGCAACTGATATTCGGAGCCGCTCAACGCGATCACGACGCCTGTAGGCGACGTCAATTGGCGTGCCACGGTATCAAGCTGCCAACCCGCGAATTCGATGCTTTGAATACCCTCGTCCCGCATGTGCCTGGGTCTGCCCTGTGTGCGGCGAAGAACGGCTTTTATGCGCACAAGCAGTTCACGGGGATCAAACGGTTTGGGCAGGTAGTCATCAGCGCCCATTTCCATGCCGACAATCCTGTCGATCAATCCGCCTCGTGACGTGAGCATGATGATGGGTATGTCCGAGCGAGAACGCAGTTCGCGGCATAAAACCAAACCGTCCCTGCCCGGCATCATCAGGTCGAGTACGACCAGGTCGATGACCGACCGCTCTATGACCTGGAGCAGATCCTTCCCATCGGCCGCCACACGAGCCACATAGCCGCTCTGAGTCAGATAGTCCGATAAAAGGCGGCGAATCTCCGGGTCGTCGTCGACGATCAGAATAGTCTCTTGACGTTCCATATAAAGCTGCAGTGCCCTTGAAAAAACCGGCCATCGATCCCCGCTGGCCGGACGCGAGTTTGTTTATACCGTGGCCTCGCCCTGACACGAGCGCCGTTTGTAACGTAGTGTTGCGAGACGCCCTGCCGCAAACCAAGGTTACAAACCTCTCCCGTTTGAACATATTCCGCTTACATCCCGACGCTTAACTCTGTCCCGTGCATCCCCCGCCGAAAACGAAAGGCGCCGGGCAGTCGGCTGCTTCGATTCAATCCATCTCCTCCCGGCGCATGCCGCGTCCTTGACTGAGCTCATGCGCCCACCGTTCCTATCGCTTACGGAAAACCGAATGCGCTACCTGAGAAAACCTGGCCCCCGCCACTTGCTGCTGTCGATCGCCATGTTCTTGCCGCTTTCCAACGCCATGGCTGACACAGATGCCCCCGCCGCGCCAGACCCGTCACAGAATGATAAATGGCATTTCACTGTCGGTGCGGGCGTCTTCAGCGAACCCAAGTATCCGGGCGCCAGCGACCGGAAATTCCAACCGGTGCCGCTCTTGGGCGCGAGCTACGGCCGCTATTTCATCGGCGCGTCGCCTGATGCGGAGACCCCCTTGGGGCTGGGCGCCTATCTGTATCGCGACAGTCACTGGCGCGTGGGCGCAGTGGTCTCTTATGACTTCATCAAACCCCGCAAGGAGTCCGACGATTCACACTTGCGCGGTCTCGGCGACATTGACCGGACCGCTCACGCAAGCGTGTTCGTCAATTACACGCTGGCCTGGCTGACGGCACGAAGCAGCGTCTCG
This sequence comes from Caballeronia mineralivorans PML1(12), assembly GCF_001028175.1. GTDB lineage: Bacteria > Pseudomonadota > Gammaproteobacteria > Burkholderiales > Burkholderiaceae > Caballeronia > Caballeronia mineralivorans. Next base: position 17,063 of record NZ_AEJF01000251.1, read on the forward strand.
ACCGACATTGGCGGCAAGCACCAAGGTACAACCGCAACAGTGGATCTGGAAGCGAAATATTCGCCCATTGAACGGCTCACGTTGACTGCGGGTCCTGGGCTGACATGGGCGAGCAGCCAGTATGAACAGACCTTCTATGGCGTGACCGCCGCGCAAAGCGCGTTATCCGGGCTGCGCCAATACAGTCCGAAGTCCGGCATTTCGTCGGTGAGATTTTCGGTCGGAGCGAGTTATAGACTGACCGATCATTGGAACGTCGGCACCCGCGTGACCGCCTCGAATTTGCGAGGCGATGCGGGGAACAGCCCCGTGGTCGAGAAGAAAGACCAGATTTTCTATGGGGCGTTTGCGAGCTATCGATTCTGACCGTTGAGCCGCAAATAGGGATCCGGGACGCTTGTGCGCAATGCCGGGTCCCGAGCAATGCGAGCGAGTTGAAGTACACGTCCGCCCGGGACAAAATAAAATTCAATATTTTCAATAACTCATATACATTCCAACGCTGCTCGGCAAGACGATTCCGGGGACGACATCGGCGGGTGTCATATCTTCGCCACGTGTGACAGTTACGGTGCAATACCTACACGAATAATGTCCCCACGATGTCGTCGACGTCCGAGCACGGCCGCGAAAAGCGAGACGCTGCGTTCAAGGCAGCCCAGATCAGTGTCCTGTTAAACGCGGCTTTGATGACGATGCAGATTGCCATCGGCTGGCTGGCTTACTCAGAAGGTTTGCTGGCCGACGGCGTTCATACACTGGCAGACCTGGCCGCAGATGGGATGGTGCTAGCCGTCTTGCGCCTCAGCGCTACAGCGGCACACCGGAGCATCAACGATCAATACGATCGCTACGAAACCATAGGATCACTACTGATTTCCTTCCTGTTGATCGCGACGGGAATGGAGACGCTGTGGAGCAGTCTTGTGCACGCGACCAACGTGACTAATATGACTAACGTGGCTGGCGCTTCAAGCGTCCATGCTAGCGCGCTGGTCGTCGCGGTGTTTGTGATCACCGCCAAAGAGGGGTTGTTTCGATACATCATGTCGGTGGCTCAACGCACCCGTTCAACCATTCTGGTCGCAAGCGCCTGGCACGCACGCTCGGATGCGATCTCCGCGCTTATCGCCGCGGCCGGCATTCTGGGCAGCATGGCCGGTGTGGCGATATCGGATCGTCTGGCTGCGGCGGTCATCGGTGTGATGATTGCGCGGATGGGCTTTAACCTCGGCTGGAAAACCTTCAAAGATTCCTTCGACCGAACCGCTAGCGAAACAGCGGGGCAATAAACCTTCCCTTCCAAATAGCCGGAGCGGCGGCATCGCAAGCCATGCGCCGGTACTCCCACGCAATGAGCCGCTACTCTCTTCATGCTCGCGGCTATCATGTCGTTGTATTGAAGGTCGAGTGTTCCTACGGCGAGGGATTGCTCAATCACTTCGTACCTCACTTCGTATCTTTCACCCGGCGCGCAGGCTCATAATCAAGCTCGCAGTCGAGATCTTTTACCACTTACAAGGAGCACGCCGATATGACTATAAACGGGGTAAGCGACGTCGAATTCCCGGTGCAAAAACAACTTGAAGCTTATAACGATCGGAATATAGAGGCCTTCATGCAGTGGTGGGCCGACGACTGTGAATACTACGAGTTCCCGTCGCGATTGTTAGCTAGCGGTGCAACCGAGGTCCGCGAACGCCACGTCGCCCGCTTCAGTGAGACCAATCTTTCCGGCAAGCTCATTGCGCGTATATCGGTTGGCAACATGGTGGTCGACCAGGAGGTGGTGACTCGCACGTTTCCAGACGGTCCCGGCGAAATCGATGTGGTCGCCATCTACGAAATAGGAAACGGAAAAATAGAGAAGGCGTGGTTCAAGATGGGGACGCCCAGGTTGCATGCTGCCAAGACGCAGTAAATGCGCGGGCGCTCAGGCCGCCCTCGTCGGGTCGCGAAAATCCTTAAGGAATTTCGCGAGACAAGCTTAGCAGCGGCTATATTCGTCAAACGTAGCTATCCGCAACGCATAAGCATCCGCTCCTTTCTCACCCAATACACCAGGAGAGCACGTTGCCGTCCGCCAGTCTTCTTCTCTACGCCGATGCTCAGTTCGCAAGTCCGTACGCCATGTCGGCTTTCGTAGCGCTTCATGAAAAAGCGTTGCCGTTCGAGATGGCGGCGATCGACTTGGCGAACAACGCCAATCGCGAATCGGGCTTTGCAGCGATGTCGTTGACACAGCGCGTCCCTACCCTGATTCACGATGGCTTTGCTCTATCCGAATCGTCGGCAATCACCGAATACCTGGATGAGGTTTTCCCGGGCCGGACTTTGTATCCGGCAGACCCGCATTGCCGTGCGCGGGCGCGTCAAATCCAGGCCTGGCTTCGCAGCGATCTCATGCCGATCAGACAGGAACGATCAACCGAGGTGCTGTTTTATGCACCTTGCAGCACTGCGCTTTCCGCTGCAGGACGCGCATCGGCCGAGAAATTGTTCGCCGCGGCCGAGGCGCTGCTTGTGCCCGGCACCAGACACCTCTTCGACGATTGGTGCATCGCAGACATGGATCTTGCGTTGATGCTCAATCGCCTTGTCCTGAACGGAGATCAGGTGCCGCAAAGGCTGGCTGACTACGCCAGGTTCCAGTGGCAACGACCATCGGTACAGCTTTGGGTCAACCGAGAACGACCGCCGCTCTAAACAACGTGAAGCCGCAGCGAACGACCGCAATTAGCACCTAGAACCGCGCCATCCGCCCCTCGTCCGGAATCTTGAACACTGATACGGCCGCCTTCAGTTGGCGCGTTTGTTCATGCAGCGACGCCGCCGCCGACGCCGCCTGCTCTACCAGCGCGGCGTTCTGTTGCGTCATCTCGTCCATCTGCACGACGGCCTGATTGACCTGTTCAATGCCCGTGCTTTGCTCGAGCGACGAGGCGCTGATCTCGGCCATCATCTGCGTGAGGCGCGAGATCGACGTGGATACGTCGCGCATTGCCTGACCGGCACGTCCTGCCAGCGCCGAGCCGTCGTTCACCTGCGAGACCGATTCGCCGATCAGCTCCTTGATCTCCTTGGCCGATTGCGCGCTGCGTTGGGCAAGCCCGCGCACCTCGCTCGCCACGACGGCGAATCCGCGGCCCTGCTCACCCGCACGCGCCGCCTCGACGGCCGCGTTCAACGCAAGAATGTTGGTCTGGAACGCAATGCCATCGATCACCGAGATGATCTCCGCGATCTTGTCCGAGCTCCTCGCGATGCTGGTCATCTTCTCGACCACCTGATCGACCACACCCGTGCCTCGCGATGTTGCTGTGAGCGCGTCGCCGGCAAGGCTGTTCGCGTCGCGGGCATGCTCGGCGTTCTGGCGCACGGTCGCGGTGAGTTCCTCCATGCTCGATGCAGTCTCCTCCAGCGATGCCGCCTGGTTCTCGGTGCGCGCCGACAAATCGGCGTTGCCGGTCGCGATCTCATCGGCGCCAAGATTGATCGAGTCCGACGACTCGCGCACGGTCTTCACCGTGTGTGCGACGCTTGCCTGCATCGATGCAAGACCGGCGAACAAGCGGCCGATCTCATTGGTACCGCGATCGGCAATGCGCTCATCGAGCTTGCCCTGTGCGATCCGTTCGAAGTGACGGCCAGCTTCCTCGAGCGGCTCGATTACGCCCCGGCGCAACGCGATATGTACAGACACGACACCCAAGACCAGCGCCACGAAAATCGCTAAACCAACACCGCGGAACAGGTCGAGGCGAGCATCGATGGAGTCGAGATACGCCTGGCTCGCGGTATCGCCGAAACGGGCGAAGTTTTGTTGCTCGGCGAGGTAGCGGTCCTGGAAACCTTGCGTCGGCTGGTCAAGGAAAGCCTGGAGATTGTTGGCATCGAGGTACTGAGTCAGTTCACTGAGTGCGCCGTGATATGCCTGGAATTTTTCCTGCAAGGCGGCCGTACGCGCCCTGTTTTCATCGCCGGTTTTCGGCGCATTGACGAAGGCGCCGAACGACTTGTCCGCGAGCGCCAGTTGCTCGCGCGCGTGCTGGACGATCTCGACCGGTTCCGTGCCGCCGCGCGCCATGCGCGTGCCGGCGCGTGACAGGTTGATCCGTGCGTCCATCAGACGTTGCGTGGTCTCGTTGACCTGGTTCACTTGCTTGAGGGCGATATCCGAGAGGTTGCCGACATCGTCGTGAGTGGCTGTCAACGACCAAAAACCCAGGCCTTCTGTCACGACCTGGAAGAGACAGAACACGACCAGAACAACCAGGAGGCCGGTGGAAACACTCGCTTTTTTAAGCATATTGACAACTCTTCGTAACGTTGAATTCGATGTGACCCCTCAACGTGTCTTAGCGCGTCAAACAATATCTTTCTGCGGGATGCATCGAGTGCTTTCGTTCGCGGCAGCGCGAACGGCGCGGGAGTGTCATCGGGAACGGACCGCGAAGGCCTATTGCTGGATGGTCGTCGAGTGATCTAAGACAGCGTTGAAGCCTGAATAGGCTGGCTTCTTGTTAACGGCTGCATCGACGGATACTTAAGCTTTGGACAAGCCAAGGTGATCTTGACTTCGACCGGAAAACACCGCTCCTGACAAGATCTGACAGGGCAAGCAGATAAGCTGTTGTTCCGGCTTCGTGAGAGAAGCGGTCGTCGGCTAGCGACATGGCTACGCGGCGGTATCATGAATAAACCCAGGTGCCCCAAGCAAAACATTCGTCGCAGCCGCTAACACGGCTTGCCGCCCCATTGCGATTCCATCCAGAAAACGATAACGATGTCGGACACAGAAAACACCGCACTGAAAGAGATCTTCAACGAGCGCCGGTTCCGTGACATGGCGCTCGACGTCAAGGCGGTTTATCCACCATTCGATACACGCCGTTTTCTCAAGATTTCGCTGGCCGGGCTTGACAACCTGACGCTGATGCAGCGCCTGCGCCGCATGACCCAGGCGTTGCATGCGACCCTTCCCGCGGACTACGGTCAAGCGCTCGGGATTCTTCGCGCGCTTGCACGGCGCTTAGAGGAAGGATTCTCGACACTGGTCCTTCCCGACTACGTCGGGCAATACGGCCAGGACGACTTCGATGGTTCCATGGACGCCCTCAAGTTTTTCACGTCCTTCGGCACCTCCGAGTTCGCCGTGCGCGAGTTCCTGCGCAAGGATCTCAAGCGTGCACTGGCCATCATGAAAGTCTGGTCACTCGATGACAACGACGCCGTGCGCCGTCTTGCAAGCGAGGGAAGCCGTCCGCGCCTGCCATGGTCTTTCCGGCTCGACGCGATCGTCGCCGATCCTTCGCTGACGGCGCCAATTCTTGAAAACCTTCGCGCGGACACGAGCCTCTATGTCCGTAAGTCAGTCGCCAATCATCTGAACGATGTGACCAAATCCCATCCTGAATGGGTGCTGGACCGGCTCGCAACGTGGCCGATGGAAAACGCCCACACGGCCTGGATTGCAAAGCGCGCGCTGCGCTCCCTGATCAAGGCCGGCAATGGCCGCGCATTGGCCGTGATCGGTGCGGGCGGCGTGCCGGATGTGAAGATCAGCAAGTTCGCCGTGATGCCCCGGCAGATCGCGTTGGGCGAGCGCGTGACCTTGTCATTCGATCTTGCTTCGAAGTGCCCGGAAAGCCAGCGGCTCGTGATCGACTACAAGATGCATTACGTGAAGAAATCGGGCGTGACGGCCGCGAAGGTGTTCAAGCTCAAAGAGTTGACGCTCGATAGCGGGCAGCGGATATCGATTGAACGCACGCAGAACATCCGGGACTTCACCACGCGCGCGCATTACGCCGGGCGGCATGACGTCGAGATCCTGGTGAACGGAGTGTGCCTCGCCAAGGGATATTTCGATCTGAGTTGTTGAGCCTCAGAACGCTCTACCGTTTATGCACCTGTGAGGCGGCGACAAGACCTTCAACCAGCGCACGTTCCGGTCGTTGCAACGCCTCCAGATTGCGTACGCAGATCAGAAGCCGGCGCGTGACCCAGCGGTCGGTCAACTCCACGGCACGCACACCGAGCGAGCCCCTGTAGCGCTTCGCTGCCGTCGCCGGCACAATACCCAAACCCGCGCCGTGCTCGACCATGCAGCATATGTTTTCGAAGGTCCTGACGCGCGCGCGGAAGTAGAAATTTAGTACCGTCGTCCATCCGCCGCCACAATCCACTTCTCCAACGCGTTAATTGAATCGGTGCACGCCCTGTTGCCGCTCATCACCCCTTGAATGGTGTCGCCGGCGTGCTCGAAAATGTAGTTAGCGGTGCGCATCATGAAGGTGTCCTTTTCCTATACCACCTGAATCACAAAATGCATGGCTGCATAGTCTGCGTTGCAGGACCAAACCTCCTTGCCATCTCGCGTAAATACCCCGCGGCCATCCTTCACAGTCAATCGGGCTTGCGGGAAGATGAGGCCGTGACCGTTCACTACGGCTTGCAGTACTGTGCGCTCGCGACATGTCGCCCAATACTCGCCGTCGCTCAATCTTGATCCATTGCAAATATGTTTGTCTTTTCGACATCAATAAAATCAGTAGATTAGAAAAGTGGATCAAATCGGCAATGTGTGTCTTCGCGAGCGAAGGGCCGACGCGATGTTGCAAATATGTCTGTCTTCCATGGTAACCCACCGCATGGCCATTGCGCCTAATCTGCGCCGACGCCGGATCACGATCGCGTCCGTACATCCGGCTTCTGATGTGCCTACTTTGGCACGAGCCATCATGGAAATTTGCGCGCTTACTCCTTGTCGGCATTATGGCTTCGTACTGCGGTCGTCGGAAATATCAGGATCCGCAAGCGCCGGTCCGACCCGTTCGCCATGCTGGCCACTGTCCCCACTGCGGCCGGCGTCGCCGGCGCCAATGCGCCAGCGCGAATACTTTGACGATCTTGAGCGTGACCCCGCCGACGGCCGCTGGGCTCGGCGCGGCCGAATTGATTGGGTTTCTGCTGGCGGGTCTATTGATCCTGCACCGCCTGCATATATCCGCACGTTCCAATCAATCGTTGACATGATCATCCTGGAAGTGCCGACGCCGGACTAGGGCAGCTCGTACAGCTACAACACCGCAAGCTGTATTGCTATACGGGAAGGCGTGTAGTTTGATCCGACAACGGACCGCCGAAGGGTGATTGAGATGCTATATCGATTCGCCAACGCAGAGGACTTGACTCGGAACCTTGTCGTGGAAGTCACGCTCAGGAGCGGTCACGAATCAATTCTGTCGAACAACTGGCTTGGGAGTGAATGTATGGCAAAGTACACGAAATTTCAGGCATGGAAAGACTGGCGATGCGATGACACCTTGCACAATCTTCGTCGGCAAGACTGTCAGTGCCAGACGCTGGTATAGCGCGTATGCAAAAAAAGCGTAGCGATCCGGCCAGACAGGAGCGGGCATCATGGGATCGCAATGCGTCGTCGCGATTGTCCGGCTGGGCTTACTTGGGGCGCTTGATGAGAAGAAACTGCGTGCGATCCACACCCACGGCGTCATGACCAGAAGGTGAGAGGATTCGGGTGCATTTTGACGCTGACGACTGGGCGACCGAGCATCTGAAAATCGAGATATTCAGGCGCTCGGTAGACGTGGACGCACTGATTGAAGAGATCATGAAGGTCGCGCATGTGGGGGCGCCTGGCGATGGTGTCGTGGCGATACTGCCGGTCGCCAGCCACGCAATGATGAAAGTGCTTCCGTAGCCGGCGTCGTTGCTCATTTGACGGCACAGTGCGCGGCGTTATCGGCGCTTCATCCGGTTCTCACTCTTCTTTCCTGAGGCGCGTGGGAGGTTCCCATCAAGCTTCGCTAGACACAGGCCGAAGGCGGCACGCATCGCCGGACGGCCCGTCTTGCCCGAAGACCAGCAGAACAGCCCGCCATGTGCCTTGGCGAATGAAAATCCGTTTCCTGACGGAACCACCGACGCGGAGAGTCATATCAGTCCTTGCAGACAGCATGAGCAGATTTCCACGAGGATGCATGGTGCGCTTCCAGCGCAATGTCCCACGCTGATCTCCAGTTGCCTTTGGGTCTGCAACCGGAGATCGCGCCGATAGTGCGGTCTAGACCTTCAAACCTCTTAGCCGCAACGCGTTCGAGATGACGGAAGCTGAACTCAGACTCATCGCCAGCGCCGCGATCATTGGCGAAAGCAGCCATCCCGTGAGCGGATACAGCACACCCGCCGCCAAGGGTACGCCCAACAGGTTATAGACAAAGGCAAATCCGAGGTTCTGCCGCATATTGGCGACGGTCGCATCGGACAGCGCACGAGCCCGCGCAATTCCGCGCAGATCGCCTTTCACCAAGGTCACTTGCGCGCTGTGCATCGCAACGTCAGTTCCGGTCCCCATGGCCACTCCAATATCGGCCGCTGCCAGTGCAGGGGCATCGTTGATGCCGTCTCCCGCCATCGCCACCACTTTTCCGTCTCGCTGCAACTGCTTGACGAGAGCCAGCTTGTCGGCCGGGGTAACTGCGCCATGAAACTCGCTGATCCCGAGGCGCTTCGCGATCGCCCCTGCGGTGATAATTCCATCACCAGTCGCCATGACCACCCGGATTCCCGCATCTTCCAGTAGTGCCAGCGCCTCCGGAGTACTCGCCTTGATCGGGTCAGACAAGGCAAGCAGACCTGCGAACTGTCCATCGACCGCCAGATACATGACGCTCGCGCCCTGCTGCCGAAAGTCGTCAGCCTGGAGAGCAAGGGTCTCTACATCGACACCTTCCTGCTGCATAAGGGCGGTATTGCCGAGCGCAAGCCGGCGGCCTCTGACAAGTCCCTGAACACCGATACCCGAACCCGATTCAAAGTTCTCCGCTTTGTCCAGCGGCAGGCTTCGCTCGCGCGCTGCGGTGACCAGAGAGGCGGCGAGTGGATGCTCGCTTCCCTGGTCGAGGCTCGCGGCCAGACGCAGCACCTCCGTGTCATCGAATGGCGCGACGCCGAGCGCGCGCTCGAAACTGGGACGCCCTTCGGTCAGGGTCCCGGTCTTGTCGACGACCAGCGTATCCATTCGCCGGAAATTCTCGATTGCTGCCGCATCTCGGAACAAAATTCCGCTCGTGGCTGCTTTACCGCTCGCCACCATGATCGACATCGGCGTCGCGAGACCCAAGGCACAGGGGCAGGCAATGATGAGCACCGCAACCGCGTTGATCAACCCATAGGCCCAGCCTGATTCGGGATCAAAAAAGCCCCAGCCGAAGAACGCGAGTACAGCGATCGCGACCACGCCGACGACGAATCCACCCGCCACCTTGTCGGCCATGCGCTGCATCGGCGCGCGGGTGCGCTGTGCCTGCGCCACCATCTGTACGATCTGCGATAGTACGGTCTGCGAACCAACTTTTTCGGAACGCATGATCAGGCTACCAGAGGTGTTGAGGCTGGCGCCGATCACCTTGTCACCCACTCGCTTGGCTACAGGCAACGGCTCGCCCGTCATCATCGATTCGTCCACCGCGCTCGCGCCCTCTGTCACGACGCCGTCAACCGGCACCTTTTCGCCCGGGCGAACACGCAAAAGATCGCCGACATGCACGTCAGTAAGCGGGACATCTTCCTCCCCGCCCTCGCCGATCCGGCGGGCCGTCTTCGGCGCAAGACCGAGCAGGGATTTGACCGCCGCCGACGTCTGCGAGCGTGCCTTCAATTCCATGATTTGCCCGAGCAACGTCAGAGAGATGATGGCCGCGGCTGCTTCGAAATACACACCAATGCGGCCATGCACGACAAACGAGCCAGGAAATATCTGCGGGGCGATCGTTGCCACCACGCTGTACACGAACGCCGCGCCGGTTCCAAGACCGATGAGCGTCCACATGTTGGCGCTACGGTTCTTGAGTGACTGCGCGAATTTCACGAATATGGGCAGCCCGGCCCACAGGACTACGGGAGCAGACAACGCGAGTTCTACCCAGCTCAGAGTTGCGGGCGCAAGCGAACGAAAGCGCTCGCTGAACATGGCGAACAGAACGGCAGCGATGGTAAATGGCAAAGTCCACCAGAACCGGCGTCGAAACAGTACCAACTCGGGATTTTCATCTTCATCCAGGCTCGGCATCACTGGCTCAAGAGCCATTCCGCACTTGGGACATGTCTCGGGGCTATCCCGGCGTATTTCCGGGTGCATCGGACAGGTATAGGTCGTACCGTCTATCGACGGTGGTGTTTGTCGCACGCCGTGAGAGCCGGCACTGTCCGGGTGCACTGCGCCGCTTGCGACTGTGGCCGCCGCGCCTGTTTTTGCACCGTGTTGATGTCCGTTCATTCCTGTCACTCCTTGCCGGGTATGTTGACCGCTGCACTGCTTCATCCCATGTCTACCGTTCTAACCGCACGCGCCTAAGAAGCGTTGGTCTGCGACTCAGTAGTGGGTTCGACTGCCTTCCCGGTACTGATGCTCGCCGGCTGAGTGTTATCTCGATGCGAACTCATGCCCTTCATCATGAATATCATCGATAGCGAGCACAGCAGGAGCAGCAGGAGGAACGGCAGAAAAGGCCCTGCACTCAGTACCAGGCTGTGGAACTGTGGCAACGCGGCATTGGCGATGAAAAATGCTGCGAGCACGCCGGCGCCAGTGAAGAGCATAGTTTTAGTGTTGCATTTCATGATTTGCTACCTCTTTTAAATTAAGTTGCTTCGCGTTCGCGAAGGTCGTCTCACCATCAAAGTGGATGCGTCAGAAAATCTCTGCGATCGGCTAACTGTGGCCTCCGACCGCTTACAGCAAACTGGAATGCGTTGGCCCATGAACAGAAGTTAGAGGTTCCAGCGACGGGAAGGTCAAGGGGAAATTTTGAGTTTTTTTCGAGACCGCCCCGGCTTTCGCGATGACGTTTTCGATGTCGTGCGACAACCCTTGACGATGAGCGTCGTTGTCGTTGCGGTCGTAATCGCTAATGGAGGCGTTGCGCCTCTTCTTGATGTCTTTCGCAACGGTGACGCGAACATGCGCTCTGTCTGGTTGACATGGATGACTCAAGTTCGCGAAAGAAGGCACACTCGCATTCGACGGGCCGGCCGTTGCCTGCCCGTCGAGATTGCCGCACTGGCGCTCAGGGACTATCGCTCGCTTTCCACGGCGTGCTCATGCGCTCTCTATCGCAGCATGCCGCCGGCACGGTTCGCGACTTTATCGAAGCCCGCCTGCTGGATAATGAGCGTGGCTTGCGCAGAACGCCCCCGGCCCGGCAAACGGTCACTATGGGATTTTTCTACGATCATCGGCAAGCGCTAAAAGCTTCGAGTGGATCGAACATAGCGAGAAGCGGCACGTCATACCCGCCGGGCGTGTGCAGTACTTCGTCTATTGTCGCTGTCACAAGCCGCGCTGCGCGCAGTGGGATGGAGATCATTGGCCATACTCGACAAACTGCAAGTAATTTCAGCTTTTTGTGTCAATCTCGTGCCTGTACGAACAAAGCTGAACCGATGAATCTATTCTTGACCTTCCCGCTCGCACAAGGTCAAGAATGCGACGAGGTCGGCGAATCGGCCATCGTCGAACTACAGAAAAACGGGCTAGTCCGCGCGAACGCTTACAGGGTGACTACTTGGAGCCATTTTGACGCGCCAGAGGATGGGAGCAATGACGCTCATCGACACGGGGCAGCTAGGTGCGCGACCGGACGCAAGCAGAGGGCCGACGCGCTGTGCCCGTTACAGCGCAAGCGCACGGGGCTGGCTCACGCGGATAGCGCTCGCGCTCCTCGTTGCGGTCGTCCCGCTTCTAGCGCAGGCGGTGACCGAATCCGACCTGTTACCACCCGAACAGGCCTTCCCGCTGACAGTCAGTCTCAGCACACCGCAGCAAATTACGCTCGATTTCGGTACGCGCTCCGGTTACTACCTGTATCGAGACCGTTTTAACTTCTCTGTGGATGGTGTTCCGGTTAAGCCGGTCGACTTGCCGCCGGGCGAAGAGAAAGATGATCCAACCTTCGGCAAGGTCTTCGTCTATCACGGTCCCGTGTCGCTGCGTCTGGCGTTACCTCGTCCCGTTACGACCGGCGTCGTGCTGTCAGTGACCTCTCAAGGCTGCGCGGATCTAGGTGTCTGCTACCCGCCGTTCACCCGTACCTATCGCGTTGCAGCCGCTGGCAAGGTGTCGGACATCACGCACGCTCCAGACGAAGCTCGTGTCTCCAATGCTGACGTCAGCTCGCCAGCGAACGCGCGCACACTGTTCGGGATGACACTGCCGACGTCCGCCGGCCTCAGCGTCGCTGAGTTGTTCGGCTTTTTGCTTGCGGGCCTGTTGATCGCGGGGACGGCGTGCATGTATCCGCTCATTCCGATCGTCACGGCGGTTGTGTTGGGTGGCGAAATCCACGGTGCTCGGCCGCATTTTTGGTACGCTTTTGCGCTCACCTTTGCCTACGTTCAGGGACTGGCGCTGACCTACGCATTGGCGGGCAGCATCGCAGCGTTCTTCGGCATCCAGTTGGTGATGTTCATGCAGCGACCGTGGATCCTGGCCAGCTTCGGCGTGCTCATGGTGATCTTCGCGCTCGGGATGTTCGGCGTGTTCAGGCTGCAATTGCCCTCGCGCTGGCAAACGGGCGTGGCTAGCTGGAGCCAGCGACTGCCTGGTGGACGTATCCTTCCCGTCTTCCTGATGGGCGCCCTGTCCGCGCTGCTCGTTGGTCCCTGTTCGACGCCGGCGCTCGCGGGCGCGTTGCTGTACATCTCGCGAAGCGGTGATCTGCTTTCCGGGGCGCTGGCACTTTATGTGATGGCCATCGGCATGGGAATTCCGTTGCTGATCATTGGCACGTTTGGCGCGCAGGTCCTGCCACGGACAGGCAAGTGGATGCGTGCCGCGCAGAACACGCTGGGCGTGATGCTACTGGTGGCCGCCCTTTGGTTCGCGTACTCGTTGCTGCCATCGTGGTTGCTGATGGTGCTGGTGGCCGTGCTCCTCGTAGCGTGCGGCATGATGTTTCGCGCGATCGATCCGTTGCCGCCGGATGTCCGTGGCAATGCACGGGTGGGCAAGGCGCTGGGTGTGCTCCTCGTCGCTGCCGGTATTGCCGAACTGCTCGGTGCTCTGTCCGGTAACGACGATTTGCTGCAGCCGCTCAAGCGCGTGTCAAAAGGGACAGTATCCGTCGCGGAAATACCCTCGCGTTTTCAGCCGGTGCGTACCGTCGCGGAACTGGACGATGCACTGAATCAGGCGCATGGTCAGCCCGTCATGGTGGATTTTTATGCGGACTGGTGCCTCTCCTGCAAGGAACTGGAACGCTTTACGTTCGCCGATACTCGAGTCGCGGCTGAATTGGCACACTGGAAGCTGCTGCGCATCGACGTCACTCGAAACACGCCCGAGGATGCTGCGCTGCTAAAGCGCTATGGATTGTTCGGACCGCCCGCATTGATTTTCTATGACCGCGGCGGTCAGCAACAAACTGCGGCGGAACTGGTGGGATTCGTTGGCGCGGATACGTTCCTCGCGCACCTGCAGCGGTGGGACCACTGACGGGGACGTTCACCGGGATCTTGCGCGTCCTCTTATCGATGTAAATACTGACAGAGTGGGACGTGGCATCCCCGTCTGGCAGCGCCTATACTAAAAATCATGAAATTGCTGACCAAACTGATTGCCTGCTTTCTGATCGCGTGGTTGCCGATACTCGGTTACCCCGCGCAGGCGTCGCTTTGTTCGGCGATGGCGCCAGCCGTTTCTCCATCACACGAAAGCCCGGTGTCCATGACCGACATGGGCGATCATGCCGATCGCACAAAAGCACCCGTCGTGAAGACGCAGGCGGGTGGTCATTGCAGCATGGGCAGTCACTCGTGCAGCATGCCGTGGGTTCTCGTTCCCTCCCTTCATGTCACGGTAGCAATCACCTCGTTGCCTGTCTACCGGCCCATGAGTCACGTTCTCATTGCGCAGTTCATCCCCGAGCCGCCGCAGCGCCCACCAGAAGCGCTTTAATCCCTCTCCGTTAGTCCCATCTTAGACACGTTCAAGGACGATGCGCACGCGCGTCAGGAGAACTGTCGCCGGGTAAAAACATGCGTCGCTTCCGATTGGCCTCAGTGTTCCTGTCGATGGTGCTGACGATGCGATCAATGAAGCGGATGGATGAATCCGCAGCCGTTCGCGCCCGCCGGCGAAACAGGAGTTGCCTGTGCCAGTAGAACGATGCCGCGCGTTAGCCCGTGGCACCGAACAGATTGGATGGAGACTGACGTGAGCGATCGTTCCTAGATTCTGAAAGCCATCGTGATCGTGCTAGCCATAGTCGGACTCGTCACCGTACTGGGCGTGGCAGGGATGGCAATGATGCACGTCGGCATGATGCGTGGCATGCGGTAGTGCCATGCCGCGATACGCGCCTGGTGATGATCCTCACCCGGCCAAGGAGACTTCTCGATGACAGATAGGCAACCAGACAAAAAACTTTCGAAAGACCGCGCCACACGTGCACGGCCTCGTAGCCCGCGATTGAACTTGTCGAGGCGACGCTTGCTTTGGGTGTTGCCGGTGGCGCTATCCGCGGGCGTAGTGTCAATAGCGGCGGAAATCATGTTATCAAAGACCGGGGCGGTGGGAGACAAGGCACCGTTACCGGGCACAGCCAACACTGCATGGCGTATCGGTATGCTGCGCGCCAACGGTCTGCGCATTGTTCCGACTGGACACACCGATGCCTCGCACGTGCTGAACCCCGAGCAGTTCTCGGACGCCGCGACCCGGCACGCGTATTGGGTAGCCACGCAAATTCCGGCAACCCTGAACCAGTTGTATTGCTGGTGCGGCTGTGAGAATCGCGGTGAGCATCGCTCCAATTTGCAATGCTTCGAAGACCAGATGGCAGTCACGTGCCCCGTTTGTCAGGGTACGGCGGAGATCGCCTATCGGATGATGCGTCAGGGTATCAAAGATCCGGGCAAGATCCAGGCTGCGGTCGATGCAAAGTGGCAGCCGAAGGGTTGATGGTGCCATGCATCCGTGGGGAGGTGACGGCACCAATCCGCGGCTCAAGCAAGACAAGGATGGCTTGTTGTGGAGGTGACGAATGCCGGATATCAAGAACCCAAAACGTCGCACGCTCCTGCGCGCCTCGCTGACGTCGGCATTGCTCGCGAGTGCAGGCTGGCCACCTGCGTCGCGTCCCGTTTCGGTGCAATCAGATTCCACTCATACGCCATTCGCCCCTGAGCTCGAAGTCGAGTTGCGCGCAAAGAAAGATCAACTCGCGATCTGGCCGGGATCGGCTACACACGTGTGGCGCTACGACGGAAAAGTCACCCAGGGCGACGCCGGCGCGCTCGTCTTTCTGTCCGATGGATACGTGCCGGTATTGCGTGTGCGGCGCGGACAAAAAGTGCGGATCGATTTCATCAACGAATTGCCTGAGCCGACCATCATCCATTGGCACGGTCTGCTCATGCCGGCCGCGATGGACGGCCATCCGCGCAATGCGATTTCGCCCGGGCAGCATTTCCGATATGAATTCGAGGTCCAGAACCGCGCCGGAACGTACTGGTTCCACGCGCATCCGGACGGTCGCACCGGCGCACAGATCTACTTTGGACAGGCCGGTTTCCTGATCGTCGGCGATGAGGAGGAAGCTGCGCTCAAACTGCCTGAGGGCGCTTACGACGTGCCGCTCATGATCCAGGACCGGAAGGTGAACGGCGACAACCAGTTCGCTTATCTGTCACAACCAGCAGGCGGGATGATGGGGCGTGGGGGGATGATGAAAAGCGCAATGATGGGCAACGGCGGCATGGGCGACATGATGGCGCAGATGATGGGTTTTCTCGGTGACCAGATTCTCGTCAATGGACGGCCCGACTTCGTGCTGCCGGTAGCAACCCGCGCCTATCGCCTGCGCCTGCTTAACGCGTCTAACGCGCGCATCTATAAGCTCGCATGGAACGACGGCTCGCCATTGACCGTGATCGGGACCGATGGCGGACTCGTCGAAACACCACTACTACGGCGGTACGTGACGCTCGCGCCGGCCGAGCGGATCGACGTGTGGGCGGACTTCAGCCACCAACCACCAGGGACCAAGATGACGCTGGAGAGCCGCGAGTTCGCGGGCGACGTCGCCATGGGCGGGATGATGGGGAACACCGAGTTGCCGATGGGCGCGCGTTTCCCCGTGTTGAACGTCAGGGTCACGCAGCACTCGGATGCGAGCAACATCCTGCCGATGCACCTGGGCCGGGTGCCAGCGGTACGTCCCCAAGAGGCGGTCAATTTCTCACGGCCACGTGTGTTCAGTATCACAATGGGCATGATGACATGGGGCATCGATGGGCGCCGTTTCGAAATGGATAGCGTCACGGCGTCGGAAACCGTGAGGCGCGAGACCACCGAAATCTGGGAGTTTCGCAACGAGGCATCGATGATGCTGATGGCGCACTCAATGCACGTACATGGCGTGCAGTTTCGCGTACTAAAGCGGTCGGTTGCCACGGAATTTTCTAGTGCACGCGACTCGGTTGCGGGTGGATATGTCGATGAGGGATGGAAGGACACCGTACTCATTGTGCCGGGCGAGCGAATCCGCTTGCTGATTCGCTTCGGAGGATACACCGGGACGTTCCTCTACCACTGTCACATGCTCGAGCACGAGGACTCGGGATTAATGCGCAACTATCTGATTCGGGCCTAGTAGGGTTTTTCAAGACTTGGAGACAATCAGGCCAGGCTTCGCGAGCGCGAGGCGGCCAGTGAAAAGGAGAACAACCATGAAATTTTCTCGCCGCAGTTTTATGCTCGTCACCGCTGGTTTGGCCTCGTCGCTGATCTTGGAGCGCAACGTGGCAGCGCAAACCGGGCCGGTGCTGGAATCCGACGCGAACGCCCAGGCGCTCGGGTACAAGACGGATGCCAGCAAGGTCGATCACGCCAAGTACGCCAACTATCAGGTGGGGCAAGCCTGTGCGAATTGTCAGTTTTTCCAGGGAAAAGCCGGCGACGCAACGGCTCCTTGCACGATCTTTGCCGGCAAGCAGGTCAATGCAAAGGGCTGGTGTAGCGCCTACGTCAAAAAGGCGTGAAACGATTCAACCGAACATAAGGAGATCATCATGGAATCGCAATGCGTAGTCGCGATTATCCGACCGGATGTGCTTGCGAGTCTTAGGAAAGCGTTGCACGCGATCCATACGCACGGCGTCACGATCAGCAAAGTAAGAGGCTTTGGCGCACACCTGAATCCGTATGCGGATGACGAAGCTATCGGGCACCTAAAAATCGAGATCTTCGTTCGCACGGCCGATGTCGATACGCTGGTCGCTGCAATCATGAAGGTCGCGCATGTGGGTGCACCGGGCGACGGCGTGATCGCCGTGCTGCCAGTTTCACATTTCTACAGCGTCCACACCATGACCGAAGTGCTGCCGTAGTCGTGTCAAACGCGATCTGTCAGCTGCGGTCTCAAGGGCGGCGGCACTTACCGTAGTAGGCGTCGCCGCGTCCTTGGCGCCTACCGATGGTTAGTGCTTCTCCAGCTTCACAATAGTCAGCGTGCCGTTGACATCTTCGACGCGGACTTTGACCTTGTCGCCTTCCTTGACGTGGTCAATCATCGCCGTGTCCTTGGCCTTGTATGCCATCGTCATCGCCGACATGCCGATGTTGGTCAGCGCACCGTGCTGCAGGGTCACCATGCCTGTCGACGGGTCTACCTTCTTAACCACTGCGTCGGTCAGTTGCGATTTGCCAGGCTTCGCGGTGCTCATGGCGCCGTTGTCCATCTTCATGCCAGCCATTTCGTCCGCAGCTATCGCGGCACCAGCGAGCGTAAGAGCGGTACAGAATACGGCGGATACGGTAACGAACTTCTTCATTGGCTTTCTCCAGAGTGGGATTGCGGCACGAGTGTGCCAGTGGGTACTGCGTGAGGTTGAAGCGGTTCTTCGGTTTTCATTTTGGTGCGCGCAATCTTCCGGCGGTGCAGCAGCAACCAGGCGGCCGGGATGATCAGCATCGACGGGAGCGGTGCGGTCACCATGCCGCCAACCATTGGCGCGGCGATTCGCTGCATGACCTCCGACCCGGCGCCATGGCCGAGCATGATCGGGATGAGACCTGCCAGCACGACCGCCACTGTCATTGCCTTGGGTCTCACGCGCAAGACGGCACCCTCGCGAATCGCATCGACGAGCGTTGCTTCGGTAAAGGGTGCACCTTCCTCGAGCCGGCGGTTGAGCGCGCCCTTCAGATACAGCAACATCACAACGCCGAATTCGGCCGCGACGCCCGAGAGCGCGATGAACCCGACAGCTGTACCGACCGACACCGCATGTCCCAGGATCCAGATCAGCGAGAAGCCTCCGACCAGCGCGAAGGGCACGGTTGACATCAGTAAAAGCGCGTCGGCTGCCGAGTTGAACGTCAGGAAGAGCAGCACGAAAATGACGACGAGCGTCACCGGAATCACGGTCCGCAATTTCGCGGCCGCGCGCTCCAGATACTCGAACTGGCCGGACCACGCGATGGAACGTGCTGTACAACAGCAAGTTGCATTGCCTTCACGGCCGATTGCAAGTCCACATCGCGAATGTCGACGTAGACGTAGCCCGACAAGCGCGCGTTCTCGCTACGGATCATCGGTGGCCCATCAGAGATTCTGATGGCGGCTACGTCCCCTCGCGTGATCTGCGCCCCCCGGTCGGTGACCACCGGCAACTGATGCAGATTGTCGACTGAGTCCCGGATCTCCCGTGGATAGCGAATGTTGATCGGGAAACGCTCGCGGCCTGCAATAACTTCGCCGACGTTATCGCCGCCGACCGCCGTCGACATGCCATAGCGGGCCGTACCAACCGGTCGATATCGACGTCGATGTAGTGGCCGCCGTTCAAGCGTTCCGCTAGCGCCGACGTGACACCTGGAACGTTCTTCAAGACGGACTCGACCTGCGTGGCAATCTTGTCGATCTACCCAAGGTCTGCGCCAGAGATCTTCACCCCCACGGGTGTCTTGATACCGGTCGTGAGTATGTCCAGGCGATTGCGAATCGGTGGCACCCAGACGTTCGACAGGCCCGAGATCTTGACCCGCGCGTCGAGTTCGTCGACCAGCTTCTCGGGTGTCATGCGGAGACGCCATTCGCTGCGTGGCTTGAACTGGATGATGGTCTCGAACATCTCGAACGGCGCCGGGTCGTTCACTACTACCCGGCGCGGATAACGGCGGTGTAGCCAGCATCCGAAATGGTTGTGACAATCACACCGGATGACACGTCGGCAGCGACGGTCACGCATTGGGCGCCGACATCCACGATGACCGAAGCTGCGGGGTCCGCTTCTCTTACGGCTTCCGTGATTGCGCGTGCGCAATGCTGACAGGTCATATCATCGACTGACAACTGCATGATTTTGCTCCCAGGTCTTGCGTGACTGAGCGGGCCTCGTTACAAGCCGGTACCGTCAATGTTCGAGACAAACAATATTCACTCTGCTGGGCTTTGACCGCACGAAGGTGTTTCTGCTTTTGCATCGACGCGGTGGACGCTATCCGTCTCCAGACCTTGTATGCCCTGCAATATCACGCAATCCGAACTAGTGTCGCCTGTGCATCGCTGTACGAGTTGATTGAGCGAATTTCGCATGGACGTCAATTCAGCTATCTGGGCGTTCAGTTCGGCGACGTGTTTAAGTGCGACGGCCTTGACGTCGGAACTGGCCCGGCCCTCATCTCGCCGCAGAACCAGCAAATCCCGGATGTGCTCGATGGGAAAGCCGAGCGAGCGCGTCTGCCGGATGAAGCGTATGACGTGAACGTCACTCTCCTTATAGATCCGATAGCCGCTTTCACTGCGCCCTTGCGGCTGAATCATGTCAATACTTTCGTAATACCGGATCATCTTGACCGACATGCCGCTGGCCTTGGACGCTTCTCCGATGTTCATGCGACTTCTCCTTAATGGCTACGAGCAGGCTTGACGCCCCCGGTTGTTTCACCCCGTCGGCGCCAGCGCTTGACTACAAATTCATTGCCCACGACGCTGCCGGCTGCCATCGCCACGCGCGCGATCATGAGGTTGAGCATTCCAGGGGCGGCCAGCGGAATACTAATGACGTTATAGGCAAACGCCCCAAAAAATCTCTGGCAAATTCTGTTCCACGTGTGGCGAGACTCAAGCTCGCATGTCCAACGCAGGGGCTATTAAAAGTGCCGTCTCCAGGTACGTCACGCACGATGTGCAGCGCGTGCCCCGGATCTCTACCGTCCGATCGTGTATTTCGAGGCACTCGTCCGTATTCGATGTTCCTGCCCGACTCATGACCGTCTCCGGAATGCGCCGTTGGATCAATCGTAGACATTCCAATGGTGGGAATGTCAAGACGTATTTGGATCCGTTTCCTGCCCGGTCGCTGCGGCGGCGTCAGCCGCGGCGCGCGTCGCAATGACCGCGACATCAAGCGGTCCTGGCTTTGCCACAACCAGGCGACAAAGTTGAATTCGCGCGAGGCGGTCATTCCTGACCAGCCCGGCGACAAAGACCCGAATACCGCATGCCGCCGCGCGACATGCGACGTCGCGCGATGTCGCGATCAGGTGTCGCTCCAGCCACCGGAGTCGTCATTGCTACCCACGTCGATGTCGCCGCCGCCGTCGCTCCAATCGTTCTCGCCCTGGCCGAAATCAGGCCCACTGCCATTACCGCCACGACGCCAGCTTTCGCCGCCGCCGGGTACATCGCGCTCGATTACCCGATCACGGCCAGAATTGAGCGCCTCGCCAAGCAGCATGCCGGTCAGCAGGCCGCCCAGGCCGCCGCCGAACCCGCCGCCTTGCTGCACAATGATCGGCTGTTGCTGTGACACCGGCGAGTCGGGCACTTGCGGCTGGCGGCCGAAGCGTTCGCTGGCTTCCCATGCATAAGCTGGCCCGGCCGTGCTGGCCGGCGTGGCTGCGTTCGGATCGGGACGCCCTTCCGCACGCGCCTTCAGGCCTGCCACTTGCCGTTCCAGGTCATCGAGCTGGTCCGGCAGAACAAGGTTCCTGCTGTTCGACAGCGTATCGACCCGTTCCCGCAATCGGGCTTCCGCACCTTCGACTTCTTTCTCCAGCGCCTCATGTCCAGGCACAGAGGAAAGACGGACGTCGAGCTTCAGCGAGCGCACCGCGTTCAACAGTTCAGTCGCGCGCTTGAGTTGCACACGACGATCGTCGTCGGCACGGGCATCGTCCCGTGAGCGGGCACGGCGCAACGTCCAGCGCAACACGAACGCGATCGCCGCGATCAGCAGTGCGAAGCCGATCCACAAGCCCATCCCTGGACCATGGTGCTGCGGCGCCTGCGGGATGAACGCGGTCTGTCGCTGCACGGCCGGCGTCGTCTGTCGCGCGACCGGATTGGACGTGAGGCCGGGCGTGATTGCCCCCGCGCGTTCCGCCATCCTGCGGATGCGTGCCTCGGTGCGAGCAAAGCGCGACGGATCGGTGAAATGTACCTGCGGGTCGAGCGTTCTGGCCTGCTGGATCTGTGTGAGCGCAGCCGCATAACGGCCTTCGCGATCGAGAACCTGACCGTACAGATAATGCGCGCGCGCATCGTCCGGATGCGCCTGCAGCACTTCGGTCAGCCCGGCGTCGGCCTGCTGCCAGTTGCCCTGCTGCATCGCGGTTTCGACCTGCTGTGCGGTCGGCACAGCGAACGCCGTGCCTGACATCAGTGCCAGCGAGACAAACGCCATTGCGAGGAATTTCTTCATGTTGCGGACCAGGCGGCTTGACGCCCGTCTCCATTAAAAATCGGTATCGGTCACGCGGCGCAGCGCCAGCAAATGTCCGCTGCGGCGCTGCGTGGCTCCCAGCCGGTCATAGGTTACTCAGCCGGCGTGTTCAACTGCTTCTTCAATGCTTCGAGCCGGTCTTCGACCGATGGTCCGCGATTCAGATCCGCGAGCTTGTCCTCAAGCGCCTTGCCGCTTTTCACGTCGGCGGAATTCAGGCGAGCATCGGAGCGCGCGTTCGACAGCGTGACCTTGTCCTCCAGCTTCTGGAAATCGCCTGTCAGATCCTTGCCGCCGAGGCCCCCTAGAATGATCGCCGCGACGTCCTTAGCCTGCGCGATTTCCTGCTTCGCCTGCAGGATGTTCGAGCGCGCATTCAGGTCGTTGCGGCGCTGGCGCATTTCGTCGATCTGGCTCTTCAGCTGACCGACTGACGGTTCGAGCGTCGCGAGTTCCTTCGCCAGCGCATCGCGCTCCGCTTCGGCCGATGTCTGGGCGCCAAGCGCTTCGCGGGCCAGTGCTTCGTTGCCGCCCTGTAGCGCGCGCTTCGCGCCGTCCTCGTATTTCTTCGCCCTGTCAGCCGCAGCGTCGTGCCTGCTTTGCTGTGTGGCGACCTGCGCCTGAATCTCGATCAGCGAGCGCTCGGCGCGGCCGATGCCGTCATCGAGTTCACGCACAATCTGGCGCGAATCGCGCGACGGGTCCTGCACGGAATCAGCCGCGTCGTTCAGGAGAACCTTGAGCGTGCGCGAAACGGTGTCAATAAGAGACATGGAATACCTCGATAGATTGAAATTGGCGCCGAAAGACGGGGATCGTCCAGATCCTGCATGTATCAATGGATGCAAGAAATGTTCGGCTGAATTCATCGTAGACATTCCAGTCATGGGAGGGTCAAGGAATATTCGCACTCCTTCGTTACCGCATCACCGCGACGGATCCGTTCCCTGTGCCCATCAAAAAATTCCCGCAATATGGAGCGGTCAATTTCCTGTGCGACGGCCCTCACCGATCAGCACTTGCCTGTCACACCGCTCTCATCACCAGAGGCAGCATCACTGTCGCCACGCCCACCGCGAAAAAGAAGCGAATCGCTACCAGCTTGCTGCGACTCAGGAAGGAACTGGAAAAGTACTCGGGAAGCATGCACGGAAGTGCAACACGGTGCGAACAACGCGATCACGCTGGCGATGAACGCAGCGATCACCGATCCGCACTAGAAAATGCTACTGCCCGTCTTCTTCTCCTTTGATCTATTCAGAATTGTCCGATCATTTGAACTGCAAACTAAAACAACGCGACCACCGGCATATGTCGCGCAACCCCGGTGTTGGGCGAACGCGCGCGTGCGCATTCGCCCAACCTGGCAGCTACCTGAAACTGCTACCTGGCGATACGCGATTACGGTTGCCGATCCTGAGATGTGACGCGTGCAGGCGCGTGTTGATCGTCGTTGCCGGAGTGCATGCCTTTCATCATGAAGAACATGGACAGCGGACACAACAGGAACAGCAGGTAGGGGGCGAAGGCCAGCATCGGCACCCGGAATTGCGGCAATGCCGCGTAGGTGAGCCCCAGGACAGCCACCAACGCGACGCCCGTGACAAGCATTGTTTTCGTGCATTTCATGATGTTGCTCCTTGATTAAAGTTCGGTTCGGTAATTGCCTGAATCAACAGGCGGTACGGTGTTATTTCGCGGGAGGGGTCTGAATCTTGTCGGAGTACTTGAGCATGATGTCGCCCATCGCCTTCATCATTTCCCCGTGCATCTGCATGTCGAGTTTTTCGTTTCCGGGAGGGAGGTGCCCCATCATCATTCCTTTTCCCATCATCCCGTCGCTCATCATTGAGCTTCCATGATCGGACATGCACGGTTGCGGCGAAGTGGCCGCCGTGCTCCATGTACTTGCGCTCAAAAGCGCAAGGGTCAGCGGCACAAAAGCTAAGCGTTTGGTGTTCATATCGATTCCTTTGTCGGTCCCGAAATTGGGAGTTGAGACCTGTCTATTCGAGTTCCTGAAGCGTCGTGCAAAATCTCTTGACGCAATCTGCCGGGGCAGATCATCGACGTGCTGGCGCGAAACCGTGCCTGCACGCTGATTCAGCGCACGTATGGTCTGATGCGTCAGTGCTGGCGGGGTGTTACAGAACTTGCGGGGGACGCTGCGGAAGGTCAGGAATGAACTGCGGAAACGCAGTGGCATCGACTGACGCGTAGACCGGTGTAGCGGATGCCGCGACGAGCGCGACCGGATGGGACGGTGTCGCCGCAGGTGTGCAGGCAAGGCTGCCGATGCTGTCGTGGCAATCGGCTTGATGCGTGGTCGATGCAGTGGTTGCCAGGTGGGCTGCGCGTGCTGAGGCAATCGTATGCGGAACTGTCGAATGCGGCGCCGTATGCGATCCGGTCATGGCCGATGAAACCTGCGGGCAAATCAATGCTTGCGTGGCGAACCCTGTCAAAGGCAGCCACGCAATCAAGAAGCACAGGAAGAATTTAACGGCGCGTTTCACGGGATGACGGGACCACTGGAAAATGCAGTTCAGTTAGAAATACGTTTATTCACAGATCTGGATCATGAGGCGATCGTCGCAGGGTGGGACACCTTGCTCCCTTTGTGATCAAAACTTTGCCGTACATTGGGTTCGCTCATTCCGTCCAATATAGGGCAACACGGTCGTTCGTCACCCACGCAATGCTGTGCGAGATGGGCGAGCGTGTCGCGCATCTCCATCAGTTCCGCAATGCGGGTGTTCAACTCATCGAGATGATGCGTAGCGACCACCTTCACTTCGGCGCTGGCGCGGCCTTGATCCTGCCATAACGACAGCAGTTCTCTAATCTGCTCGATGGGGAATCCCAAAATGCGGGCTTGCCGGATGAAGCTCAACACGTGGACGTCGTTGTTGCTATAGATCCGGTAACCACTATCTGACCGGTCAGCGGCTTCCACCAGACCGATGCTCTCGTAATAACGGATCATTTTGGCCGTGACGCCCGAAGCGCTCGCCGCTTGTCCAATGTTCATCTCACACCTCATACGTTAATCACAACAGTTCTACGAAGACTATGGCAGGGCGTGTCAGAGCGCTGCACTCCATGTTCCGGGCAGGAGCCACGACAAACCCACAGCACCCAATTCCGTTCGTTGACTTCCAGCCACGCCTTCACTCTGAACCCTCCGGTTGAGGGAGTGTCAAGATTTTCTTCGAGGCTCAGGCGTAAAAAAAATTTATCGGATCCTCTTGACTCTCCAATCGTGGGAGTGTCCACACTTCATTCCATGGTCAGAAAACGCACGGCGTAGTACTGCGACCCGAGCCCCACTTTTGGTGAGCGGTCCGAATGACAAAACCGGCGTCGATCGAGCAAGCCAACCAGTAAAGGCGAAAAACATGCGGCGCATAACGACAGCGAAGGTAGCGGCAGCACAGCCGGAGTGCCGGTCGAACGGCTCGACCGCGCATGCCGCAAGCGAGTTTGGGCAGGCAGCGTTGCTGCTCGCCGACGCGCAGTGCGTTTCGCACAACGTCCACCAATCGGTCTGACGCGATCATGCGCCGCGAAGCCAAACGTACGCTGACCGTTATCACGCTCCTCGTCGCGCTGTTTTTCAGCCAGCTGTGGGTGGCAGCGTACGCTTGCACAACGACGCAAGTGTTCCCCTCGACAGCGGCCACCGCAACGACCGCGGTCTTCAATGGCCATGGCGACATGCAGGATCACCACGTTGCCGCCGTCTGTCAGGCGCACTGCGATAACTCGGCGCAGCCTGATCACAGCCACCAACCCGCTCCGTCGCCGCTCGTCTGGATACCTTTGATCTGGGGTGCATCGACGATCCCTGCATTGGCGATTCAACCGCGCTCGCCAACCCGGCCCGAGCCCATTCTGCGTTCCGCCTCTCCCCCTCCTCGCATTCTGTTCCAGGTCTTTCGCATCTGATCTCTAGCGACTGACACCGGCCGTGCCTGGCGAAAGCTGGCGCTCGATCCGGCTCGTTCGCGAAATGGTTTTCCTGCTTGTCCCAACGTCTGCTCGCTGCGTGCGAGAGGCGAGTCTATCGCTGCCTCCCAGGCATCGAATAGTCGCGAATCTAGATCAAGCACAAACGTTTCGCACTTCTAGTAAATCTTAATTGAGTCGCCTGGCTCCGAGTAGTGGACAAGCCCGTCCATGCTTTGACGCTACGGTAATTTTTTCACCGATGCGGATCACTTGAAATACGCATTGCGATATTTCTCATCAAGGAAACAATCATGAAACGTCTCACCGTATTCAAACACTCTATCTTCGCAACCCTGCTCCTGTCCACGGCCCTCACGGCCTTCGCAAACGGCGGTGGCTCTGCCGCACCGAGGGACTACCCAATCCAAAATGCGTACTCGATCGCTGCTCAACACTCGGCAGCGACGACTTCGGTTGCACCCGACCTTCCCAAGAGCGTAACGGGTTCGACCGCCGCGCAGGAGACGCCCGCAGCAGGCCTCAGCACGTTCTCCGGTAAAACACGGGCGCAAGTGCGTGAGGAATTAGTGGAAGCGCAGCGCATGGGCCTTGTGCCATCGAGCAAGACCGACTACCCGCCCAGCGCCGCGACCATCGCACGCAATCAGGCGCGATTCCAGCAGGTTGAGCCGTTTTGGCGCGCGCATGGAGACATTCCCATGTCGGTGCAATAGGCGAGTGACGCCGATCCAATCGAGCGAGCCATTGCTGCTTGCCGTCAGGCTTCATTGGATGAAGCCGCGCAGCCGCCGTCGAGTCACTAATCACCGAAATTGAACGCATATTTGCGCTCGCAAATTTTTTACTTTCAAGGAGTCACACATGAAACGCATCACTTTGCTTAAGCAATCGGTCTTCGCAACCTTGCTGCTTTCCGCAACCTTTACGGCATTCGCGGCGGCTGGCGGATCTAATGGATTGGGGCGTAATCCAAACATCTACGCACCCTCGCTGACGAGTTCAACATCCCACTCGCAGCAAACTGTACTGGCAAATAACGCTGATTCTGAATCCGTTGTCCGCGGAACTAACGCAGATGGTCATCTCAACGTAGACGGCAGCGCGGGCTTTACGAAAACGCGTGCACAGGTCCGCGCGGAGTTATTGGAGGCCGAACGCGCCGGCACGGTCCCCATTCATAGGAATGACTACCCACCCAGCGCCGAAACCATCGCTCACAACCGGGCTCGGTTCCAACAGGTTGAGCGTGGCTGGCGCACTGGCGATCAGACCACGGCAAGCGCACAGTAAGTTCGCCGTGAAGCTGTTGAGCAGCGGTGACTCGACGTCGAACCCTTGCGGTCTACCAATCACCGCATGACGCGGACAAATCTCGATCGCCTTTCATCGCTGCTCCTTTTCAACCTATTTATCAGCGCCGCCGACGCGCACGCGCTCGAGGCGAACCCTGTACTTAAAGGAATCAATCATGTCACGTCGCACTCTTTTGAAGCAATCCGTCTTAGCAACCCTGCTGCTGTCTGCGGCGGCAGCGGCATTCGCCGGTGGCGGGGGCGGTTCGAACGGCTTCGGGCGTAATCAATTCCGGTACCCTAGTTCGGCTTCCGGTCCGCGAACGGTCGCCCGGATCGCGCCTTCCCCCTCTACCGCAAGTACCGACCCGAAACCGTCCCCTACCAATGCCGGCTGGGCACCGGCGACCAACGGAAACACGGGCCTTGGCAAGACACGGGCTCAGGTACGGGCCGAGTTGTTGCAGGCGGAAGAAGCGGGCGTGATCCCGACACTTAACGCCGAATATCCGCCCAGTGCGGACACCATCGCTCGCAACAGAGCACATTTCCAGAAGACGCAACAGGCGCGCGTCGGATGGACTCTGGCACCCTCCGCAAGTCCTCTAACTCCGTTTATCCGGTTCGCCGCTTCTGCGCGGTGATGTCGTCCTGATTCAGGACACGAGTCTGTGTGTGCGTTCGTACGTCCATACGGGAATCGACCATTCGAGGTACACATGCATTTCCCACATTTCACGTCGGCCGTCCGGCGTGGGCCACTGCGTTGCTTGGCATTGGCAGCACTCTTCGTGTTTGCGAGTGGCGCGGCGCACGCTGAAGACAAAGGCATGACACTCGACGAGGCGCTTCAAATAGCGACCAGCAACTCTTCCTCGATCCAGGCCACGCAAGCCCTGATCCGGGGAAACTCTGACGTAGTCGTCAAAGCCGGACAACTACCTAATCCTACGCTGAAGCTGAGCGTCGAAGACCTACCGGTCAACGGGTCGCAAGCCTTCACTATCGGGCAGGACAATTTCACGATGCGCGGCATCGGCATCGAGCAGGAGTGGGTGTCTGAGGACAAACGCCGATTACGCACGGCATTGGCTAATCGCACCGTAGACCTTGATAGATCGACGTACCTGGGAAAGGTGGCCGAAGTTCGTCAGCAAACGGCCATGGCGTGGCTCAATGCCCTATATGCAAAAAAGGCGGTCACCCTGAACCAGGCTCTGGTGGACCATCTGGGCCAGGAACTCACGGCAAAACAGGCGTCATATCGCGGTGCAAAAGGAGCTGCGGTGGATGTAGCTCAGGCTAGCCTGACCCTCGGCAATGCCCGTGACGAACTGATCAATGCGCAGCAGAACGAGAAGACCGCATTGATTGTCTTGTCGCGCTGGACGGCGGCAGGCAACGTACTTGAGGTCGCCGGCGACCCACCGGCGCTCGAGTCGCAAGTGTCCGGTTTAAGCGCGGATCAACTCAATCAGGTCCAGCCCACATTGATCGCGGCCCGTTCAGCCATCTCTCTGGCCGATGCCGACACCGACGTCACCCGAAGCAATAGAAGCCCGAATTGGACCTGGGGGCTGACCTATTTCAAGCGAGGAGGAAATTTCTCGGACTACGTGTCGTTCGGCGTCTCCATCCCCTTGCCCATCAACCGTAGGAATGTCGAAGATCGCGACGTTGAGCAAAAGTCGGAAATGGGCACGCAAGCACGGCTCACGTATGAAGACACCGAGCGGCAGGTTGTGGCCGATATCCAAAGCCTGACGGTAAAGCTCACCGGCGGCCGGGACCGTTTAACCAACGTGAAGCAAACCGTTCTTCCCGCTGCTGAACAGAAAGCGGAGCTCGCCGATGCCGCCTATCGATCCGGTGCCGGCACGCTCGCCGACGCATTGGACGCAAGGCACACGCAGCTCGAAGCGAACCTTCAGGTGCTGAACCTTGAACGCGAGGTTCACCTGATTTGGGCTCAATTGGAATATCAGGTTTTGCCGCCTGACTTGACCGCCAGACAATAAGGATAACGAACATGAACCAAAAACCACTCGTACGCACCGTCGCAGCGGTGTTTGCCGCAGCCGTGCTGTTAGGTGCCGGCTATATCGTTGGCACCCGTCATTCCGCAACGGATGCGCCCATGGCGTCAGCCGCGGCCGCGACCCCATCCGAACCCGGAGACAAGGTCGACCCAAAGACCGGCCGCAAGGTCCTGTATTGGCATGACCCGATGACGCCGAACCAGCACTTCGATAAGCCCGGGAAATCTCCCTTCATGAACATGGAGCTGCAGCCCGTCTTTGCGGACGAAGGCGGCTCCAGCGGAATCCGGGTCGACTCAGGGCTTCAACAGAATCTCGGCATCCGATACGCCACGGTGCGCCGGCAGGGCACAGCTGAAGGTTTCGACGCGGTCGGCACCACGCAGTTCGATGAATCGACGGCCGACGTCGTCCAGTCGCGCGTGACGGGCTACATCGACCATCTGTACGCCAGCGCGCCGATGCAACGGGTGGCCAAGGGCGCGCCGATCGCGTCGCTGTTTGTTCCGGACTGGCTGGCGCCGCAGGAAGAATATCTGGCGCTCAAACGTGGCGGCATGGATGACGCCCTGCTTGAAGCGGCCCGCGCTCGCATGCGAGCGATGTCGATTCCGGAAGGGTTCATCGCGAGCCTGGACCGGAGCGGCAAAGCGCAGACGCACGTGACACTGTTCGCTCAGGAAGCGGGCGTGCTGACCGAGCTAAACGTCCGCGATGGCGCCATGGTGGTGCCGGGGCAAACGCTCGCCAAGGTTGCAGGCCTGTCGAAGCTGTGGCTGATCGTGGAAATACCTGAATCGCTCGCCTTGCAGGTGCAGCCGGGCATGGTGGTCGATGCGGCTTTCGCCGGCGACCCGTCGCAGCACTTCAGTGGCCATATCCGTGAAATTCTGCCCGGCATCAGCACGGATAGCCGCACGTTGCAGGCGCGCCTCGAAATCGACAATGCCGGGCAGAAGCTGACGCCTGGAATGCTGATGCGCGCCCGGATCAGCGGGGCGAAGCCGGTGTCGCGCCTGCTCGTGCCGTCTGAAGCCGTGATCACGACCGGAAAACGGACGATCGTCATCGTCAGGAACAACGACGGCCGGATGCAGCCTGTCGTGGTCACAGTCGGCAACGACGCGGGCGACAACACCGAAGTGACGAGCGGCCTGACCGAGGGCCAGCAGGTCGTAGCCTCCGGCCAGTTCCTGATCGACTCGGAAGCGAGCCTGAAATCGATATTGCCGAAACTCGAAGGAAGTGCCGCGCCCGGAGCGTCGGCACCAGCGTCAGCTTCGGCTTCTGCTTCCGCGCCTGCTGCCGCGCAAACCTACGAGACGACCGGCAAGGTTGAAAAAATCACTTCCAGTGACATCACGTTCTCGCATCAACCCGTGCCGGCGTTGGGATGGGGTGCGATGACCATGACGTTCGGCAAGCCCTCTCCTGCGGCCTTTCCAGAAATCAAGACCGGAGAGTCCGTGCATTTCGTCTTCAGGCAGTCGGATGACGGATATCAGTTGACGAAGGTCGAACCGGTTGGAGGTATGAAATGATTGCGCGCATTATTCGCTGGTCGATCTACAACCGGTTTCTCGTACTGCTTGCGACCGTGCTCGTCGCGGCCTGGGGCTTTTATTCGCTGACCCAGACGCCGCTCGATGCCCTCCCGGATCTGTCGGACACGCAGGTCATCATCAAGGCCTCGTATCCCGGCAAGGCGCCCCAGGTCATCGAAGACCAGGTGACGTATCCGCTTACAACCACACTGCTCGGGGTTCCAGGGGCAACAACCATTCGCGCCTACTCGTCGTTCGGGGATGCCTTCGTCTACGTTCTGTTCGACGACAAGACCGACCCGTATTGGGCTCGTTCGCGCGTGCTCGAATATCTGAACCAGGTGCAGAGCCGTTTGCCGCCGGGGGCGACCGTGTCGCTCGGCCCTGACGCAACGGGGGTCGGTTGGGTCTATGAATATGCATTAGTCGACCGCACCGGCAAACACGATCTCGGGCAACTCCGGGCCTTGAACGATTGGTTTCTGAAGTTCGAGCTAAAGGCGGTCCCCAATGTCTCGGAAGTCGCGTCCATCGGCGGCATGGTGCGCCAATACCAGGTCGTCATCGATCCAGACAAACTGCGCGCCTACGGCATCACCCAAGCGAGCGTTGCGGACGCCATTGGCAAAGCCAACCAGGAGTCCGGGGGATCAGTCGTCGAACTGGCCGAGTCCGAGTACATGGTACGGTCCTCGGGTTATCTGCGTTCGCTCGACGACTTCCGCAATATCGTTCTGCGCACCAACGCTACAGGAACGCCGGTGTTGCTCGGCGATGTCGCCCGCATTCAAGTCGGACCGGAGATGCGCCGAGGCATTGCCGAGCTGAACGGCGAAGGTGAAGTCGCCGGGGGGGTCATCGTGTTGCGCTCGGGCAAGAACGCGCTGACGACCATCGAAGCGGTCAAGGCGAAGTTCGACAACCTAAAGAAATCGCTGCCGCCGGGTGTCGAGGTCGTGACGACGTACGACCGCTCGCAGCTCATCGAGCGTGCGGTGGACAACCTCAAGGACAAGCTCATCGAGGAGTTCATCATCGTCGGGCTAGTCTGCGCGGTGTTCCTGTTCCACCTGCGCAGCGCGCTCGTCGCGATACTTTCGCTGCCGCTCGGGGTGCTGACCGCGTTCATCGTGATGCGCTATCAGGGCGTCAACGCAAACCTGATGTCGTTGGGCGGTATTGCGATTGCCATCGGTGCGATGATCGATGCCGCCATCGTGATGATCGAGAATGCCCACAAACATCTGGAAGCGTACGACCATAAACACCCTGATACACCGATCACTAATACCCAGCGATGGGACCTGATCGCGCAGTCCGCGTCCGAGGTCGGGCCGGCCCTGTTCTTCTCGCTACTCATCATCACGCTGTCGTTCATCCCGGTCTTTTCGCTCGAAGGTCAGGAAGGCAAGCTGTTTGCGCCACTGGCATTCACCAAGACCTACACGATCGCGGCCGCCGCTGGGTTGTCCGTGACGCTTGTGCCGGTGCTGATGGGCTATCTCATCCGAGGCCGGATTCCGCATGAGAACGCCAATCCGATCAACCGTGTGCTGATTCGGCTGTACCGCCCGTTGCTCGAAGCGACGTTGCGTCGGCCGTGGGTGGCGATTGGGTTGGCAGTCGTCGCGCTCGGGGTCACGATGATTCCCGTGTCGCGGCTCGGTGGCGAATTCATGCCGCCGCTCGACGAGGGCGACCTGCTCTACATGCCGACCGCGCTGCCCGGCGTCTCGGCAGACAAGGCCGCCGAACTGTTGCAGCAAACGGACCGGCTCATCAAGACCGTTCCTGAGGTGAAAACCGTGTTCGGCAAGTCGGGACGGGCCGACACCGCGACGGACCCGGCGCCGTTCGAGATGTTCGAGACCACCATCCAGTTCAAGCCACGCAGCGAATGGCGCCCTGGCATGACACCCGAGAAGCTGGTGGATGAACTCGATGCGCGAGTCAAGATTCCGGGCCTGTCGAATGTCTGGGTGCCGCCGATTCGCAATCGCCTGGACATGTTGTCGACCGGCATCAAGACGCCCGTGGGGGTGAAGATATCAGGCGCAGACCTTGGGCAGATCGACAAGATCGCCACGCAGGTCGAGTCCGTCGTGAAGAACGTCCCAGGTGTCACGTCGGCGCTGGCGGAACGCCTGAACGGTGGCCACTACATCGACGTCGACATCGATCGGTTGGCGGCGGCCCGCTATGGCATGTCAGTGGTCGACATCCAGTCCATCGTGTCATCGGCGGTCGGCGGAGATAACGTCGGTGAAGTCATTGCGGGTCGCGAGCGATTCCCGATCAATGTCCGGTATCCACGGGAGATCCGAGACTCAGTCGACAATCTGCGTCAGTTGCCGGTCGTGACCGACCGGGGCGCGCAGATCACACTGGGCGACGTGGCCAGTATCAGAATCTCCGATGGCCCACCGATGATCCGCAGCGAGAACGCAAGGTTGTCGGGCTACGTCTACGTCGACATTCGCAACACGGACTTGCAATCGGCCGTGAAGGCGATGCAGACGGCGGTGGCGCAGAACGTCGTACTGCCGCCGGGTTATTCAATCGCATGGTCTGGCCAGTTCGAGTATCTGGAGCGGGCGGCCGCCAAATTGCGAACGGTGATTCCAGTGACGCTTGTCGTCATTTTCGTGCTGCTCTTCCTGACGTTCAACTCGGCGGGCGACGCACTATTGCTGATGTCGACGGTGCCCTTTGCCCTGGTCGGCGGCTTCTGGCTGATCTGGATCCTCGGGCACGCGGTGTCCGTTGCCACTGCGGTGGGGTTTATCGCGTTGTCGGGCGTGGCGGCCGAGTTCGGTGTCGTGATGCTTTTGTACCTGAAAGGCTCGCTCAACGAGCGACTCGCTAGAGGCGAACCCTTTACCGAAGCGACGCTTGTCGATGCCATCCGCGAAGGCGCCGTTCTGCGCGTGCGGCCCAAGGCGATGACGGTGGCAGTCGTGCTCGCGGGCCTCATCCCCATCATGCTGGGTCATGGTTCCGGCTCCGAAGTGATGCAGCGCATCGCCGCGCCGATGGTGGGCGGCATGGTCACCGCGCCTCTGCTTTCGATGTTCATCATTCCGGCCGCCTGGCTGCTGCTACAACGCCGGCGTATCGCACGCAGCAAAAATCTCGCCGAACAAACGGTTCGATCTCACGCAGTACCTACTGGCACGCTTGTGCCGCAACCCCACTCTGGAGAAGAGCAATGAAGAAGTTGGTGAATTTGGGCGCTGTGTTCTTTACCACCGTTACGCTCGCTAGCACGGCGCTGGCAGCGGACAACAACATGGCCGGCATGAAGATGGATGGCGATGCCATGAGCGCCATGGCACCGCACACCTCAGCGCTTACCGACGCAGTCGTCAAGAAAGTCGACACGTCGACCGGCATGGTGACGCTTCAGCATGGCGCGCTGAAGAATATCGGCATGTCGGCAATGACGATGGCTTACAAGGCGAAGGATGCGTCGATGGTGAAACAGGCGAAGGAAGGCGAGAAGGTCAAGGTCCGCGTTGAAAACGTTGACGGCACGCTGACCATCGTGACACTGATGAAGCGATAACGATTGGCGTCACGCGGGGATGCGTATCCACGGTGCGGTGAATGACGCATCCCCGCAACCTGTCTTGTATTTTTTTAATAGATCTAAAGATTTTTGCTTGACTCTCCTAACGCTGGAAGCTTGATACTTAATTTAACGAACTGAGGATTGTTTCCCCACCATGCATCGGCAAGCTAAACGTACCCTTGTTGTGTTGATCGCGATCATTGCATTGATCGCTGGTCAGCTCTGGGTGACCGCCTATGCCTGCTCGAATGCCAGCAACGTCGGCACATCGAGCGTCGCCGCTACGCCGGTTTCGGTGAACGTGCATGGTGACTCGCACGATCAACTCACGGGCAACCTCTGTCAGGCCCACTGCGACAACACCGGCCAGACAGACCATGCGCCTCAATCCACGCCGTCATCGGCAGTCTGGCTGCCGATGATCTGGGGACACCCGGGCGTCCAGACGTGTGCCGTGCAATTGCATGTGCCCGGCGATGCCGGGCCGCCTTTGAGCGCGGCGTCTCCGCCTGCTCGCGTTCTCTTCCAGGTTTTCCGCATCTAGCACGCAATCGATGTCTGACGTGCCGCTGAAAAGCCGGTACTGGAAACACTCGTCCACGCTTTGCGGAATGCGTACCCAACCGTCATTAAAGGAGCGCCCCATGCCACGCGATTCCTGAAAACGCACACTGCTTCGAACCCTGACCGTTACAAAAAAACGCAGTACCGAATTTTCTACTTTCTACCTTCTACTTTTTAAACTGGATGAACAAAATGAATACGCAAACTGTCAAGAAACTTGCCGCTCTCCTCATCACACTGGGCGCCGCCGTCTCCGTCCCGCCGGTCTTTGCGCAGACCGCGCAGGCCGCACCGCAATCCTTGAGCAGGCAGGACACTGCGCCCGCGACGGGAAAGACGCGGGCTCAGGTGTATGCCGAACTGATCCAGGCGGAGGAAGCGGGGCTGATTCCCGCAGGAGGCCATAACTATCCGCCCAGTGCCGCGACGATCGCGCGCAATCGCATCGACTTCGCGCTGGCGGAGCAGTCATGGAAGAAGCAGGGCGAAGCTGCGCCGCAAACCCCGCAGGTCACGCTGCAACGGGGGGGCGTGCTGAACACTGTCTCCACGGCGGGAAAGACGCGGGGCTGGATTATAAGGAAAGCGAAAAAACTCTGAGCGCGGACATTGCTATCCGGATGCTCGGTCTTTATCACATGAAACGCCCCCCAAGGCGGTGAGCGCAGCTGAAACGAGAAAGAGGTTGTGATTACAGCTGGTTTGTCCCGGGTCCCGGCGAGAGAAGCATTTGTCTCGTCGGCGACCGGAAGCGATTTTTAGTGCCGCGGCGAGTCGCGGTCCCATCGTGCCAGGAAGGCCGTGGATCATTGAAACAACGATGAACGCACGTTTAATCGAGCCACGCGCAGGTCCGGACTGAGCCTGACCAGAACACGACGAATACCGCAACAAAGCCCGAGGGGAATCCATGGTCGGGGTATCAGGCGTTCTGCTTATCTTCATTTCGGGAAGAGCGGCTCCAACGAGCCTTGATATTGCAATGACTTGAAGTGCTGCATTGAACTCGTCCCGTCCATAACCGGGCAACCGTGACCAGGCTCAGCGTTGGTACGGAAAGCTCAGGTGTGGTCGAGACGACCGCGAAATTTTTCTGACTTGCACGGTGTGCCATGAATATAGGACAGGCAGCAAACGCCTCTGGTGTCTCGACAAAAATGATCCGCTACTACGAAAGTATCGGTCTGATACAGGTCGCTGGACGCAAGGAGGGCGGGTACCGGATTTATGGTCCGAATGACGTTCGTCTATTGCGGTTCATCCACCAGGCACGCGCACTGAGATTTTCCATCGAACAGATCCGCATCCTTCTTGCCATCTGGCAGGATCCACAGCACGCGGGCTCTGGGGTCATGGCGATCGTAGAGGAGCATATCGCCGCACTTGACACCCAGATTGACGAACTCGCCGAAACGCGGGATAAGCTTCTGCATCTCGTGGATCGTTGCACGGGCAATCAACGATCATCGTGCCTCATCCTAGAGGAAATCAGTCGGGGAGACGTACAGACAACGGAGAGCCAGACGCCCCGGGAGTCCGGGAAAGCCGCGTCGCAGTCCATTGACTGACGGGTACAGGTGGGCCTGCCGGTGTATTGAACGTTCCTCAAAACCAGGATCGTGAGGTGGGCGATCAGGTCACTGCCGTGCCTCCTGATCGCCTGACTGCCTTTGGCAGGTGCCACTACCAGAACACCGCTTCGCTTCGACGGGCCATGCACAGCATCTTCGTCGCGCACATTCCGCACGATCCAGTGGTACCCGGTGCCCTTGCGAAACATGTCGACGGCCCGCTCGCGATGCGGCCCTATCCCTTCAGCCGCGACAGCACCCGCATGATCATACGTTGCCGACACGCCCGCGCGTAGCGCCCTGGCGATTCCCGATGTGACGTGCCCGCCTGACATGGCAATGTCATCTCCCATCTTCGCGCCGCGAGACCGATAGACACCTGTTTGTGTGCGAAGGAACCCGCTATTGCCTATGCTGTCGATTGTCGCGACAAACAGCACAGAGTCCCGGGCGGGCGCGGCTGTGCGATGCAGGTTTTGGACTGTACCCTCATCACGGAAATTCTCGTTCCGGAAGGGTTACCGCTCTGGATACGTCCTCTTCCGGAAAGGCGTCAACTTAATGCGCCTTCGCGTCGGATGCCGGATGAGCCATAGCCGTCGTGTCGTGTTTCTTCATCTTGTCGTTCTGCTTGCCCATGGAATCATGGGACATCGAATTTTTAGACATCGTGTCGTGTGACATCGGATTGTGCCGATGGCGCTCCAGCCCTCGACGCAGATATGTCGTGTGATCTGCTCCGCATGCGGCAACCCGAGCGGACTTCCCAATTGTCGCGCACCAATCGTCGTAATATTTAAGCTGCTCTGCGATAGGCAATGCAAGCGATTCTACTGGCGGAACCCGCCGATCTTCCGGGACACGCTCGATAGATTTCCGAAGATGCGTAGCTAGTCGATCCTGAAGTGCCGCTGCATATTGAATCGGAAGCGCCACCAATCGCAATGCCTTAACAAGGTCAAGGCCGAACTTTCCCGTCTCCTTCAACGCTGGCGATAGCGTATCCTCGTAAGCTGCCTTGAGGACTTCAGGCGGAATGGTTTTTATCAAGTCTAGATCATCCATCTGTGTGTCCCTGTTGTTGGTTCCCGTGTTTTCCGTTCTTAATCCATTAAGCGGTCATGCCAACCGGCCAGATGCCACTCGGGAAACCGTCTGCGCATTTCTTCGAATGCTCCGTTGACGACTTCGCCGGTCGGACCTGCAGATTCATCGAGCAATACCAGACTGATTTGATCACGCGGACGCAGCGTTTCCCATGTCACGCTATCGATCAGCTCACCATCAGCACGGCGGACGTTGCGAAGTTCCAAATCTGCTGACGGCGGTATCCAAACTTTACCTTGCCATTGATGCATCGTTGAACCTCTTTTCCAGCCCGTCTAACGTCGAGGCGGCGCCTACAACGCACGGAACGGTTATGCGTGAGCCAGCCACCGCAATACCTCTATCAGGTCCCCGATAATCCTTTGTTCCGGCTGAACACCCGCAGAAAGATCGTCGAAGGAAATTCCTGATTGACCGTCTGTGAAGCCAATTTTCCGAGCAAAAGCACGTGCAGGCATCCCAGCCATGCAGGTTGTTTTCTTGGCAATGCGAACATTCTTCCCTTTCTCAAGCGGGCCGTAAACGATCCAGGCATGCTTGTCGGCGCTCTCTTTCACACGACCACCAGCTTGCTTGACCTTATCAAGAAAGTCCCTAACTCGCACTTCACTCACTGCCCGCACGATTCTTGAGCAGCGTCTCTCAATCCAGTCCTCAATGCCGGCGACCAATTCCTCCGAACTCAATCTGCGATCACCATCAGGGAGACTTCCACGTGCGACGCTGGTGACCAAGTTGAAAAATTCCTGATCTGTTGCGGTGACACGCATATTATTCAGGTCCAGAAAACGGATCATCGAGACGAGCGCTGTACGTTTGTTTCCATTGTGAAAGGCGTGGTTTTGCACCAGCGAGTGAAAAGAGCAGCAGCCTTTCCATCAACTGTTCGATATTTCTCAGTCGAGCCCAACGCTGTTCGCGGTCTGTTCGCCGCCGATTCAACTAGACCTTCATCGCGCGGCCCAGACGGAGAAATCGGGTCGCCGTCATTCGCGAAAACGACAACCAGCACATCATGAATGTAAAGGATGTCGATGGCCGACAGATAATTGATCATGTGAGAAGCATCCTTTGCCAACTATCGGTCAACGTGCAAGCCGAAGCTCACACCAGATCCTTTTCCGTTCAATTGAACACACTGCAAAATGGGACAAGGTCCGGGGTGGTGATCGAGGCGCTTCCCTGCACCAATAACGGCATGTCTACACGGCGCATCCGGATAAAACTTGCCTCATGCTCGGTAGTGGGGAAAAACGCTCCGCCAGGTTCGTTGTGCATAAAGAAGTCGCCAAACTTCGCGTCACAATAATCGCAGTGGTTCATGAAGTAGCTGCTCTCAGCCATCTTGCTAAAATCCACTCGATAGTTTGGACAATTTTCCGCGAGGAAGCGCCGCACTCTGCCGTTGACTAACGTTAGATTTCCGATGAAAGTTCCGGAGTCTGCAATTGACCATGCCACTTGTTCCGCATCCTCGACGTCGTCAGCTTCGTCCTCATCAAGCGAGTGCCTGGCAAGGTACCCGCCCTTTGACGCAAGACAAACCACGGATGTAGCGCGGCCGCATTTCCAACAGCGCTGCTGATTCGACGCCAAGAAGAAATAGGGAGCCACATACTCCGGCATCCACTCTACGAGCGCATTGACGTCGCTTTCATCAGTCGCAAACCAGCCGCCAGGCTCGTCCAACCAAACCGCTCGACCAGCAGCAGCAGCGGCCCCTTCATTCTTCGAAAGCAGCAGCGGCGTACGCTCGAACGTTAAAGATGCGACGTCGCCTTGTTGTAAGCGCCCGAAGAGGCCCGTCGCAAGCAGCTGAATTAAATCCGGATTCGTCGCCATTTCGTCATGTCTTTTGATTGAATCTCCATAGTTCTCGTTGATTTCCTTACGCCGGCCCGGCCGGCTTTTGCCTTGACTCAGACAGCGTCCGCAGCGGCGTCGATCTCTCGGTCCGCACGTTCAATGCTGCTTTGGCTGGGCCGCGCGCCCATTCCACCTCTGATGACAGCCAACCTATGCTCCAGCACCAGTAACTGCATTGTTTTTGTGCTCATATCGGTTTCAACTTGAAGGCGTTCGTATTCGGTTTGAAGTTCGGCAAACTGATTGGCAAGCTTGGTGCATTCCTTCTGGTGGGGATCGCATTTAAGCCGGTTGTGAAGTCCGGTTAGTAGTGCCCCTACGACTGCTATCCAGCCGGCGGTCTGAGGTTGGAGCAGCTCAGCCTTTGTAATGATAGAAAGCCCTGCCACGAGAGACATTACACCGCCAACTCCGACGAGCAAGAAATTCGCTGGCGTTAGCGTCTTAAGCCAGATTTCATATGCTCGGCGTTCCCGTTTGCATAAAACGATCCTTTCAGCGATTCGAGCGTCTTGAGTGTCCATTTTGAAACCGTCCTTGTCATCATGCTTGAACCGTTCGATACCGCTGGTCTTTTCCTTTACATACCGAAGTCGGGCGACGAAGGCGTCGCAGCATCCGACTCGGGGCCGTTTTGCTGCTCGATCCGAGTCGCGAGAAAATATTCAAGCACCGGGAGGTGCGTCTTCACCGTGTCCCAGACAATTTCGAAATCCGTGTCGAAGTAACCATGCGCCATCCGGTTTCGCATGCCAATCATCTTGTGCCACGGTACTGCGGGATTGACATTGGCTTTTACAAAATCCGGGTGCTCGTCACGAATCTGCGTAGCCGTTTCACCAATGATGACGATGTTCATCAGCACGGCCTGCTGGATCATTCAGCTGGCAAAGAATTAATTCAGTTTTGTCGATTCCAGCGAGATACTGCTGCGCAAGACGCGATGCTTCGAGCATATGTTCGAGATAGTCCTGCAGGCGCAACTGACGCTGCTTCGCGTTCATACAGGCACCGCCTCGGCCAACACATCCGCCCGGAATTTCACTGAAATATCGCGAGGCGTCAGCAGATCGACGCGTACTCCGAGCAGTTCCTGCAACTCGTACTGAATGCCGCCCAGATCGAACAGCGTCGCGCCTGGCAGCGCATCGACCAGAATGTCAATATCGCTACCGTCTTTGTCCTCACCACGGACGACCGAACCAAAGACTCGCGGATTCGTCGCCATGTTGGCTTCGACAATCCGGCGAATCTCTGCGCGATGCGCGTCAAGGGCCATAGAAGGTCTCATGGAAATCTCCCAATTCAAGATTCATCATAATAGGCACATGTGCCTATTCAAGCAACTACCTTTTTGAGCTTTTTCAGGCGCCGCTCCAGCGCCTCGATCGCCCAGTCTGGACAGGGGCGCGCACTGGGCGTCTCCGGCGAAGCGATCCACGAACGCACCGTACGCGCGGAGCATGGCCGCTGTGTCTGCTCAGCAATCAGGCCCGCGCTCTCGACCTGCGTAACACTGGAATCGGCGAGCAACGCGAGGAATCTTTCTCTGTTGGTCATAGACATACTAATTCTGCGATTGATAGTAGGCACACTTGCCTATCATAGCACCGCTGAAAACCGCGAGGATACCCCTGCTAACGGCGAACTTCGGCGTTCTCTTGAGCGGCTGATCAGGCTCAGATCACTCGCTTATGTTTTAATGGTTCGGACGAGTCTTTGAGGTGGTGAATTGGTTCAAATGACCTCAGAAAATGCTCGCGATGCGTCGGCATCCGACACGTCGATATACCGGCTTGCTTGGTCAATATCCTCATGTCCCAACAGGAATTGAACCTGTTCGATGGATGCGCCATTTGCTAGCGCCTTGGTAGCGAAGATGCGCCGGCCGCTGTGGCTAGTTCCGTTCGTGCCTGCCGCGCGGTACAAACCCGTGACATATGCCTGTAGCGAGTCAGCGGCCCAATAGTCGGTCCACTTGCCCTGCGCGTCTTCCCGGCGCTTCAAACTCAGTGCGTAAGGGTAGCCTTTCCGGCTGAGGATGAGCGGTAGATGCCGATTTAGCCCGTGATATTCGGTGCGACCGAAAGCAGTTCCGATATCGCGCTCGCCACGAAAAGCCACGTATCGGTGCAGGGCAGCGATGAGTTTGGGCGACGATGGAAAAATACAACGTTGCCTGCATCCCTTCGTGATCGCGGCACGTAGTGAGATTTCTCGCCGTAGCTCGCCGCTCGAGAAATAGAAGTCTGCAACCGTGACTTGCGCTATTTCGGAGATTCGCATAGCGCACGACAAGCCTAGCAACAGGATTACCGCGTCGCGCTCAGGATACCGGCTGGTCGCCTCTGTGACTCGAAGGAGATGCCGAACTTCGCTCGGCGAAAGCGCGTGGGCGCGTTTTATGGGCTTACGGGACACATGCTGGCCTCTGAACGGGTTCGATTTCGATCTTGTTCAGAGAGAGAAACCAAAAGGCTCTTTTTCAAGCGTAACGCTCCGTCGGCCAAGCGGACCTCGAAAAGTATCGATGGGTAGTCGAACGTACTCATGCTTGGTTCCATAATTTCCATCGTCTTCGAGTGCACTACGAGCGACTTGCCAAGATCCATGAAGCCTTCCTGAAGTTCACCGCTTGCCTCATCTGCTGGAGCACCCTTAAGCGATCTATTCAGCCT
Organism: Caballeronia mineralivorans PML1(12); assembly: GCF_001028175.1. Taxonomy (GTDB): domain Bacteria; phylum Pseudomonadota; class Gammaproteobacteria; order Burkholderiales; family Burkholderiaceae; genus Caballeronia; species Caballeronia mineralivorans. The sequence goes on from NZ_AEJF01000251.1 coordinate 59,023, forward strand.
TTTTGAAACCGCCTCTTAGTTATACCCTAAGGCACAGTACGTATCTTCCGCATTGTGGCGGTCGCGAATCTGGGGAGAATGAGGCAGATCGTTTTCCCGGAAAATATCGATGACCTCTCCTGCCGCCGCGCGTGTCGCTGTCATTGCCCTGACCTTCCTGATCGCCGGCATCGTAAAAGGCGTCACGGGCATGGGCTTGCCGACCGTAGCAATGGGTGTGCTCGGAACGCTCATGCTGCCGGCCCAGGCTGCGTCGCTGCTGATCCTGCCGTCGTTCATCACCAACGTCTGGCAGCTTCTTGCAGGCCCGGGTGTGGTCGCGCTTGTCAGGCGCTTCTGGCCGATGATGGCGGGCATCGCGATCGGCACGGTGGCCGCGGCGTCGTTCATTGCGGGTAGCGGCGGAGTCTGGGCCGTCGCGGGGCTCGGGGCCGCGCTGACGCTCTATGCGGCCTCCGGGTTGCTGTCCTGGCGCTTCTTCGTGTCGCCACGGCATGAGCGGCGGCTGTCTCCGGTCATCGGCCTCGCGACCGGTCTGGTGACGGGAGGAACAGGCGTTTTTGTCGTGCCCGCGGTTCCTTATCTTCAGGCGCTTAATCTGAAAAAAGAAGATCTGGTCCAGGCGCTCGGACTATCATTTACCGTATCCACGGTGGCGCTGGCCATCGGGCTCGCACGAGAAAGCGCATTCGCGATCGACGACATCGCCGGCTCGCTGCTCGCTGTCGTCCCTGCGCTGCTCGGAATGTGGCTCGGTCAACGCATACGTGGCCGCATCAGCCCGGCGACCTTCCGCCGATGGTTCTTCATCTGCATGCTGGCGCTCGGACTTCAGTTGCTGTTACGGCGTTTTATTTAAACGTTGCGCCTGAGGCGTTCCACCGGTTTCAAACACCCGGGAGATCTACCTCGATGCTCTCTACATTGCTTGAAACACTGGGCGCGCTCGCGGTATTGGCCAGTCTCGCGATCAATATTCGCGGGCTTTTCGACCGGCGTCGCTAGCCTCGGCGAAGCCCGCCAATAGCGCGAATGCCATGGCGCGCCGGAAGCTACCCGGCGATCAGGCGCCGGCATCTTATCCACGCTTTGCAGTCTCGATCAATAATTGCACGAGCGCGTCCGCATCCTGTTCGGTGGTGCGCCACGACGACACGCTGATCCGAAACGCCGGTCGCCCCTGCCAGATCGTAGGCCCGAACCAGGCCTCGCCGGACGCTTGAACTGCTTCACGAATGGCAACGGTGTGTGCATCGGTTCGTGCGCGAACCAGGACCTGGTTCAGCACGACACGGTTAAGGATCTCGAATCCCGCCTGCTGCAGACCCTCTGCGATGCGACGCGCCAGCGCACAGTGCTGATCTACCAGGGAAGCCACGCCTTCACGTCCTAACGTCCGCAACGCGGCCCAAACCGGTATGCCGCGAGCCCTTCGCGAAAACTCCAGCGTCAGGTTTTTCTGAGCGTCTCTCGCCCCGCTCAAATAAACCGCATCGCTGTTCATTGCGGCGGCTAACGCTTCACTGTCGCGGCAGATTGCCATGGCGCAGTCATAGGGCGTGTTCAGCCATTTGTGCGCGTCGGTGGTCCAGCTATCGGCCGCCTCGATTCCCTGTGTCAATTCCGCATGCGAGGAAGCGCGTGCCCACATGCCGAACGCGGCATCCACGTGTACCCACGCGCCGGCAGCTTTGGCTCGAGGAATGAGCGTATCGAAACGATCGAATTCGCCCGTGTTGACCTCGCCCGCCTGCAGACAAAGGATGGTCATGTCGTCCAGCGGGGGCAAGCGTTCCGGGTCCACCTGAGCATGGTGGTTCACCGGCGCGACGATGATCTTGCTCATGCCAAAACCAAGCAAGCGAAGCGCCTTCTTCACGGTGATATGCGCAAGCTCGGAAACAACGACCTTGACCTCGGGTGAGCCTGCCAGTCCATCGTTGTCGAAATCCCAGCCCTGGCGGGCGAGCAGCACGCGACGCGCAGCGGCAAGGCAGCTCAGCGTGCACGCCGTCGCGCTGGTTCCGAACCCCACGGCACTCTCGCGAGGCAGGTCCAGCGCTTCGAGCACCCAGCCAGCCGCTACCCGTTCGAGCGTGGCCGCGACGGGTGAATTGTCGAACGACGATGCGCATTGGTCCCATGCCAGCATCAGGCGTTCCGCTGCGGCAGCGGCCGGCAACGCCGCGCCCACCACAAAGCCGAAGTAGCGAGGCCCGTTCGACACCACCGTGGCAGGCGAACCTGTATCGTCTAATAACCGTAGCACATCTTGCGCAGCATATCCGCGTGTGGGCAGCGGTTCGTTGAACGCAGCAAGTGCCTGCAACGCGGCTGCGTCGGGGAACACTCGCCGCCCCGGGATGGACTCGGTGTAGCGCCGGGCCCGGTCATCGGCTTCGGTGAGCAGGGTAATCTCGTTCATGGACTTTTCCGATTAAATAGTAAGACGAGGTTTGCGGATTCTGCCTGGCATATACCGCAATGTCAGCCCCCAGAACACCAGTGCAAGCAGGCTGATGCCAGCGCCGAGCAGGCAGACTCCCAGCCACCCCGCGCTCGCGTACATAGTCGTGGATGCAATCGCGCCAACTCCGCTGCCGATGGTGTAGAAAAGCATATAGCAACTCACCAGCCGGCTGTGCGCCTGCGGATGCGTGTTGAAGATCATGCTCTGATTGGTCACATGAATAGCTTGCCCGCCAAGGTCCAGCGCAACAATGCCGATCGCGAGCACCCGCAGCGACTGCGCAATGAACGCCAGCGGCAGCCATGAAGCAAGCAACAGGATCAGCGCCACGCCCGTGGTCCATTGCCCCAGCCCCCGATCCGCCCAATGACCCGCACGGGCGGCCGCCAGCGCACCCGCCACGCCCACCAGACCGAATGCACCGATCACCGTATGCGAGAACGCGTGCGGTGGTGCACTCAGGGGCAGTACCAGGGCGCTCCAGAAGATGCTGAAGGCAGCAAACATCAACATGGCGATGACACCACGGATCTGCAGTACCCGCTCCGTGGCCAATAGCGTGAACATCGAGCTAAGCAGTTGCAGGTAAGGCAAACGCTGTGACGGCGGCCCCTGTTGCGGCAGTGCTCTCCAAAGCGCGCCTGTCAGCAACAGCATCAAGACCGCGGAGGTGAAATAGACCGCCCGCCAGCCACCCAGATCAGCTATTGCGCCGGCCAATACACGCGCCATCAGCAGGCCGATCACAACGCCGCCCTGAGCCGTTCCGACCACACGCCCGCGCTCGGCAGCCGCCGCTGCCGTTGCCGCATACGCGATCAGTCCTTGCGTCATTGCGGTGCCGAGCAGGCCAACGGCAGCCATGCCCGCGAGCAGCCACGCCGCGGAGGACGCGGTGGTGACCACAGCCAGCGCCGCACACAAGGCAATCGCCTGACCAAGCATAAGACGGCGCCGATCAAGCCGATCGCCCAACGGCACAAGGAACACTAATGCGAACGCGCACCCCGCCTGCGTCGCGGTAATGATGCCTCCGACAGCGCCACGCCCGATCCCGAAATCGACACCAAGCGCATCAAGCAAGGGCTGTGCGTAATAAACATTGGCGACACTGAGACCACATGCACAGGCAAATAGCATCACGAGCGCCCGAGGCATGGCCGCAAGCTTCCCATTTTCCGGCGACGCGCCCGCGTGCCCCCGCAAGACTTCACCAGCCACAGTGGATGTAACGCCTTCAGTGGATGTAACGCCTTCTTCACGAAGCTGCATTTTCAGTTCCTCTACGAAACCAGTTTCAAATAAAAACCAGTTGAAGTGTAGATTGACCAGTTTTAAAATGCAACTACGTGAACATTGGAGAACCGGCCGGTGTCGCCGCGTCTCGGCACATCAGGAGAAAACATGGCCAAGCGCAAAAGTATGAAAGGCGACTCGTGCCCGGTGGCGCGGTCTCTGGATATCGTCGGTGACCGCTGGGCCCTTCTTATCATCCGGGACGCGTTCGATGGCGTGTGCCGCTTTGGTGAGTTCCAGCGCAGCCTGGGCGTGGCCCGCAATATCCTTGCGGATCGCCTCAAGACACTGGTGGAGGAAGGCATCCTGGCTATCGCGCCTGCTTCCGACGGCACGTCGTATCAGGAGTACATCCTCACGCCCAAGGGAGAAGGCCTGTTTGCCGTGGTGATCGGATTGAGACAGTGGGGAGAGCGTCACCTCTTCAAGCGCGGCGAACGTCACTCGGTGCTGGTCAAACGCGCCAGCGGCAAAGCAGTGGGGCCACTGGAATTTCGCACTCGCGACGGCCATAGTCTGGAGCCCGGCGAAACCCGGGTGAAAAAAGTGCCCACCGACACCGAAGCCGACGCCGAAGCCGACGTCTAGCCAATGCGCCCGCCTACCGCTGCCAGGGCGCGCCCGACGCCGACCCCGCCTTGCCATACTGCTGCGACGCCTTCCGCACAATCGACATGTCAATCTCACCTTCGTCAGCCAGCGCCTTGAGCGCCGCCATCACAATCGATGCGCGATCCACTTCGAAGAACTCACGCAGCGCCTGACGCGTATCGCTGCGGCCGAAACCATCAGTGCCGAGCGTCACGTAACGGCGCGGCACATAAGCTCGGATCAGTTCGGGCACAGCACGCACATAGTCGGTTGCCGCGATCACGGGACCGCGGGACGCACCCAGCATCGCGCTCACGTACGGCGCAGGGCTCGGCTCGCCGAGCCTCGCAAGCCGCTCGGCGCCCATGCCGTCGCGCTGCAACTCAGTGAAGCTCGTCACGCTCCACACCGCAGCTTCAATGCCCCAGTCCTCGCGCAGCATTCGCTGCGCCGCGATGACCTCACCGAGAATCGCACCCGCGCCGATCAGTTGTACTTGCGCGGCTTCGTCCGGCTTCGTCGAAAGTGGGTACATGCCTCTGAGAATGCCTTCACGCAGCGTATCGAGATCACCGCCAGGCACCGATGGCTGCGCGTAGTTCTCGTTCATCACCGTGATGTAATAGAACACGTCATGCTGGCGCTCGACCATCTCGCGCATGCCCTCGTCCACAATGGCTGCGACTTCGTACGCGAACGCGGGATCATAGGCGCGGCAGTTCGGTATCGTCGATGCCACGAGATGGCTGCTGCCGTCCTGATGCTGCAGCCCTTCGCCGCCGAGCGTCGTCTTGCCCGCGGTCGCACCGATCAAAAAGCCTCGTGCACGCTGGTCCGCCGCCGCCCAGATGATGTCGCCGATACGCTGGAAGCCGAACATCGAGTAATAGATGTAGAACGGCAGCATGGGCAGATCGTGCACGCTGTACGACGTCGCCGCAGCGATCCATGACGACATCGCGCCCGCTTCCGAAATGCCCTCTTCGAGAATCTGCCCCTTGGTGTCCTCGCGGTAATACAGCATGGAACCCAGATCCTCCGGTTCATACAACTGCCCGAGCGGCGAATAGATACCGACCTGCCGGAACATGTTCGCCATGCCGAAGGTGCGCGCCTCGTCGGCCACTACCGGCACGATGCGAGGACCAAGCTGTGCGTCTTTCATGAGGCTGCCGAACATGCGCACGATCGCCATGGTAGTCGACATTTCCTTAGCCGCAGCGTCGAGCGCGAACTGGCCCCAGCTTGTCATCGGAGGGGCGATCAGCCCCTTCGATGCCACCCTCCGCCTTCTGGGCAGATAGCCTCCAAGGCCTGCGCGTCGTGCGTGAAGATACTGCATTTCCGGGCTGTCTTCCGCCGGTTTATAGAACTTCACGGCCTCGACATCGGCGTCCGACAGCGGCAAGCGGAAGCGATCGCGAAACGCCTTCAGGTCGTCGAAGCCAAGCTTCTTTTGCTGGTGCGTCGTCATCCTGCCCTGACCCGACGTCCCCATGCCGAAGCCCTTCATCGTCTTGGCGAGAATCACCGTCGGCTGGCCTCGATGACCCAGCGCCTTCGCATAAGCCGCGTGGAGCTTGCGCACATCGTGACCGCCGCGACGCAAGCCGTCGATGTCCTCGTCGCTCAGATGTGAAGCCAAGGCGGCGAGTTCGGGATTCTGGCCGAAGAAACGCTCGCGGTTATAAGCGCCATCGTTGGCCGAGAAGGTCTGGAACTGGCCGTCGACGGTATGCGCAAACGCACGCAGCAACGCGTTGGTCTGGTCGCGCGCGAACAGCGCGTCCCAGTCCGAACCCCACAAGACCTTGATCACGTTCCAGCCCGCGCCGATGAACTGCGCTTCGAGCTCGTCGATGATGCGACCGTTGCTGCGCACCGGACCATCGAGCCGCTGCAGGTTGCAGTTGATCACGAACACAAGATTGTCGAGCTGCTCGCGCGCGGCAAGCGACAACGCGCCGATCGATTCCGGCTCGTCCATCTCGCCATCGCCAAAGAAGCCCCACACCTTGCGGTCCTGCGTCTTCGCGAGGCCACGGTTTTGCAAGTAGCGCATGAAGCGCGCCTGGTAGATCGAGTTGATCGGACCAATGCCCATCGAGCCTGTCGGGAACTGCCAGAAATCCGGCATGAGCCACGGATGCGGATACGAACACAGCCCCAGACCGGCAATCTCCTGGCGGTAGTGCTGCAAATGTTCTTCGCTAAGGAATCCTTCAAGGAACGCACGCGCATACACACCCGGCGATGAATGCGGCTGGAAATACACGAGGTCGCCGCCCGTCCCTTCCCCGGCGTCCGGCGCTGCGGCGCGGAAGAAATGATTGAAACCCACTTCGAAGAGATCGGCGGCGGACGCATAGCTCGCAATGTGGCCGCCGAGTTCGCCGTAAGCCTTGTTGGCGCGCACGACCATCGCGAGCGCATTCCAGCGCAATGCAGCAGCGAGCTTTTCCTCGATCTCCAGATTGCCCGGATAACGCGGCTGCTCTGCTACCGCAATCGTGTTGATGTAGGGCGTGACGCGCGCCCTCGACGATTCGATACCGAGTGACAACGCATGCTCGGCGAGGCGGTCATAAAGGTATTGCGCGCGGTCGCGGCCGACGTGCTCCGTGACCGCATCGAGCGCCTCCAGCCATTCGGCGGTTTCCTCGGGATCGCTGTCTTCGCGCCCTCGAGAGATCGACAGAATCTGTTCGCTTCCGCTGGATAAATCGGTCATGGCACGGCTCCGCGTCGAATGGGGGAATGTCGCTGCTTATCAATACAGCTTAACTATCCCGTCGCAGAATGTGCCTCTGATTTGCTTTTACATAGCCGCCGCGATAGTGTATTTATTCCGCGTATGCCCACCTTTCCAGAATATTCGAGCTATGACGACATCGCCTAAACGCCTGGACCGTATCGACATCGGCATCCTGAACCAACTGCAGCAGAATGCGCGCATCACGAATTCGGAACTGGCACGGGCGGTGAATCTGTCACAGACACCTTGTTTTAACCGCGTGCGAGCCCTCGAAAAGCTAGGGCTTTTTAAACAGCAGGTCACGTTGCTGAACCCGGAACCGCTTGGGCTACGGATCAACGTGTTCATTCAGGTCAGTCTGACGAAACAGGATGAAGACGCGCTGCGGCGTTTCGAAGAGGCGATCGGCGAGCGCCCCGAGGTGATGGAGTGCTACCTGATGACGGGCGACGCCGATTATCTGCTGCGCGTCATGATGCCGGACATTCAGGCGCTGCAACGCTTCATCATCGAACGGCTTACGAAGATTCCGGGTATCTCGAACATCCGTTCAAGTTTCGCGCTCAAGCAGGTGCGGTATAAAACCGCGTTGCCGTTGCCCTCAGCGGGAATGACCTTGCACGAACCCGACGAGAATGCCGATACGGAGTGGAGCTAGGGTTTAGCGAAACGCCATTGGCGTGAAAGCCGTATCGAATGGCATCTACGCCGCAGCGCATCAAATGCGCGTTCACATGGGTGCGCACCACCCGAAAGAGCGTTTGTCTTTACATCTTTTTAATACAAAAATAATTCAATTAACTTTCATTTTCTTTAATAAATCAGACAAAACGAAAGCGATCTGATTGACGAATTGCATGCCCAAGGTCGAGGCATACCGGGGTTAATACCAGTTTGACCGATCGTTCCGAGCATCCCATTAAACAGCGGCGTACACTCCCACCTGCCGACACAAGCCGGGCGCCTTATGCGGCGCGGCGCAGCGAAGGCCGCGGCCACGTCGTCATAGTTAATCAATTACGCGAATGGGGGATTACGGTAATGAGCTGGACGCGAGAACAAAGAAACGTGACGATTGCGGCCTATTTAGGCTGGACACTCGATGCCTTCGATTTCTTTCTAATGGTTTTCGTATTGAAAGATATCGCCGCGGAATTTAATACGAAGATTCCGGAGGTCGCTCTTGCGATTACCCTGACACTCGCGATGCGTCCTATCGGCGCGCTGATCTTCGGCCGTCTCGCCGACAAGTACGGCCGGCGCCCGACACTGATGATCAATATCGCCATTTATTCTCTGCTTGAAATGCTGTCCGGCTTTTCACCGAATCTCTTTACGCTGCTCGTGTTGCGCTCGCTGTTCGGTATCGCGATGGGCGGTGAATGGGGTGTGGGTTCCGCCCTCACGATGGAAACCGTGCCGACCAAAGCGCGCGGCTTTGTTTCGGGTCTTTTGCAAGCGGGTTATCCGAGCGGTTATCTGCTGGCGTCCATCGTGTTCGGCGTCGCGTATCAATACGTTGGCTGGCGCGGGATGTTTTTTATCGGCGTGGCGCCGGCGCTGCTGGTTTTATATGTGCGTGCCCACGTGCCGGAATCGCCGGCATGGAAAGCCATGGAGAAGCGGCCACGGCCCGGATTGCTCAAGACGCTCAAGCAAAACTGGCAACTCTCCATCTATTCAATCGTCTTGATGACCGCGTTTAACTTCTTCTCGCACGGAACCCAGGATCTTTATCCGACCTTCCTGCGCGAACAGCATCACTTCGATCCGCATACGGTTTCACTCATTACCATTGTCCTGAATATCGGGGCGATCTGCGGCGGGCTGTTCTTTGGGACGATGTCAGAAAGAATCGGGCGCCGGTGGGCCATTTTTATTGCGGCTTTGATTGCGTTGCCGGTATTGCCGCTCTGGGCTTTCTCCAGTGGCGCGGTTGCGTTGGCTGCCGGTGCGTTCCTGATGCAGATATCCGTTCAGGGGGCCTGGGGCGTTATTCCGGTTCACCTGAATGAGATTTCCCCCGATGAAATTCGCGCCACGTTTCCCGGACTCATTTATCAATTAGGCAATCTGCTGGCTTCGGTCAACGCCACCATGCAGGCGTCTATCGCTGTCAAGAATGGCGATAACTACGGGCTCGCCATGGCGTTGGTCGGCGGCACGGTCGCTGTGGTTATCGCGGCGCTTATTTTCTTTAGCCGCGAGCGACGTGGCATTGATATGACCGAGTCGGCCCAGCATGTCGGGGTTCAAGATCCGGCCTAAACATTTTTATCCAATGGGGGCGCGCTGGCGCCCCTTTTTGATTGAATGCCCCTCAACCGGGTATTAGTTCCCACCTTCGCCGCACGATCGTTCTCTTTTTAGAGAGCACGCTCCACAAAATGGCTTGTCGATCTCGCCAAAGGTTTTTATTGTGATTAGAACGCCCGTTTTAATCAGAGGCTTCAATCGACAACTCGGACCGCCACGACAGTCCCGGAGACGCCAGTGCCTACCCGTTCCACCGCCACACCCGGCGATACCAAGATCCGCCTCCTGGACGCCGCCGAGGCGCTGTTCATCGACGCCGGCTACGAAGCCATGTCGATGCGGCTCATCACCGCCCGCGCCGGTGCCAACCTGGCCGCCGTGAACTATCACTTCGGCAGCAAGGACGCGCTGATCCACGCCATGCTCACCCGCCGCCTCGACGGCCTCAACCAGAACCGCCTGGCGCTTCTTGAACGCTTCCAGTTGTCGCTTGGTCAGCAACTCACGTGCGAGCACATCCTCGGGGCCATGTTCATCCCCGCGCTCCAGCAGTCCCGCTGCCCCGAAAAAAGCGGCCCCGCGCTGCTGCGCCTCCTGGGCCGCGCCTATACCGATTCGTCACCTTTCATCCGCAACTTCTTGCGCGGCATGTATGCCGACGTGGCCGAGCGCTTCTTTCGCGCGTTTCAAACCGTCCTCCCGCACCTGCCCCGCGAAGAACTCGGCTGGCGGCTGCACTTCTGCATCGGCTCGCTCTCGGGCATCCTCGCCGGTGCCGATACCAACAGCCTGATCGACGACTTCACGCAAGGCCAGCGTCTTGAAGATCCACAATTAATCGGCCGCCTCGCGCTTGTCATGGTGGCCGCGCTCAAAGCGCCGCTGCCTCCCGCGAACGGAACATGTCCGTTCGCATCCATGTTCGCCGAACGCGAACCGGTGGCATCGAACGGCGCAGCAACGGTAATGGCGAACGCTTCAAACGAAGATCCTCCGACATGCGATGTCGCATCGCAACATGCCACCGCCTAAGTTGAAAACGACCGCGCCGGGTATGTGATGTAATGTGCTGACGAACAAGCTGCCGATGCACACCGCCTCCCAACCGTTCTCGCCGCAAAATATCGAACAACATCAGGAGAGGTCGTCATGACAGCCAGCTTCGTGATTGCATTGTTCATCGTGAGCGGCGGTTTGCTTTACGTACAAGCGCCCGCTATCGCGTGGCTTGCATGGGCAGTCATCTGGGTGGCTATCGGCTGGTACGCAGGCATGACCGGCCCGGTCTCAACGGCGCTCTTTGCTATCGCCTTCGTGCTGCCCGCGCTCGTGCTCGCTATCAAGCCGCTGCGCCGCGTGGTGCTCACCAAACGCATCTTCGATGTGTTCCGCAAGATCCTGCCCGAGATGTCGCCGACCGAGCGCGATGCAATCGAAGCGGGCACGGTCTGGTGGGATGCAGCGCTATTCTCCGGACGCCCGAAGTGGGACACGCTGCTCGAGCTCGGCGCACCCACGTTGACGGACGAGGAGCGCGCGTTCATCGACACTGAATGCACCCAGCTCTGCGATCTCGCCAACGACTGGGAAACAACGGCGGTCTGGCAAGACTTGTCGCCGCAAACGTGGGACTTCATCAAGTCGAAGGGTTTTCTCGGCATGATCATTCCGAAGCAGTACGGCGGCAAACAATTCTGCGCCTACGCGCATTCGCAAGTCATCATGAAACTCGCGACCCGCTGCTCTGCCGCAGCGGTTTCCGTGATGGTGCCCAACTCGCTCGGCCCCGCCGAATTGCTGATGCACTACGGCACCGAAGCGCAGAAAAATCACTATCTGCCGCGTCTCGCGCGTGGCGATGAAATACCCTGCTTCGCACTGACCAGTCCCTACGCCGGATCGGATGCGGCTGCGATTCCCGACGTGGGCATCGTCTGCAAGGCCGCGCATGAAGGGCGTGAGACGCTTGGCTTTCGTGTGACATGGGAGAAGCGCTACATCACGCTCGGACCGATCGCGACCGTGCTCGGCCTCGCGTTCCGCGCGCTCGACCCCGACCATCTGCTCGGCCCGGCCGATGAAGCCGGCATCACCTGTGCGCTCATCCCGACCACGCATCCGGGCGTGAATATCGGCCGCCGCCACTGGCCCTTGAATGCGGTCTTCCAGAACGGCCCGAACTGGGGCCACGATGTGTTTATTCCACTCGACTGGGTGATTGGCGGACGCGAACAAGTTGGCAACGGCTGGCGCATGCTGATGGAATGTCTTGCTGCGGGACGCGCGATCTCGCTGCCATCGTCGAACGTGGGCATGGCGAAGCTGGCCGTGCGCGGCACCGGCGCATATTCGGCGGTGCGCAGGCAGTTTCGCACCGCGATCGGCAAGTTCGAAGGTGTGCAGGAAGCGCTCGGCCGCATGGGCGGCAACTTGTATGTGATGGACGCGGCGCGGCGGTTGTCCGCCCAAGGCGTCGATCTTGGCGAGAAACCGTCGGTAATTTCTGCGATCGCGAAATATCACATCACCGAACGCGCACGCAAAGTAATCAACGACGGCATGGACGTGATCGCGGGCAAAGGCATCTGCATGGGACCATCGAATTTCCTGGCGCGCGCCTATCAACAGGTGCCGATCTCGATCACGGTGGAAGGCGCGAATATCCTCACGCGCAGCCTGATCATCTTCGGCCAGGGCGCGATCCGTTGTCACCCCTATGTGCTCAAAGAGATGACAGCAACACGCAATGTCGACCGGACCCAAGGGCTGCGCGATTTCGACAGCGCATTCTTCGCTCACGCAAGTTTCACGGCATCGAATGCGGTGCGTTGCTTCGTTTTTGCCTTGGGCGGCAGCGTGCTGATTCCAAAACCTGCGCGTGCCGACACGCGTCTCGTGCCTTACTACCGTGCGGCGACTCGTCTTGCCACAGCATTTGCACTGCTCGCGGACGTATCCATGTTCGTGCTCGGCGGCGAGTTGAAGCGGCGCGAACGTCTCTCGGCACGACTCGGCGATATCCTCTCGCAGCTTTATCTGATCTCGGCCACGCTAAAGCGTTTCGAAGATGATGGCCGCCCGGACGCGGATCTGCCGCTCGTGCGCTGGGGTGTCGAAGACGCGCTGTATCAGGCGCAAACGGCCTTCGAAGGCGTGCTCTCCAACTATCCGAAACCGCTCGCCGCAAGCCTCGTGCGTGCGCTCGCTTTTCCGTTCGGCATGCCGCACCGCGTGCCGGGGGACCGGCTGGGGAGCGCTATCGCCGAGTTGATGACTACGCCCGGTGACGCCCGCGAACGCCTGATTGCGGACTCGTACGCGCCGCCCGCCCATATCGATCCGATCGGTTACGGCGAGCTGATGTTCGCGCTCAATCCACGTTACACGGAGATCGAGCACAAGCTGCGGGACGCGGTCAAAGCCGGACAGATCCCGCCGATGCCGCAAAACCTGCCCGAACTCGACGCGTGGGCGGCGGCCTGCGAGACCCGAGGTTTGATCGATGCAAGCGAACGTCAGGTACTCTCTGACTACGCGCGTTACGGCGCCGAAGTCGTCAAGGTCGACGACTTCGGCCCGGATTTCGGTATGCTCGATGCGCTGAAGAAACGCCAGCAAGCGCTGGCGAACGAGCCGGAAGAAATCCACGCATGATCCTTCACACAAGCGCTAAACCGCTTCTCAGGCAGGCATAACAGGCTGGCATGAAAGATCGCTATCTCGACTTCGTCAATTCACCCTTCGGCGCGAGCGTCGCGCGCTCCATCGGCTTGCCGCAGCCCGAAGTTTTGCGGCGGCGTGCGCCGGGCCGTGCGGAATTCGGCGGTATAACGGCAATCGGCGCCGGGCCATCGCCCACGCTGTTCGACCCGCTGATCACGCTGCTGACTTCCCTCGGCATGACCGGCGTTGCGCATGAAAGCGCGCTCGGCTGGCTGTCGGTCGCAGCGAGACATGGCGCGATGAGCGGCCGCTTCGAACCACGCGCGCCGGGCGCGGCGCCGAACGACCGCATGCAGGCACTGATCTTCGATGCAACGGGTATTAACGACAGCACGCAATTGCATGCGCTCCACGGCTTCTTCCACGACGCAATCCGGTCAGTGGCAAAGAGCGGCCGTATCGTCGTGCTTGGACTGCCGCCTGAATCTTGCACTTCGCCGCGTGCCTGGACCGCGCAACGGGCGCTGGAAGGTTTGACGCGTTCGCTCGGCAAGGAAGCCCACGGCGGCATTTCTTCGAACCTGGTTCAGGTGGAACCAGGCGGCGATATTGAAGGCACGTTGCGCTTCCTGCTCTCGCCGCGCTCGGCTTATGTATCGGGGCAAGTGGTGCGTATCGATGCCACGCCCGCCTCGCCGCCCGCCGACTGGAACCAGCCGCTCGCGGGCAAACGCGCGCTCGTGACGGGCGCGG
>NZ_AEJF01000252.1 GCF_001028175.1 Caballeronia mineralivorans PML1(12)
CAGGGTATCGGCGCGGCGATTGCGCAAGTGCTGGCCGAACGCGGCGCACATGTGATCGGGCTCGATGTCTCTCAAGCGCAGGACGCGCTCGACCAGACCATGCTCGCGCTTGAAGACGCGTGGCCGTCGCAAGGGGCGCACACGGCGCTCGTCGCGGACATCGCCGCCCCTGAAGCGCCCGCGACCATCGCGGCCGCGCTGCTGGCAATGGGCGGTATCGATATCGTCGTGCACAACGCCGGCATTACGCGCGACAAGACCATCGCGAAGATGACCGAAGCCGCGTGGGACAGCGTGATCGACGTGAACCTCTCGGCGCAGGAACGTATCGACGACTTGCTGCTCGATCGGGACGTGCTGCATGAGGGCGGCCGGATCGTCGGGGTATCGTCGATCAGCGGCATTGCGGGCAACCTCGGCCAAACCAACTACGCGACGTCGAAGGCCGGCGTGATCGGCCGCGTGCAGAGCATGGCGAAACCACTGCGCGCTCGCGGCATCACGATTAACGCGGTCGCACCGGGGTTCATCGAAACACAGATGACCGCGCGGATTCCGCTCGGGCTTCGCGAAGCCGGACGACGCATGAATTCGATGAGCCAGGGGGGCCACCCCGTGGATGTGGCCGAGACTATCGCGTGGCTCGCCAGCCCGGCGTGCGCCGGTATCACCGGTAACGTGGTGCGCGTGTGCGGACAAAGCCTGATCGGAGCATGACCATGAGCATGCTGCTTCCCTCAGGCTCGCCACGCATGCGCACGGTGATCCTGGAAACCTTGCCGCCCCGGGCAAAACTCTACGGCCGTGCGCTGCAGGGCATTTTCAAGCGCGCGGGCGTTGCCACAGAATTACCGCCGCTGCGCCTCGTGCGCCCGAGCGTCGCGCTCGATCCCGAACAGATCGGCCGCTATGCGCGCGTGTGCGGTTTTATCCCAGAGCACGGCGTGCCGGTCACGTTTCCCCACGTGATGGCGTTTCCCCTGCATCTGATGCTACTCACCGATCCCGCGTTTCCGTGGCCTGCCATCGGCCTCGTGCATGTGTCGAACAGCGTGCACTTGCGGCGCACGCTGCACGCAGGACAGGCGCTGCGGATCGAGGTGGAAAGCGGTCCGCTCGTGGCTCACGACAAAGGCCAGGCGTTCACGCTGCATACGCGCATCTATCGCGGCGGCGAAGCGGTCTGGGACGCGGACAGTGTGTATCTGAAGCGCGGTGTCGCAAGCCGCAGTGGTGCTTCCCTTGCCGCCACCGATACCCCGCCGCCCGTGCTGCTTCGCGAAGCACGCTGGCAGCTTCCCGCGCAACTCGGCCGCGACTATGCAAAAGCATCCGGCGACTTCAACCCTATCCACCTGCATGCACTGTCGGCGAAAGCGTTCGGTTTTCCGCGCGCGATCGCGCACGGCATGTGGACGCTCGCACGCACGCTCGCGGCGTTGCAACCGTCGAAGCAACTCGGCGCCGCTCATGTGCACGGTGACTTCAAGTCGCCCATTTTCCTGCCCGCCGAAACCACGCTGTGGACCGCGGCTTCATCGGCAACGGCACGCGACTTCGAAGTGCGTGATCTCGCCGGTGAAAGGCAGCATCTGCGCGGCCGATTCGAGTGGGAATTCCCATGATTCAGGCCTTGGACAAACTCGGCCTCAAAGCGCCCGCCGTATCCCTCGACGAGACCTCATCATGACTGTGAGCGCCCTTCCCGCCGTGCGTCGCGTGGCGATCCTCGGCAGTAACCGGATTCCGTTTGCGCGCTCCAACACGGCGTATTCGACGGCATCGAATCAGGACATGCTGACGTTCACGCTGCAGGGCCTGATCGATCGATATGACCTGCATGGCCTGCGTCTCGGTGAAGTCGCGGCGGGCGCGGTGATCAAGCATTCACGCGACTTCAATCTCACGCGCGAGGCGTTGCTGTCCACGACCCTCGCCCGGGAAACGCCCGCCTACGATGTCAGCCAGGCGTGCGGGACAGGCCTTGAAACCGCGATCCTGGTCGCGAACAAGATCGCACTCGGACAGATCGATGCGGGCATTGCAGGCGGCGTGGACACGACGTCCGACGCGCCTGTCGGCGTGAACGAACGGATGCGCAAGATCCTGCTCGAAGCGAACCGCGGCAAATCCACGGCGCAGCGTTTGAGCGCGCTCGTAAAGCTGCGGCCCGACATGTTGGTCAAACCCATGCTGCCGCGTAACAGCGAACCCCGCACCGGCCTTTCGATGGGTGAACACTGCGAGCTGATGGCCAAGCGCTGGAAGATATCGCGCGAGGCGCAGGACGAGCTTGCGCTCGACAGTCATCGCAAGCTGGCGGCCGCGTATGAGCGCGGTTTCTTCAACGACCTGATGACGCCGTACAAAGGTCTTTCACGCGACAACATCCTGCGCCCGGACCTCACGTCCGAGCGGCTCGCCGCGCTGAAACCGGTCTTCGACCGCGACGCCGGCACGCTCACGGCCGGCAATTCCACGCCGCTCACCGATGGGGCCTCGGCGGTCTTGCTGGCATCGGAGGAATGGGCGGCCGCGCGCAACCTGCCCGTGCTCGCTTATCTCACGCTCTCGGCGAGCGCGGCCGTCGATTTCTTCGACAAGAAAGAAGGCCTCCTGATGGCGCCCGCTTACGCCGTGCCGCGTTTGCTCGAACGCGCCGGACTGGCCCTGCCGGACTTCGATTTCTACGAGATCCACGAAGCATTCGCGGCGCAAGTGCTGTGCACGCTCGCGGCCTGGGAAGACGAGGAATACTGCCGCACGCAACTCGGGCTGGACAGCCCATTCGGGTCAATCGAGCGAGCCCGCATGAACATCAACGGCGGGTCGCTGGCTACGGGGCACCCGTTCGCCGCGACCGGCGGCCGGATCGTGGGAACGCTGGCCAAGATGCTCGCACAAGAGCCCGCCCCGGCGCCCGGCGATACCCGCACGCGCCGCGGCCTGATCTCCATCTGCGCGGCGGGCGGACAGGGCGTCGTGGCGATCCTCGAGCGCTGACGGCGGCCCGCGAGCCGAGCAGGTCTTGTCGACAATTCGCGCCTGAAGATAAAGTGCCCCACCCCGGAATTTCCGGTCTCCGTGATCCGTTCTAAGACAAGGAAAGATTTCGGCCGTGAACTGCGCGACGCGAAAGCAGCCAAAGCAGAACCAACGGATCACGGAGAACTTCATGCATCGAGCACGACAGCGCCGCCAAAACCACAAGCGGATCCGCGTAGTTGCGTGCGTCAGGAACCTGCTGGGCGTTGTTGCACTGGTAGCCATCGCCGTGCCCGCCACCTTGCGCGCACAAGAAGCAGTCAGCACCGACACGGTGGCGCTGCCCACGTCCGCCGCTACGTCAGCAGCAGGTCCGGCGCTCTCCGTCAGCGCAACGAGCGCGCCGCCGAAGACGCCCGCGGAGCAGGTCGGCACACTCCCGCTCGATGCCCAGGTCCGCTGGCTGAGCCACGCCGCGCTGAGCGGCATGCTTGCCGACATGAGCGACGCCGCGCTCGTGTCGCTGTTCAAATCGCTTGATCCGCTCGCGCTGCCGCGCTATTTGAAAAATGGTCCCAACGGTTATCCGTCGTACGAGTTCACTATGCTGCGGCGTGAGCGCATCCACGACAGATGGCCGGATCGGGCCGACCACATGCTGGTGCGCGTGACGCGCAACCCGCTGCGGGTCTATGCAAAATGGTTGCCCGACGGTGCACACGCGGGCCAGGAAGTTCTCTACGACGAGACCGAGCGTCCCGACGAAATGTACGGACATCTGGGCGGATTTCTGAATGTCATGGCGATGTGGACGTCACTCGACGGTTCGCTCGCGCGCTCGCAATCGCGGCATTCAGTGCGCGATCTCGGTACCGAATTCATCACGCAGCAATTCCTGGCCGAAGGCAAGAAATTCGCCGAAGCCGGGGTCACGCGCGCCAACGCCATCGAGGTGAAAACCATCGATGGTGCGCGCGTGGTCGCCTTCACTTACGAAACCCCTGGACAGCCCGATTTCTACGCCAAGAAAGAAATACTGGGCCTGGACCTGAGGCGGCCCTATTTCCGGACGGCGGAATCCTTCGACAACGCCGGCAAGATTTTCGAAAGCATCGTGTTCCAGAACATCGCCCCGAAAACATTTGACGACGCCGCGTTCAACCCGAAGAACCCTGCTTACAGTTTCTAGGCAAATGCCGGAATGTTTTCAGGGCGGGTTCATGCGTGGCTTTCAGAGCGTTTTAAGTTTCGCCTAAGACTTGATCGGTACCCTGCCCCAACTTCATCGACACTTCATGCGCTGCCGCGTGGTGCGGTCGAACCGCTACACGACATCCAGACTAAGTTTTAACGAAAGGAGTTCGTCATGAACCTCCGCAACGCATCGGCTCCTGTGCGGGCCATCAAACGATTACTGAGCCACCACGAAATCGCGACGCTGCTGTTGCTGCTGCACGCGCCGATCGACGTGATGGCCGCTACCCCGGACGTTGCCTCGCTGAGCGAATACGGCTACGTCGAGATGGTGTCGCCCACGCCGGGTGAGGCCAAGTTCCGGCTGACCGAAGACGGTAATGCGGTGCTGCGCGGGCTAGGCATTAAGTAAACCCCGGAGTAGATATCGCCACGCAGATCGCGAACGCGGTTCGCGACATCGCCGATTTACCGCGTTACCCCGCACGACAATCTCTGGAATAATCGATTGGCTGATGTTTCCCCCAATCGAAAGGAGATTTGCAATGCCCTCTGCAATGCCCGCATCCCGGCCCAGACTTGCGCGCGTCCTGCTAACCAACGACGACGGCATTGACGCACCCGGCCTCGCCGTACTCGCAGCCGTCGCCGCCGAACTCGCGGACGAAGTGTGGGTCGTCGCCCCCGAGCATGACCAGAGCGGCACCTCGCATTCCATCAGTTTGCATTCGCCATTACGCGTAAGCCAGCACAGCAAGTACCGCTTCGGCGTGCTCGGCACACCCGGCGACTGCGTGGTCATGGCCGTGCGCCATCTGATGAAAGACGCACCGCCCACGCTCGTGCTCTCAGGGATCAACCGCGGCGGCAACCTCGGCGTGGAGACCATGTTTTCCGGCACCGTCGGTGCAGCCATGACCGGCTTGTTGCTCGGTTTGCCATCCATTGCATTGAGCCAGACCTTCAGTGACCGCGACAACGTGCGCTGGGACACCGCGCGCGCACTCGCGCCCAATGTGATCCGCTCGCTCCTCGCCATCGCGCACGACGCGCCGACCTGCCTCAACGTGAATTTCCCCGATATCGACGCCGCTTTGGCAGGCCCGCTGACACCGACGCGTCAAGGCGTAGGACTGGTGGAAGGTATCGACGTCCTGCCGCAAACCGATCCGCGTGGCCTGCAATATCACTGGCTGAGTTTCCAGCGTGGTCCGCGGGAGAACGCGGCCGACAGCGAGACGGCGGTGGTGGCGTCAGGCCGGGTGTCGGTGACGCCGCTGCATTTCGAACGCACCGACGAACGCACGTTCGCTGCGCTGACGCAGGCGCTGGCGCTGGCGTAAGCGAGGGAACTCCCGCGGCAAAAGCGTTGGCCTTGCCGCGGTCCATGCGCAACGTTCTAATCCGCTACACGCGTTTCAGGTTCTTCATCGAAGATCTGGAACTTGCGCATCTTCTCCCACAACACCTTGCGGCTGATACCCAGATGACTCGCCGTATCCTGACGCCGCCAGCCGTTCGCCTCGAGCGCAGCCAGTACGCGGTTGCGCTCGTTCATGTCCCACTTGCTGCGATCGACGAGCACTTCCGCGCTCAGTTCCGGCGGCACCGGCTGCGAGGTGCGGGCGAGCGTAAGCAAGCGCTGCAGCCGCGCGGTATCCCACGATCCCACTTGTCGCACTGTCACGCCTATGCGCTCCGCCAGATTGCGCAACTCACGCACGTTGCCGGGGAAATAGCTATCGGCGACGGCATCGGCTAGCCAGTACGGCAACTCGGGCAAGCTCGCAAGCTTCTCCTGCCCCACCACCTGCGCGATGAACGACTTGAACAACGCAATCTTGTCGAGCGCGCCCCGTTCCTCCAGCGACGGAATCTTCAACTCGATCACGGCCAGCCGATAGTAAAGATCCGCGCGAAAGTCGCCGTTCTTCACGAGTTGCGGCAGGCTCTTGTTGGTCGCGGCGACCAGCCTGAAATCCACCTTGACCGGCGTAGCCGAACCGATCCGCGTGACCGCACTGTCTTCCAGCACGCGCAACAATTTGACCTGCTGATAGAGCGGCATATCGCCGATTTCATCGAGAAACAGCGTGCCGCCGTCGGCTTGTTCGAAGTAGCCTTTGTGCGCGATCACCGCACCGGTGAACGAGCCTTTCGCGTGACCGAAGAACAGCGATTCGAACAGGCCATCGGGAATCGCGCCGCAATTGACAGGCACGAACGGCCCTTCGGAATACCGCTTGTGATGCTCGTGCAGCATCTGCGCAATGCGCTCCTTGCCTACGCCGGTTTCGCCGTGCACGAGCACGCTGGTGTCGCAATCGGCGAAGGTCGTCACTTCGCGCAGCAACGCCTGCATGCACTCGGCATTTGCGATCAGTGCGCTCGATTCCTCGACCTGTTCGCCGTGCGCGCGTAGTTGTTGCGCGAGCTTGGCCACCATCCGGCGCAATTCCGCACCGGTGAAATCGAGTGGCAGGATATGCGAGTAGTCGGTGGGGAAAACGGTTGTGTCGCGCTCACGCGGCGCCGCGCCCACCCAGATGACCGGCATGCCGCGATGCGCTTCCCAATCACGCAATGCGAACGCGCCCGTGTCGATCACGCTCACGCTCACAATGGCGATCGCCTGGCGCTGGGAGTCCTGCCCGGCGGCAATCGACATGCCGTCGGCGCGGATCACGTCGACTTCAAAACTCGACATGCAGCGCACCACCTGCTCGACGATATCCGCCTTGCCTTCCCACACGTAAATATCGAGGTCGTCGATTTTTGTCGTTGGTCTCATTGCTCGAGTCTCATGGCTTGCGTTCGTTACCGTGTTAACGGCGCCGGCGGGTCGCGGGTTCAGTCATCCATTCAATACTGAAGCTGCGACTGGCCGCACGTCAGCGATATATCGTGAACCGTGCTCACGCCGATCTGTGCGCCGAGGAGTTGCAGCACCGGCACGAGGATCAGGTCGAGCGCGTTGAGTAGCGGTGTGAGTACGCTCACGAGCGTACTCACCACCCAGGCCACGACTGTCTGAAGTGGCAGCAACAGCCCTAAACCCAATACAGATGCCGTCAAACCGTTAGGTTGCGAGATCGATGCGGCGAGCCCGGCAAGCGCGTTACTCAGCACATGGCCCGCTGCGTTCGAGTTCACGCTCTGGTAGTCGTCCGCGTTACCCGCGATGCCGTCGAAAGTGAGCGTCGATGCGCTGCCCGCGGGAACGACGGCAGGCACCGCTGCCAAGGTCGTAATCTTCAGCAGCGATAGACTCGGAATCAACGGCACTGGCACGTTGACGAGCGTTGCAGGCTGTGTGCAACTGAACGCGGTTGACGCCGCCGGTATGTTCACCGGCCAATCGCCCACACACACGTTGGCGAGACCCGGTTGCACGCCGACCACGCTATTGCTTGCGGCCGCGGTCGAGGCGCATTTGGTGGACTGCAACCAGGCCGTGCCGGGCGCGACTTCAAGCGAGATCGGCAGGCTCAGTAGTGGCGTGACGCCCAACAACGTCGACACGATCGGCAGCGACAGCCCGCCACCCACGCTGATGCTCAGATAGGCCCGCACCTGTGCCGTGTGCGCGAGCGTCCGCCATGCGCCCGCCGGCGTCTTCCCTGCTTCGCCCACAGCCAACACGGGCGGCTGGATCACCTGCAATTGCAACGAGGCGGTCGCCAGCCCAAGAAGATTCAGGTTCGTCGATAGACTCACGGCGGACTTGCCTGCCTGCGCGATTTCGGCAACCACAAACAGTGCATCGAACGGGCTGATGGTCGCTTTCAGCGCAGACTGGGTATCGGCGAATCCGACTTGCAGCAGGCCCGTTGCGCCGTTCACCGCACCGATTGCAATGGTCTGCGAACCGGGAATATTTGCGTTCACGACGGCCTGCAGAGTATCGAGTGCCACCGACAGATTCGCGTTCGCCACGTGCGTGGTCTGCAACGCGGTCAGCATGAGTCTCACGATCTGCGCGGCCGTGAGGTTCAGCGCGAGCAATTGGCTGACCGTCCCCACGCCCGCTGCCGCGACAAGATCGCCCACCTGGATACGCGATTGCGCCAGACCCGCGTAACCCACCGCCGAGATCTGCAACGAGCTGATATTGGTCCCGAGCATCGCGTTCAGCAGACCGGTAATGACCGTCGGGTCGATGCTTGCCGTCGTCGTGCCGATGGTGAACGCGCCCACGTTGACCGCTTGAGCAAGTCCCGTCGCGCTGACCACGCGCCCTGCCCCCAGGAAGAAATAGGGAACTTGCCGCGATACCGTCACCTGCACCGCGTTACTCGGCGTAGCCGACGCCGCAAAATAACTAGGCGCTGCGTAAAGCGTCGGGTCAAAGCGCCCGCATGACGTCGTGATGGTGTTGCCTGCCACCGACGTGCTGAAGCCATTTGCGCCCGCGCTGCCGATCGCCGTGGCGGGGGCACGCGAGCAGGTATCGTCGACGACCTGTGCGCCCGCGTTCGCCGCCAGGTCCGCCACGCTCTGCAATACGCGACGCTGATAAAACACGTTACCTACATCGATAGCGGCAAGCGCCGCGACCGCTACCAGAAGCCAGAACACCGCCAACACGCTCGCCACACCGCGCTGGCCCTTACGGCCACGCGATGCCATCCTGCCCGGCGATGTCGGCAGCCGGTTCATATCAGTTCTGACCTCCACCGCCTGCACCGCCGCCGACCGTACCCACCGACGAATCCAGATGCTCAGGAATCGGGTGATTGAAGGACTTCAGATAGCGCGCATACGCGGCGCTCGCTTCCGCGCCGAGCATCGGCTGCGCCGGTGCCGCCATCTGGCCGCTTCGTTGCAACGCAAGCAGCGACAGCGTGGCGTCACCGATCAGCGTGACATGACGGGTGACGGCTACTGTCTTGAGCGGAACCCCCGGCTGCGGTGGCGCCTTCGCTTGCTCCTGCGCCTGTACCGCGAACGGTTCAGCCTGCGACGTCAGTGGCGTCTGTGTCTGCGTCTGTGCCGCCGCGCTCGCGGCAAGTGCCATCGACCCTAACGCGACGATCAATCCCGCCGCCAAACCGGTCACACCACCCCTCCCCCGCATCGTTCGATATTCGTTCATGGTTCTTCCCCTCACCGTGCAATCACTTGCGGTTGTTTGGCCGACATCGCGCCGGATCGATCGAACGTCTCGGTCAACGGCAATTGCGCGTTGAGCAGCGAGTCGACGGTCTGGACCGTCTGTGGCGCGCGCGCTGCCGGAACACGCGCACGCTCGGACGTCGCCGCCGCAACCTCAGCGACGCGCGCGTGCGAGACCTGTGCCGCGGCCGCCGCGACACGCTGCGCATCCGTGCGGATCGCCTGCTGCACCTCCGGCGAAAACTTCTGCTGCACGATCAGCCCCTGCGCCGCGGCAGGCTGACCGTCGGCGAGCAGGAACAGCGCGACGTTGCTCAGGATCTTCGGGTTGTCCTGCGCCAGCTCGGCCGCTTTCATCAGCGGTACGCGCGCGCCCGTCACATCGCCGAGACGCAAACGCGCGTAACCGAGATCGGAGAGCGTGAGGGCGTCGGTCGGCTCCAGGCGCGAAGCGGTATCGAAAGCTTCGGATGCCTTAGCGAACTCGCCCGCAGCGCCTGCGAGCAAACCGAGCCCGCGATATCCTCGCGCCACTAGCGGCGTACTCAGCAACTTCGTGTAAGCGTCGGCGCTGCTCTGCGCCTGGCCGGTCTGACGCAAGGCATCGGCGCGCAGCAGCGTCGTGTCGGGCGTCGCGCCATACTGCTTTTCGTACGCGTCGATATGCGCAAGCGACGCGTAAAACAAACCCTGCGCCTGCATCCGGTCGATCAGCGCGAGATACATGCCGGGCGTATCGGGTGCGTCCTGTTTATGCTGCGACTGCTGTAGCGCGGCTTCACGCTCCGCCTGTACGCCGACGCCATAACCGCTTTCCATCTTCGACGCACAGCCGCCCAGCGCCGCCAAGGCGGTACAGGCAAGCACCAGGACAACAGCGTGCAGGCGACTTTCGATTGCGATCGGTTTCATGGCTTTGCTCTCTTCAACGTCTATCGGTGCAACGCGGACAGCGAATGGAACACTGCGATAAACCCCGGACCGGCCGTCATGATCAACAGCGCGGGCAGCAAGGTCACGACCATCACGCCGGTCATCTTCACGGTCAGTGCGCCGATCCGTTCACGCAAGGTCGCGCGGCGCGATTCGCGCAAACGGTCGCCGAACTGGCGCAGCGGTTCCTGCACGGCGCCGCCGTGTTTGTCGACCTGGACCACAAGTCGCATCACGGCATTCAGGTCGTCGCTTTCGTAGCTGGTCGCGAGCCGGCTGAGCGACTGCTCGCGCGTCCGTCCGGTGCTGAACTGCCTGTGGGCAAGCGCCAGTTCCTTCGAGAGCACGGGCAACACGGTTGCGAAGTCATTGATCATCACTTGCAAGCTCTGATCGAGCGACAGGCCGACGCCCTGCAGCAAACGCAGCAAATCGACGAACATCGGCAGCTCGCTGGCGACCGAGCGCTGACGCGCTTTCGCCCTGCGACGCACGAACCACTTCGGCAGCATGAAGCCGAAGCCGAAGGCGCCGACCATCCACATGGCAAGGCGAGGTTCGCCGCCGTACAACCCAAGCACGAGCAGCGGCAGCAGCAATGCGCAGCCGATCCGCGCAGCGAAGAAACGCGCGCGCGCGTTGGCGTCGAGGAAGCCGCATCGATCCAGCAAGCGCCGGTCTTCGGGCGCCACGACGATCGCCCCGAACGGCGTGTCCAGCCAGCCCGCAGCGGCACGGCTGAGCGTATCGGCGAGGCGTAACAGGCGCCCGCTCCTCGCACGCCCTCGTCCGGTAACGCCCGCGTCCTTCGCGTCCGCTGTCTGCCTCGGC
>NZ_AEJF01000253.1 GCF_001028175.1 Caballeronia mineralivorans PML1(12)
TTGATCGAGTGCGTGGTCGAGCGTGCGCGCGCCGCGCTGCAGGCGCGCAAGACCCGTGAATGCGAGCACGC
Source organism: Caballeronia mineralivorans PML1(12) (assembly GCF_001028175.1). GTDB lineage: Bacteria > Pseudomonadota > Gammaproteobacteria > Burkholderiales > Burkholderiaceae > Caballeronia > Caballeronia mineralivorans. The sequence continues at coordinate 72 of NZ_AEJF01000253.1, forward strand.
CGAACAAAGCGCAGCCCAGCGCGGCGACCAGCAAGGCAAGAGCGAACACAGTCTGAGCGGTCATCGTCAGTCCCTCAGGCGCGCAAGGCGATACAGCAGGAAAGCGCCGAGCATTTGCAGTCCCAACGCCACATACACGAGGCGCTGGCCGAACGGGTCGGACCACATCGCCTCGAAGTACGACGGGCTGGAGATGATCACCACGCCGCCCACTAGCGCCGGCAACAGCCCGAGCACCCACGAGGACAAACGCGTCTCGGTGGACAACGCAATCAGCTCGCGCTCGGCCTGTTCGAGATCACGCATCAGCGCGGCCATGCGCTCGAGCATCACGTCGGAGCGGCCGCCGTATTTCACGGAGATACGCAGCACCGAGCCGACCAGCTCCAGCTCACGCACGTGATACACCGAGGCCACGTGCTTGAGCGCCACATCGATTTCGACACCCGAGCGCAACATCCGCGAAACCCGGTCAAGGCAGTCGCGCAAAGGCGCGTCGGTGGTCGTGAGCGCGGCCTGGAACGCGGCTGGCACGCTGTTGCCAATCGTGATGAGCCGCACGATGCCATCGAGGAATACGGGCAACTGGCGCGAGATACGCTGATAGCGCTTCTGTGCGCGCCATGAGAGAAATGCAAATACGCAGAGCACGCCGAAGGCGATGAAACCCAGCCCGACGAGCCAATGTGTACGCAGACCGACCCAGCACGCGCCGGGCAGGATCACCGCGCAAGTGGCCGACAACAACGTGCGTTGACTGGCGATGCCCGCGCGGCTCATCAGGTTGCCAAAGCCATAAGCGAGGCGCGCCTGCAGATGACGCAAGTTTTCGCGCACGCCGTGTGGCGCAGCATTCGTCGGCATCGCCGCGGGACCGGCAGAACGCTGTCGCTGGCGAGGCAACGACGCCTCGCCGCGCTGCCCGTTCTGGACCGGTGCCGCGCCCGGTACAGCGCCGTGCGCCGACGCCACGCGCCGGTCGACAAAACGCTCCGTCAGCGCACGTTCGCGGGTGTCCTGTGCGCGCTGCCACAGCAACAGCCCGCCCGCCGCGCACAGCAGCGCCACCACCAGAACGAGCCCGATGCCGCTAGACATTAAAGCCTCCTCCCGAGGAGCGCCCGAAGCCACCACCGCCGCCGCGCCCGAAGCCATCGTTGAAGCTGTCGCCGTCTCTGTCGTTGCCTAGCGCCTGCCGGTATTTGGCCAGCTTCGGCGAGCTCGGATGAATCCCGAGCGAGACCCAGTTGTCCAGTTCCTCCCCACCGTCCCCCACGACCGGTTCATAGCGGTACAGCTCCTGCGTCGCGACGATGTTGTCGGAGAGCCCCGTCACTTCCGTCACCGACAAAATCCGCCGCCGGCCATTGGACAAACGCCCGATCTGCACGATGAAATCGATAGCGTTCGCAATCTGCCGCCGCAAGCTCGACTCCGTGCCCTGGAAGCCGGCAAAACCCGCCAGCATCTCGAGCCGGTAAAGACATTCGCGCGCTGAACTGGCGTGAACGGTGCCCATCGAACCGTCGTGGCCGGTGTTCATCGCCTGCAGCATTTCCAGCACTTCACCGCCGCGCACTTCACCTACGATGATCCTGTCCGGCCGCATCCGCAGCGTGTTGCGCAAGAGGTCGCGGATCGACACCACGCCAGCTCCGTCGAACCCGCCCGGACGGCTTTCGAGCCGCACCACGTGCGGGTGGTTGAGCGAGAGTTCGGCGGTGTCCTCGATCGTCACCACGCGTTCATGCTTGGGGATGAAAAACGCGAGCGCGTTGAGCAGCGACGTCTTGCCCGAGCTCGTACCGCCCGACACCAGCACGTTACAGCGCGCGGCAACCGCTGCGTCGAGCAACGCGCAGATTTCCTGGTCGAAGGTCCCGTTCGCAAGCAGGTCGTCGGGCCGCAACGGATCGCGGCGAAACTTGCGTATCGACACCACCGGCCCGTCGAGCGACAACGGCTCGATCACCACGTTCACCCGGCCGCCGTCAGGCAGGCGGGCATCGACCATCGGATTCGATTCGTCCAGGCGCCGGCCAATCGGCGCGAGAATCCGCCGCACGATCCGCAGCAAATGCGCGTTGTCTGCGAAGCGCACCGGGATCTTCACGAGCATGCCGTGGCGCGAGACGTAGACGTCGTCGAAGCCGTTGATCAGGATGTCTTCCACGGCCGGATCGGCGAGCAGATCCTCGATCGGTCCGAAGCCGGCCAGCTCCTTGGTCAATGCCTGCGCCACCAGCCGCACTTCGCTCTCGTTCAGCGGAATGCGTCGCAGCCGCACAAAACCGTCGATCTCCAGATCGACGAACTGCTGGATCGCCTGGCGCGACCAGCGTCCGAACTCGGCCCCCAGTTCCTCGATCCGCGTAAGCAGATGTTCGTGCGCCGCGTTCTTGATGTCCTGGAACTGCTGGGTATGCGCGAACGAAGTGGCGTCGTCGGCGAACTCGATGTCTTTTGCCATCGTCTATGACCGCTTTAAAAAAGTGGAAAAGAGCCGCTTGAAGAGTCGTTTGAAGCCGCTCGCCGCGTCGACGGAAACCGCCGTCTTCTGCTTCGGTGCAATGGGTTCCGCGCCGTCCGGCAACGGCCCGGAGGTGGCTGTGATGCTGTCGGCCACTGCTGCTTTCTGGCCGCCGAGCCGCGCGACCAACGGATCGAGCGCACGTACATAAGCATCGCGTTCGGCGATATCCGCCAGCAGGCGCCCCTGGTTCACCGCGCGTCCGAGCGCCTGCGCGCGAGCCGGCAGCACCGCGAGCAACGGCAAGCCGAGCCGCTCGGCAATTTGCTCTGCGCCGAATTGCAGCGTCGGGTCGAACTTGTTCACGACCAGATGCAGCTTCTGCGGCGCATCGGCGGTGTCGCGATCCTTGGGCGCGTGTGCGTCTATATCGTGGAAACGCAAGCCTTCCAGCAGCTCCAAGGCCGAAACCGCCGACGCCACGTTCGGATCGCAGACGAGCCACACGTGGTCAGCCGCCCGCACCACTTGCGCGACGAACTCGAGGTTCGTGAAACCGCCGAGATCGACGATCTGGTGATCGAAGAAGGTCCGCAGCCGGTTCAGCAGATTCACCGCCGACGCATACGACACCTCGCGCATCGCGGTGAGATCAGCCGGCAGCGTGGTCACGGCAAGGCCGCTTGCGTGACGCCCGAAGGCGGTGTGCACGAAGGTCTGGTCGAAGCGGCGCAGGTTGCGCACGGCATCGACGAAATTGAACTCGCTTTGCGTGTCGAGCAGCACGGAACTGTCGGCGGCGGGTATGCCAAGGTCGAGCAGCGCGGCCGTCTTCGACGCCGCCGTGCCGCGCTTTTGCAACTTCACCGACAGATTGGCCGCCAGCGTGCTGACACCCACCCCAATGCGCGCGCCGAGCAGCACCGTGATGTGGCCGTGTCGGCTGGACATCTGTTCGGTGTGCGCCGACCGGCTCGCCTGCTCGATCAATTGCTGCGCAATCCGTAATGCCTCGGCGGCCTCGCCTTCTACGTCGATGAAATCACGCACGCCCGCGCGCAATGCCGCGATCGCGCTGGCCGACTGCTGCAAGGATCCAAGCGCAACGATAGCGACGCTCGGGAACGCGTCGTGCACGGCGCTCGCCATGGCGGTCGCGCTCGCGATGCTGGCCTCCGGTGCTTCGAGCGGCGCACGGGCGAAGTCGATGAACACCAGCGTGGCGCCCAGCGTCGAGATCTTCGGCATGAGCGCGACGGCATCATACGGCACATACTCGAGCGCGCCCAGCGTGCCCAGCGCGTGCGCGAGCCACGCCCGCCGCCCCGCATCCGAGCAGACGCACAGGAAGCGTACGCCGGGCGCACGCGTTTCCACGTCAGTCAAAGATTGAACTCTTGCGTTCATCGCCGCTTTCTCCTGCCGTATCGGCGCGGGCAACACTGCCTGCATATCTCATCTCCCCCGCTGTTCCGAACGGACTTGCACGCGCCTTCACCGCCTGCCCACAGCCCCTTTTGTCAGACCGGACGCCCGTCATTTCGAGAACCCCGGCACCGCTTCACGCGACGCAAAACCACCAATGAACGAGCGCCACACAGGTCCGTCGCGCCGCTCGGCCTGCTCGCCGGGTGTCGCGGGAAGGACCGCGCCCTTTGCGATCGGCGAGACCAGATGCGGCGTCACGATGATCACCAGCTCGCGATCGTTCTGCGTGTACTGCAAGGTCTTGAAGAACGCGCCGATGACTGGCAAATCGCCGAGCAACGGTACCTTGTCGACGTTCGATGCTGTCTCGCGATCGATCAGGCCACCGATCACGAAGCTCTCGCCATCACCGAGTTCGACGGTCGTATCCGCGCGCCGGGTGGTGATCGCCGGCACCGAAATACCGTTGATGGTCAGCGCGTGCTGAAAGTCGAGCTGACTCGCTTCGGGTGCGACTTTCAGCGCGATCCGCTGCGGACCGAGCACGGTCGGCGTGACCGTCAGCCCAATGCCGTAGGGTTTATAGACAATGCTGATCGTGCCAAGCGACTGCGGCACAGGGATTGGAATTTCGCCGCCGGCGAGGAAACTCGCGCTCTGCCCCGACAATGCGACGAGCGTCGGCTCGGCCAGCACGCGTGCCAGGTTGTTCGATTCAAGCAGGCTCAGGTTCGCGAAGATGCCGCGGGAACCCAGGTTCACGATCAGGTTGAAGGCGCTGCTGATAGGTGAGGTGGCCGAAACCTGCAAGTTCGTGGTCGCGCCGCCCGTATATGACGTCAGCGACGAAGGTGCAAAAGTGCCGAATGCAAACGCGTTGTTCTGCTTGAAGAGATTGAAGCCCGCTTCCTTCAGCACGGTCTTGCTGAACTCCACGACCTTCACATCGACCTGAACGACGGGACTGGTTGCTATCGTCGATGCATCGAGGACGGTGCCGTCCTTCGCGCCCCCAGCCGCAAACGGATCCGGCGCGCTGTCGCTTTGGCCTGCGGAATTCTTGCCGACCGATCCCGCCGGTACATCGGACGTGCCGCCGGCTTTTGCAACCGACTCGTTCGCCACGGCCACTGCGCGCTGATGTGATTCCATCGTCGCGGCGGACCCTGTGATCACCGCCGTGCGGCCAAGCACGTTCACTTCGGGCGTATCGCTGCCGAGCAATTCGCGGGCGGCCAGTGTGGTGACGTTGATCGTATAAGTACGCGGCGCGGTTTGACCACGCTCCCAAACCATCATTTCAGTGCGTCCGGCGTTTTTCCCCACCAGCAATAAACCACCGCTTGCACCGCTGCTGCTCTTGAGCCAAAGCACGTCCGCGACCGTCGGATCTCCCACGGCTACGCGCTGCAACACGTGTCCGGTTGCGATCTGCTTCTGGGAGCCGACTGCGATATCGATAACCCGCGACGCCTGGGATTCGGTCGCACCGGTGGCAGGCCTGGCAGTCTTCGCGCTGGCGACTGGACCCGACGCACACGCGCAGACCAGCGCGGCGAGCAGTACCCGCCGAGCGCCAGAGACGCTACGTCCTCGATAAGCAACCTTGGCTCTCATGATTTTTTATGTATTGACTGCGTACTGCGGTGTCGCCATATGGCGGCATGGCCCCGACCTTTCTTTTTATACTGGCTGCTGCAATTCATCCATCCAACGTGCTTCTATTCGCGTTTACGGCAGCGCTGGCGTTTTCAGTACGCCACATTTTCCCTACGTGCACCGCGAATCAATTCGAGATCATTCGATGCCGCCTGGACACGCGGCGCACGCACCGCTGGCATGGCCGGCAACGGCGGCAGAGCGGGTGTCGTGTGCGCCGCCCGCGCGCTATGAGAACCGGCCAGCGCCTCCAGCGACAATCCCGCTGCGGCGCGATTCGCACCATTGTTCGGCATCCTTATCGATGCCAGAAGAGGGGCTATGGCGAACGGCTCGGCCGTATCGGTATCGGCGGGATTGCGCAGCGCCAGCACCAGTCGGCCCGCGCCTTCGGCGAGCGTGAGCGCGTCGATGTCTGCGGTACGCACGGCCAGCACCGCCGTGCGCGCACCCGTGCTGCGCGGAGCATTAGCCGCGTTTGCTGCGGCATCGGCAGCGTCGGACGTGCCGGGCAGCGTCGCGTCGCCGAAACTGAGCACGCGCACTCGCGACAACAACAGCCGCGCCTGCGTCGCATCCACCTCTGCGTCAGCGCCCGGACCGGCAGACATATCGCGCTTGAGCATGAAAAACACATCGACGAAATTGCCCGGCCGCACTCGATTGCCCACTGCGTTGCCCTCGTCGACCCGCACGGCGATGGCACGTTCGCCGGGCGCGACGGCATCGGCAAGTCCGGTCGTGAGGTTCGCCTCGGCGAGCGGCGTGTTCGCGGCAATCGCGACGAGCGGCACGCGCCCTACCAGCGCGGTAGCGTCGGCAAACTCGCCAGCTCCGCGCGATGGCGCCATCCGCAAGGTCAGTGCATCGGCCTCGATCGGCTTGCCGGCGGGCAGATCGCGCGTGGCCACGACCACGGGGAAACTCGGCTGACCCTGCACGATCTGCGGCACCGGCGCCGGTGGACGGCGCGAGATGGACCACGCGAAAATGCCGAGCAGCACGGCGAGTGCGATCAGGAAAACAGCGAGGATGCGAGTGATGTTAGCCATGATGGTCGTGGTCGTTTCAAGCGTGAACCCCACTCAAAACAGGTTCTCCGGGTTCAGTTGCACCATGGCGCTGGCGGTGAGACTTGCTGGCAACGGCAGGCCGATCAAAGGCAGCGAGGGCACCAGTGGCCGGCTTGCGTAGTTGTAGATGAGCG
>NZ_AEJF01000254.1 GCF_001028175.1 Caballeronia mineralivorans PML1(12)
GCCGGTCTGGTAACGCAGCGCCGCGCGCGCGCCTTCCGATGCAGCCAGCGTGAGCGATTGCTGCGCGACGAAGATCATGCTGTAGGTAACGATCGCGTAGAACACGAGGAAAAATAGCGGAAACACGATGGCGAATTCCACCGCCATGCTGCCGCGCTGCGCCCGGCGTCGAGCGTTCAATGAAGTATGACGCGCGAGAGCATGCGTGTGATCACACTGATGTACGTTGGGCGAGTCGCGTCGCGCGGATCCTGATCTGAGCGGAATCATCGCGCGGCCTCGAGAACCTGCAGCGTCAGGCTACCTATTGCGGACATTGCGAGCAACGCGGCATACGGTGTTGCCCGGCGGCCTCCGACGACAAAGGTATGACGGACCGGTCCTGCGGCGCCGCTCCCGGCAATGTCGTGAGCATCGCTAACATAAGTATCGACGCTCGCAGCGGTCTTGCGCTTCAGCTCGATCACCGCCGACGCAATCAAATACAGCGCGTGGATACCGGCGGCAATGCTTGCCACGATCCATAGCCCGGGTAACGCGTGAACACCGCACCATGCGCCGAGCGTGGCGAACACCTTGACGTCTGCGGCGCCCATCAAGCCAAGCAGATAGAACGGCAAGAGCAGGATCAGCCCGGCTATCAGACCGAGCGCGGCATCGGATAAGTCGATGTGAAAGGGGGAATGGCCGCTCGCGACCAGCGCGCAAGCCACCGCCAGTCCCGCGATAACGAGCCAGTTGGGTATACGGCGCAACCGGCAATCGAATAAGACGACCGCGAGTGCCCAGCTAATGAATAACGCGGCGTTAATCATGATTTGGACTCGCTTCGGCCAGGCAAACTAATCCCGCCGGCTGCTCTTTAAAGCAGTCGATTAGAAAAGCCCGGCGTCACGTCTGCGCACAGCAGATCCCCTGCGTGTGATGCGGATTAACGCGCGACACGCAGTGATCAGCTATACCGGTGAATAAGCCGGTATAGACAACAATTGCTACGCAAGAAAAATGTGACGCTTGATGCCCGGCGGCGCGAAGCTCTTTTAGAGCGCAGTCACAATAGCCGTAAACACGGTCTGCAGCTTTGTCACAACGCCACCTACCGATGCCGCGAGTGCGACCGCGATAAGGCCGGCAATAATTGCGTATTCGATGGCAGTGACACCGCGTTCGTCTTTGACGAAGCTCTTGATGAAGTTAGACATGACGCTTTCCCTCGGATATTTTTAATGGCCGTGTAGCAAGTGATCCGGCATTCTTCTGGGTCGCCGCAAGCAGGTTCTCTCTTCCCCGCGGGCTAGGCTCCACATGCCTGGTTGCGCGTCATTACGCGCGATTTCACTTGCCGCTTCTCTCAGATTCTAGATATGTAGTCGATGGTGCCTCCATCTGTCAGGATTTCAAATGATGCATCCCTGAAACGATTTATAGCCGAACGGTATCTCGAAATCAACGGGTAACACGCAATAATTTCATCGGTTCTTACCCTTGATCGGTAAGGTTTGTGCCGTAACAACACTTGCTACTCAAACGCTTACCTATACCTGTCAGTTTTTGTCGCATCGATCAAACGACTTGAACGGCTAACTATCTAGTTAACGGTCGCTGTCTCATTAACTTTATAAATTTCTATCTGGTACATCCGCTCTAGCCATTTCGCGCTATTCGCCGGCCCAACGCCCCCTTCATATTAGTAATCGTTCGCACTACCGTGAAGGGTTGAATGCGTGGGGGCGTACACGAGATAAAGCGTGATTGCGTTCGATTACGCGTGATCGAGCGGGTATTAAGTGTCGGATGCGTAGTGGGATAAGTGCTTGGATCAGCCACGCGCGTTACGCCGTGATGCGTAACGACCTCGACCGCACGTTACGTTACGTGGCGCCTCAACACAGCTTCAGCGCATCTGGCTCCGCTCTTGCGATCTCCCGTAAAGCCAGGCCAGGCCTTGTACCGTCTGGTTAACCCAGTGTGCATTCCAAACCGTTCGTGCTCCTCCATACAAATGGCACGCGTCCTGCAATTAGACGATGGCAATTCAAAAAGCAAAAAACTAAATACCATCCGAGGGCGTTATGAACACTATCCACATCCAAAGCGGCGCATTGCGCGTCACCATCCTCACCGCAGCTATCGCGACCATGCTGGCCCTTGGCGCTTGCGGCGGTTCAGGCTCAACCAGCAAGCAATTAGGCAGCGCAGGATCCGGAGCGATACCGACAAGCGGCGGCGGCACCAGCAGCTCCGGTAGCGGCAGCGGCGGGACGACAGCAGGCGGAGGCACGGGATCGGGCGGTATGGGATCGGGCGGAACAGGAACAGGCGACGGAACGCTCGCAGCCGGCGGCACCAGTGGTGGCGGATCGGGC
>NZ_AEJF01000255.1 GCF_001028175.1 Caballeronia mineralivorans PML1(12)
GGGCGGTGGCGGATCGGGCGGAGGGACGGTTATCGGCAGCGGCAGCGGCGGTAGCACGGGTGGCGGCACGGGTGGCGGCACGGGCGGTGGAACAGGTGGCGGTACGGGTGGTGGAACAGGCGGCGGCACGCCCGTCACGACCCCGGTTGCAGCCGTAGCCGGTGGAGCCGGCAACGTTGTATCGGCAGTGGGCGATGCGGTGACGGACGTAGGCACGGTCGTTGGCAACGCAACGATTCCCGGCGTCAGCGCCAGCACGACACAGGCAGCAGGTGGTGTCGTCTCGCATCTCGGCGGCGCCGTGGATGCACTTGGCAACGGCGTCTCGCAAGGCCTCGGCCAGATTGGTTCGAGCGCCAACCCGGTGGGCACGACGCTCGCCAGCACCGGTAACGTGGTGCAGCAAGCAGGTGCTGCTGTCAGCAGTGCCGGCGATCTCGTGACGAGCGTCGGCACCGGTCCGCTCTCCCCGCTCGCACCCGTGACGACACCTTTGGGCAAGGTGGTAAGCACGCTCGGCGATGCCGTCACGCAAACTGGCGGTGCCCTCGGCACGACGCTCTCAACAGGCGCGGTCAGCCAGATCACACAACAGCTCAGCACGGCGATCACGCCGATCACGGCGCTGGCTGGATCGCTGACGCAGACCGTCGGCTCTGCAACAGGCCTTGGCGCACCGGTCAATAACCTGCTCACCACGCTTGGCAACGTGCTGGACTCGGGCGGTCACACGCTGGCATCGACGGGTAACAATCCTCTTGCGACGGGTCTGGGCGGCGTCGTGTCCGCTACGGCAACCACGCTCGCGTCGGCCGGTGGTCTTATGAACGGCACACCGGGCACGAACCCTCTCTCGCCGATCAACGGCATTCTCTCTGGCCTGACCGGTGGCGTGGGCGGCACGGGCAGTGCGGGTGGCCCGCTCGCTCCGGTCGCAGGTCTTGTCAATGGCTTGACGAGCGCTGTGGGCGGCGCGGGCAAAACACCGGGCCCCGGTCCTGTCACGCCGGTCACAGGCCTGCTTGGCGGCTTGACGAACACAGTGGGCACCATCGCCACCGGCGTGGTGACGCCTGTGGCTGGCGTAGTGGGCGGTGCCACAGCCGCCCTGACCGGCGCAACATCCGGCGCGGGCGCGGGTGCGAGTGCGGCGAACCCGGTGGGTGCGGTGGCAGGGCTGCTCACCTCGGTTACCGGCGCGCTGGGTGTGGGTGCAGCCGTAGGCGCGGGGACCACGACGACGAAATCGCAGTCGACTAGCGCAACGACAACCACCTCTGGCGTAGGCGTCGGAGTAGGTCTGTCGAGCACCACCGGAAACGGCGCAGGCAGCAGCTCGCCGGGCAACCCGCTGGGCGGCGTCACAACGTTGCTGGGTGGCCTGCTCGGTGCGCATAACAAGTGATAAGAAGCCGCCTCGAGGCGATTGCCTGGTGCGATGACTCGAGGCTGTCGGGTCCGTGAGCCGAACCGCCCCAGGTTCCGGTTCACGGTTTGAAGCTCCCTTTCGTTATGTCCTCGCGACGAGGAGGGTTGGGTCCACGAACCCCTCAACGATTCCTATCAGTGTCCAGTAACACCTCGTCTTTCCCGGCGCCGCTCGCGGCGCCGGTTTCACATCCGGCCAGACATCACTGCGATATGGACAAACTCCCGACACGGGAACGCAGCAAGCACAACCAACAAAAAACGCTGTAACAAACGGGAATAGAAGCGAATAAATTGGAGTAAAAGCAAAGGTTAGGGCCGCAAAGAGCCGTAATACACAGGTAAGAAATAGAAGAAGCATCAGCATCAAACGATGACGAACGCAGCAGGACCTCGGGTCATCCCGGACACGGCCTGCTCCGCAGTTCGCACGAAAAAAGCCAACGAGGGCCGTACCGTGAATATCAAGGAATGGAAATGGACGCTGCTGCTCGCGGCGGTGGCGGCGCATGCCGCCGAAGCGCAGACCAGCGGGCAGGTCGCGCGGCCGGCAGTGGCGGGCAATCCACTCGACGCATTGCCGCAAGTGAACGCGCCGCAAAAACCGCCGGCCGTTACCGTTGATATCCAGCCGCAGACCCCGCACATTCAAGAGTTGCTTGCGCGTCATTTGACGCCGCAAAAGATCGAGGTGGAAGGCGTAAAAGCCATTCCCTTCGATGAAGTCGCGCAACGTTTCACGCCGCTCGTGGGCAAGGATGTCACTATCGGCGAATTGATGGAGACGGCGAACAGCGTGACCGCGCTCTACAAGGAACGCGGTTATGCGCTCTCCTTCGCCTTCGTGCCCGCGCAGACCTTCGAAAACGGCGTGGTGCGCATCACGGTGGTGGAAGGTTATGTAGCGGAGATCAAGCTCAAGGGCGATCCCGGTGCTGCTGAAAAGCGCATCCGTGCCGTCGCCGACCGGATTCGCGCCGACCGGCCGTTACGGCAAGACACCTTCGAACGTTACGTCAACGTGCTTGGCCTCACTCCTGGCGTGAAGATCGCGGCGACCGTCGCGCCGCCGCAGACCACTGACGGCGCGACCACACTCGATCTCGATGTCGAGCGCAAGCCATTCAATTTCGCGACGGGTATCGACCTGAATCATCCAGGCGTGCAAGGCATTGTGAGCGCGACGGAAAACGGCATGCTTGGCGAGGGCGAGACACTGGGTGCCTCGGCATTATTGCCCAAAGGCCGCAACGACCAAACCTATTTCGCGGTCAACGGCGCGTTGCCGATCGGCACCGACGGTTTCACCGCCAAGGTTGATGCTTCGCATTACTATGGACATCCTGTCGATAATCCCGGCCTGCCCTCGTACGTCGAGCGCACGGTGATCAACGACAAAGCAGGCCTGTCCGCGTCGTATCCGTTCGTATTGAGCAACACGCGCAGCCTGATCGGCACGGTGGGCGCGTACGCTTCGCACGACGAAGACCGCTTCAAGAACACCATCACGGGCGCGCAACTTGGCCAGCGTTCGCAGGTCCGTGTGACGACGTTGCAACTCGACTACACCGGCGTCGATACGGGAACCGTGCGGCGTGCCAGCGCGAACGTGGCGAAGGCGTTTAATGTGCTTGGGGCATCGAAGTCGGCGGACACCAACATTCCCGGCGTTGTCACGACGAATCCTGCATCGCTCACCTTCGTGCGCACCGGCGCGAGCGTCTCGCAGAGCAACGAATGGCCGTTCAAGATCGGCACGACGATAGCCGCGACCGGCCAATACAGCGCGGACTCGCTGCCGACGTCAGAGCAGATCGCGTTTGGCGGACAACGCTTCGCGCTCGGTTATCAGCCGGGAGAAGTATCGGGCGATTCGGGCTGGGCCGCATCGGCGGAAATCAACCGGCCGTTTGCGATCGGCCTTGCGTTCTTGAAGACGTTCACACCGTACGTGTCCGTCGATACCGCCCACACCTACCTTCATGGCGGCGCTAAACCTACCCGGCTCGCATCGATAGGCGTAGGCTTTCGGATTTCCGATGCTAAGTACTACAGTCTGGATTTATCGCTGGCGAAACCTGTCGGCGATGCACCGGTCGAAGGGAATAGCTCGCGCAGCCCGCGCGTGAACGCGACATTTTCATACCAGTTCAATTAAAGGAAGCGTTGGTTCCGCTCGCGCCACCTGGAGCGCGAACGCCCCCTTCTAGAGGAAGTCCTATAAAACGCGCTCGACGCTTTGACGTATTCTGTGCAGCGAGCGACGAGCCGATGCCCAAGGCGGTTAAACCCGTCGGCCCGGCAAGAACAAAAACCACGATATAACATCAAGAGACGTTTTACCTCAAGGAGGAAGCATGACGGGTCTCACCCACCATATACATCGACATTTCGGACGCATCCTGCTTGCCGGCGCACTGCTCGCCTGCGCAGCGACAACAATGGCGCAAGCTTCATCGCCCACAGGACTCTGGCAAACCATCGACGACAAGACCGGTCAGCCCAAGGCCGTCGTGCAGATCGTCCAGGACCCCGACGGCACGCTCAGCGGCAAGATCCTCACCGGTCTCGGCAACAACGACGATCCGAACCGCCGCTGCACCGCCTGCACCGATGCACGCAAGGATCAGCCAATGAAAGGCATGACGATCATCAACGGCATGAAAGCCGATGGCGACGGATGGGAAGGCGGCCAGATCCTCGATCCCGAGAACGGCAAGATCTACAAGTGCAAGATGCATCTCGACGACGGCGGACAGAAACTCGTGGTGCGCGGGTATATCGGCGTGTCGCTGCTCGGACGCTCGCAAACCTGGATCCGACAGCAGTAAGGGTCCCGGCTTCGTTGCTCTCGAACGAAGCTGTGATGCAAAACAAAACCCGGCTGCAGACTTGAAGTCTTCAGCCGGGGTTTTTGTGCGCGGACTATCTTGCGCCCAGGTATTACGCCGCGTGACGCGCGCCATCGTTCACGTGTTCGACCGGCGCGACCGGAGTAAGCGGAACCAGCGGCACGAGCACTGTTCGTGCATCGCCCCTCACGCTGGTAGAACGCGTGGGATCGATGCCTATCGCATGTCCGGCATGTCCGGCATGTCCGGCATGTTCGCCACAACCCTCCGGCAACTCGGTTGGCACCCGCATGCGCGAGCTCATCAACGCGTACAAACCTTCACTCGTCAAACCGAACAATTGCTGCATCACACGCGCCAGCACGCCGGATTCATCTCATGCCTTAAAGCGCTCGTGACACGTCTGATACGAGGGATATTTGCGCGGCAAGGTCGACCATGAAGCACCGCTGTACATCACCCAGAGCACGCCGTTGAGCCACGGCACGGGTGTTGGCAAGCGGGCCGTCCGCGCAACTCGGAACGGGGACGCAGCTCAGGCAGCAACGGCACCACCATTTGCCATTCTTCGTCGGACATATCGCGTTAAGGCTTCATGATTTTCTCCAATCACAGGTAAGTGATTAGAAGATACCGGTCCGCCCGACACCCCGGTATCAGGACACGCCGGTATCAGACATGTCCGAATCTTGAAATACGGCTCAGCGCCTGACAATAGTAAGCTCACATCGAAATTATGAGTCTCGCATTGTCAACTCGCCCAATCGGCCAGCGCTCTCGTCAGGTCAGCGATGTATCTACCAGCCGACGCTCCGACTCCAGATATTCCTTCGACTGCATCTCCGTGATCCGCGATACCGTGCGCGTGAATTCATTGGCCATCGGACCTTCCACGTACAGCTCTTCAGCAGGAACCGCCGCCGACATCAGCAGCTTCACCTTGTGGTCGTAGAACACGTCGATCAGCCACGTAAAGCGGCGCGCCTCCGATGCATTGCGCGGCGACATCTTCGGTACCTCGGAGAGAATCACCGCGTGAAAGCGGCTCGCCAGTTCAAGGTAATCGTTCTGCGAACGCGGACCGCCGCAGAGCGTAGCGAAGTCGAACCAGACCACGCCATCGGCTTTGCGCAACGCCTTCAGCTCGCGCTTCTCAATGCGCAGGATCGGGCTTTCGTCCGGCACCGCGGCGAGCTTCGCGAAGTCGGCACGCAGGGCCTTGTCGGCGGCGGCGCCCAAGGGCGTGTGGTATGCGGTCACTTGAGAAAGTGTCCGCTTGCGATAATCCGTACCGGCGTCGACATTGATCACATCAAGTTTCGACTTGATCAGCTCAATAGCGGGCAGCAGCCGGTCCCGATGCAAACCATCCGGATACAACAGGTCAGGGTCGTAGTTGGACGTCATCACGAATTGCACACCCGCCCCAAACAACCGGTCGAGCAGGCGATAAAGAATCATCGCGTCGGCGATATCGGAGACGTGAAACTCGTCGAAACAGATCAACCGGTAGCGCTTCGCGATGCGCCGCGCGAGCTCATCGAGTGGATCAGCCGTGCCCTTCAACTCCTCCAGCTCGCGATGCACCTCGCGCATGAACTCGTGGAAATGCAAACGCGTCTTGCGCTGCACCGGCACCACCGCGAAGAAGCTGTCCATCAGGAAGCTCTTGCCCCGGCCTACACCGCCCCACATGTAGATGCCTCGCGGCAACTCGGGGTGCACGATCAGCTTCTTGAATGCATTCGAGCGACGTGCCTTATAAGCGACCCATTCGTCGTAGCAGCGCTGCAAACGTTCCACCGCCGCGAGTTGTGCGGCATCCGACTGATAACCCCGCGTCTGCAGTTCGTGTTCGTAGTATTCGGTGACGTTCATGGTGCGAGGGCTTGACCGCCCTGGAGATGGGCTAAAGAGGCTAAAGACCGTGGATAAAACAAAGGCGAGCGGGAAAACTCCCGCCCGCCTTCGTTCTGCCGCTCAAACGATGCTGCGTGGTGCTACGTTCACATATTGAGCGCGCGTTTGTCGACGGCGAGCGCGGCTTCGCGCATCACTTCCGACAACGACGGGTGCGGATGGCAGATCCGGCCGATATCTTCCGATGCTGCCTTGAACTCCATCGCCACCACGGCTTCGGCGATCAGATCCGACGCGTTCGCCGCGATGATGTGGCAGCCGAGCAGTTCGTCGGTCTTCGCGTCGGCGATCATCTTCACGAAGCCGTCCGCCTTGCCAATGCCCAGCGCGCGGCCGTTCGCCATCATCGGGAACTGGCCAGTCTTGATCTCGCGGCCTTCAGCCTTGAGCTGCTGCTCCGTCTTGCCGACCCACGCAATTTCCGGTTCGGTGTAGATCACCCAAGGAATGCAGTTGTAGTCGATATGCGGCTTCTGGCCATCGATGATCTCGGCCACCAGCACGCCTTCGTCTTCCGCCTTGTGCGCGAGCATCGGGCCACGCACCACGTCGCCGATTGCGTACACGTTCGCCACGCTCGTCGCGCAATGGTCGTCGACGGGAACAAAACCGCGTTCGTCCGTCTTCAGGCCGATGGCTTCCAGACCGAGGTTATCCGTATTCGGCACGCGTCCGATCGACACGATCAGGCGGTCAGCGTCGAGCGTCTGCGCGTTGCCGTCCTTGTCCGTGTAAGCCACCGAAACGCTCGAATCCGTCGTCTTCACTTCGCCGATCTTCACGCCGAGATGAATGTCCAGACCCTGCTTCTTGAACTGCTTCGCCGCTTCCTTCGCGAGCGACTCGTCGCATGCGCCGAGGAACGCGGGCAACGCTTCGAGCACCGTCACGTCTGCACCCAGGCGACGCCACACCGAACCCAGTTCCAGACCGATCACGCCCGCGCCGATCACGGCGAGCTTCTTCGGCACGGCGTCGAACGACAGCGCGCCTTCATTGTCCGCAACGAGTCTGTTGTCGACCGGAATGCCCGGCAGATGACGTGCCTTCGATCCGGTCGCGATGATCACGTTTTTCGCCGTCACCGTTTCAGTTTCTGCTTCGCCGCTGACTTCGATCTGCACGCCGGCATCCGTCTTGCCGGTGAACTTGCCATGACCCTTCAGCCACGTGATCTTGTTCTTGCGGAACAGGAACTCGATGCCCTTCGTCATCTTCTCGACAATGCCTTCCTTGCGGGCAAGCATCTTCGAGAGATCGAGCTTCACATCACCTACGTTGATGCCGTGATCGCCCAGATGGTGCAAAACGTTTTCAAATTCTTCCGACGAAGCCAGCAACGCCTTCGACGGAATACAGCCCACGTTCAGACACGTGCCGCCGAGCTTCAGATTACCGGCCGGGTTCTTCCAGTTTTCAATACACGCAACCGACTTGCCGAGTTGCGCTGCGCGAATCGCCGCGATGTAACCGCCAGGGCCTGCACCGATCACGACGACATCAAATTCTTTGGACATGACTATCCTTCTCTTGTTGGATACATGGCGCGTGCGAGCCTATCGAACGCGCCATGAGTTCCAAATAAGGTTTTACCGCTTGATTTAAAGGCCTAACGCTTAAAGGCTTACAGGTCCAGCAGCAGGCGGGCCGGATCTTCCAGCGCATCCTTCATCGCGACGAGCGACAACACGGCTTCGCGGCCGTCGATGATCCGGTGGTCGTAAGACAGCGCCAGATAGTTCATCGGACGAATCACGATCTGGCCGTTCTCGACCACAGCGCGTTCCTTCGTTGCGTGCACGCCCAGGATTGCGGACTGCGGCGGGTTGATAATCGGCGTGGACAACATAGAACCGAACACACCGCCGTTCGAGATCGAGAACGTGCCGCCGGTCATTTCTTCAATCGACAGCTTGCCGTCGCGCGCTTTCACGCCGTATTCCGCAATCTTCTTCTCGATGTCGGCCAGGCTCAGTTGATCCGCATTGCGAACGATCGGCACCACGAGACCACGCGGCGAACCGACGGCAATACCGATATCGAAGTAACCGTGATAGACGATGTCGTTACCGTCGATAGACGCGTTCACCAGCGGATACTTCTTCAGCGCGTGCACAGCGGCCTTCACGAAGAACGACATGAAGCCGAGCTTCACGCCATGTTCCTTCTCGAACTTGTCCTTGTACTTATTGCGCAGATCCATCACCGGCGCCATGTTCACTTCGTTGAACGTGGTCAGGATGGCGTTGGTTTGCTGCGACTCGAGCAGACGCTCAGCAATACGAGCGCGCAGACGCGACATCGGCACGCGCTGCTCCGGACGATCCTTGAGCCACTGGTCAGCACCCGGCGCCTTCACGTCCGGCAGGGACGGCTTGGCAGCCTTGGCAGGAGCTGCAGCTTTGGCTGCAGGCGCGGAGACGGAAGCGGACACCGCCGGCGCGCCTTGCGTAGCGGCCAGTGCGTCGCCCTTCGTGATGCGGCCATCGCGGCCCGAGCCCGAAACCTGGTCGCTCGAGACGCTCTTCTCGGCCAGGATCTTCGCAGCGGCAGGCGAAGCGGCCGTGTTCGAAGCAACGGCCGTTGCCGGTGCAGCTTCCTGTTGAACTTGCGCAGCCGGTGCCGGCTTCACTTCGGCGGCGCCGGCAGCGGCTGCGGCCGGTGCTTGGCCAGCCTTCGCTTCCGTATCGATCATCGCGATCACTTCTTCCGCGCCGACCACATCGCCGTCATGCTTGATCACTTGCGCGAGCACGCCTGCAGCGGGTGCCGGCACTTCCAGCACGACCTTGTCCGTTTCAATTTCGATGAGGATTTCGTCGATAGCAACTGCTTCGCCCGGCTTCTTCTTCCACGAGAGCATGGTGCCTTCCGACACTGATTCGGAGAGCTGGGGAACCTTAACTTCTACAATAGACATTATGTTTTTTCCTGAATGTATCTGGGTACGACGTGAATCGTCGTCAATTCGTCGTCGTCAATTCGTTATGAATTTCGTTAAGCCCGAGCCGTGTGAACGCTGCGCGCTTCAACCGAAAAGCAAGCGCTGCTTCTGCATTCCACGTTCAAAATCGAAACTCGAATCACAGGACAGCGCGTGAAAAACCGGGGAGCCGCCAAAAGCGGCACTCCCCGGTCACAACCGCTTACTTCGAGATTGTCTGCGCGCCCTTCAGCCGGCCAAACGCGCCTTCGATCAGCGCCTTCAGCTGCTCGTAGTGCTTCGCGTAATAGCCAACTGCCGGGGATGCGGATGCCGGACGGCCGCTGTAAGCGAGCTTCTGTCCTTCACGCATGCCTTCGCGCAGGTGGTGCTCGACGTAGAACCAGGCACCCTGGTTCTGCGGCTCGTCCTGTACCCAGACCACTTCGTTCGCGTTTTCGTATTTCTTGATTTCCGCGTCGAATTGCTTGTGGGCGAACGGATACAACTGCTCGATACGGATGATCGCGACGTCGTTCGCCTTCGCTTCGCGACGATGCGCCACGAGGTCGTAATACACGCGACCCGAGCACACGATCACGCGCTTGACCTTCTTCGGTTCGACCGTGCCATCCACTTCGCCGATGATCGGCTGGAATGAACCCTTCGCCAGCTCCGACAGATCCGACACAGCTTCTTTGTGACGCAGCAGCGACTTCGGCGTAGCGACGATCAGCGGCTTCCTGAACAAGCGGATCATCTGACGGCGCAACAGATGGAAAATCTGCGCGGGCGTGGTCGGCTGGACCACTTGCATGTTGTGATCCGCGCACAATTGCAGGAAGCGTTCGATACGTGCCGACGAGTGCTCCGGACCTTGGCCTTCATAACCGTGCGGCAGGAGCATGGTGAGACCGGAAACACGGCCCCACTTCACTTCGCCCGACGAAATAAACTGGTCGATCACGACTTGCGCGCCGTTCACGAAATCACCGAATTGCGCTTCCCACGCGACCAGCGTGTTCGGCTCCGCCGTCGAATAGCCGTACTCGAAACCGAGCACTGCTTCTTCCGACAACACCGAGTCGATCACGGTGAACTTCGCCTGACCTTCAGCGATGTTCTGCAGCGGAATGTACGTGCCGTCGTTCCAGCGTTCGCGGTTCTGATCGTGCAGCACGGCGTGACGGTGCGTGAACGTGCCACGGCCCGAGTCCTGGCCCGTGAGACGCACGGCATAACCCGACGCCACGAGCGAGGCGTAAGCGAGATGCTCGCCCATGCCCCAGTCGAGCTTCGCTTCGCCGCGGCCCATTGCGCGACGATCGTTGATCACGCGCTCAACCAGCGGATGCACCTTGAAGTTATCGGGAACCGTGGTGATGCGGTCGGCGAGGCGCTTCAGTTCTGCGAGCGGGACGGCCGTATCGGCGGCGTCGGTCCACTTGCGGTTCAGGAACGGCACCCAGTCCACCGCGTACTTGCTCTTGTAGTTCGAGAGCACCGGATCGACCGTGTGATGACCGTCGTCCATGGCCTGGCGATAGGCCTTCACGTAACCGTCAGCGTCTTCTGCCGTGATCACGCCTTGCTGCACCAGCTTTTCAGCGTACAGCGCGCGCGTACCCGGATGTTTCGCAATCGTCTTGTACATCAGCGGCTGCGTGACCGCGGGCGTGTCCTGCTCGTTGTGACCCAACTTGCGGAAACAGATGATGTCGACAACTACGTCCTTGTGGAACTGCATGCGGTAATCGATAGCCAACTGCGTGCACAGCACGACCGCTTCCGGATCGTCACCGTTCACGTGCAGCACCGGCGCTTCGATCATCTTCGCCACGTCCGAGCAATACAGCGTCGAACGCGCATCGCGCGGGTCGGATGTCGTGAAGCCGATCTGGTTGTTGATGACGATATGCAGCGTGCCGTGCGTGCCGTAACCACGCGTTTGCGCGAGGTTCAGCGTTTCCATGACCACGCCCTGACCGGCAAACGCCGCGTCGCCGTGAATCTGGACCGGCAGCACTTGCAGGCCGTCGACGTCGCCGCGACGATCCATCCGCGCCTTCGCCGAGCCTTCAACCACCGGGTTCACGATTTCGAGGTGCGACGGGTTGAACGCGAGCGACAAGTGCACCGGGCCGCCGTCGGTCGACACGTCCGAGGAGAAACCCTTGTGATACTTCACGTCACCGGCGGGCAGGTCATCGACGTGCTTGCCTTCGAATTCGGCGAACAGGTCAGCCGGCATCTTGCCCAGCGTGTTCACCAGCACGTTCAGGCGTCCGCGGTGAGCCATGCCGATGATGATTTCCTGCACGCCGGCCGCGCCCGCGTGGCGCACGACTTCGTCCATCGACGCGATGAAGCTCTCGCCGCCTTCCAGCGAAAAGCGCTTCTGGCCAACATATTTCGTATGCAAGAAACGCTCGAGCCCTTCGGCTGCCGTCAGGCGCTGAAGAACGTGCTTTTTCTTGTCGGGGGAGAAATTCGGGGTGGAGCGAATCGATTCGAGCTTCTCTTTCCACCAGCGTTTCTGTTCCGGATCGCTGATGTACATGAACTCGGCGCCGATCGTGCCGCAGTACGTGTCACGCAATGCCTTCACGATCTCACGCAGCGACGCCTGCTCGAAGCCGAAATACAGGTTCTGTGCATGGAACATCTGATCCATGTCGGCTTCAGTGAAGTCGTAGAACGCGGGTTCGAGCTCAGGAATGGCCGGGCGCTCGCGGCGCTTCAGCGGATCGAGATTGGCCCATTGCGAGCCGAGAAAACGGTAGGCGCCAATCAGCGACTGGACATAGACCTGCTTGCGAGCGGTCGCCAGATCACCAGTGCTCTCGCGCGGCACGAAGCCGTTCGATTTCGCGCGTTGCGCAAACGATTCGACGATCGGGCCGTGGGCCACGTCGTTGTGATTCGTCCCATCCGATGCAGGCACGTTCTGCAACGCATCGAAATAGGTACGCCAGGTCTCGGGCACTGACGCGGGATTATCGAGATATGCCTCGTACTGTTCTTCAACATACGGGGCATTACCGCCGAACAAATAAGAGTTCAGCTGGGAATTCTTCATCATTTTTACGCTCACCTTTCTTCGAGTTTCTCGAGAAATAGCGGGTTACTCAACCTTCCGCAACACGGCCTGACCGTTTAGCGGATTGCGCGAATCAAGTCTGCTTGGAAGGACCTAAAACTGACCTAAAACTGGCAATACTTTCTCTAGCATAGCACAGATCAATAGGTCGACGCGCGGATGGTCGCAGCCGGGATGCTTATCCAGCGGGCTTTCGAGGACCTTTCGCGAATAAGGGACGCATGAAATCCGCAGGCGCCGGCGCAATAAAAAAGCCGCCCAAAGGCGGCTTTTCCGATACGCGGACTCGCGTGAATTTAGTCCACTGCGCCCTTGCGGCTGGCGCTGCGGCGCTCGTGTTCCTTCAGGTAACGCTTGCGCAGACGGATGGATTGCGGGGTGACTTCGACCAGTTCGTCGTCGTCGATGAATTCAACCGCGTATTCCAGCGACATCTGGATGGGCGGTACGAGGCGCACCGCTTCGTCCGTTCCCGACGAACGCACGTTGGTCAACTGCTTGCCCTTGATCGGGTTGACGACCAGGTCGTTGTCACGGCTGTGAATGCCGATGATCATGCCTTCGTACAGCGCGTCGCCCGGCGACACGAACATGCGGCCGCGATCCTGCAGCTTCCACAGCGCGTAGGCGACAGCTGCGCCGTCGTCCTGCGAAATCAGCACGCCATTGCGACGCTCGCCCACACCGCCTTCCTTCACCGGCTGATACGAATCAAACGTGTGGCTCATCAAACCCGTGCCGCGCGTGAGCGTCAGGAATTCCGACTGGAAGCCGATCAGGCCACGCGCCGAAATACGATACTCAAGACGCGTACGGCCGCGGCCGTCCGAGGCCATGTCGAGCATTTCGCCCTTGCGGCGGCCCAGCTCTTCCATCACGCCACCCTGGTTTGCATCTTCCATGTCGACGGTCAGGTTTTCGTACGGCTCGTGCTTCACGCCGTCGACTTCGGTCATCACCACACGCGGACGCGACACGGCGAGTTCGTAGCCTTCACGACGCATGTTTTCTACAAGAATGGTCAGGTGCAGTTCGCCGCGGCCCATCACTTCGAACGTGGTTTCGTCGCCGGTTTCATTCACGCGCAACGCCACGTTGTGGTTCAGTTCCTTGAACAGGCGGTCGCGGATCTGACGGCTCGTGACGAACTTGCCTTCGCGGCCAGCCAGCGGCGACGAGTTCACCAGGAAGTTCATAGTCAGCGTGGGTTCGTCCACGGTGATCATGGGCAGTGCTTCCGGGGTGTCCACGGCGCAAATGGTCACGCCAATGCCAATTTCCTCGATACCGTTGATCAGTACGATGTCGCCGGCTTCGGCCTCTTCGACCTGCACGCGCTCCAGGCCCTTGAACGACAGAACCTGGTTGATCTTGCGGTTCAGGACCGCGCCGTCAGGACCCGAACGCACGGCGACAGCCATGCCCGGCTTGATGCGCCCGCGTGTGATGCGGCCAATGCCGATACGGCCGACGTACGACGAAAAATCGAGCGACGTGATCTGCAACTGCAACGGCGCTTCCGGATCAGCCGGGCGAACCGGAACGTGTTCCAGCACGGCGTCGAACAGCGGACGCATGTCGCCTGAGCGCACGTCCTGCGTCAAGCCGGCATAACCGTTCAGGCCCGAGGCGTAGACGATCGGGAAATCGAGTTGTTCTTCGGTGGCGCCCAGCTTGTCGAACAGGTCGAAAGTCTGGTTGATCACCCAGTCGATCCGCGCGCCCGGCCGGTCAACCTTGTTGATCACCACAATAGGCTTGAGTCCCAGCGCGAGCGCCTTCTTCGTCACGAAGCGCGTTTGCGGCATCGGACCTTCAACGGCGTCCACCAGCAGCAACACGGAGTCCACCATCGACAGCACACGCTCCACTTCACCGCCGAAATCGGCGTGTCCGGGGGTGTCGACGATGTTGATGTGCGTGCCTTCGTACTCGACCGCGCAGTTCTTCGAAAGGATCGTAATGCCACGTTCCTTTTCGATGTCGTTCGAATCCATCACGCGCTCGACCACCTGCTGGTTCTCTCGGAACGTGGCCGTCTGGCGGAGCAATTGGTCGACGAGCGTAGTCTTGCCGTGGTCGACGTGGGCGATGATGGCGATATTGCGGAGGGCGCGAGTCATAGGAGGCTGAGGAGCTTGTACATACAGTTGAGCGCCGTGGGTGCAAGCAGCAGGCCGTGGAATCAGCTCAAAAGGAAACGTCCACGCCCCCCGCACTCGGCGCAATGGGAACCCGAGAGTGTAACACGCCGACGTGTCCACTTCCTCCCCATCGTGCAATAGGACATAACCCGGAAGCGCTTTTCCATTTCAAGACAGCCGAAAAACGCCGTCAATGCCTGCCTTCACGGCTCAGCGGGTCTTGTGCCAATCCCAAAATAACAACACCGACGTAAGTACACAGCGAATTAAGAGGACTCTTAAAGTACTTGCCGGGTCAACGATGCGATTCTATAATGTTGCATAGTCAATTATTGCAAGCGCACGAGTATCCATGAGCGACACCCCTCGGCCGGTTCCTGAAATTTCAAACTACGAACTCAGCGAAAGCGTCGGTTATCTGCTTAGCCGCGTGCGCTCGACCTTGTGGAACCTGGTCACGCAACACACCATGACCGACCTCGGCATTACCAGTACGCAGGCCAGCATCATGTTCATGCTGGCGAGCGGCCGGGCTCTTGCCGCCGCCGATCTCGCCCGCGAATACGGGATCGACGCCAGCGCCGTTACCCGCCTGATCGACCGCCTGGAAAAGCGCGGACTCATAACACGCCTGCGTAGCGAGGAAGACCGCCGAGTCGTCCGGCTGGCGCTGACCGACGAAGGCCACGTGCTCGCCGGGCAGATTCCAGCTATTTTTACGAAGGTACTGGACAAGCTGCTCAGCGGTTTTACGCCTGAAGAAGTAGGCTTCCTAAAAAGCATGCTGCGTCGAATTCTGCTCAACTCAGGCGACCCGGCATGCGCAGCGCTGCTGGGAATGCAGGATAAATCTGCCTCTAAATCCTCTTATTGATGTCACGCCGCGCGCTTCGAATCAATGCCCGGAGAACAACGGCGCACCCCGTTGCGTGTACACCGTTGAAATAAAAATGAAAGAAATTAGTTGCAGCGTCCATCTTTACATCCAATATCAAAGAGCCGAGCGATGAAACTCTTTTATTCGTCTGCGCCCGCGCCCATCGCTGCGCGAAGCGTCCTGGCCGCTGCCGTGGCGGCGTTCGCCCTTGCAGGTTGTGCGAACTACGCCGGTATCAAAAGCGACAAGCAAATCGCCCAGCCGCAAAACGACGCTCTGCAAGCGACGCAAAGCGTGCCGTCGCAAGGCGGCCAGTGGCCGTCGCTCGACTGGGCCAAGCAGTTCGGCGATCCGCAATTGCCACAACTGATCGACGAAGCGCTGGCCGGCAGTCCGTCGATTGCCCAGGCGCAAGCGCGGATTGCGAAGGCGTCGTCGTATATCGAGTCGTCGCGCTCCGCTCTTTATCCGAAGGTGAACGGCTCGTATTCATGGTCGCGCGAACTGTTTTCTGGCAACGCGCTCTACCCGCCTCCTTACGGCGGAACCTGGTATAGCGAAAACAATGCGCTCGTGAGCGCGTCGTGGGATCTCGACCTGTGGGGCAAGAATCGCGCACGGCTGAATCAAGCAGTGTCGCAGCAAAAGGCCGCCGAGGCCGACATGCAGCAAGCGCGCATCACGCTGGCCGCGTCCGTTGCGCAGACCTACAACCAGCTCGCCCTGCTCTACGCGCTGCGCGACGTTGCCCAGCGCGAGATCGCGAACCGGGTGGACATCGGACGCATCACGAACGGTCGTGTGCTCGCGGGGCTCGACACCAACGTGGAAAGCCGCACCGCCGAAGGCAATATCGCGACGAGCCAGACGAACCTGTCCGAACTCGACGGCCAGATCACGACCACGCGTTATCAGCTTGGCGCACTACTTGGTCAAGGCCCGGATCGTGGCCTGAAGATCGCAACGCCGGTGCTGAATACAAAGATCGAGGTCACGCTGCCGGACAACGTGCCCGCGGATCTGGTCTCGCGCCGCCCGGATATCGTCGCGGCCCGCTGGCAAGTAGAAGCGGCAACGTCGAACATCAAGGAAGCGAAAGCCGAGTTTTTCCCTGACATCAATTTATCGGCTGCCGCAGGTTTCGACGCATTCGGCTGGGGCCGCTTTCTCACCGCGGGCAGCCGTCAGTTCACCGCGGGACCGGCCGTGCATTTGCCGATCTTCGATGCCGGTGCGTTGCGCGCGCAGCTGAAAGGCCGTTACGCGGACTTCGACCTGGACGTGGCGAACTACAACCAGACCTTGATCAGTGCACTGAACGACGTGGCAACGCAGATTGCATCGATCCGTTCAGTGGATCAGCAAACCAGCGATGCCGCCCGCGCCCTCGATGCTTCGACGAAGGCCTATCAGCTTGCCGTGATCCGCTACAAGGCCGGTTTGTCGCAGCAATTGCAGGTGCTCACCGCCGATCAGAACCGGCTGGCGAACGAGCAGACCGTGACGAATCTGCGCATGAAGCGCCGCGACCTGCAACTCGGTCTCATCAAGGCGCTGGGCGGAGGGTTCGACGCCGCCGACATGAACCTGGCCATCGACGCACAGACATCGAAGAGCGCACCGTCGCAGACCGCATCGGCCGCGCCCAAGCTAGCCAACTGAATCGACTAGCAGCAACCCAAGACAGAGAATACGGAGCCATTCATGAGCGACCCACAACAAAACGCCGCAGCCGCGCAGGCAGCTAAAACCAACAACCCCAAGCGCCGGGTGCTGATGAGCCTGATCGTGCTGGTCGTGATCATCGCGGCTATCGCTTACGGGCTGTATTACTTCCTGATCGCGCGTTTCCACGAAAGCACGGATGACGCTTACGTGAACGGCAACATCGTGCAAATCACGCCGCAAGTGGTCGGCACGGTGATCTCGGTGAATGCCGACGACACGCAAACCGTGAAAATGGGAGACCCGCTCGTCGTGCTCGATCCCGCCGACTCCAAGGTCGCGCTCGATCAGGCCGAAGCGAATCTCGCGCAAACGGTGCGCCAGGTCCGCACGCTGTTCGTCAACGACAACCAGTTCGCGGCGCAAGTCGCGCTGCGCCAGTCGGATCTCTCGCGTGCCCAAGACGATTTGCGCCGCCGCATGACGGTGGCGCAAACGGGCGCGGTCTCGGGCGAAGAAATCTCCCACGCCCGCGATGCCGTGCGTGCCGCACAAGCGTCGTTAAACGCCTCGCAACAAGAGCTTCAGTCGAACCGTTCGCTCACCGCGAATACGACCATCGCGAGCCATCCGAACGTGCTCGCCGCCGCCGCGAGGGTCCGCGATTCGTACATCAACTACGCGCGCAACACCATGCCGGCGCCGGTGACGGGTTATGTCGCCAAGCGTTCGGTGCAGGTCGGCCAGCGTGTCTCGCCGGGTAATCCGCTGATGGCGATCGTGCCGCTAAACAGCGTGTGGGTCGACGCGAACTTCAAGGAAGTGCAGCTCACCCATATGCGCATCGGCCAGCCGGTCGAATTGACCGCGGACGTCTACGGTTCAAACGTCGTGTTCCACGGCAAGGTGATCGGCTTCTCGGCAGGCACGGGCTCGGCGTTCTCGCTGCTGCCGGCGCAAAACGCCACCGGCAACTGGATCAAGGTCGTGCAGCGGCTGCCCGTGCGGATCGGGCTCGACCCGCAGGAACTGGAGAAACATCCGCTGCGCATCGGTTTGTCGATGAACGCGGACGTGTCGATCAAGGACGAGAACGGCGGCCAGCTCGCCGCGGCGCCGAACACGGTGTATCAGACCGACGTGTTCGCCAAGTACGGCGATCAGGCCGATGCCGAGATCGCCCGCATTATCGAGGCGAACGAAGGCAGCTCGGGTCCGGGCACGGGCGGCTCGCAGAAGACATCGAAGGAAAACGTGCAGCCTGCGTCGAAGCAAGATTTAGCCAAGCTGATGTAAGCGTTTTTCAAGTTCTATCGGGTTCGTCATATGTCTCAAGCAAACGCCGTTCATCCGCCGCTAGAGGGCGCGAAACTCGTGATCGGAACGATCGCGGTTTCGCTCGCGGTGTTCATGAACGTGCTCGATACGTCGATTGCCAACGTGTCCATTCCGTCGATCTCCGGCGACCTCGGGGTGTCATCGGATCAGGGCACGTGGGTGATTACGTCGTTCGCGGTTGCCAACGCAATCTCGGTGCCGCTGACCGGCTGGCTCACGCAGCGCTTCGGCCAGGTGCGTCTGTTCATGACCTCCATCGTGTTGTTCGTGCTCGCCTCGTGGCTGTGCGGACTTGCGCCCACCTTACCCTTCCTGCTCGCCGCGCGCGTGTTGCAAGGCGCGGTCGCCGGGCCGATGATCCCGCTCTCGCAGACCTTGCTGCTCGCGAGTTACCCCAGAGCGAAGGCGCCAATGGCGCTCTCCATGTGGTCGATGACCACCCTCATCGCACCGGTCGCCGGCCCGATTCTCGGCGGTTGGATCTCCGACAACATCTCGTGGCCGTGGATTTTCTACGTCAATATTCCGGTGGGTATCGTAGCGGCGATCGCCACGTTCGCGATCTTCCGCGAGCGCGATTCGGCGATTCGCAAAGCGCCTATCGATACGGTCGGCTTAAGCCTGCTTGTGATCTGGGTCGGCTCGCTGCAGATCATGCTCGACAAGGGCAAGGATCTGGACTGGTTCAACTCGACCACCATTGTCGTGTTGACGTTGATTGCGGTGATCGCGCTGGCATTCTTCATTGTGTGGGAGCTCACCGAGGAACATCCGGTCGTCGACCTGTCACTCTTCAAGCTGCGCAATTTCACGGGTGGGACGATCGCGCTCGCCATCGGCTATGGGCTGTACTTCGGTAATCTCGTACTGCTGCCGCTATGGTTGCAAACGGATATCGGCTATACCGCTACCGATGCCGGTCTGGTGCTCGCGCCCGTCGGCTTGTTCGCGGTGCTGCTCTCGCCGGTGGTCGGCAAGTTCCTGCCACGCACCGATCCACGCAAGATCGCAACCGCCGCCTTCCTCGTGTTCGCGCTCGTGTTCTGGATGCGCTCGCGCTATACCACAGGCGTCGATACCTTCTCGCTGATGATGCCCACCTTGATTCAGGGCATCGGCATGGCTGGATTTTTCATCCCGCTCGTGTCCATCACGCTGTCCGGGTTGCCGGGAAGCCGGATTCCGGCGGCATCGGGGTTGTCGAACTTCGTGCGGATCATGTGCGGCGGTATCGGGACATCGATTTTTTCGACTGCGTGGGACCGTCGGTCGAATTTTCATCACGCGCAACTGGTGGAACAGGCCAATTTGTATAACCCGAACTTCAATGCTTCCATGCAGCAGTTCGGTGCGGCCGGTTTTAACCAGCCGCAGGGTTACGGACTCTTCAATAGCATGGCAACCCAGCAGGCCGCGCAGTTGGGCGTGAACGATCTGTTCTATATATCGGCGGGAATATTCGTCGCGCTGATCGCGCTCATCTGGATCACGAAGCCCGAGAGATCCGGCGGCGGAGATTCGGCGGCCGCGGCTTCGGCGGCGCATTGAAGCTTGTTTGAATCGCTAATGAAAAACGCCACGGAATTTGCTTCCGTGGCGTTTTTCCTTGGCAAGGCGGATCTTCAAGCCGTCAATACCACCAGCCGCTCCGGCGCCAACACGCCCTCGCCCGCTCGTGCTACGCCGAGCAAACGCTGGTCATCGATGGCATAGACACGCACGCGCACCGCTTGCGCCGGCGCATCGGCAATCTCCGATAACTTCAAGCGCTGGCCTTGCGCGAAACGGCGCGTGGCATCGGCATCGAGATGAACGGCCGGAAACGTCGTCAGCAACGCATCCACTGGTTGCAGCCAGCTGTCACGCTCGGCTTGCGTAGCGTCTGCAAGCGTCTCGAGCGTGATCGCGTGTTCGAGTGTCAACGCGCCCACGCCCGTGCGCCGCAGCGCGACCAGATGTGCGCCACACCCCAGCTTCTCGCCAATATCCTCGGCAAGCGTTCGCACGTACGTCCCTTTGCTGCACGTCACGCGAAACGTCACGTCAGGCAACGCACACGCTATCATCTCAAGCGCATGAATGCTCACGTGGCGGGCTTCTCGCTCGACCGTCTGTCCGGCACGCGCGTATTCGTACAACGGTTTGCCGTCGCGCTTGAGTGCTGAATACATCGGCGGGACTTGCGCAATCTCACCGCGGAAATGGGCCATGGCTGCATGGATCGCGGCTTCGTCGCAAGTGACCTCGCGCGTTTGCAGCGCTTCGCCTTCGGCGTCGCCGGTTGTCGTGCGCACACCCAGGCGCATCGTTGCTTCGTAAGTCTTGTCGGCCTCGAGCAAATCCTGCGAAAACTTCGTCGCTTCGCCGAAGCACAGCGGCAGCAAACCGGTCGCGAGCGGATCGAGCGTGCCCGTATGCCCGGCCTTCTTCGCCAGATAAATTCTTTTAGCGCGAATCAGCGCGTCATTACTGGAAAGACCGAGCGGTTTGTCTAGCAGCAACACGCCATCGAGCAAACGACGCGGAATCTTCGGACGAGCAGAACCGTTCATCGATCAGGCACCCTTCTCGTCGTCTTTTTTGTCTCCTTTGTCTTCTTCTTCGTCGTCCTTCGCGCGCGTCGAATTCGCTTCATCGATCAGCTTCGACATTTCCACTGCACGCACGACCGTCTGGTCGTAGTGGAAATGCAGCGTCGGTACGGTGTGGATATGCAGGCGTTTGAACAGCAGGTTATGCAAATGCCCCGCTGCGTGATTCAGCCCGGCTTCCGTTTCCTTCGGATCGCCGGTCAGCGTCGTGAAATACACCTTCGCGTGCGCGTAGTCGGGCGTCAGTTCGACGCTTTGCATCGTCACCATGCCGATACGTGGATCTTTGACATCGCGCACCAGTTCGGAAAGATCGCGCTGGATCTGATCCGCGATCTGCACGTTGCGATTAGGGGAAGTACGTTTCTTGGCCATGATGTTTCCGTAAATTTGTATGCCGCCGGATGCCGGCTTCGCACGAGCGTTCGCCCAGCAAATAAAAAGGGCGGAGCGGGCGTGAAGCCCACTCCGCCCTCGAGTCCAGCGGTGAATCTTTTATAGCGTACGTGCGACTTCGGTCACTTCGAAGATCTCGAACTGATCGCCTTCCACCATGTCGTTGTAATTCTTCAGCGACATACCGCACTCGAAGCCCTGACGCACTTCCTTCACGTCGTCCTTGAAGCGCTTGAGCGAATCGATTTCGCCCGTGTGAACGACCACGTTGTTGCGCAGCACGCGCACCATCGAATTGCGCTTGACGAAGCCGTCGGTGACCATACAACCCGCGATCGCGCCAATCTTCGGCACACGGATGATCTGGCGCACTTCCACCATACCCGTGACCACTTCGCGCTTCTCCGGCGCCAGCATGCCCGACATGGCCGCTTTCACTTCATCTACAGCGTCATAGATGATGTTGTAGTAGCGAATGTCGATACCGTTCGACTCCGCCACCTTGCGCGCCTGAGCATCGGCACGTGTGTTAAAGCCGATGATGACTGCCTTCGACGCCGTTGCCAGGTTGACGTCCGACTCGCTGATCGCGCCGACCGCGCTGTGCACGATCTGCACGCGGACTTCGGCGGTCGAGAGCTTCTGCAGCGACTGCACCAGCGCTTCCTGCGAACCTTGCACGTCGGCCTTGACGATCAACGGCAGGTTCTGCACGTTGCCCTCTGTCATGGACTCGAGCATGTTTTCGAGCTTGGCGGCTTGCTGCTTGGCCAGCTTGACGTCGCGGAACTTGCCTTGACGGAACAAGGCGATTTCGCGCGCCTTGCGTTCGTCCGGCAGGACCATGACTTCTTCGCCTGCGCCCGGCACTTCCGACAGACCCTGGATCTCGACCGGAATCGACGGACCCGCCGACTTGATCGGCTTGCCGGTTTCGTCGAGCATGGCCCGAACGCGGCCAAAAGCCGTACCCGCCAGCACGATGTCGCCGCGATTCAGCGTACCCGACTGCACCAGGATGGTCGCAACCGGACCCTTACCCTTGTCGAGCTTCGCTTCGATCACAAGACCCTTGGCCGGTGCTTCGATCGGTGCCTTCAGCTCCATCACTTCAGCTTGCAGCGAGACGTTTTCCAGCAGGCTTTCGATACCCAGACCGGTCTTCGCCGACACTTCGACGAACGGCGAATCGCCACCGTATTCTTCCGGCACGACGCCCTCAGCCACGAGTTCCTGCTTCACGCGTTCCGCATTCGCATCCGGCTTGTCGATCTTGTTGATCGCCACGACGATAGGCACGCCGCCCGCCTTCGCGTGAGCGATGGCTTCCTTCGTTTGCGGCATCACGCCGTCGTCCGCCGCGACCACAAGGATCACGATGTCCGTCGCCTTCGCGCCGCGAGCACGCATGGCCGTGAAGGCCTCGTGACCCGGTGTGTCCAGGAACGTGATCACGCCGCGAGGCGTTTCCACGTGATAGGCGCCAATGTGCTGCGTAATCCCGCCCGCTTCGCCAGAAGCCACCTTCGCGCGGCGAATGTAATCGAGCAGCGAGGTCTTGCCGTGGTCGACGTGACCCATGACGGTAACCACCGGCGGACGCGGCAGGCGTTCGCCCACTTCTTCCGTCGTTTCGCCTTCGACCAGCATGGCTTCCGGATCGTCCAGCTTGGCGGCAACCGCGCTGTGACCCAGTTCTTCGACGACGATCATCGCCGTTTCCTGGTCCAGCACCTGGTTGATCGTGACCATCTGGCCCAGCTTCATCATCACCTTGATGACTTCCGAAGCCTTCACCGACATCTTGTGCGCGAGATCCGCCACCGATACCGTTTCCGGCACGTGCACTTCCCGCACCACCGGTTCCGTCGGCGCCTGGAAGTTGGTCTGATCCTGATGTTTGCCACGGCCCTTCGGGCCGCCGCGCCAGCCGCGGTCTACACCGCCGCTGGTGTCGCCACGCGTCTTGATACCGCGACGCTTGGCTGCATCGTCTTGCCAGCTGCTCTTGCCGCCGGCCTTCTTCTTGTCCGGTCCCAACGACGGCGTGGTCGCCGCCGGTGCACCCGCAGCCGGCTTCTTGGCGACCGCCGGACGTGCCGGAGCCGAGCCTTCCGGACGTGCCGGCTTGTGCAGCGTACCCTTGGCTTCCGCAGCCTTCGCG
>NZ_AEJF01000256.1 GCF_001028175.1 Caballeronia mineralivorans PML1(12)
AGTGGCAGCAGCAGCCGCGGCCACGACTGCAGGCGCCGGCTCAGCCGGTTTCGCCTGTTGCGCCTTGCGCGGCGTATTCATCATTTCGCGAATCGCACGCGCTTCAGCTTCAGCTGCTGCACGCCGTTTCGCGATCTGGTCGTGCTCGGCACGCGCCTTTTCGGTCGCGGCGCGCGCGGCGTCTTCCGCCTTCTTCGCGGCTTCGCGCTGAGCGGCACGCTCGGCAGCGGCTTTCTCGTCGACCTGCGGCGCGACAACTTCAGCCTTCACCGGTTCGTCGGCGACGTGCTCCGCCTTCGACTGAGCACGGGACTCCGGCCGAGCCGCGGACGCAGCACGCGAAATTTCCGCGGCTTCCGCCTGAGCGGCAGCACGCTTCGCCTCTTCTTCCTCGGCGCGGCGGCGCTCGGTCTCGGCAGCCTCTTCACGCGCGACCCGTTCGGCCTCTTCGCGTTCGAAGCGTTCCTGACGTTCCTTCAATTCCAGCGCTTCTTTTTCGAGCAATTCGGCCGCTTGACGCGCCTCTTCGTCCCGACGCTGCAATTCGGCTTCATCCACCTCGTCTTCTTCGACGTGGTTCGCACCTTCGACGACCTGTTCAACACCGCTCTCGTCGCGCTTCATGAATACGCGCTTCTTGCGGACCTCGACCTGAATGGTGCGAGCTTTACCCGTAGAGTCGGATTGCTTGATTTCCGACGTATGCCGGCGGGTCAAAGTGATCTTGCGTTTGTCAGCATCGGCGGAACCGTGCGACTTGCGCAAGTGTTCGAGCAGGCGCGATTTGTCCGTCTCGGACAAATCGTCATCCTCGCTCGCTTTCGTCACGCCAGCCGCCTGCAACTGCTCGAGCAGGACGCCCGCAGGCATTTTGAGTTCCGCGGCAAATTGGGCTACGTTGTTACTCGCCATTCATTCCTCTTGATGCAAGGACAAATTCCCTGCTGTTTGATCGGGTCATGCGGCCTACCGGCCGCGATATGTCAGTGCGCCATGGTCATTTCTCACTGGAACCAGTGTTCACGTGCTTTCATGATCAACGCCTTAGCGGCATCCTCTTCAATACCGGTCATCTCGACCAGCTCATCCACAGCCAGCTCGGCGAGGTCGTCGCGCGTGCGGATCTGATGTTCTTCGAGCTTCGCGTGCAACTCATCTGTCATACCTTCGAGGCTCTTCAGGTCGAGCGCTATGCCCTCGACCTTCTCTTCGTTCGCTATCGCCAAGGTCAGAAGCGCGTCACGAGAGCGGTTACGCAATTCGTGAACGGTGTCTTCGTCGAAGGCTTCGATTTCGAGCATTTCGTTGAGCGGCACATACGCGATCTCTTCGAGGCTGGTGAAGCCTTCGTCGATGAGAATGTCGGCCACTTCTTCATCAACGTCGAGTCGCGCCATGAACAGGCTGCGCAACGTGCCACGCTCTTCGTTCTGCTTCAGCGCGGACTCGTCCGGCGTCATGATGTTGATTTGCCAGCCGGTCAATTCGCTGGCAAGACGCACGTTCTGGCCGCTGCGGCCGATGGCAACCGCCAGTTCGTTTTCGTCCACGACGACGTCCATCGAATGTTTCTCTTCATCGACGACAATCGACTGCACGGCGGCCGGCGCGAGCGCGCCGATCACGAACTGAGCGGGGTCCTCTGACCATAGCACGATGTCGACGTTCTCGCCACCGAGCTCATTTCTCACCGCCTGCACCCGCGAACCGCGAATCCCGACGCAGGTACCGATCGGGTCAATGCGCTTGTCGTAAGCAATCACCCCGATTTTCGCACGCACGCCAGGATCGCGCGCGGCCGCCTTGATCTCGAGCAGGCCCTGCTCGATTTCCGGC
This sequence comes from Caballeronia mineralivorans PML1(12), assembly GCF_001028175.1. Classification (GTDB taxonomy): domain Bacteria; phylum Pseudomonadota; class Gammaproteobacteria; order Burkholderiales; family Burkholderiaceae; genus Caballeronia; species Caballeronia mineralivorans. The sequence continues at coordinate 1,837 of NZ_AEJF01000256.1, forward strand.
ACTTCCATTTCGAACAGCTTCATCAGGAACTCGGGCGCCGTGCGCGAGAGTTCGATCTGCGGACCACGTGCCGTGCGGTCGACCTTCGCGATATAAGCGCGAACCCGGTCGCCGACCCGCAGGTTTTCCTTCGGAATCAACTGGTCGCGGCGCAAGAGCGCTTCCACACGACCCGATTCGACGATGAAATTGCCCTTGTCCAGACGCTTTACCGCGCCGGTCATGATCTTTTCGCCGCGCTCCAGGAAGTCGTTCAGGATCTGCTCGCGCTCAGCGTCGCGAACCTTCTGAAGAATCACCTGCTTGGCGGCCTGCGCGCCAATCCGGCCAAACTCGATGGACGGAATGGGTTGCTCGATGTAGTCGTCGACTTGCGCGTCGGGCTTCTCTTCCTTCGCTTCGAACAACAGGATTTCCTGATCCGGTTCCTGCAGGCCGGCTTCGTCCGGCACCACTTTCCAGCGACGGAAGGTTTCGTGCTCACCGCTTTCACGGTCGATCGCCACGCGGATATCCACGTCTTCCTCGAACAGCTTCTTCGTTGCCGAAGCAAGCGCTGCTTCGAGCGCTGCGTACACCACGTCCTTGTTGACGTTCTTCTCGCGCGCCAGCGCATCCGCCAGCATCAAAACTTCGCGACTCATTGTTTGCGGCTCCTAAAGTCAACTTTGGGGACGAGACGTGCTTTATCGAGGTCTGCGAGCGTGAAATCGAGCATCGCAGCGCCGCCGTCCTTCCCTTCGAATTCCAAACCGATCGACTCGCCGTCCGGGGCATGCAGGATGCCACGGTACGACTTGCGCCCGTCCAGCGGCTTCTTCAATGTGATAGTGACTTCGCTGCCTGCGAAGCGTTCGAAATCCGCCAATTTCTTGAGCGGACGATCGAGACCCGGCGACCCGACTTCGAGCCGTGAGTAATCGATATTCTCCACTTCGAAAAGATATTGAAGCTGACGTGTGACTTTCTCACAGTCTTCAATCGCGATACCGGCGGGCTGGTCGATCGAGATACGCAGCAAACCGCCTCCCGCGCGCTCGATATCAACAAGTTCGTAGCCCAGGCCCGAGACCGTGGTTTCGATGATTTCCGTCAGTTGCACAGTGAAAGACTCCAAGATGTTCGCGCGCTCCACGCCGAACACCTGCGGACCGCGCCTTGAGCTGGCGCACTTTCGTTGCCCCAAGATGCTGAACCGAACGGCCAAAAAAAAATGGGCGCAACGCCCATCCTTCTGTACCGAGATCACATCCGGGCGGCGAAATAAACACCATGCCCAGCGACTTCGTGATTTTAGCCATTTTTCGGGATAAACGCAACCGATACGCCCTGTATATAGCCCTTTGGTGGCCATTTACAAGGCAAATCGAAGGCATTTAGCGCGCTTTTGTCGGGCTTTCCCGAGGCTAAAGTCATCGTGCAGAATTTCACGAACGGGTGACTTGGCGATCGGCCTGCCCATTAGTGCGTTTCCGCGATGTGCCGCGCCATCGGCGCATCCAACGGTTCGATTGGCGCGACGTTTGATCTTTAGCGTCCGCGCGTGCGGTTGCGCGGCGCCGGGCGCGCGCCGCCACGGCC
>NZ_AEJF01000257.1 GCF_001028175.1 Caballeronia mineralivorans PML1(12)
GGCGACGGCGCGACGGCGGGCGATCAGGCTGCGAGGCCCCCGCCGCAAGCCGCGACGCGGACGTTCTTCACCGTCGGCGGGTTCGTCGTTGCGTGTGCGTTCGCCGGCGTCGGTCTGGCCATGTGCTTCATCGGCACGAACGGGGCGCTCGGATTCGGGCGAATCGCTGTCGTGGGAATGTGTCAAAACAACCTCAATTGTGTCGGGTCGCGCGCCCTTCGCAGGCGCGTCAAAAAATCCGGCCGATGGTGATTAGTAGCCGAATGAAGGTTCGTGCAAACAGGCCTCAGGCGCGGCGCGCAGTCTGGTCGTCCGGTGCGTTGAATTCGTCGATTTCGTTTGATTCGTCCGGCGCACTCGATGCGTCGAATTGGTTCGATGCGTCCGGTGCGCTCGCGTTGTCGTCGACGCCATCGGACTCATCTGCGGCGCGCGGTAATGCGTGTTGCGCTGCGTCGCCGGTCAGTGCGCCGGCATCCGGCGCCGCCACGTGACGGTTGTCCACGTCGCCTGGCCTCGCGTGCGTCTGGTTCCGGCTGATATCCGCAAGCGCTTCGTGCGGCTCCGGACCGGTCGCGGACACCGCATGTTGCGGTTGGAATTGCACCGGTGCGTTCGTTTGCGCATCGGCGTTCGTATCGTTCGCCGGCTCGTCAGAACCGGCCTCGGGGTGCAAAAACGGCTCGCCTTCTGCGTGGACTGGCTGCGCCGCCGCGGGTTCCTCCACATGCGTCGCCTGAGCCGAATCGTGCGTGGCCACACTTGCCCAAGCATCCGGCGTTCCCGGATCGGCTACGCCGACGAGCGCGCCGTGCTCGCCATCCGGCTTTCTTTCGGCGCTAACCGTCGACGCTTGGTCCAAGCCTGCGTCAACGTCAACATCAACGTCAGATAAGGACTCGGACGGCGTCGATACTGCCGCATTCGGAGCATCGGGCAACGAAGCGGCTTCGTCCTTCGATCCCAGCCCAGTCGACAGCGCGGCGCCGATGGCGGCCACCGGATTGTCGCCGGGGAAATCGATCGCATGCTGCGCGAGCAACGACGCTTCCAATTGCGCAGACGGGTTATCGAGTGCCGGCAGTTCGTCCAGCGCGCTCAGGCCCAGGTCATCCAGAAACTGCTTGGTGGTGGCATAGAGCGCGGGCCGGCCCGGCACGTCGCGATGACCGATCACCTCGATCCAGCCGCGGTCTTCCAGTTGCTTCACGACCTGCGTGTTCACGGTGACGCCGCGAATTTCTTCGATGTCTCCACGCGTCACCGGCTGCCGGTAACCAATGATCGCGAGCGTTTCAAGCACGGCTCGCGAATATTTTGGCGGCTTTTCCGGATGTAGCCGGTCGAGATAGGCCCGCATTGCAGGTTTGCTCTGAAACCGCCATCCGGACGCCAGCGCCACCAGTTCCACGCCGCGTCCCGACCAATCCTGCTTCAGGGCGTCGAGCAAGGTGCGAACCGTGTCTGCCGAGATATCGTCGGCGAAAAGCTTTCGCAACTCGGCGAGTTTCAGCGGCTCCTGCGCGCAGATCAAGGCAGTCTCGAGGACGATCTTCGCCTCTTGGGTATTCATGCAGCTAGATAGGACCCTGTATGGTCTATGAACCGGTCAAGTCAGGCCGAAAACGAAGGACACCGATTACTCGAACCATTCGCAACGCTCAGACTGGGAAACCGTGGACGAGGATACTGACGACGCGCTCGCCCGATTTCTGATCGGTCATATTGATTGGGAGCACGCACCGGGGGGAAGCAAAACACGGGATCAGATCCTGATCGCCGAGCTTTTCCCAGCCGGACGAAGTAGCACTTTCCAAGGCGGAAGCGCGTGACTGCACGCATATTACGCAAAAACAAACGGTGCGTAAAGGTGAAACATTGGGTCGCCGCAAGACTCACGTCAGGCGGGCCTCACACGTGAGCACTTCTCGTCTGCCCTCAAGCCCCGCGACCCAAAACCTTCACCCCGATGCCCCGTCGCACGTCACGAAACCGAGTGCGCCTCCATGAACGCCCGCAGACGTGCTACTCCAGCGTCCAGTCGAGCAGTGTCGCAGGCATAACACCAGCGCACAAAACCCTCTCCCTCCGGACCGAACGCACTGCCCGGCGCAAGTCCGAGCGCGCTTTCGCGCACCAGCGCCTTGCACAACTCGAGGCTGCGCTCCGCACCCGGAAGCCTGAAAAACAGATACATGGAGCCGGCAGGCGCCCGCACGTCAATACCCGGGATGCGCTGCAATGCCGTCACCAGGTAGTCGCGGCTCGCGCGCAAGTCAGCGACCAGCGATTGCGTAAATTGCTCGCCGTCCTTCACCGCGGCGATCCCCGCCATCTGGACGAACGAAGGCGCGCAAGACGTGTTGTACTCGACCAGCTTGGCGAGATCCTCCATCAGACGCTCGGGTGCGACGATCCAGCCCAGCCGCCAGCCCGTCATCAGCCATGCCTTCGAGAAGGAGTTCACCGCGATCACGCGTTCGTCGCGGTTCGCCAGATCGAGGAACGAAGGTGCGACTGTGGCGTCATTGCCGTAATAGAGGCGCTCGTAGACTTCGTCGGCAACCAGCCAGATGCCAAGCTGCCTGCACCGGTCGAGCACCGCTTGCTGCTGCTCACGGGTCATGACCCAGCCGGTGGGGTTGTTCGGCGAGTTGACCATCAGCATCCGCGTACCGGGCGTCAGCGCCGCAAGCAGACGGTCGAGATCGAGTGTCCAGCCGTCGGTTCCATAGGTTAATGCGACCGTTTCCACGGTAGCACCGAGAATCTTCGGGATTTCGACGAGGTTTGGCCACAACGGCGTGACGGCCACCACCCGGTCGCCGGCACCCGCGACCAACTGCGTCGCCAGCATCAGCGCATTGACACCGGCGCTTGTCACAGCAATTTCCGCAGGCCGGGTGGCGCCATGCAGCTTGCCGACATAAGCGGCGAGCGCTTCGCGCAGCGGCGCTATGCCCAGATTGTGCGTGTAAAAGGTTGCACCATCGGCGAGCGCGCGGCTTGCAGCGTCGCGGATGAATTGCGGCGTGACCTGATTCGATTCGCCAAACCAGAAAGGAAGCACGTCCGGGACACCGAAACCCGCGTTGGCGACCTCGCGAATCTGTGACGGGCGCAGCGCGCGGACCACGTCACGTGCGTTCGGCGCACTTTGCGCACTCGCTCGCGCACCAAGCTCCGAGATAACCGCTCCTTCTGACTCGCTCATTACCGCCTCCGCCGATGGAAAGCGAAAGTCTAACGCGACACCCTCGGAAAAGCGCTGTACGGCTCGTGCGTTAGCCATCAGGCCAGTTTTCGGAAGTGTGTGCGCCATGGCGAGACCGGGAGATGCTCGCGGAGCGCTCACGCACTTGGCCATCCGCCCCTCGGCGAATCGGCTAATCCAGTTCTTCAATCCGCTTCGGCAATCCAGCGACCAATCCCCACACCGACTCCGCCGCGGGCGATAACGACCGGTCGCGCCGCCGCACGAGTTCCACCGTTCGCTCAACCCGCGGCACGAGGGGCAGCGCTACCAGCGACGAATTCGCCGGCAACGGCAGGGCCAGCCACGGCAGCACGCTGATCCCGACGCCCGCCTCCACCAACCCGAACACCGTGGCGGAATGGCCGAGTTCCTGCACCACATCAGCGATAACGTGATGCTCGCGCAGCACGGCATCGATAATCGGACGGCTTCCGGAAGCGTGATCCAGCATCACGAGACGCTCTCCTGACAGCGCCGCCCACGGCACCTCCCGCGCGGCCGCCAAGGGATGGTCCCGCCTCGCGACCGCGCAGAACGAGTCGGTCATTACGACTTCGCCATACAGGTCGTCATTGGCATACGGGCCGATGGCCACGCCGAAATCCACTTCGCCGGACTTGACCTTGCGGAGCACGTCGCTCTGCAGATCGTCACGCAAGCCCAGCGAAATCAGCGGAAATTCCCGCACACACGCGGCAATGACGAGCGGCATCAAGCGGCACGCCACGGTCGGACTGGCCGCCACGATCACCCGCCCGCGCCGTTGCTGGCCAAGATCGCGGATTTCGTTGAGCGCTTCATCGAGGTCCGACAGCAACCGCGACACACTGCCTACGAGATTCGTGCCGACATCGGTGAGTTGCACTTCGCGGGTGGTCCGATCGACCAGTTTCAACCCGATTTCCCCTTCGAGCTCGCGCACGCAGCGGCTCACCGCCGACTGCGTCAGGCCGATTTCATCGCCGGCCCGGCTAAAACTCTGCAGCTTCGCGACTTCGATAAACACACGTAGCTGCCGCAACGTCACATTGAGCACCCGGCTCATACCTTATCCTCATCAATTCTTCTAATTGATGCAAATTGTAGATCAAAGGTCGGCCAAGAAAACGGTTTCATCACCGTCGCGCTGCGGTGCAGCAGAAATGCATCCGCGCACGCCGGATGGGCTTGCTGCACTTGATTGGTGATTGTCCCGATTTCATTAACTGCACTTATAGCGTCTCATACGGCCCATGCTGGCACCGCGCCAGCCTACTGCCGCGAGGCTTTCCGACCGATCGATACACGCATGGCACGGTTCTCGCATTTACTTGCGCAGAGGTCGGCGCCATTGCAGTTTTAAACGCAAATCGTCCGTCGCAATGTCTGCTCCGACCTTACCTGGGTTCGATCTTCGAATTCCGACCAGAGTGCGCGGCGCGGGGCAGCGCACCGGGGTTAGCTTCGCTGAGGTGAAACATGATGTTCGACGATTTAAGAGATAACGAGTGGGCGCTGGTTGAGGCCTTGTTTTGCGCAGAACCGGCACGTAGTGAACGGCGTGGCCGTCCGCGCGTCGAAGCACGCGCTGTCGTCAATGCCGTGTTGTGGGTTCTGTCCACGGGCGAAGGCTGGTCGAAGTTGCCGGGCCGCTACCCGTCGCCGCCGACCTGCCGCCGCCGGTTCGACGAATGGCAAGCTGATGGTACGCTCGCCGAAATTGTGAAGCGTCTGGGCAACAACGGTCGTGAGGTGTCGTTGCGGGGCCGGATCGGCTCTACCGCTGCGAAACCGCCTGTGCCGCCGAGCCGCGACCGTCTACGTGGCGCATTCTGGACGAATCCGGAATCGTGGCGCGCTCCGGTCAAGATGGCCTGAGGCTGTCTGCGCGGCAAGTTGCACGTTCGGGCTGTATGGTCGATCGCTGTACGACCCACGCTGTACGATCAGGCTTACGCGAAGCACCCGCGCGCAGGTTTCCTGCGCTTTACCCAGGCTCCCACCCGGTGCATTCCCTCGAGTGACGAGCCACCGGTCTGCGCTCGCAGACCGTTTTAGTCAGTCAAAAATCTGCCGGCAAGCGCTCGCTTTTCGTTTATCGAAAGCGAGCGCATGGCGTTCAATCTCGCTTTGCGCACGTTGATATTGCAACCACGCGAACACGCGTCTCGCAATGGCTCGTCGTGTCCGATCTCCAAGCTCACGAAACAACTCTTTACCAATATTTACAGCACCCTTTCGTGCACTGGCATAGCGTATGAAGCTGGCTAGCGGACCGATATCTGGTCCGAAGGGGAGTTTTCATCATGAAACCAATGTCACTGCTGGCGTGCGGCATTGTGGTTTCATCGCTTAGTGTGGCGATTCAGGTGCACGCCGAGTCACCAGCGGGTAACTTTGCGCTGCGCGCCGAGACGCAGGCCAGCCTGCAGGCATGGAAGAAGGAACCGGCGCGTGGCCGCGAAACGGCCGAGCCGGCGCCGCGCGGGGACCTGCGCGGCGATATAGCGAGCAACGCGCG
>NZ_AEJF01000258.1 GCF_001028175.1 Caballeronia mineralivorans PML1(12)
ACCTGCGCGGCGATATAGCGAGCAACGCGCGCACGCGGCCGGAACCGGATCGCGGGAATCGTCAGTATCGCCGTTGAGTAGCCGTTGAGTAGCCGGAGTGCGCAAGGCCGCCAGAATGTTGCCGCGTTTAAACTGTATTTAGCCGATGGGGAACCCTTCCCCGTCGCGCAAGTCGGACGTTATGCCATGAGCACAGCGTGGCAGAAGTAAATCCGGTATGCCCGTATCCTTGCGATACGGGCTTTTTTTCGCCGGAATTTTAGCCGCCGTCATCAGCGTGCGACGCTCGCCACTTCGTTTCGATGGCACACCCGCGGCGCAACCGTTTGCCCGACATTCGAGCACTGCGAAGCACAAACCGCGAAGCGCGGTGGATGAGAAAGTTTTAAGCGCGCGCTTCGGCCATCGGTTCCTGAGTCACTGCCGGAGAATAGGGTGCGGCGCGGTGCAGATCCCAATCCATCGAACGCTCGTCGCGCGCAAGCCGGGAGAATTCGTGTTTGCCCCGCTCGGTGACCACTGCAATATCCACAGGAGCGTGAAAACCGGGCGCGGGCGCTACGGTGCGTTGCCGGACCAGTTCCAGCAAGCCCAGGTCACGTAGATGGCTGAAAACGTTAGGGCGTTTTGCCCACGGAACTTGACGATACTGCGCGCGCCGGAGCGCTTCTAGTACGGCTTCGTTTGAATACGTGGTCATCTCGTTATGTCTTCCAGTGCAGCCGTGACGGCACCACATGGCAGTAAAAGACTGCCAGCGGCACCGACTAAACGCGGCACGCCCCGAAACCAGTCAAAATGCCGACTCTGCGGCCCCTGACCGGAACTCGCAGCCGCCGCTTGCGCTAGGTGCTGCTTGTTTCTGCTTACCGCTACTTATAATTCCGAGCGCCCGTTAAACGCATCACGCAACTTTCGCAACGCGTTCCGCAGTTCCGGCGATGCATTCTCAAGAATGCGATGACCACGAAGCGGATTATCTCGAAAACCTATACGTTACCTCAAACCAAATTGGTTCTTATAACTTTATTGCTGCTTTTCTTTGCACTGTTCGCCGTTTGGCGACAGCGCAGGCGCGCCGTCGCGACCGTTTGCATCGTGCTGTTCTGGGCGCTGGGGGCGGGTTGGCTTTCAGCACCGCTGCTCCACTTTGCGCAGCGCGGTTTCGAAGAGAAGTCAACGCCCCAAAACGTGCATTTCGCATCGCGAACGACTTTTGTGCTGCTCGGCGGAGGCACGCGCTACGACGACGACAAACGCCTGGTTCCCAAACGTGATGCATTCGTACGCATTGTTGTCACAGCCGAACTGTATCGTCAGTGCAGGCGTGCAGGCGGTGCCTGCCGCGTGATCGTAAGCGGCGGCAACCCTCAGCATCACGAACAAGCGGAAGCCGACAATTACGCGCCCTTCCTGCTCGCTCGCGGCGTGAGCGCCACCGATCTCGTGCGGGAGAATGAAAGCCTCGACACGTACCAGAACGCTCGCAATGTCGCGAGCATCGTGCAGCCCGAACGTGACGAGACGCTGGTATTGATTACGTCGGCTTATCACATGCACCGGGCGTTGCTGGCCTTCAATGCTTTCGGCCTCGACGCGCAAGCTTTTGTCAGCAATGTGCGGCAACCGAAGGCTACGTTCTTTCCGCGCTCGCGCGGCTTCATCGACGCGGAAACCGCGCTTCATGAGCTGGTCGGCGTCGCACGCTTTTACGTGTATCGGAGCTTGCGGGTGTATTAGTCAAGCTGCCGTTACAAGTCGTGCAATGGAACCGTCAGTCATCTCGAAAGTCAGTACTAGAAACCAATGCGCTTCGCCGGTATTATCGCCGGCTCAGTCAATCGACTGGCCGGGCTGATGCTCTGTTAGAGTCAAAACGCGGTGTCATTGCTGAAATGTGACGGCACTGTAACTACATGTAACGATTCGCGGGCAGGATCGGTATTTGCTACGCAACGTGTAATGTCTCGCTAATCGGGACAGGCCAACCCGGGTTCAACGAGTCTATGGAGGTAACAATGAAGAAAATGTCCCTGGCAGTCTTGTTTTCCTTGAGCGCAATGACCAGTGCAGCATTCGCGCAATCCGATCAGGGCGTCACAATGAGCACCGATCCGGCCAAGATCTCCGATATCGAGCAGCGCGCGCAGGACCTGCAGGCACGTCAGTCGAACATGCAGACCGAAATGCCGATGCACAAAGGCACCATGCATCACAAGAAGTCGGGCATGAAGCATTCGAAGAGCATGGCCCAATAAGCGATCGGATGTGTGCGTCGCCACGGCGCGCAAACGTTAGCCGTTCGGCGCAAAAAAGCCGGATATGACGCACGAGGCGTCATATCCGGCTTTTGTTCGTGGCGGCGACTTCAGGCAACGATGCGTTCGCCGACGCGGCGTATGCTACATTCCGCGTCGATAAATTGAATCGCACTCGTGTGCGGAGGATCGTATGAGCAACATCCAGCTGGATATCGAATGGACGGAAGCCGCATCGCGCAAGATTGAAAAGCTGATGCCGCGTAACGCCAAAGACAAGGACGCGTACCTCGCGCTGCCGCCCGTCGAGTGCCTGCCAATGGAAGGCGACGTGCTGTTCCTCGGCCCGGACGGCAAACAGCAGCCGTTCATTGTGGCCGAGCGTCAGTACCATCACGATGGCGACGCCGACTGGACCATCATCCTGATTCTTGACGTGCCGCACGAGACGCATTGATGCATTGACGTTCGTGCACGGCTCGATGCAGCCGCTCAGAGCTTCGCCACCGCGTTGATTTCGCCGTGTTCGATCAGCTCCGGCAGCGTTTTGCCGAGCGCCTGGATATGTGGCGTCTGGTTGTGCTGCGCCAGCGCCGCCTCGCTCTGCCACCGCTCGAAGAACACGAACCGGCGCGGCTCCTTGATGTCGCGATGCAGGTCGTACTGAAGCGCTCCAGGTTCCTTCAGCGTCGGCGCCACGATGCCCTGCAGCGCTTCCTTCAGTTTCTCTTCGTTGCCCGGTTTGGCGACGAATGTTGCGACCACGGCGATTTCCGTCATGACTTGACTCCAGATTAAAGGATCAAGCATAGCGTCGACGCCGGGCGGTCGCTGAAACGGCCTTTGGACCGCACAGAAAAAAGCCCGCGTTCCCTTGGGGAGCGCGGGCAAAAGCCGTCGCCCTACGAGGATAGGCGACGGGGCCATCGAGATCCGCTTGGCCAGCGGACCGCAATTCGAGAACAAAAATGGGTGACACGTGGCGATGTAAAACCGCTATCCGCTTCCGCCGCGGGCACCATGCAGATTACATGCCATAGATGCAATGTAATCCCTATGCGATTGATTCCTATAAGCTTTCCCGCACATAAAAAAGCAAAAACAGCGTCTGATCCAAACAATGTAACTACTTCCTGTAACGGGACATCGACATGATGAAAGCTCGACTGCCTTCGCTCGAAGCGTAACGTGGCGACCACGGTTGCTCGCGCGCGTTACCGCGCATTTCAGCGCAAAATACTTACTCCATTGCTCTACCTACTCTCCGACGCATAAAAAAACCCGCCTTGACGTCAGGCGGGTGGGTCATGGTGCTCGGTGTCTTCTGGTGGTATTCAACCGGCTGCTTCAGTTTCCTGAACCAGCCGCCTGAAAGCCGCCGGCATGCGCTTTAACGTAACTGGTCGTCGAGCAAGCCCATGATCTGTCGCGCTTGCGGCGAGGAGTCGACGTTGCCCTTGCCATCGATGATCGACACGCGCGTCTGCGTCTCCGTAAGCGCCCGCACGTTCACCTCGTAATTCTTCGCAAGCTTCTCTTTCTTGCCGTGGAATACCTGGTTCCAGAAGCCCTGCTCCGCCGACGTCATGTCCTTGGGGTCGACATACCGGACGAAGTAAATGCCGCGGCCACGATCACGATCGTCGACGGTGAAGTTCGTGCGGTCCAGCGCCAGGCCTACACGCAGCCACGCGCGGTCGTAGGGTTCCTGCAGGTTGATCTCAACCGAGCTGGCCTCCGGCACCACGTCTTCCTTGATCGGCGTCTGCGCCGCGAGGGTGGCGTTCTGCGCGGCCCGCTGCGCCGACGTAGCCGCCGATGGCGAGCTCGCTGCAGCAGCGGCAGCCATGGCAGCATCGGTCGTGCCAGTCTGCCCGCTTGCCTGACGCGCGTCGGCCAGCGCAAGGTTCGCCATCAAGCGCTTCAGGTATTCGCCTTCCAGCGCGGGATCGTTCGGCTTGGCCTGCCACTGGCTTTGCTCGTTGTTGGTGCCCGTCAGCGCTTCGCGCATGCCCTTCTGGCTCACGAACACATATGTGCCGCCGTTCGGCGCTGCCTCGAGCCGGGTACGGTACTTGTTTCGTTCGGCGGCAACGTACGAGTTGCCTGTTGCCATTGTCAGCGTGTTACGAATCAGCCCGTCGGAGATCTGCGGATGCGTTTCGTTCCAGTCGGTTTCCATGACGCCCTTGTCGCGCGCGTCCACGACCAGCAGAAAGCCCTGCTCCTGCCAGAAACGGCGGATCTGCGGCCAGACCTGCTCGGGCGTTTTGCTGTCGACCACCAGCCAGCGCTCAGTGCCGTCACGCTGGATATGCATGCCGGACACGGGCGGGATGACCGTGGGCGCGTTCGGGGCGGCCTTTTGCACCTGCTGGAGATCCGACAGCGATGCCTGCCCGCCCTGCGGCGGCAATGAGCGCTGATCCCCCGTTTCGTCGAGCAGATTGGGCGGGACGGCGAGGGATGCCTGTTTTGATCGGGAATCGCTCTTGTAATTGATTGCATTCGGAGACGACGTACCGCATCCGGCAACAAGGCCACCCACCATCAAGAGGGCCGCCACCTTCAAAGCCGGCTTGTTCACACGAAAATCTGTCATGTTTGGGAAATCCTTCCGCTACGCCACGGCGTTTTCCGTGGATCAACCAAGCATTTTACCGGTCCCACGCTCCGCCGTGCAAAAACAGTGCCCCTGAGGCCGTACGCCCCGAATGACAGAACATGAACGACGTGCACCCGAGCACCAATTGCGGACCTTGAAATTCGCATGCACGTCGTGCATCCGGGTTCTGCCAGCCGGGATCTTTCTGCGTACTTTCCCGCATCCGTTTCTGCGCCCTGTCCTGCTTTCCTTTCTTCCTCCCCGAAATCTCTTTCCAATCTCATGATTGAAACCGGTGGCCTCAATTGAAAAAACGGTGGCGCTGTGAACAACGCCGCCGTCCTTGTCTCCGCCTTGCCTGTTATTTGGTTTGACTGCCAAGACGATCGCTATACCGCGCGATCATCCTCGTCGAAGATTTTTTGCGCCAGATGGAACGCTGAATTCGCTGCCGGGACGCCGCAATAAATCGCGGTCTGCAGCAGTACTTCCTTGATTTCGTCACGCGTGACGCCGTTGTTTTTCGCCGCCCGCAGATGCAGCGCGAGTTCTTCGCTGCGGTTGAGCGCGACCATCATCGAAATGGTCAGGAGGCTGCGCGTATGGCGCGGCAGGCCGGGACGCGTCCAGATGTCGCCCCATGCATAGCGCGTGATCAGGTTCTGGAATTCGGTCGTGAGATCGGTACGATTTTCGAGCGAGCGCGTGACATGCGCGTCGCCGAGCACTGCACGACGTACGCTCAGGCCTGCTTCGTAACGTTCGTCTTCGGTCATGTCAGGCTCCCAGGAAATCGAGCAGCGTTTGCGTGTAGACATCGGCTTGCTCGATGTTCGACAAGTGCGCGGCATCGAGTTCGACATAACGCGAGCCGGCAATGTATCCGGCCAGCTCACGCCCTTGTGCAGCGGTCGTAGACTGATCGTGCGTACCAGAAATGACGAGCACTGGTGCCTTGATCGTCTTGGCTTCTTCGCGCGCGTCAGCGTCGCGAATAGCCTCGCAATTCGACGCGTAACCTTCGCCCGATGTGTGGCGGAACACGTCGCGAATACCCGACAGCAAGAGCGGTTGCGCCGCCGCGAATCCAGGCGTGAACCAGCGCGACAGGACGGCGTCGACCAATGCGGGCATGCCGCCTTCTTCGCGGGCTTTGGCCGCACGAGGCGTCCAGATCGCGTCCGAGCCAATCAGCGCCGCCGTGTTCGAGAGCACCACGCGCTCGAAGCGCTCAGGGTGCCGTGCCGCGAGCGCGATGCCGGTCAGGCCGCCCATCGACAGGCCGCAATAATGCGCGCGCTTGATGTCGAGCGTGTCGAGCAAGCCGATCACATCGCCTACGAGCTGATCGAGCGTGTACGGCCCCTTGGGCGCGTCCGAACGGCCGTGGCCGCGCGTGTCATAACGCAGCACGCGATATTTCGCAGCGAGCGTTTCCACTTGCGGTGTCCACATCGACACGTCGGCGCCGAGCGAATTCGACAGCACGAGCCAGGGCGCGTCGCTGCCGGCGGTGGCATCGATGCGATAGAAGAGTTGAATACCGTTGACGGCGGCAAAAGGCATTACGGACGACTCCTGGATGAAGGGCGTCGATGCAAAAGCAGCGCCGCATCGACGAAAGCATGCGCCTGACCGGCGTAGTTCGCCGGGTCGAGCAGCGCTTGCAGTTGAACAAGAGATAGATGTTGCGTGACACGCTCGTCGTTCGAGAGCACGTCGTAAAGGGTCGCGCCGGTCGCCACGGCTTGCTTCGATGCATGCTCCACGAGCGTATGCGCCTCGAGCCTGCCAATACGATCGCCGAGTGCAAGCATCACGGCTTCGCCGAGAATCAGTCCGTGCGTAAAACCAAGATTGGCGGCGAGCCGTTCGGTGTTCACTTCGATATTCGACACAATCGCCGTGATCTGCGCGAGTGCACCGCCCGTCAGGCGAGCAAGATCGGGCAGCGCTTCCCATTCGGCCTGCCAGCCGCCGAGCGCGCGTTCATGCTCCTGGACCATGCCGCTGAATACGATCGCGACCAGGTTCGGCGCGCGCATCGCGGCGGTGAGAACAGCGGCGCAGCCGACGGGATTGCGCTTGTGCGGCATTGTCGATGATCCGCCCTTGCCTGCTGCAGCCGGTTCGGCCAGTTCGCCGACTTCGGTTTGCATCTGCAGCGAGATATCGCGGGCTATCTTCCCAAGCGTGCCGATGAGCATGCCAAAGCACGCCGCCGCTTCCGCGATGCGGTCGCGTTGGGTGTGCCACGGCAGCGAAGGAAGCTGCAGCTTGAGATCGTCGGCTAAAGCCTGAGCGATCAAAGGCGCCTTGTCCCGCAGACTGGCTAAGGTGCCCGCCGCGCCGCCGAATTGCAATACAAGCACGCGTGCCCGGCATTGAGCCAGACGCTCGCGATGCCGAATCAACGCATCCAGCCATTGGGCGAATTTAAGACCGAGCGTGATCGGCAAAGCTTGCTGAAGCCAGGTCCGGCCAATCGCCGGCGTTCCCCGATATTTCTGCGCCTGAAGCGCCAGCGCGTCGCATGCCTCGTTCAACCCCGCTTCCAATAAATCGAACGTCGCACGCAGTTGCAGTACCGTGCCGGTATCGATGATGTCCTGGCTCGTCGCGCCCCAATGCACGTATTTCGCGGCATCGGCGTCTTTGAGTTTGACCACGGCAGTCAGTTGCTTCACCAGCGGAATTGCCAGATTGCCACCGGACGCGGCGCCGGCCATCAATGCATCGGCATCGATGAAGTCAGCGTTGCACGCAGCCACGATCGCCTCGACCGCGGCCACCGGAATCACGCCATGAAGAGCCGATGCCCGCGCGAGCGCCGCCTCGACATCCAGCATCGACTGAACGATCTGGCGCGCGGACCACACGGCGTTCATCTCGCGCGTGCCGCAGACCAGATCCGTCAGCCGTCCCGCCGCCGAAAATGTCGGCTCAGACATCACACACGCTCGATGGCGATCGCAATGCCTTGCCCCACGCCGATACACATCGTGCACAGCGCAAAGCGTCCGCCGGTCCGATGCAACTGATACGTCGCGGTCGTGACCAGGCGCGCGCCGCTCATGCCAAGCGGATGGCCGAGCGCGATCGCGCCGCCGTTCGGATTGACGCGGGGATCGTCGTCAGCAATGCCGAGCAAGCGCAGCACGGCCAAGCCTTGCGAGGCGAACGCTTCGTTCAGCTCGATTACATCGAATTGATCGATGGTCATGCCCAGTCGCTTCATCAGTTTCTGCGACGCCGGCGCCGGGCCGATACCCATCACACGCGGCGGCACGCCAGCCGTCGCAATGCCCAACACACGAGCGCGCGGCACCAGACCAAAACGCTTCGCGCTGTCTTCATCGGCGAGGAGCAAGGCCGCGGCACCATCGTTCACGCCCGATGCGTTGCCCGCCGTCACCGTGCCATCCGGACGCACGACACCCTTCAGTTTCGCGAGCGCTTCCATGCTCGTTTCGCGCGGATGTTCATCATGCGAGATCAGCACCGGATCGCCCTTTTTCTGCGCGATGGAAACCGGCACGATCTCTTGCGCAAGCGTTCCGTCCTTCTGCGCACGCGCCGCTTTCTGCTGGCTGCGCACGGCGAACGCGTCCTGATCTTCGCGGCTCACCTTGTAATCGGTCGCGACGTTTTCGCCCGTTTCCGGCATCGAATCCACGCCGTACATTTTCTTCATCAGCGGATTGACGAAACGCCAGCCGATGGTCGTATCGAAGATCTCTGCCTGACGCGAAAACGCTGTCGTCGCTTTACCCTGCACGAACGGCGCGCGGCTCATGCTTTCCACGCCACCCGCGATCATCAGCGCCGCTTCGCCGGACTTGATCGCCCGCGCGGCCACACCGATTGCATCCATGCCCGATCCGCACAAGCGGTTGATCGTCGAGCCCGGCACGCTGTCGGGCAAGCCGGCCAACAGCGCCGACATGCGCGCGACGTTGCGGTTGTCTTCGCCCGCCTGGTTTGCACAACCGAAGATCAGGTCGTCGACAGCGTTCCAGTCCACGTCCTTATTGCGTTCGATCAACGCACGCAGCGGCACGGCGCCGAGGTCGTCGGCACGAACTGAGGACAACGCGCCGCCGTAACGGCCGACCGGCGTGCGAATCGCGTCGCAAATGAAAGCTTCTTTCATGCCCATCTCCTTGACTACTCCCTGATTACGCTTCGAGCGTCGAAGCCGCTTCGAGCGGTTCAAACGTCAGCGGCACTTGTGCCAGTTTCTGAAGTTCGTCGAACGACAGACCTTCGATAATTTCCCGCACCACAAAGCCATTCGGCGTCACGTCGAACACACCGTGATCCGTGTACACGCGGTTCACGCAATTCACGCCCGTCACCGGATACGAACATTCGGCCACCAGCTTGCTTTCGCCCTGCTTGGTGAGCAGCTCCATCATCACGTAGACCTTCTTGGCGCCGATTGCCAGATCCATCGCGCCGCCAACGGCGGGAATGGCATCGGGCGCGCCCGTATGCCAGTTCGCGAGATCGCCCTTGGCCGACACCTGGAACGCGCCGAGCACGCAGATGTCGAGGTGGCCGCCGCGCATCATCGCGAACGAATCGGCGTGGTGGAAAAACGCGCCGCCGGTGAGTAGCGTGACGTGCTGTTTGCCGGCATTGATCAATTCGTCGTCTTCCGCGCCTTTCTCGGGTGCCGGGCCCATGCCGAGCAGGCCGTTTTCGCTATGCAGAAAGATTTCGCGATCGGCCGCGAGATGGTTGGCGACGAGCGTCGGCACGCCGATGCCCAGATTCACGTACGCGCCTTCCTGAATGTCATGGGCGACGCGTTGCGCCATTTCGTCACGAGTCAGTTTTTTCATGTCGAGGTCCTTGCTTGATGCATTCGTTGTTGCAGCTTGGGCCAAGAAGCTAGCCTAAGAATCGCCGCATGCGCTGCTTGCACAAAAGCAGCTCTGTTTAAGCCGCTTTCGCTGCTGCCAGCTCTGCCGCGTGCACCGCTTGCGGCACTTCGATCACGCGCTGCACGAAGATGCCCGGCGTCACGATGTCTTCCGGATCCAGCGCGCCGAGCGGCACGACCTGCGAGACCTGCACGACCGCTGTTTTCGCCGCTGTCGCCATGATCGGCCCGAAGTTGCGCGCCGTCTTGCGATACACGAGGTTGCCCCACCGGTCGCCCTTGAATGCCTTGATCAGCGCGAAGTCCGCATGCAGCGGCGCTTCGAGCACGTAATGCCGACCATCGATAAGACGCGTCTCCTTGCCTTCCGCCAGCTTCGTGCCATACGCCGTGGGCGTGAAAAATCCGCCGATGCCCGCGCCCGCTGCACGAATGCGCTCGGCGAGATTGCCTTGCGGCACGAGCTCAAGTTCGATTTCGCCCGCGCGATACAGCGCGTCGAACACTTGCGAATCGCTTTGCCGCGGAAACGAGCAGATGATCTTGCGCACGCGTTTCGCTTTCAGTAGCGCCGCCAGACCCGTCTCGCCGTTGCCCGCATTGTTGTTCACGATCGTGAGCTCGCGCGCACCCTGCTCGATCAGCGCATCGATCAGTTCCGACGGCATGCCCGCCGTGCCGAACCCACCGATCATCACGGTCGCGCCGTCCTGAACGTCCTTCACCGCTGAACTCAGCGAGTCGAAAATCTTGTTGATCATGCCGTCTCTTCCTTTGACGAGTGCCGAATGCATCGAAGCCGCATTGCAACTGAACCGAAGCGCGCCGGGTGACCTGATTTCGACCGGCATCGCTTGCATTTTTAAGTTCGCTGTGCGAACATCGATTCGTTTAGCGAACAAACGTCATGGTATTCCCGCATTCGTTGCGCTGTCAATGAACCTCGGGTTTGTACCGATGCGCCCGCGATGTGTCCGCGATTTATCCGATTAACAGGACGAAACCACGATGACCACCTCTTCTGCCGAAGCCGAATTGCCGGACCCGGAGCCTTCCTCCCGGCCGGGCGATGCTTACGTGCAATCGTTCGCGCGCGGTTTGTCGGTGATTCGCTCCTTCGATGCTACGCGCCCGGCGCAGACCTTGTCAGAAGTCGCTGCTGCGTCCGGGTTGACCCGCGCCGGCGCGCGCCGCATTTTGCTCACGCTGCAGGCGCTCGGTTATGTCGATGCAGACGGACGCTATTTCACGCTGACAGCAAAGATCCTCGACCTTGGTTTTGCTTATCTCACGTCGATGCCGTTCTGGAATCTCGCCGAACCGGTCATGGAAGAGCTTGTTAGCCAGGTGCACGAGAGTTGCTCGGCCGCCGTGCTGGACGGCACGGAAATCGTGTATGTCCTGCGCGTGCCTACGCACAAGATCATTACCATCAACCTGTCCATCGGCAGTCGTCTGCCGGCGTTTTGCACCTCGCTGGGACGGGTATTGCTCGCCGCCCTCGACGACGACAAACTCGACGCCGTGCTTAACGCCAGTGCGCTGGAAGCCCGCACGCCGCGCACGATCACCGATAAAACCGCGCTGAAAGCCGCGCTCGCCGTGGTGCGCAAGCAAGGCTGGGCGATCGTCGACCAGGAACTGGAGGAAGGCCTCATTTCGATGTCCGCGCCCATCCGCGACCGCCAAGGGCGCGTGATCGCGGCGCTCAATATCAGCGGCAACGCGCAGCGCAAGAACGCGAAGCAGATGGTGAAGGTGTTCCTCGAACCGCTGCTGGACGCAGCCCAGCGCGTCTCCGAAATGGTCGCGAGACGAGGCTAGGCGGAGGCCGATCAGACCATGGCGATGAAACCCGGTGAGCTCGCGCTGCACGACCTCGATCTGAACCTGATCCCGTATCTGGTCGCGATCGAGGAGACGCGCAACGTGAGCCGTGCGGCCGAACGGCTTGGCGTGAGCCAGCCGCGTGTCAGTACGGCGCTCGGCCGCTTGCGCGAGTATTTCAACGATCCGTTGTTCGTGCGGACGTCGCGCGGCATGGAACCGACCCCGCGCGCGCTCGCGCTCGTGCCGGTGGCTCGTGAGGCGCTGAACCGAATCGAGCGCGGGTTGCTCGATACCCAGCACTTCGATCCCGCCGTCACCACCGACACTTTCGCCATCGCGCTCTCCGATGTCGGTGAAATCGTGTTCTTGCCGCGCTTGTTGCAGACGCTCGCCAGCGTCGCGCCACGGGCGAATCTGCGGTCGGTATCGTTGAAACACGATCAGGTCGAGCGCGGCCTGGAAAGCGGCGACATCGATCTGGCTGTCGGTTATTTCCCCGATCTCGCCGGCAACAATTTCTTTCAGCAGCGGCTCTTTTCGCATCGCTTCATTTGCCTGATGCGGCGCGATCATCCGTGTTCTCATGGTCCGCTGACGCTCGCGCAGTACGTGGAATGCGGCCACGCGGTCGTGCGGGCGGAGGGACGAAGCCAGGAGGTCCTGGAAAATTACCTCGATAAAAAACGCATCCACCGCCGCGCGGTGCTCGAGACGCCGCATTTCATGAGCTTGCCGTTCATCCTTTCTCGTACCGACCTGATCGCGACCGTGCCGCATGCCATCGGCTACGCATACGTAGCTGAACACGCGTCCATCACGCTGGCCGAACCGCCGCTGCCCTTGCCGCATTTCGATCTGAAGCAGCACTGGCACCGAAAGTTTCACAACGATGCGCGCACGATGTGGTTGCGCGGCGTGGTCGCATCTCTTTTCAACGATGAACTCGACGAGTGGCCCAAGCGTCCCGAGCAAGCGCGTCGTGACGACAAACGCCGCTAAACTGAGCGCTTTGTTTCCTGTCGGGAAAGTGTCATGGATGCCGAGTCATGGATGCGTTAACCAGTTTGCGAGTGTTCCGCGATGTTGTAGAAGCAGGCAGCTTTGTAAAAGCCGCCGAACGGCTCGATATTTCCACGGCGATGACCAGCAAACACGTCGCGAATCTCGAACGGCAGCTCGGCGTGCGCCTGTTGAACCGGACCACACGCCATCTGAGTCTGACGGAAGCCGGCAGTGTTTATTACGAGCAGTGCCGGGAAGCGCTGGATATCCTGCAAGCCGCTGAAGCCGCGGTCGGATCGCAGACCGATCAGCCGCGAGGTGTGTTGAAGATCACCGCGCCGGGCTGGTTTGCGACCGCGAAATTCGCCGATATCCTGGTGGCGTATCGCGCGCGTTACCCGGACGTGCTGATCGATCTGCGGCTGGAAAACCGCTTTGTCGACCTGGTGGAAGAAGGCTACGACATGGCGTTGCGCGCGACCTCGGAACCCTCGCCTACGATGATCGTGCGGCCGCTCTGCAACGTGCCGTTCGTGCTCGTGGGTTCGCCGGACTATTTGAAGCAGCGGGGTTATCCGCGCCATCCCAGCGAACTCAGCGAACGTCGTGAAATCGTGCTGCCGACTTACACCAGTGTGGAGACGGTTGAGTTTTCCGGTCCCGATGGGGTTTTCGTGGTGAAGAACAGCGCAGTGCTCAAGACCAACGACAGCTCCATGTCGCTGCAGCTCGTGCGCGCCGGACTTGGCCTCGCCTACCTCCCTGAATGGATCGTCGCGCAAGAACTGGCGTCGGGTGCGCTGACGCATCTTTTCCCCAACTACACGACGTTCGCGCCGCGCGTCTACGCTGTCTACACGAGCCGCAAGTACATGACGACGAAGGTGCGCACGTTCATCGATTTTGTCTCGGAAGCACTCGCCGCCGATGATTCCGTAGACGGTTCCATGCTGCGCGGCAATGCGCCCGCCCGCTCGCGCGGCTCCTCGTCGTCGCCTCAAAAACTAGGATAAATCGCATTCAGATCACGTAACCGCTCGTGTGAAGATCGCGCCGATTCCCTGCGCCGTTGCTGCGGTGATGGCGGTGAGATACCGGCTGCGAGAGTGGTGTCCGGAATCCTCCGTGTTTATTCAGACGTCGGAGTACACGCAGTCGGAGTCGCGATATTGAGGTCAACGGTTGTGCGATCGGCCTGAGTCGCAGGCTCGTTTCCGGCATCTGCCACGATGGCGGAATGAACGCCATTTGCTCCATCGAAGAGTGAAACTGACGGGCTTTTGGTTCAAAGATGAGTCTGCAGGTTCTAAAACCCAAGAGTGTCTGATATACTTTTCCTCTTTCGGGGCGTAGCGCAGCCTGGTAGCGTACCTGCATGGGGTGCAGGTGGTCGGAGGTTCAAATCCTCTCGCCCCGACCAGATTATTTGTTATAAATCAAGTAGATAGCATCTTACGAGATGACGATTTAGGCATAGTGGGAAAGACGAATTTTCCCCATTGGGGAATACTGATTCGGAAATAACGCGGCCCGCAATAGAAAAAGCCGGCATCGCTTCGGGCGGCCGGCTTGAAAACAGGGTATTAAAAGGGCGAGCCGAAATGTCCGCGGACCACTCTCGATGCGACTGCAGCACGCCGACGTTCCGCTGTCATGCGCATAAATTCGAGCCAGTGATCGGCCACATCCTGTGCATGCCCTTTAGGTGGATGCGGCCACAAGGCCACAGCCGCGTCCTTAAAGCCGAGCGCGCTATTGCGGTCGTCTGTCGCAATGCACGCCTCAAGCCACGTTCTCGCTGCGATCACCTCATCCGACCGTCTTAAATGAACGCACCATAGCGGGGGCGGCGTCGTCACCATGCGAAGCACCGCGCTACTCGGCCCGCAGTTCATCATGCACCATCCACCCAAACAGTCGGCGCATCCGTCCGTTCCCGGCTTGGATGCCCATGACGGCCGATTGTTCCAAGGCTTGACGCGCTGATTCCACGCCGATACTAGCCCGGTGATACCGCACTCCCGGCACTTCGCTCGATCCTTCGTCCGGTTGTTCGAATCGATGCAAACCTGCACCTGGTTGGAATCGCAGCACGGGCAATTGAGAACATCAGGAAATGTGCTCATGAAGGCCGCCATGGTCGTAATGGCGTGTCATAGCCGAGCATCAAGGGATGTTTCGGGTCACCCGATTGAGTCTTGCCGAATATCAGCACTGGCTTGCCGCTCAAGACCAACATGCTAAGCACTCGATTCAGGCGATAGCGCAGATGGTTCGGCACCTTCGATGCATTACCCCAACACGGCACCAGAATGTCGGCGTCGGCGATGATCTGCCACAGGTGCGCGTCGTTCTTCGGTCCTACCGGGTCGTCTTCATGGCGCAACGCGAACACGTCTGTTGAGCGATAGCCGAATACGTTTCCGACGATGAACCGATCTCCTCCCCATCGGCTCACAAAGCCTATCCACTTGCGCACCGTCGCATCGTTGATGGCCGCATCGGCGGTCGATGGGTTGATCCCGAAGAATGCATAGGTCGGGCCGTCCAAACCGCACACACGCTCGAGGCGGTATCGATATGTTCCGCAGTCGCTAAGAATCGCGCTCACGATGTCTTCTCCCTCGGCGCGCCAGCATCAATCAGCGTCGTGATGACGAAGCCCTTTCTCGCGTAATCGTCAGCAATCGCCTTTTCCTCTGTGAAAAGAGGATCGTCGGTGTAGTCCGAATCATCGATGCGGTAGCCCAAGATTGGCGCGGCGTCGTGGGTGGCATAGAGCAATGTGTCTGCGCCGATCTCTTCCCACGGAACCAAGGGCTCCATGTGCCATCCGTGCACGGGATCATCAGCGATGATCTTTCCCACCGGTCGCGCATCTGCGCCGACAGGTTCGCGCTTTGCGAGTTCGTACAGATGGCAATTCCAATTGTTCTCAAGCCGCGCAAATAGTTCGCGCGCTTTTTCCTCGCTGCCATCGGTAAGGATGATCGGGGGTCGGTCGGCATCATCGAACACGATCATGAAGCGCGGTCCGTCGTTATCGCGAGGCGTGCAATACGTCCAGTGCGTATGCGGCTTATAGGCCGGTCGCGCATCTTCGCCCTGGGTGGGGGCTAACTTGGCATCGATCGGTGTAGGCACTACCCCGCAACGCTCGTAGGAATACGCTTGAGCGGGCGCGTGTTTCTCTAACCATGACTGAGTGGCGCGCCGGGTTGCTTCCATGGCCGCAGCTTGAGCATCGAATTCTTCCGGCGCGCTTCCAGTGGTCGGAGCGGCGGCGCGGATGGCGATACCGGATAGCGCTTGAGCTTCGCATGCCGCGCGCAACGCAGGATCGCGCTTCGTCTCGCCGTTGTAGAAAATGGGTGGTATCGACGCGGACGCATTTGCAGCGCTACCGGGCAACGTGTCCGTGTAAAAGGTGATCGCTTTGGCGGCGTAATCCACCAACTGCGCTTCGAAGTAATCGCCGGATGCTGAATTCCAAAGCTCAACGGTGTCGTCTTGGCTCATGACGAATTTATCGCTCATGATCGAACCGGCCTCCTTAGCCAACGTATTACGCGCTTAGTCCTTGGCTTCATATCGATAGCATTTTGATTATTCGTTTGAGCCGATGAGTGTATTCGTCGCCACCTACTATTTCCCGCGATGCACCGCGCCTATAGTCAGTCCAACCCTGCGCAACCGATGTCAACGGTTACGGGAACAGCTAATCCTTAGCGACTGAACAGAGCTTGAGAACGGGCCTGCTCCAGTCAACAAACTCAAGCATAAGGACTGACATGACGAAACTATCGGGAAAGATCGCCGTAATCACGGGCGGAAACAGCGGCATGGGCTTGGCAACTGCGCAGCTCTTCGCTAAAGAAGGCGCCAGGGTCATCATCACGGGACGCCGCCAGAAGGAACTGGATGAAGCGGTGGAAAGCATCGGTGCAAACGCAGAAGGCGTGCTGGGCGATGTATCCAAGCTGTCGGATCTGGACAAACTTCACGACCATGTGAAAGCGAAATACGGCCGCGTGGATGTCATTTTCGCGAACGCTGGTTTGGGCTCGCTCGCACCGATCGATCAGGTCACGGAAGCGCAATTCGATGAAACCTTCAACGTCAACGTGAAGGGTGCTTACTTCACGGTGCAGAAGCTTCTTCCGTTGGTGCCGGACGGCGGATCGATCATTTTGAACGCATCGATTGCATCGTCCAAGGGCATGGAAGCGTTCAGCGTTTATTCGGCCACTAAAGCTGCGGTACGTTCGTTGGCACGTACGTTGACGACGGATCTCAAGGCACGCAAGATTCGTGTGAATGCGATCAGCCCGGGTCCTATCGATACACCGATCTTCGGCAAGACTGGCCTCACCGACGAGCAAATCGAAGGCTTCAAGTCGGGCATTACTTCGCAGGTGCCGCTAGGCCGCATTGGTCTCTCGGAAGAAATCGCCAAGCCGGCTTTGTTCCTTGCATCCGACGATAGCAGCTATATCTCGGGCATCGAACTAACCGTCGATGGTGGTATGGCACAAGTCTAAGAGTAAGCGGCAGGTTGGCGGCATCGGCTTGAGGCAGATGCCGCCTTTTTGCGTTTGCGCTTACTCCATTGGTTTGTCACCGCACAAGAAGACGAGAACTCAGCTTGGCGGCTGACGCATTTGTGCTTGATGACGGCGGGCTCGTACAACCGCAGTTCGGGTCAGTAGGCAGCCTCGCGAGCGGCCGTTTCGATTTTTTATCGATGTCCAGTAGGGGTCGAGCACAGCTAGTCAAACCTGCTTTTTCTAGGTCACCGCTGTAAAGATCTCCCTCGGTACCAGACTGATCCGACAACGTTTGAAGAAACGGGAGACCTCCTCCGGCTTTAATTCGCCGAACAATTGTCTAAGGTGCAAGCCTCAAAGGACTTACGGCGGATATCTGTAAATCCTATTCTTTGCCACGTGAACTTTCTGAAAAGAGTGCCCTACACGCGGCGACGCTGTCCAACAGTCGCTTGCCCCAGCTACACTTTCCGCTTTCCCTTCCGCGGGCAAAACATGGCCGATTTCACTACAGCGCTAGTCGCCTTCGTCGGCGTGCTTGCGGGCGGGTACGTCAACAATTTCCTTGCCGAAGACTTCCGGCGCTTCCGCGACAGTCAGGCACTGGCTGGGTCGTTTGCCGGGGAACTTGAATCGCACGCGTCGGGTAACCATGCAAAATATCTGCCCGAGCGGCACGAGATGATGCAGGTTTGGGCGGACTGGCTAGAGACGATCGAGATGGCTGCAGTCGCTGAAAAGGCCCCACGGTCGGCTGCATAGAGCCGAACAGGCGAAGCCGTTGAGGGCACCGCGACACGAACCGGCCCGCGCGCGCTAAATCAGGTTTCTTGACGTTTAACGTTAAACGTCATATCATGAAACCCATAATAAGAAACTTCTACTGCGCCGATACCCAAGCCCTCTTCCAAGGCAAGCGCGTCGCCCGTTTCGCGAATATCCGAGTGACCGCCGAGCGCAAGCTGCAAATGCTCGACAGCGCGGCGACCCTCGAGTTTCTGAAGTCCCCTCCGGGGAATAAGCTTGAGGCGCTAAAACGGGATCGCATCGGGCAGCACAGCATCCGCATCAACGATCAATGGAGGATCTGTTTTGTTTGGACTGAGGACGGCCCGACGCGTGTAGAGATTTGCGATTACCACTGATGACAGCAATGGAGTGCACCATGATCAAAAACGGCATGCGCCCGATCCACCCGGGCGAAATCCTGCGCGAGGACTTTCTAGCGCCCCTCGGCATGAGCGTGAACGCTCTGGCGAACCACCTCCACGTCCCGACCACGCGTATGAATGAAATCGTGCGCGGCCGTCGCGGTGTCAGCCCCGACACGGCTCTGCGTCTCGCAACCTTCTTCGGTGGCGATGCGACGTCGTGGCTCAACCTGCAGCAGGCATACGACCTCAAGAACGCCGAGGCCGAAGCCGGGAAGCGCATCGCGCAAGAGATCCGCCCACTGGAGACCGCATGAGCACCCATCCGATGCGGCCGACGCGCTCGCTGAGCCGTTGCAGACCGGAGCGCGGATAAGGATCCACGACTTGTAGCATAGGAAGGTCCTTCCGCCGGAAACGACCTGGCTCGCCCGGAACACCATCAATGCAATAGCACGTCGCTGCAAGGGGTCGTGAAATGCGACCTCCCCTGCGGCGGCCGCGAACGGTGAATTCTCACAATCACCATCTGATTGAGGTGGTTTCTGACTTCCACCAACGGTGGGAGGTGTAATAACGGCACGGGCTGCGAGGCGCTCAATGGTCCGCTTGACCGAATCGTGACGAGACTCGACCAGCTTCGCGGTTTCGCCGCTCGACTCGTTGAATAGAAGGGAGCAAGTCTGATTCGCACCCGGGTGACGAGCACCGCGCGCAATCGCATTGACTGCTTCATGCGCGACGAATTTGGTTTGGCGCAAACCTCGGATTGCACCACGCCTTTTTTTGGCGGCCGATGTGTGTGTCGCGCTAGATTCGAACAACACGTCGATGGCAGTTTCCCGTCAGGATGAAGACGAAAGGGGTATGTGCAACGTACCCCCCGGCAGAGCCAGGTCCGTTCAGGTCATATGGGAAGCCGCTCGGGTGGATTGGCAAACGCCATCCCGCCATCCTACCTGCGCATAGTTCCGGCGAACGCAATGCCGCCAGTTACCCATAGGGGGCGTCGA
Organism: Caballeronia mineralivorans PML1(12); assembly: GCF_001028175.1. Taxonomy (GTDB): domain Bacteria; phylum Pseudomonadota; class Gammaproteobacteria; order Burkholderiales; family Burkholderiaceae; genus Caballeronia; species Caballeronia mineralivorans. Next base: position 19,295 of record NZ_AEJF01000258.1, read on the forward strand.
TTCGCCGCCCCCTCCTGACGATCATACGCGAGAGACGGATCCAAGTCTGCCTAGCACTCGCGCACACTGCCCCGCTGCCGGCGAGTATTCCCCCGAAAAGGGGAATACTCGTTGAGGCTTCGTCGGGGGCTGCCGATACATACGAATGGAACCGAAAAATATGCCCCTTTGGGCCCCGGCGACAATCGCCGATTGGGAACTCAAGCTTTCTCCCTTAGCCGGCACAGCCTTCGAGTAAGATCCGAGCGCAACAGCGAAAATCATAGGGATAGTTCCGCCCGAATTCGAAGCCACAACAAAACAAAACCTTGGGGGCGTCAATGATTCGTTATACCGTCCTGGTAGCCGTACTGACTCTGCCGGCGCTTCTCGCCGGATGCCCGCAAAAGCAAGATGAGAAGCTGTTAGGGGCGTGCTGGAACCCGGGTGCGAAGGAAACTGTGCAGTCACTAGCCAAGCGCATCGTATCGCGCCACATCGTTGCAGCCATCAACTCGAGCGACAACCATAAGCGTCCCCAAGGCGGAATCGACGCCTACGTCGAGCGCAGCTTAACCGTCAATGTTTCGAACTTCTATGTCACGGCTGCAGACGCCACGTCAGGCAGCGTCACGTGCGGTGCCGATGCTGCTATGGTCTTCAAGAGGCCCGACGGAAAGACCCTCTCCGCGGACGATGCATCGTTTTCCTTCGCGGTGTACCGATCCGAAAACGACAGGTCAATGTACGTCATCCCATCGAGCTTGGCGCTTTCGCAGATGGTGGACGACAGCGCCGTGTCAGATGACGCCAGTGCTCCCGCTTCGGCTCCCGCATTGAAGGCTCCGACGTCGCCACCCGTGGACGTCCCCGGCTCGGACGTCGCGCCGGCGGTCGATGCGGCGTCTGCGGCGTCTGCGGCCAACGCCGTATCACAATCACAGTAGCCGCCACTCGCCCTGCCTAACTACCGACCGAAATGAGTCTCCTCAAACAACTGTCAGCGGCAGCATGAGTAAGAATAAAGAGGCTCGAGTTCAGCGGCCAAAATCCGAGACCATGGAGGCTTTGCGGATGCAACTCAGCCTGCTATCCAAATCGTGTAGAGACTTTGATCTGGGAGATCGCGACGAGATCGTGCGAATCGCTCAGGCGCTACGCGTCATTCTCAATTCGTCTGGTCGCGACAACGTTTCGCTTGCTAGTCAAGTTGGAGCGATTCAAGGACGGTTTGTCGACATGTCGTTTCCTTACTCAGAATCCAGCATCCTGACCTACTGTGGACTGTTTTCGGTTGAGATGATCTTCGAGGGAATGCAAGGCACGATTCGAGCGTTGCCTCTGCTCGATCGGCACGGGATCAAGCGCAAGCTCGTCCGGTTTTCGGACTGGTGGAATGTATTGCCCGTGCTTCGCGACATTACCAGAGCAAGGTACACACGTCGGCAACTAGTCTGTTGGATGGCTAATGAAGATGGCGGTAGTCACGTTGATTCCGCTTTGACCGCAGCCTATCACAGGCTTTCCCGAGGTGATGTGACGGGCTGGGGTATCGGGACAGACGCCGGCAAAGTACCTCTTTTAGGTGCCGTAGACGCGTCGATTCGACAGATAGCACATGAAACGCTGCGAACTTTCGCGCGGCGACACCCTGAGCTGCTGTTTGCCTGTCCGTACGATATGTATCGGCAACTGGCGTCACAAACCGCCAGCACCTGATGCGGTGCAGAGCCTTGGCAAGCTCACCACCACGAATTCGCTTTGATGACGACCGCAATAGATTCCGCGCTGCCGAGGGTATCGACACTAGCGACACCCATTTGCTACCGTGAAAAGTCCCTGCCTCGGACCTTTCCTACATTAAGGTAGCAAAGGTCCGTGCGCACCCAGTCGAACCGGTCGCAGATCGCGCGGCCGCTTGACCTTCCTGCGCACGCGGCTTCTTGCTATCTCGGCATGCCTAGTCACATCCGGACGTAATGTGAGCGTTTCGCTCCCCCTTTGCAACGGGTACGAATAGCGTCCAGCGGGTTTGCGCATCCGAGCACGTTGATGACGCATTTGGCTATGAACCAAGGATCGGCATCGACCTCGATCGCCTGGACGACGGACTAAGTCGCTGGACAATCGGCAGTGTGCACACCATGGCACCGCTGAAAATGATTGGTCTTTCCTTCATGTTAGGATTCCCTATTATCAAAACGGAGACCACAATGGCGTTCAAGGAAACGAAGGGCGATAGGACCATCGAAGCATGCGTAATGTCTGCCCCGGGCGGAATGTTCAAAGGCTATATCCGCGTCACCACGAAGAGAGGCAATCAAATCGTCGGACAGACGATTGGGCGCGGGTGCGGACGTCCGGTTCCGACCGAGAAAGCGGCTCTTGACCTCGCAGAGGCCGAGGCGCGTCGAGTACTAGCTCTTAAGTGATTTCATAGGTCACCTGGAAAGGCGTTGTGCGTCACGCCATCGAGCACGCGGCCGACGCAACTCTCTCCACCGACAAGCACGCAGTCAAAATTTTCTCGTACCGAGCACTGAGGCATCCCGCAGAATTGGCAGAAATGATTGCGTTGCGAAGGTCGATGAGAACCGCCGCATCGAACCCTTTGAAGACGGATGGGGGCTGTTCGGCCCCGCCGGCCCCCCATTGAAAAATAAGGGGTTTTTCCAATTTTTCTACGAGTTGGACCTCGACGAAATCGACCGTTAGGCGTTCAGCAGCCGGCAACTGTGATCGCATGATGAGGCGATATACATCGCGTTCAGAGATCAGTACCGTTCCAGAATGGAGACCAACTGTGAGTGCTTGATTCTGCTGATCGTGAAACACTATTCCGAGTTTGCTAGCCGTTATTGCGCTTTTGCGGTGGCGGGCAGCAGCATCGGCCGGATTGGCTGATCACCGCCGTCTTTGACTGGTCACTGAGCGCACAACACTCGAGCGTCGTAAGGGAAGATTCCGGCCGAGTCCATCCCAGCGCGCGGTGTCGTTGCTCCACGATAGGTTTAGGTCGACGGCGCCAAGCACCGGCGTTGTCGAAGACGTCGGCGAGGCTCGAACGCTGATACTGAAACACGACGCCGAATTTACTCCGCGGAGGCTGGATGCAAAAGGCCGAGGGCGCTCAAAAATGAGCCAACAAATTCAATGCCTTGACGGATCCATACTGACGCGGACCTGATCCGTCATTTCCGCCGGGCATGCTGAGCGAGCACCACCTTCGCTGGAGGCCGAAGCAGGAATTCCTGCTTCGGTTAGTGCGAAGGGGTAGCCGCAACCATCTGAAGGGCTTTCGCATAAGAGATGCCCCCCGGCGGAACTCCACGCACTCTTGATCAGCTCCCATATCTCGTCCGGATATCGAGCGCCTTTTCCTTCCGTAGATTCGCTGCCTGATGAGATGTCCATGACGGACATGTTCGCTGGTTCTGACATGTTCACGCTGCGCTTTTTTCGTCAGTGAACATGTTCGACCTATGATGCACTCCTTATGTGGCAATGGTTCCGGCGAGTTTCCGGGAATCGCAGCCGAAGCAATTCGAACATGTTCAAGACGCCATGTGCGCTCAATGCACCGCTTACCCATGATTTACGGAAAAATCAATTGTTATTACATTGAATACTAACCAGATAACCGCCTATGTCCTTGGCGGTCCCTCCATTGGAGTTTGCCTTGAGCTGACCGTTACATGTAAGAAGCGTCGACGCTCTAACTTCTGGACCTATTGAAAAAGTGCGACCGGTGAGTACCAATAGACAAATGGCAATCACGGTCAGCGTTGCCTTGGAATAAAAATCCAGTTTCATTGGATACTCCTGTTATCTGTTCAGAAAAAGTGGTGGATGTGCCGAACGTACACAGTTTCGTTCCAGTACACTCTCTCCGCTCAGGATGACGAGCCGGTCGCGCGGGATTGCGCGACGAGCAATACAAGATCGCTTTATCACCGTAAGCAGTTTCCGGCAAGCGTCATCAGTGTCGGTGAACATGTTCAATCCTCCTTTTTCCATCCTGAACATATTCGGCCCGTGAAGCGCGCCTTATCCGGCCTAGCGTCCCGCCGAGTTATGAGTTCTTTCCCGGACACGTTCAGTACCCGCCGTGAGCGAAAAAAAGCCCGTCAGATGCTTTTGACGGGCGCGGGTCTGAGGGGGTGACGATCTACGATACAGTGAGTTCGAGTTGTTTCCCCATTGCCGCGAGAGCCTCGGCGATGGTGTCGATCTTTGTCGCGTGGTTCAGGGTAACGATGCGATTGACGTCCTGCGATCGCGTATGCAGCCGGCGTGCGAGTTCCGCCGGCGTAACCTTCTGCTTGAGCATTTCATTCAGCAACAAGATCTTCGCTGACACGCTGGCCGGCAATGCGACCAACTCCTCATCCTTCTTCGCCTTCGAGGGTAAAGGTACCGGGCGCTTGTCTTCAAAGTAAAAATCCATTGCCGTGAGCAACGCGTCGGCCGCCATGGCGCGAGCCTCCTCGATAGTATCCCCTTCGGTAATAGCCTCGGGAATGTCCCGGAACGTGATAACAAATCCGCCGTCGTCCGGTTCAAACCTTGCTGGATAACGCAACATAGTGACACTCCATTGTCATTGAGAAGCGGTGCCGAGAAGACCCCTTTCGGGGCCGTCCCTCATTTCAGACCAAGCTATTTCAAAATCGCCTTCCTTGTGCCTTCTTTTAGTTCCTTCGAAGGATGCCTCGGAAGGGTGGTTTGTTTGCCGTTCAGGTAGATCTTCGTGTGATTCGCACCTTCTTCGAACCGCGCGCCCTGTTCAGCTAACTACCTTCTGAACTCACTCTGTTTCACCACCCCTCCGTGTTGTTTAACGTGAACCAATGTTAAACAATTATGTTTGTTCTTGCAGGGTGTTTTGCAAACTATTTTGTTTGCGTTTAATTGCGTGGTTTGCCGCAGTCCGCTCTCCGTGCCGCGATCGGTGGCTGGGGCAGAAGGCGAAGGGCAGGTTCTTCACCACAATTGCATGCACACTTTTCGGTTTGACCGTGGCGCACCAGTTGAAAGCTGAGGACCGTGCCGCGATGTGGGAGGATCTCGTTTTCTATAACTTTGTGCAGGAATTTGTTCCGAGCGCAGGTGGCCGGCCAAGTCCGGACGCCTGGAGGACTGCGGCGAAGGCGTCGCCTGAGGGATAGCGAATCACCTCGTTAGCATATTCGGCGTGCCTGCTTACGCAACCGCTCTTACGCATCAGGAATCAGATATCCGCGCACGATGGCATGGTTGATGCCAGACGGAGGTCCTTCGGGACCCGGAGTTACGTCGGGAACGAGGCGTGCTTGCGACGACACGACAAACCCAACAGACAGCGCTTCGCTGATTCCAGCTTCGCCCTTACTGCCGAGAAGAATGCTCGATTCGAACACTCTTTCGATTAGAGTGGGGTTTGCAAGATTTTGCAGAAACAACCTGAATATCTGGCGGGTCCCCGCGAACGCTGCCCCTTGAGGGTGGTTGTATTGCCAATCAACACCCGTAACCACGAGAGCATGGTTCGGTGGGACGCGCCAACCGTGTCCGCCAGGCCCGCCATCGCGATTACCGTCGCTGAGATTGCGTACGAACGCCAACTGAGCTGGACCAAAACCTCCGGTGATTCCGCCGACCAGCTCGAGCACCACGAAATTTGCAGCGGGAATGAATGGCATGAGAGAGCCTCGTGGTGACGGGAACAAGACGCCTGGCCGATGGTTGAACTATATACAACGGCGTCTTTTGGGCCGGACACAATATCGACCTAACCGGCCACCAAAACCGGGCGTAAATCGGTTCGACGGCCGATTAAAGAGCGAGCAACCGGAGTCGCCGACTAAACGGCAGTTGCTTCTGCTGGGCCGTACCTGTCACGCCGGACAAGATGATTGTCGCTGCCCACTGCAGGTTTCAGAGCCTGGAACTGAGGAAGCATTCCAGGATGAGTCTTTAACTTCCGTACAACGTAGCTGCGATACCTCTCGCAGCTCAGGCTGGTCAATCAGGCTTGAACTAACAAGCCTCGCCCTTCACCGAATCGCTCCGGCAGGAGATGACCAAGAAGCACGTCCGGGTGGGCGTCGTTGAGCCCGGTGGTGTCGACACGGAATTGGGCTCGCACAACAGCGGTGCGATGTGCGACAGCATCAACACCTTCTACAAGACCACTGATGTTCTCCAAGCCGAGGACATCGCCGATGGCGTCTCCTACATGGTCACCCGCTCACGCCGCGCGTCCGTGAGCGAGTTGTGGATCATGTCGACCGACCAAGCCTAGCCAACGCAACGACAAGATGAATTTTCCAGTCAAACCATTGACTTGATCAAATTTCCTCAATTTGAGATAGAGGCCCTAAAATGAAGAAACACATTGTCGGCATGACCGCGGCTACTGCACTGGCTCTTGCGGCGGTGGTCCATGCGCAGAGTGTGCAGCCGCCTGGCTACATGATTGCCAACTACACAATCAAGGACCAAGCCGGCTTCAAGAGATACATGGAAGCGGCCGGGCCACTTGCTCCTAAATATGGCGGCAAGATCATTGTCTTTAACCTGAATGCGACCGCGGTGGAGGACAAGCCAAAATCAGTCATGGCCATCGCCGAGTTTCCGAGCTTGGCCGACGCCCAGCGATTCTACAACTCACCGGAATATACGGCCGCAAGGAAATTCCGCGTCGAGTCAACTGAAGGCTCGGTAGTTATCACTGAGGGATTCGTTCCTCCGAAGCAGTGACAATAAAATGAGGCAATGACGGGCGTCTTTGAATGACCGGTTCGGGTCCCGAAAGCGGTCTTCGAACGATGTGTGATTGGCTGGCCGGCCAGCTGCGGCCATTCCGCTATTACGCCCGACCGTCCTTTGTCGTGTGAACATCAGACCGTGAAGACTTGTTTGCAGCATTCTTGCGTCCGGTTGATCGGTAGCCGCGTGGCCATAGAGCTCAGTTTCAAAGCGCCACAAGAGATAGCGAGCGTCTCGGCCGCATCACTCCGTTACCCGTTGCCATGCGACTTGTGTCAAGACAATTGGCCGCTTCCTTCGTTGTATGCGTGATCTCTGTCCGTCGCCTCGGAATGCTCCCGCTTTATTTAACACAGATGCTGACGCGCCTATCTTTGGAGTTGCCGACTACGGTCTCGTCGGCGACTTGTTCGAGGTCCTGCCCGCGTTGACAGCAGCGATATAAGCGCTCCGTGAAAGGACTGCGCACGCGTCTCCTGTCGCTGAGAAATTTAGCCGTCTCTGCGAAGTTATCGCCGATACGGTTGTTCTTTTGGGAGCGAAAAAGACTCAATCACGTTGTCGAGCGTGGCCGACGTGATTGCGAAAAGGCTAGAGCTTGTTGGATTTGACGGGCAGCGCACGCATCGCGTTGATAGCGGCCAGAACCATCCGCTCAACCACCCTGCTCAGGGCGACCATACTCTCGAGTGACGTACCCAGCTTGCCGGCCGGTTGAGGTCAATTACGTAGCGGGAATATCGAGCGCCGAGTACCGACGCTCCCGATAATTTGGCGAATTCGTATAGCTTGTCCAGATGCCAGTCTGTGTCGGCGACTTCTGAGGCAACTTCCGTGAGGTGGCTTCTGATAGGGTCAGCAATTTCAGTACCAAGATGTGGAATAGAAATCAGCAATGGTATGGTGCCTTGGTGATATCGAAAATCAGGTCCAATCACAGCTTAATCTCCATGGTTTCAGCTCCCTCCGTATAATCTTCCCTGGCACACGAATCATGCGTACCAGCGAGGTAACTCGCATCAAGTGACGCGATGTTGGGACAGCCAAGAAGCCGCAAGCAAATCTCCAGTTCATTTCTCAGCATGGAAAGAACGTCACTTACCCCTCTCATGCCAGACGCGGCGAGGCCGTAAAGCGGGGCACGCCCCAGCAGCACGCCGTGGGCGCCAAGCGCCACCGCTTTCGCAATGTCACTTCCGCGACGGATACCACCATCAATCAAAATAATGAACCCGCTCGGCGTGGAGGACACCGTGTCCGCGAGTATTTCGAGCGAGCTGAGCGCTCCATCGAGTTGGCGGCCACCATGGTTCGAGAGCACCACGCCATCGACACAATGTCGCGAAGCCATAGCCGCGTCGGCGACAGTTTGTATGCCTTTGACAAGTAGCTTCCCTGGCCAGTGACGGCGCACCCAGGCGAGGTCGCTCCAGTCAAGCGACATATCCATTTGCCGGCTCAGGGCTGCAGCCTGTGCTTCAATCCCGGGATCCAGTCGAGCGCTGCGGGCAAGGTTGACCAGTTCGGGGACACCATGCACTCCGACCTGCGCAGTCCAGCGTGGATGGGTTGCAATGTCCCACACCAGCTTTGAGGTCCACCGGAGCGGCAGCGTGAAACCCGTTCTGACGTAGTGGTCGCGTTGGCCGGTAACCGGTGTGTCGACCGTCAGCAGAAGCGTCGAAAAACCGGACGCATTGGCGCGCGCCATCATGTCTTCCGCGATTCTTCGGTCCTGCTGTACGTAGAGTTGCAGCCAAAGGTCTCCGTCCGACGCCTTCCGGACATCTTCAAGGAGACTCGTGGATGCGGTCGACAGAACGAACGGCAGACCAGCTGCACAGGCGGACCGGGCCAATGTCTCCTCCGCCTCGCGGCGGTAGAGTCCGTTTAGACCCGTCGGGCCGACGACCGCTGGCCAGGCTGCGGCGGTGCCCGCGAGCGTCACCTCTGTGTTCACGGAGGTGACGTCAATCAACACCCGCGGCGCAAACATGACACGCTCGAAGGCGAGCCGGTTGCGCCGCATGGTTAGCTGATCTTCTGCCCCACCCTCAAGGTAACTGAATGCGAACGTCGGGAGGAATCGCTTCGCAGCAGAACGATAGTCAGCGATGTTGGCGAACGCCATTCAGTCGCTCTGGAACGCAGCAGTTGCTTTAGGGAGCACACGACCCGGATTCATCGTGTCCCTTGGGTCGAGCAGTTGCTTGAATTCCTGCATCAGGGCAATTTCGGCCGCATCTTTGTATACCCCCATCTCCGACACGTGCAGCGAGCCGATTCCATGTTCGGCGCTGAACGTACCCCCCATTCCGGCCGCGATGTCATAGAGAAGATGGCTGAGTTTCAGTTGAACGGCAGCCTTGTCCTCGACGCTCGCCCAGTATTCGTGCTTGAACATTGCGATGTAGTGAAGATTCCCATCTCCCATGTGCCCGACAACCACAGGCACAGCCGCCGGATGGTGTTCCGCCAGCGCACGCCCAGCAAGCTCGACGAAATCCGGAATCCGGTATGTGGGCACGGCGATGTCATGAGTGAGCCCCATACCTTCGCGGCCGTTCGCCTCGGTGACGCTATGACGGATACGCCAGATGTCTTCACGCTGTTGCTCACTTGAGGCAATGACAGCGTCCTGGACTACGCCATCGCTGAATGAGTCGCTCAGTGCGTCCGTCAACTTGTCAGCGAGGGATTCACTTGTTCCCGTCGCTGCGGCGAGTTCAACAAGAACAGTCCAACTTGGAGTCTTCTGAAAGGGGTTTCTCGTATTGGCAGCGTGTCGCAGCGAAATGTCGAACTCGCTTTGCGAAATCAGTTCGAGGCCGACGAGTTCACCGGGGAATGCGGCTTGCAGCTTGAGACCTTCGTCGACCGCTGCGGAAACGGTTTCCACTCCCAACATCGCGGTCGCGACCGCGCGTGGCCGCGGAAATAGTTTCAGAGTCGCCGCCGTGACAACGCCAAGCGTCCCCTCCGAGCCGATAAACAGGTTCTTCAGGTCGTAACCGCTATTGTTCTTTCTCAACGAGCGCAAACCGTTCCAGATACGGCCATCAGCAAGAACCACCTCGATACCCAGAATCAGGTCACGGGTGTTACCGAAACGGAGCACATTGGTGCCCCCGGCGTTCGTCGCAATGTTTCCCCCAATCTGGCAGGAACCTTCAGCGCCGAGCGTCAGCGGGAACAGGCGGTCGGCTTCCAGCGCCGCGGCCTGTATGTCCGCGAGCACGCAACCAGCCTCGACAGTCATCGAATTGTTCCGAGGGTTCAACTCGATGACGCGATTCATCTTGCGCATATTCAGCAGCACGCTCTGGCCGCTGTTGTCCGGCACTGAGCCACCGCACACACTGGTGTTGCCGCCCTGCGGAAACACCTTGACGGCATTGTCATTGCAAAATGCGAGCACCTTCGACACTTGCGCGGTCGTTCGAGGAAACACGACGCAGGCAGCCTTTCCGGAATGACGCTTGCGCCAGTCGATCAGATGCGGCTCCATATCAGACGGTGCGTCTACCACGTTGGCGTTACCCACCAACTCCCTCATTGCGGCGACCAGGCTATTTGAATTCATATCGGGATTATTTCTTCAGAACCGCGCTGTCGCGCGCCGACCAGCGAACGGTAAGTGGGCGCCCCATTGGCGAGCGCTCGGCAGCCCGCGCGGAAATGGTCTTTACAAGGAGAGTCGAGCCCGAGGCGGTAGTCAACTCGAACCTCGTCATGCCACCGACAAACGAAATCTGGGAAATGACACCCGTGCACTCATTCATCCCATCGGCACCCGGCACCGTCGATTCTTCGCCCTCGAGTACCGAAATCTTTTCCGGGCGCACGAGCACCTTCACCTTTGAACCCGTGGCATGTCCCTCAGTGCTCCGGACTCCAAGCGCCCAATTGCCATTTACCAGGACCGTGTCACCTGATTGGACGACGCCTTCGAGCAGATTGGATTCACCGACGAAGTCCGCAACAAATTCGCTGGTCGGCTCGAAGTAAAGCTCATCGGGCGTACCGAGTTGCGCGATGCGTCCGCCGTTCATCAGACACACGCGGTCGGATAGATTCAGCGCTTCTTCCTGGTCGTGCGTGACGTACACAAGCGTTGTGCCCAAGTCGCGATGCAGGCGCTTGATCTCACCTTGAAGCTGGTCACGAAGCTTCTTGTCCAGTGCGCCCAGCGGCTCGTCCATCAAGATGACTGACGGGGAGTAAACAATGCAACGGGCAATGCCAACCCGCTGTTGCTGACCGCCTGACATCTCACGCGGCTTCCGGTTCTCGTAGCCTGTCAGACCGACCCGTTCCAGCGCATTGCGAACGCGTTGTTGAATCTCCGGCTTGCCAACTCCCCGGATGCGCAACGGAAAGGCAACATTGTCAAATACGTTCAGATGCGGCAACAAGGCATAGTTCTGAAAGACCATGCCTAGTCCGCGTTCACGCGGCGGGAGCGTAGATACGTCCTTCCCGTCCAGCGCGATGCTTCCTGTAGAAGGAGCCACGGCCCCGGCGATGATGTTGAGGATGGTACTTTTGCCTGAGCCGCTTGGACCCAGCAGGCTTAGAAACTCGCCTTTGCGCACCGTAAAGTCGGTGTGATGCAACGCCACCGAACTCCCGTAGCTCTTGCTGATACCCCGGAAAACAATCATGTTCTCCACGGTGTCGATTGAGGTCGACATGGTGTTCAAATTTCCGTTGACGGATGGATTCGTTTGGGCCGAAGGCCGCCCGTTGTTCTCGAGCAGTACGTGTGACATGCTTTTCTCCGACCTCAATGTGACGACTCTGCTGCTGGCTGCAGAAACACGGAAACACAACAAAACACCAGCGAAAGCACCGTAAGAAGAGCCGACACCGCGGCGATCACCGGTGAAATATCCCACTGAATGCTGCTGTACATCTTGACTGGCAAAGTCGTCGTCGTCGGACTCGTGAGAAACCACGCGATGACGACTTCATCGAAGGACACGAGGAACGCGAACAATGCGCCAGCGAAAATCGATGGCCTCAACTGCGGCAACACAACCTTGAAAAAGACGGTCCTGCGATTCGCTCCCATGATGGTTGTCGCGAACTCCAGAGCAGGGTCCAGCTTTTTTACGCCGGCCATCACAGTCATCATCATGAACGGCGTCACGTACGCAACATGACTGGCGACCAGACCCGCCGTCGTCCCGACGAGATGGAGTCTCGACAGATAGAGGTACAACCCGAGCGAGATCACGATGACGGGCACAAGAATCGGGCTCATGAGAAGCAGCATCACCAACCTCTTTCCGGGAAAGTCGAACCGCACAAGGCCGTACGACGCCGGGACACCAATCAGTATCGAGACGACCATCGTCAATCCGGCGACCTTGAGGCTCTGCAGGATTGGACCCATCCACGAAGACGAGCTGAATAACTGCTCATACAACTCGAGAGACCAGACCCGCGGCGGAAAGGTCAGTTCGCCGTTCCCTCCAAACGAAATCGGAATGACGATCAAGGTCGGCACAAGGATGAACGCATAAACCGCAAACGCTATTACGTTGCGAAGTCGACCGTAGCGCCGTTCCTGCCTATCGACAACCACTCCGGTAGCCGCAGCAGCCGGAGGAACCATATCAATGGATGTTGTCATGCCATCACCCTTTTCTTCGAGTCGCGCCGCTGAAACTGGTCCGCGGCCATCGCTGCCAACGTGACGATTGCAAGCAGAATCACACCGATTGCGGATGCGATGTTCCAGTCCATCGTCTCCCGGGTATAGAAGTCGACGAGATTGGACATCATCGCGTCCTTGCGCCCTCCCAGCAGCGCCGGTATGACGAAGAATCCCATAGACATCACGGTCGTGCTCAATGTTGCGGCTGCCACTCCCGGAAGACTCAACGGCAACGTAATGCGAAAGAAGATGCGCGGCGGCTTCGCGCCCATGATTTCGGACGCCCGATACAAGGACTTGTCGATCGAGAGAAGACTCGCGAGGACCGGAAACACGATGAAGGGAATCAGGTAGTTTGTCATCCCTACCATCACGCCGAACCGGTTGAATAGCATGGGCAGTTGCACCTGGGTGTGAAACGCCGCCGATAGCAACTTGTTCACGAGCCCGTCCCGGCCCAGCAGGATGGTGAAGGCATAGCTCTTGACCAGAATGCTTGTCCAGAATGGTACGAGTACCAACACCATGTAAATGGCGCGCTTGCGCGGTGTTTGCTTCGCCAGATGCATCGCGATGGGATAGCCCAACAGCAGACTGGCCACCGATGCGGTGATGCTGATTTCGAACGTTGACCAGAGCGTGCGAAGAAACAACTCGCTTCCCAGGAGTCGTTGGTACGCCGACAGCGAGGGGCCGCCCGCAATCCAGAAACTCGTGTAGACGACATAGGCGAGCGGGACGAACAATACGAAAAACAGAAATACCGTCACGGGCCCGACGTACAGCAGTCCGTCAACACGTGATTTCATAACCCCTCCTTAATCCAAACCCCTATGCATACAGACGGGCATCGGGAACAGTGCTCAATCAGCTAAGCACCCACTCCTTGAATCGCAAGGTTAGTTCATCGTAATGGTCAGCCCACCATACGTCGTTGCTGACAACGTTCATCTTGTTGGATGGGTCCGACAGCCACTTTCGCACCTCCGGCTTCACCATTGGCAAAGCGCTGCGACTCGCTGGCGTATTGCCAAGCGCATCCATCAGGGCGGCCTGCCGGTCCGGACGCAGGGCGAATTGCAAAAACTTCATGGCATTCGCCTTGTTCGGCGAGTTCTTCAAAACCACTAGATACTCAAGACCAATCAGATTCTGCTTGAACGAGAAGTTGATAGGTTTGTTGGCTTCTTGAGCCGCCTTGACGCGCGTCGAGTAGGTGTAGCTGAAGTCAACCTGACCGGTCTCGACAAGCGTGACGGTTTGCGGCGTCTGGTCTACCCAGTTGCCAATATATGGCTTGATACGATTCAGCGATTTAAATGCTCGTTCGACGTCAAGCGGGTAAAGTTTTTCCGGAGTTACCCCGTCAGCGAGCAATGCAATTTCCATCGTCTCGCTCGCACGGTTGCGCAGGGTCCGCTGTCCTGGAAACTTCTTGAAGTCGAAGTACTCAGCAAAGGTCTGTGGATGCTTGCCATCCGGAAATTTGCTGTTGTCCCAACAGATTCCGCCTGTGAATCCATAGAGGGGCACGGCGTCTTTCGTCATCGGCGCGATGAGGTCGCGGGCATTGAACAATGCCGGGTCAAGCGGCTCCCAGTAACCGTTTTTCGAGCCCGTCATCGCCATCGGACCTACTGCGTCGAAAACGTCCCATTGAACGTTGTTCGTCATCACCTGAGCCTTCACTTTCGCGAGGTCCGGCGTATCCACCAGCGTCACGTGCACGCCGAACTCTTTCTCGAACGGTGTGGCAAGTGTCTCCTGGACACCCGCATGGTAGTTTCCACCCCAACTCACAACCGTCAGGTTGCTGGCCGCCGCGGCCTTGCGTGAGGTGATAACCATGGGTGCCGCGATGGCGGTCGATAGCAGTGTCGTTCCTGCAACCTGCAGGAAGCGGCGGCGGGGCAGAATGATTTTGGAATCAGCTGACATGGCTTTGGCCTTTATGTGATGAGCGGTCTACTCGATTTCACGCGCCAGGATGGGCGGAATGACCGTCGCCAGTCGCTCCCGTAGCGCATTCGAGGCCGGTAGCATCGGCGTCAGGACATCGCCGAAATCTAATCCCTGCAGTGCGAGCGCCGCCTTGACTGGGGCCGGATTTGGCTCGGCAAAAATCGCATCGATGAGGGGGCGCAAAGTTGCATGCAGCGCGACCGCTTCCTGAAGGTGCCCGTTCGATGCAAGCGACAACACTTTAGCCCACTGCTTAGGAATCAGGTTGGAGCTCGAAATAATCCCCCCGACAGCTCCCATAGCTACATGCAGCGGCAGAACGTCTTCCTCACCGCTCAAGATCGCAATTTTGGTGGCCGTCAGTTCTGCTGCCCGCATCTGCTGCGCGAGGTCCGGATTGCATGCCTTGATACCGACGACACGGGTCAACTCCGCGAGTCGCGCGACAGTCTCGTAGTGAAGCGAAACACCTGTGCGATACGGGATCTCATACAGGATGATTTCCGCATCGACTTCATCGGCAAATTTCCTGTAGTAATCGACAATCCCGTCTTGGGTGGGACGAAAATAATACGGCGTTACTACCATCAATGCCTTGGCGCCGGCGGCTACAAAGGCCTTGGCGTTATCGACGGCGTCGCCGATACCAGGTGAAAGAATGCCCGGCACCACATGAAGCTTGCCCGCGCCGGCCTCAATCGAAGTCTCTACGACCCGCAGGCGCTCGCTTGCTGAGAGCGAGGTATATTCACCCGTTCCACCCAGCGGTACAACTCCGTCAGCCCCAGCGGACGTCAAGCGCTGGATGTGTCGCCGCAGAGGCGCTGGCTGGAATCGACCCTCCCTGTCGAGCGAGGTGGGAACCGCGGTTAGGATGCCCGCGTATTTGTGTTTCGTGCTCATCTGTTCGCCCTTCTTCGGATGAAAATTCGCTTTGGTCGTCGCCCGGTCGCCGAACGTCGCATGAATGACACGATAGAAAGACAAAAACAAGGATGTTGCACCATCAGTACCAGTTACCATCTTCATAAGACGCGGTTATCTAATCGACATCCCTGCACCGTAGAGTGACTCTTGCACTGGGATAAACCCTCGGCCCATCGCGTTGCAAGGAAGCCCAATGGCTTGAGGGATACGAGGCAGTCGCCTTCATCATCCCTGATGTCAACGACAGGACAGAGCCGCATCGCCGCGTGGCTACAAGAGCAACCCTTCTGCTCATTTCTTTCGGAAGATTGATTGTGCCCGCGGTTGCGTCGCTGCCAATGAGCGCCCTCGGACCGCGTGGCCCGTTTGTTTTCAACGGAAACTCTCGCGCGAGGCTGGCCTTCTGTGCCGCTCGCGCGATGGGGAAAGAGCAAGCAGCCGCTACCCGCCTGTCGATGACCGGTCGTATCCCGATGCGCGAAGGCTCGTTGAATTCACGGGCGCAGAATGAGCGGCCGTCATCGCGCAGAAGATTTCATCCTTCGAGACTCTGCGCGCCCTCAGCGGAAAGGCCAAGTTCTCAGCGCCCGACTTGCGCGGGAAAAGCGCATAGCTCTGAAACACCATACCGATGTCGCGCCGCTCCGGGGGCAGGGTTTATCGGCTTCCCCGGAGGGGTATCTCGCCGTGAGTGGCAGGTTCGAAGTGGGCCAACATCAGCAGACAGGTCGTCTTGCCGGACCCATTAGCTCACGGAAGCCGTGAAACAGGCTTACGCGCCGAACTGCCAGTCGCGCGGCGGCATGTACGTTTCCTTAACGACTCGTGGCGACGCCCAACGGAGCAGATTCAGATACGAGCCCGCTTTGTCATTGGTGCCGCTTGCCCGGCCACCACCGAACGGCTGCTGACCAATCATTGCACCGGTCGGCTTGTCGTTCAGATACAGGTTGCCGGCCGCATTGACGAGCGCATCTTCCGCCTGATGCAAAGCGAAGCGGTCGGTGCAGAAAATCGAGCCAGTGAGGGCATATGGGCTCGTCGCATCGATGAGCTCGAGCGTTTCCGGCCAGGCGTTGTCTTCGTACACGAACACCGACAGAATCGGGCCGAAGAGTTCTTCGGTCATCAGCGCATGCTTCGGGTCCGAGACCTCCAGGACAGTCGGCTCGACGAAGTAGCCCGGATCAGACCAAGTCTTGCCCCCTGAGACGACCTTGACTGCCGAGTCTTCCTTCGCCGCAGACAGGACGCGGCTGAGCTTTTGATGCGACGCCTGCGAAATCACAGCACCCATGAACGTGCTGAAATCGGCGACGTCGCCAACCTTGAGTTGCGCGAGACGCTCACGCAGCTCCTGCTCGACGGCACCCCACAGGCTTCTCGGGAGGTACGCGCGTGATGCCGCACTGCACTTCTGGCCTTGATATCCAAAGGCGCCGCGAATCAATGCGATTGCGACTTCAGAAGCGTTGGCAGATGCGTGCGCCAGAACGAAGTCCTTGCCACCGGTTTCGCCGACCAGACGCGGAATTGTCCGGAACGAATCTACCTTCGACGCGACGCCCTTCCATAGCGACTGGAACACGGCTGACGAACCCGTGAAGTGAATGCCTGCGAGGTCACGCGACGACAGCGCGAGGCGCGTCGTCAATTCAGCTTCACCCGGTACGAAGTTGATAACGCCCGGCGGCAGGCCGGCTTCCTCTAGCGCCTCGAAGAAGATGTAGTTGGCCAACGCCGACTTTTCAGATGGTTTCCAGAGAACCGTATTACCCATGATTGCGGGTGCGGTCGTCAGATTTGCGCCGATAGCCGTGAAGTTGAACGGCGAGACGGCGTAAACAAAGCCCTCCAGGGGGCGCCAATCGGTGCGGTTCACCGCGGTCGAAACCGACATCGGCTGCTCCGCATACACGCGCTGCGCGTTATAGGCGTTGAAGCGCAGGAAATCGATGAGCTCGCAGGCGCTATCCGGCTCGGCCTCTTCAACTGTCTTGCTTTGGCCCAGCATCGTTGCAGCGTTAATCTTCACACGCGAGCGAGTCGCGACAATTTCCGCTGCCCGATGAAGAATGGTTGCACGACTCGCGTGCGTCAGACTCGCCCAATCCCGTGCGACCGCCTTCGAGCTGGCGATGGCCTCGGTGATTTGAGCTTCAGACGGCCGGTGAATGCGAGCGAGCAGTCGTTGATGGTCGTGCGGCGCACGCACTTCTACGACGTCGTTCGAGAAATAACGCTTGCCACCGATAACAGTCGGGATTTCAACGACGTCGCGTTGTTCGAGTGCCTTGGTCAGCTCAAGGGCCGCCGAGGTTCCATGGCCGAAATGCACTTCCGGCTCGTTAGCCGGCAACGGGAATTGTGGACCTGAAATCACGCCTACTCCTTAAGAAAAGCCATTGGACGAACCGTGAGCAAGCGGGGCGTCTCGCGTCGAATGCGATTTCGTACTCTCCGTGGCCGACCTGTTGCAAGGGCTAACTGCAATTTCGAGAGTAGTCGTTGCAAAAAGGGGGGCCACTTGTTAAACCTGCCCTTATGCATTGAATCGGACGCGGTTATGGAAAGGCATGTGCGGGTGTGGCCCCGACGGAGGAGCTACTTGATGGAGACTTGCTGAAATCCCGCGGCTCAAGCACGGCGGCCTAGCGCGTCAGCAGCCAAAATCCGGCCGTGCGGACATCGACGACTAACCCGCTTCCGGCAAACAAACTTCTTCAGCTTTAAGCGACAACGCCTTCGCGATGTCACGGGACACCTGACGCTCGTAAGCCCGTCGGAGCAGGTCGTAGAGATCAGTTGGAAGGTGTCCGAGTTCGTTTTCTCGAAATGCCAGAAAGAACGAGCGGCTGAGTCCGGTGTAGGGGCGCCCGTGTCGCGAGAAAGCCGACAGCGGAACCACTCTCAAATCCGGCACGTAATGCCTGGACTGCCAGACACACAGCGGTGTGGTGATTGCGAAGCCAAGACCGGCGGCCACGAGACTTAGCATCGGGTCTGTCGCGTCAAATTCACATGTTCGTTCAACGTTCTCCGAATTTGCAGCCAGATAAGCGTCGACGTGCTGGCCAATTACAGACCGGGCACTGTAGCGAATGAGCTGAAGATGTCGACTTAGGTCAGCCAGCGTCGTAAAGTGGTCGACCTCAAAGCCCTTGGGCAGCACGACAAAATAAGGTTCGGAAAAGAGCTTCTGTCGACGAATGCCCGGCGCATGGGAGAGGCCGGTAGTAGTGACGGCCATGTCAAGCTGCCGTGCTTCAAGCTGACCGTCGAGTGTCGGTGTGATGCCAGACCACAAACGAATCTGGTGCGACGTGCCGGCGAGGGCCTTGATGATGACTGGACCAATGGTCGCGGCAAAGGAATCGACACAACCCAGCCGCACAATCACGCGCTTTGCTCTCGTCACGTTGCGCACGCTTTCAACCATCTGGTCGGCGCCCTGCAACAGAACAGTCGCGTGTTCAAAGAGCCGCTGGCCTGCTGCGGTGGGTCGCGCTGGCCGCGTCGCTCGGTCAAGAAGCGTAGTGTCGAGAATCGTCTCCAGCGCCTTGATTCTCTGGGAGACCCCGGCCTGCGAAATAGCAAGGCGACTTGCCGCATCTGAAATGGAGCCGGCCTCCACCACTGCCACCCAGCTGGCTAGCAGGTCCCAGTCAGGATATTGTTCCGGTACGCTCTCTTTCATGGTCGGCCACGATGTGACAGCAAAATGTAGCATGGATAGCCGTTGGGGCAAAACAACCTCCCCGACACAATCATTCGGAGCGACCCTTAGCCTCGACGCCAGCCTGAGCGGCATGCTCTTTTTTGGGCATCTGTTTCAAGACTGCTTCAATGGCCTCCAGCGCCGGAATCAGCGCAGGATCATCCTCGGCCTCCCTGCCCAAACAGGTAGCGGCGCGCGACTCGCAATCCAGCCGCCAACGCCCCGCTACCTCGATCTCCATCGCGTGAACTCCACTGACAGGCATGCCATAGTGTTGTGCAGCAAATGCATCAGCAAGTTTGCCATTAACGACCCATGACCGATTGAATGCCTGCGCGGATTCAGTGATTGCCGCTACCAATTGCCTGTCGCAGGCGGCCCCTCGGTTGGTCCCGATGTTACAGTCGGCGGCCCCGGGCTGGTCTCGATACGGTGACAGCCACCAGTTTGCATGTGAGACCAAGATCTGGACATTGTCATGGATGCTGCGCAAGCGTAGGAGCTCCATGGCGACTGCCGCATGAAATGGCCTCCAGTATTTCTCGACCCGAGCGTCCACATCTGCCTCGGACGGCTCCTGTCCTTCCTCATATAGCGCCTCGCCTCTGGACGTGTGCGTTCTGCACAATCCCACACGATTTAACCTGGCGGAAAGAGGCCGATTGTCGAGCGCGACGTTAAAGTCGATTACACACGGGTGATAAAGAGCGGAAACGCAGGTTATCCCCCTCTTCATCGCGACGGCTTGCAGAATCGCGCCAAAGGGGTCGGCCTGACGACCTTGGACAGGAACCCAAGCCGGATTCACAAGCAATTCCGCCGGCACCGAGGTCCCAGTGTGCGGAGTCACGACCAATACTGGCGAGTCACCGCAGAAAATCTGGCCATAAGGTAGGTTCTGCATGTTAGTACCCTCAGGTTCCCATCGACGCGCAATCGGATGTGCGGTTATCACGCGCCGGCGCATCTGGCCGTGACGCGGTATTGACGACGGTACCCGAACAGAATACTGAACAAGTCTCCGTAAGCCCGGGTTTATCTGTTTATAAGCGGCTCTTACGAAGTTGCCACGTTGCAGCCCGACTTCTGGAACATATTTTTCCAGAAGTCGGGCGGAACTTCACAATCCGACGATTTCGTAACGACCATGAGTCAGCGTCGCTCAAACGAGAGCGTGCAAAATCTATGGTCCATCCCATTTTTGCAACCCTGATCTTCGATGGCGAGTTGGCTTGCCTAAATCTATTCGGCGTCGTTATGGGGACTGCGCCCCGCGCCACGATGAGATTCGCGCCTGACGATTCTTAACAGTTGGTCGGCTTCGGAAAGCCTGTTTTGCACTCAGGCTCTTCTTCAGGCCTCCGTCGGACCGAAGTTTTCACCCTGATGCACACGGCTTCAGCCACGTGCATCCGTGATAACGAAGGCCAATGCCGCAGCGCGGACGTCTGACTCCCCTCGGCGGGGACAGCAAAACGACTGCGCCAGTCATGGCTTCATTCAGATACCCCGCAACATTCAGCGCCAGCAGAATAGAAGATACGTGCATTGCCTGGCCAATAAAGCCCGTCGGCAGCTTCGAAAGAACCTGGGCAATGGGGATGACATGAACGGACAGCCCTTCTTCTCCATGGTCAAGGCGTTGCTGTTGATCACACACGGCGTCAAGCGCAAGGTATATATGCACCCGATTCGTGTGCGACGCGGGATTCGCATGCAACGTACTTACATGTCTCCAAGATTTTGCCGTGAACCCAGTTTCTTCTTCGAGTTCACGACGCGCTGCCTGCTCGATATCGCTGTCAGTTTTTTCAACCGCTCCTGCAGGTACCTCTGTAAAGAAATCGCCGGCCGCATGGCGATATTGGCGTACCAGGACCAAGCGGTCATCAGCCGTAATCGCCACTACGTGTATCCAGTCTGGATAAGAAAGCACGTAATATGGGCTAATCTCCTGCCCCCCTGGTGTAACGCAATAATCAGCGCGCACATCGATCCAGCGGTCCTTTAAGAGAGACTCGCTCCTGATAGTTCTCCATTTTTCTTCCATTGCTGGTTCCCTTTGGTCACTCAACGTTGAACTTGCACTTTCTTCTAACGTAGATTTTACGGCGTCGACGTCGCGTGATAACGCAGTACGTTGCCGTAGCCGAGGTGATCGTAGCCTTCTAGACTAAAAAATCTGCGCCTTGCGACGCTCGGCCTGCTCACGAACCCGTGGTGTGGACCTACTCTCCCTCTCGGGCGACCTCTCCACTCATCTCGACGTCAGCCGGTTGCGTCATCCACCTGCGGTTGCAGACTTCGCAGTCCGGCGACGAGTGACTGACGTTGGTCGAACACTCCCGAACCCGAAGTGGTCGTTTCTTCGATTTTGAAGACCGAGACAGCGTCCCGCAACGCCGTCGCCTGCTCAGACATGGCCTGCGCGGCAGCCGACGCCTGCTCGACGAGCGCCGCGTTCTGCTGCGTAACCTCGTCCATCTGGCTGACCGCGTCGTTCACCTGCTCGATCCCGGTTCCCTGCTCTTCCGAGGCCGCCGTGATTTCGCCCATGATATCGGTCACCTGCCGCACCGACTTCACGATGTCGTGCATCGTCGCACCGGCCCGTTCAACCTGCTCTGAACCTTTAGCCACACGCTCGACCGACTCGGTAATCAATTCCTTGATTTCTTTCGCCGCGCTAGCGCTGCGCTGCGCCAGCGTTCGAACTTCGCTAGCGACCACCGCGAACCCTCTTCCCTGATCACCGGCCCGCGCCGCCTCAACCGCCGCATTGAGCGCGAGGATATTGGTCTGGAACGCAATCCCTTCGATCACGGAAATGATTGCTGCGACCTTATCCGAACTGCGTGAAATCGACTGCATCGTTTCGACCACCTGATGTACCGCTTCGCCTCCGCGCAGCGCGACTGCACAGGCTCCTCCAGCCAGCGCGTTCGCCTGTTTCGCGTTTTCCGTGTTCTGACGCACCGTCGAGGTCAGTTCCTCCATGCTCGCCGCCGTCTGCTCAAGCGATGCTGCCTGCTCTTCCGTGCGCTCGGAAAGATCCCTGTTTCCCTGTGCAATTTCTCCCGCCGAAATCTTCATCGATTCGGCTGACGACTGGATGCCTGCAACGATGGTTCTAAGCTGCTGCCGCATAGAATCCAGCGACGCCATCAGACTGCCGTGATCGTCCGGCGCCACCGGCACTGCAATCGCCAAGTTGCCTTCCGCGATGCGCGCCGCAACCTCCGCTGCGTCCACGGGCTCTCCACCCAGCGACCGGATGATCCCACGGGTAATCAAGGACCCCAACGCGATCGCGAGGAGCACCGTCACGACGCCCGCGACAGCAAGCGCAAGCTTTGTCGCCAGGGTCATCTCTGCCACCTCGTCAGCGCGTCTGTCGAGCTGCGCCTGCTCGGCGCTGTCGAATTGGGCCGCGACCGCCCGATAGCGCTCCATGAACTGCTTGTCGTTGCCCTGTCTGAAATAGTCCGTCAGCGCGTTCCACGGCTGCTCGCCAGCGGTTACTTCTCTACGCAATCCGATCAGCTTCTCGTCGATTTCATTGACCCTCGTGCGCATCTCACTTAGGGTGTTGAGTCGTTGTTGCTGGTCAGGATTGTCGGCTGTCAAGGAGCGGGACAGCTTCAGTGACTTGGCAAACTGATCGCTCCCCGCGTTGTAAGGCTGCAGCACCCGTTCAGTTCCGGACGCTACGAATTCACGCACACTCGCGTCCATCTTGATCATATTGCTCAACATGTCGTCGCTGGTCCGGAGAATCTGGTAGCTACGGACGTTCCAGCCGTTCGCTTGATTGAGCCGGAGGAAGTTGATGATAGAGATCGTGTTTCCGATCAAAGAAACGACTACTACTGCCCCAAACGTTGCGGCGAGCTTCCTGCCTATGGTCATCCTCATGATCTTCTCCTCGGTGGTGACATGCCACCTTTACGGCGTAGATATTTCGAAATTAAGAGCATGAGGCTAAACTCTGTATTTTAATTCGCATTACGAATTGTCTTACTTCTAACACCAACATCTTGTCAGCGAAAAGACCGGTGATGTCTAGACGCTGCGGCTAGCGATCAGTGGCGTAGAAAGCGAGAAGTTCGACACTCCATGCGTTCATCAGCTTGCTCCGCTCGTACCTCTCACGAGCTCTTTCCATTGGCGATTTTTTAGGATCGATGCCTGCGTCGTCCGTGCCCGGCCTGGATCTCACGCCCGGGCGTCCCCGATAGTCAGTCGGACCGTCTCACCGAACGCCGGGACCCGAAGACAAATCCCGTACGCCTGAAGGCGTGACGCGCAGACCGAATCAACTACCATGGGGTTTTCGAACTGATCAATGCATTTTGCGTAAGCCTCTAGCCGTTTCTCACGGACAAGGCCGACTTCCTTGCCATGCACGCTGGAGCAACTCTCGAAGGGGAGCAGCCTCCACTGGACGCGGGTTCCAGTATGGATTGGACATTGCTATCTCGCACGCACGATCGAGGTCGGCCTCGCTCAGTCCGATCTCACGTAACCCTCGTGGTACACCGAGTTCCTGGCTCAGTTCATACAACCCATCTGCGGCCGATTCCACATTGAGCGCACGCGCGATTCGTGCCATAGCCTCCGCTGCCACGACGCTGTTGTAGGCAAGCGCATGGGGAAGAACAATCGCATGCGTCTCCGCGTGCGGAAGGTTGAACGTGCCGCCAAGTGTGTGGCAGAGCTTGTGATGAAGCGCCATGCCGACGTTGCCCAGAACCATCCCGCAAAGCCACGCGCCATAGAGGCACTCACCGCGTGCCGTCTTGTCCCTGCTGCTCTTCTTCAAGCCTCGGAGCCCATTCGACAGTGCGCGGATTCCCTCTTCTGCCATAAGCGACATGACCGGGTTTCCGTCTTTTGCATACAACCCCTCGGCAGCATGTGCGATGGCATTCAGGCCGCTCACGAACGAGAGATGATCCGGCAAATTCACCGACAATTCCGGGTCATAGAGGACCGTTTTCGGAAGGACCCTGGAGTCGCGCCCGGTCTGCTTGAGCCCATCCTCGGTTATCCCATAGATCGGTGTCATTTCCGAACCCGCATAGGTCGTCGGAATGGCGATAATCGGCAAGGACGATTGAAGCGCGATGGCCTTGCCGAGGCCAATCGTTGAGCCTCCGCCAATCGCCACCGCACAATCCGCGTCAACCGTTTTCGCGTGCTCCCGCGCGCGGCGGACGTTTTCGATGGGTACATGCATCTGCGCCCCGTCAAAGACTCCGGCGCTCGACGGACCGAGAAGGGACGAAACAACCTCGGCCTGCGCTCTCTGCTCCGGCGTGCACAGAACCAGCGCCCTCCGGGCTCCCAGCTTCTCGACTTCCTGCTGGACGAGCTTCATGCTGCCGGCGCCGAACACCACCCGCGAGGCATGCGTCGTGTAGGTAAATTCGTACATAAGATTGGAGTTCCCTATCATTCCCTATCGTTCCATATTCGCCGGCTCAGATGTAATCGACCTGGTGTCGGGCGATACGGCTGTCCCCAATAACCTGCTTGACGCGCAGATGCTCCGGATGGGACGCGTACGCCTCCAGCGACGCCGGATCCTCGAACTCCGTGTAGAGCACGACGTCACAGGCGTAGTCGACCCCGCTCACATCCATACCGACCTCGAGCTTCGCTAGTCCCGGAATTTTTCCGATCAGACTTTCAAAGGCGCTCTTCACCAGTTGAGCCGTTTCCTTCTTTTGCTCGGGCGACTCACCGCGAACATCCCACATAACGATGTGCTTAATCATCTCGATTCCGTGTTTACGACCGAAGTCCGTGCTAATTTTGTTTAGTCATCCATACCTATGGATGCTTCGCCCAGGTTCGCCAGATACTCTGCCGTTGAAATTGGCTGCTTCTCGCCCGTACCATCTGGCTGCACGTCCGGCAAGCCGACGCTCAGGCCTTGTTCTTGTTGTAGACATCAACAAAGACAGCCGCGAGCAACACCACGCCCTTGATCACCTGCTGGTAGTCAACGCCGATACCCATGATGGACATCCCGTTGTTCATGACACCCATGATGAAGGCGCCTACTACCGCACCAACCACCTTCCCGACACCACCGGAAGCCGACGCACCGCCGATGAAGCATGCAGCGATCACATCGAGTTCAAAGCCCGTTCCGGCTTTCGGTGTGCCGCTATTCAAGCGGGCTGCGAATATGAGGCCGGCCAATGCGGCTAAAACACCCATATTCACGAAGGTTAAAAAACTGATGGCCGGAACGCTGACCCCGGATAACCTCGCCGCCTTCGCGTTGCCGCCCACTGCGTAGATACGACGGCCAATGGTGGTGCGATTCATGACGAATGTGTACACACCAATCAGTACTCCCATAATGACGAGAACTGTCGGCAGGCCGCGATAGGAGGCAAGGATGGCGCAGAGGAAGACAATCAGGCCGGTGAGGATGACGTTCTTCGCGACGAACATGGAGAACGACCCGCTACCCATACCGTATTTCGTTGCGCTCGCGCGGTGTCGAAGTTCAATCACGAAGAAGAGAAAACCCACCAGAATTCCAAGCAGGATGGACGTGACGTGCAGACTCTGCCCGTGAAAGACGTCGGGAATGAAGCCGGAACTGAAAGCTGCGAAAGCGTCGGGGAACGGGCCAATGGATTGGCCCTGCAACACGAGGTTTGTCAGCCCTCGAAATACCAGCATGCCGGCCAGCGTCACGATAAACGATGGCATCCGCCAGAATGCAATCCAGTAACCTTGGACGGCTCCAATCAGCGCACCGGTGGCTATGCAGATGATGGTGGCCAGCACGTAGTTGACATTAAACTGGACCATCAGCACTGCTGCGAGTGCGCCCACCAGTCCAGCGGTCGAACCGACCGAGAGATCGATATGGCCCGCCACAATCACCATCAGCATGCCGAGCGCCATGATGACGATGTAACTGTTTTGAAGCACAAGATTCGTCAGATTGAGCGGCTGCATCAACACGCCGCTCGTGGACATCTGAAAGAAAGCCATAATGACGATGAGCGAAATCAGCAGTCCGTATTCACTGGCGCCCCGCTTGAGCACCCGAACGATTTCGCTATGTTTGACTCCGGCGTCCTGCGGCGCCGCCGGTGAGAGTGTCTTACGCATTTCAGATGCCTCCATTTCGCATGATTGCCCGCATGATCTTTTCCTGCGAGACCTCCTCCGCGGTGAACTCGCCGACGAAGCGGCCTTCGTTCATGACATAAACGCGGTCGCACATGCCAAGAAGCTCCGGCATTTCCGAAGAAATCATGACGACGCACTTACCCGCTTCAACCGCTTGATTGATGATGCTGTAGATTTCGTACTTCGCTCCCACATCAATGCCGCGCGTGGGCTCGTCCAGAATGAGTACTTCGGGTCCGGAAAACAGCCATTTGCTCAGCACGACTTTCTGCTGATTGCCGCCGGACAGATTGGCGACAACATGTGTTCCTCCCTGGGCGCGGATACGGAGCTTCTTCAGGAAATCCCCCGCGACCCGTGCTTCCTCGTGTTCGTTGATAACGCCGAGATTCGACACACCTTGGAGGTTCGCCAACGTGATGTTTCGCTGGATGTTGTCGTCAAGGAGCAGGCCGTTTCCTTTACGGTCTTCGGTCACATACGCGAGACCCGCGTTAATGGCCTTCTGTACCGACGAAACGTCTACCGGCTTCCCGTGCATGAGCACCGTTCCGGAAATGTCCTGACCGTACGTTGCGCCGAAGACACTCATCGCAAGCTCGGTCCGCCCGGAACCCATAAGACCGGCGATACCTACGATCTCGCCTTTTCGCGCCTTGAGATTAACGCCCTTGATGACGGCGCGCTCCCGCTGGGTCGGATGCTGTGTGCGCCAGTCCCTGACTTCGAAAATCACCTCGCCGATATTCGGCACTCGCTTAGGATAACGGTCAGACATCTCACGGCCGACCATCGCCTTGATGATCCGGTCTTCGCTCACACTTTCGGCCTTGCAGTCGAGCGCATCGACAGTTGAGCCATCACGGATGACCGTTATGCCGTCTGCCACGCGCGAGATCTCGTTGAGCTTGTGCGAAATGATGATGGACGTCACTCCACGCGCCTTCAGCTCCAGCAGGAGATTGAGCAGCGTGTCGCTGTCCTTTTCGTTGAGGCTTGCCGTTGGCTCGTCGAGGATCAACAGACGGACCTCTTTTGACAACGCCTTGGCAATTTCGACAAGCTGCTGTTTGCCGATGCCGAGCGTGCCTACGGGGGTATCGGGGGAATCAGTCAGACCC
This sequence comes from Caballeronia mineralivorans PML1(12), assembly GCF_001028175.1. GTDB lineage: Bacteria > Pseudomonadota > Gammaproteobacteria > Burkholderiales > Burkholderiaceae > Caballeronia > Caballeronia mineralivorans. Next base: position 46,575 of record NZ_AEJF01000258.1, read on the forward strand.
ACCCTCGCTAGCAGTTCCTTAGCCAGGGACCGGGAACCCTGCCAATCAATAACACCCCACGTCGACTGTTCGTTACCCAGAAAGATGTTCTCGGTAATCGAGAGCATGGGTACGAGTGCGAGTTCCTGATGGATGATGATGATCCCCACCTGCTCGCTGTCGGAAATATCCGAGAACGCACGATCTTCACCGTCGTAGACCACATTGCCCGCATAAGAGCCGTGTGGATAGACGCCGCTCAGGATCTTCATCAGCGTCGACTTACCCGCGCCGTTCTCGCCGCATATGGCATGAATCTCGCCTTTGCGGACTTTAAGACTGACGTTATTCAGGGCTTTGACCGCGCCAAAGCTCTTCTGAATTTCGTTCATCTCCAGAATGGTTTCCATCGTCGTATTCCTCGGGTTACTCACGTACAACGCGTGTCTGTGTAGTGTCGGGCTGCCGCCGCGCGCCCGGCACCCACGAAGGCCGGGACACTGTTACTTCAACTGCGCCTGTGTGTAATACCCGCTAGTGACGAGCTCCGGCTGCCAGTTGTCCTTGTCGACGAGGATGGGCTTCACGAGGTAGGTCGGAACAATCTTGGCGCCGTTGTTATAGCTCTTCGTGTCGTTCACGGGCACGGGCTTTCCAGTGAGCGCGTCGTCCACGATATCGGCTGTGATGCCAGCCAGCTTGCGCGTATCCTTGAATACGGTCGTCGTCTGGTCGCCGCGTATGATTCCCTTGACGTTCTGCAGATCCGCATCCTGTCCGGTGACGACCGGCATCGGTTGTTGCGCCGAACCATAGCCGACACCCTTGAGCGAGGAAATCACTCCGATCGCGATGGCGTCATTCGGCGTCCACACGGCATCGAGCCGGTTGTTGCCATAGAAGGCGCTCAGCAGGTTGTCCATGCGGGACTGGGCCGTGGCTCCGTCCCAGTTGCGAGTGGCGACTTTCTCGAATGCCACCTGCTTGCTTCGAATCACGAACTTCCCGTTGTCGATATACGGCTTGAGTACCGACATCCCGCCGGCGTAGACCATATGCGCGTTGTTGTCGTCAGAGGAGCCGCCGAAGACCTCCACGTTGAACGGGGTCTTGCTACCCGCCTTCTGCCAGGCAGCGACGATGCTCTGACCCTGCAGGACACCCACACCGTAGTTGTCGAACGTGGCGTAGTAGTCAACGTTCTTGGTCTGGCTGATCAGGCGATCGTACGAGATAACCTTGATACCCTTCTGTTGCGCAAGCGCCAGGGCGTCGGAGAAGGTCTTGCCATCGATCGGGGCGATCACGAGCGCCTTGACGCCCTTCGCCAGCATGTTCTCGACCTGATTGACCTGCGTCGGGACGTCATAGTTGGCGTACTGGAGATCGGCGGAGTAGCCCTTCGCCTTCAGCGCGTCGACCATGCTCTTGCCATCGGTAATCCAGCGCGATTCCGTCTTGTCCGGCAGTGAAATGCCAATGACACCCTTGTCCTGTGCGTAAGCGGATAGGGACACCGCCGACAATGCAATCGAAGCGGCCACAGCTACAGCGACGTTCTTGATGATGTTCATCGTTTGTCTCCTAATAAGGATTACATAATTTACTTCTGACTTTCTTCAGTCAGTTTTTGGTAGCTGGCCCCGAAAGGAGGCCAGCCACTCACCTTCTTACTCAATAAAGATCTCTGCACCGGCCTGCTTCGACGAAGCGAACATCGCCTCAATGACGCGGCTGATGTTGTACGCCTGCGTGGAGGGAACAACCGACGGTGTACCGTTACGAAGCGCTTCGAAAAAGGCATTCGATTCGCGGTCGAAGTAAACCGGATTCCCGATTTCAGCAATATCGGGTGAATACTCGGTCTTCTTCGTGGCCCATATTTCGGGAAAACTCGTTTCCTGCCATTCGGTCCATCCTTCCGGATAGGCGCCCTTGCCAGCGTCGTAGACCTTGTAGCTTGACGGCAGCGATCGCGAAGACATGATGCCTTCGGTGCCGTACGCCGTGATTTCCCAGCTTTCGGTCCACGGCAGCACGTCCCACGACATGAAGTCGATCACCACGATCTTGTCTTCGTAGTTCAGCACCGCGCCCGCTGCATCCTCGCGAGACTCGTCGCCATGAAAGTTCGGGAACTTCGTAATGCGGGCGTTAACACTTCTCGGCATGCCGAAATGCAGGAGGATGCGATCCACCAGATGGCAGCCGATGACGAACACGGCGCCCCCGATATCACCCGGCTGGGTCATGTGGGCCGTGCCCGCCTCGTCATGCGAGCAGCCGCCGTGCGCGCGCACCTGGACGACTTTCCCGAGGCGGCCGCTCTTCAGCGCTGCCTGCATGGCGTCGACCGACGGAGCGAAGCGCCAGCAGTAGCCCACCTGTACGAGACCGCCCGTACGCTCGACCGCTTCGACAATCCGTTTGGCATCCGCGGAGCTGCGCCCCGCGGGTTTTTCGCACAGGACCGACTTGCCGGCCTCGAGTGCTTCAATGGTCAGCTCGGCCATCTTCTCGCTTTTCGAATGCACGAGCACCACATGCACATTTTCATCAGCGAGGATGTCCTCTTTCGTTCGCGCCTCGAGGCCAAGCGCATCCACGAACGGCTTGAGCAGCGGACTGGTGTCCCACGCGCCGAGCATCTTCGCGCCGGAGCGACGCTGGATCGCCTTGACCCGACCGGACGTGTGAGGATGGGTGACGCCAAGGCATGCCACGCCTATCGTTTCGTTGGGACCGATCTTTCGCGTCATGATTTATCTCCTCCAGATTACGAGTTAGACCTTGACCGATTTCCCTGATACAGCGGACTCGAGCGCACAGTCAGCCAGACGCAGCGCCTTCAGGCCGTCCTGCACCGATGTCGGCAGGGGCGCATTCGTACGCAGCGCCTCGACGAACGCTTCGAGTTCGGCCTTGTAGGCCGCTTCGTAACGCTCAAGGAAAAAGTTGAGCAGGGGTTCGCGGACATCGGTCGCCTCCTTCGTCCAGCGACGGATCGTCGAAGGCCGGAGGTTCTCCTGAAGAAGCATGCCCTTGGAGCCGGAGACTTCCATGCGCTGGTCGTAGCCGTACACAACCTCGCGACAGCAGTTGATGTGGCATTGCTTGCCCGAAGCGGTCCGCAACTGCACCATGACCGTATCGAAATCGTCGAGCTCGGCCAGCGACGAATCGACGAGCCGGCTCGCGAACGCCATCACTTCCACTGGCTCTTCGCCGAGCAGCCAGCGGGCCATATCGAGGTCGTGGATCACCATGTCGCGGAAGATGCCGCCGGAATGCTCGACGTAGTCGCGGGGCGGCATGCCCGGATCGCGGCTGGAGATGACAACCTGGCGCACCTCGCCCACATCGCCTGCGTCGATCGCCTTGCGAAAGGCCTGGGATGTAGGGTCGAAGCGACGGTTGAACGCAAGCATCACACGGCCGCCGAGGCGCTCGACCTCGCTCGCCGCTGCGAGCGACTTTTCCATGTCCAGGTCGATCGGCTTTTCGCACAACACAGCCTTGCCTTTCGCCACGGCTTGCAACATGAATGTGATGTGGGTATCCGTCGGCGTGCCAATCACCACGGCATCTATGTCATCGCGCTCGAGGACAGCCGAGGCATCCGTCGACGCTTCGCAGCCGAGTCGTTCGGCAAGCGAGCTGGCAGCCTTCTCAAAGGGGTCCGCGACGACAACCAGTTTCGCGTTCGGGCTAGCGGCCACGTTGCCTGCGTGAATGCGGCCAATGCGGCCAGCGCCGAGTACAGCGATACGAATCATGTGAGTCTCCAGGAGTACTTTGTGGTTTAAGGTCAAGCGCGTCAGACGGAAGTCGCGCTTTTTGCCGAGAACTGGGTAATGGTGGTGTCGTAGGCGCGCTTTGCCATCTCGTCGAGCGGCAACTTCCGGTGCTTCTCGGAGATGAGCTCCACGCCGTAGTAAGGAAGCGTGCACCCTGCTTGTTGCAGGGCGTCAATGAAGGCGGGACAGTCGCCGGCACCTTCGCCACAAAGCTGGCGGTTAAAGCTCGAGTCCTCGAACAGCGTCCCTTTAACTTGCGCGGCTACGTCATTCAGCTCTACTCCCTTGATGAAGCGCGCCGGAATTTGGGCGACCTCTCTATAAGGGCTGCCACCGCGTGCTACGTGCCAGTGGTCAACCATCAGGCCACCGTTGGGTTGGTCGGCGCCTTCCGTAATCTTCAGCGCTTCTCCGATGTTTCGGATGGGAGAAAAAGGCATGAACTCGATTGCAACCGTCGCGCCAACCGCCGCCACGTCTTCGCAAAGTTTCGCGAATTCGCCGGTCATGCGCGCAAAGTCGGCGGGACTTTCGTCGAAGGGGCTTGCGCCGATTTTCAGATTGCGCATGCCAAGTTCGCCGCCCAGTTCGATGATACGGCGCCGGCAGCTGTCCGATTTGGCACGCGCCTCGCCGTCGAGGTACCAGTCCATGAGAATTTCGAGTTCGAAGTACTTCATGCCCGTGTCGTCCAGAATCTTCTTGACGCCGGAGAGCCCGTATTTCTCCACGCTGTACTCGAGATCATCGAGAATGAGGCCGATGCCGCTCCAGCCAGCACGCGATGCCGCTTCGCAACGGTCTCGCAGCGGGAACGGACTGATTTCGGCCGGTCCACACGGATAGACGTCGCCGGCAATAGTCCAGTACGCAGCCAGCAGTTCAATGTTCTTCGTGCTCATGTGTAGTAGTCCTGTTTCTCAGTTTCATCAGTTCGTCGACGGCACACGATCCCGCGTGCCAATCGGTTACGGGATTGCCCGCGCGGGCTTGGTGGACGTCGCGAGAGTGAAGTCCCACGACACAGACCAAAACGGTGATGAGAACCCGACGCGCTTGCCAGCTTCCGGGTCGTCAACCTTGTTGAATTCGGCGATGAGTTCACGCTTGACGCCGAAGACCGAGTCTTCGGGAAGATACGGGCAGTCGGGCGTGAAGATGTGAGTGATGACGGGGTCAAAGCCAGGCGCGGTCACGATGAAGTGCAAGTGAGCAGCCCGATTCGGGTGTCGACCCATTGCGCCCAAGAGCTTCCCGACCGGACCGTCTGATGGAATCGGATAGTGGCGCGGCTTGACGGACTTGAACCAGTACCGGCCTTCTGCATCCGAGGTAAATACACCACGCAGATTCGAGTCCGGCTGAATTCCCTTTTGCTGGACGTCGTAGAAGCCATCGTCGTTGGTCTGCCAGACCTCAAGCTTCGCGTTCGGGATCGGTGTGCCCTCGATGTCCGTCACACGCCCTTCAACAACCAAAGGTTCACCCTTTCCGTCCAGGCAGATGTTTGCGCCGTTCTCATACTCGGGTGCATTCGCGACATAAAACGGGCCGAGAATCGTATTGGGCGTCGCCCCGCTCGGCCGGCGGTGATTGATTGCGTCAACGAGCATCGAGACGCCGAGGATGTCCGACAGCAGGATGTACTCCTGTCGCCAGTCGGTACACATCTGACCGGTTTGAGTCAGGAACCGGATCGCGGCAAACCACTCTTCGTGCGTCGGCTCGATTTCCTTCACCGCCGCATGCAGATGCCTGACCAGGATCGACATGATCTTTTGCAGTCGCTCGTCGGCATTCGGGTCCATGCGGGCATTAACGACATCGGCCGAGCGCGCTTCATCGAAATACGGTGATGAGGATACCGAAACAGGGGGTTCTGGATACTGCACGGAGCGTCTCCTTCAATATTGTCGTACTGCTTTGAGACAAGTCTATATTCCCCGAAGTCGGCAAAACAGAGCTGAAAAGGGAATCTCTTTCGCGCAGACTGGGAAAGTGCGAGAAAGCAGGCAAGATCTTCCCGTCCGCGTGACCTTCACGCGGTCCAGTGCCGCTCGTACTCGTTCTGCTGAAACCGCTCGACGAGTGCATCGATAAACAGGCGGACCTTCACCGGCATATGTGCCCGGGTCTGGAATGCAATATTGATAGTGAGCCTTGGAAGGTCCCAGTCATTGAGCACTGGAACCAGGCGGCCAGCCTTGAGGTCGTCGTACACGATGTACTTGGGCTGCACGAGAATACCCATGCCGTCGAGCGCGGCGACCCGAAGTATCTGGCCGTCGTTGGATTCAAGAAGAGGCTTGATCTTGACGAGAACCGATTCTCCCGTGCGACAAAATGCCAGCTCACGCGGATTGTCAGCGAGTCCGTAATTCAGTACCTTGTGCCTGGCCAATTCTGCCGGCAAGCGTGGCGAACCATTTGCCTCAATATACGAAGGTGCCGCAACCAGTATTCGCCGCGTTGCTGCGAGCCGCCTTACCGTTATGTTGCTATCCGCCTCAAGAACCTTGGTACGGATGGCGACGTCGATGCCATTTTCGATGATGTCGTGGTATCGGTTTGCCGCCACGACATCCACCGTGATCTCCGGATAACGCGCTGTAAACTCCGAAAGCATAGGTGCAATGTGCAGCATGCAAAACGAGAGCGACGCAGTGACGCGAAGCACTCCGCTCGGTCGTACCGTTGCATCCTTGATGGCCGACTCAGCTTCGCCGAGGTCTGCCAGGATGGACTTGCATCGTCTATGAAACTCGGCGCCTGCCTGTGTAAGATAGAGATTGCGTGTCGTCCTGCGCACGAGCTGGACAGCAAGCCGGGTCTCCAGGGAGATCAGGTAACGGCTTGCCGCGGATATGGAAAGATCCACAGCTTCCGCGGCCCGGCTGATACTTCCGGTTTCGGCAACCTCAACGAACAACTGTAGTTCCTTAAACTGATCCATCTTGTATCACCCTGCTTTTCTACCAAGTTCCGTCGCGCGACAGACCGCACAGGCGCGCGATTATCGAGAACCTTGCTTGGCCGCTTGTTTGTCTATGGCAGGCAACAATACGGTGTTCCCTCTATCGCTGAAGGACCAAAACACATCAAAAAGCCATCAATCAAAACGTTTACCCGGATCTGGCGGGAATTTACGCCGTGCGGCTTCGCGAGGCATGATCGTTAAGCGCCTGCGTGAATCTGGCGGGCTCCCAATCCTCATCAAGTGCGCGTTGCATGAGTTCCCGTTGGCTTTCTGGCGCCAACCCGCCAACCGGCGGGTTGCGGTCGAGGTTGGTAGGGAACGGGTATCCCTCAGCGCAGGATGCCATTGCCGCAGCGGCTTCGGCGGCACTTATCCGTCCGAGGGCGCGACGCTCGCGCAATACCGGATAAACGGCCTCGCACATACTTCTACGGTCGAGCACTTCCATCGCGCGGCCATATGCCGACGAGACCTGCAGGAGATTCGCCATGCGCTGAACGTCCGCGGTGCGATTGGCGCCAGCCGCATGAAACAGCGCGGGATTAAAAAATACGGCATCGCCCTTCGAGAGTGGCAACTGGACGAAGTGCTCCTCGAAATACCCGCGGAAGCCCGCACGCCGCCACGCCAAGTATCCCTCGGCATAGCGCTGTGAATACGGCAGGAGTTTTGTTGGTCCGCTTTCGACCGGCATATCGCTGTGTGCCACCGCCCCCTGCAACGTAAGAAAGGGGGACATCCGGTGCACGTGCACCGGGTAACGTTCAGCTTCGGCGACCGTCTGGAAACCAAGGTGGTAGTCGCGATGCGCTTGTTGAGCATCGCCGCCGGGGCGAACCACGTTGACCTGCGATGTCATCTGGTAACACGGGCCGAGCCAGGCTTCCGACACGGCCAAAAGCATCCGGTTCGAGAAATATTCCGCGAATACGGCCGGCGCTCGAAGGCAGAGCTTTTCCTGCGCATTCCAGATCCGGTCGTTTGCGCCCGCTTTCGCGAAATGGTCTGCTGCACGTGTGCCTTGCTGCTGCTCACTACGAATAATGGATTCGAAGACGGCCGTAGCGGCATCGACGGATCGTGTGTCGGCGAATGCCCGATGGAGCACCAGCACCCCCGCGCCATCTCGAAGGACGTGCGCCCATTCCGCCTGCAACCGCGCGAGCCCGGATGCATCGTCTACGACGTCATCGAACCGATCACAGTCGTACACCGGAATTCCCTGCCTGATGTCCGCCGCATAACGCGTCGGGCAGTCGTCGCCCGCTTTGAGCTGGGCCACGAATTCATTCAGGGAGCAATCACGCTCGCTATACCACTGCTGCCCGCGTTTTGCGACGCATCCTTCGCCCTGTTTCATATCTCCCTCCACTGTGAACCAAGCATAGCCCCCAGCGCCGATATGCGGTTATCATAAAACCATCAAAAACACATCAAAAATGGAAAGACAGGCATGGCACACCGCTTTCTTATCAAGGAGATAGCTCTCCAGTCCGGCGTCGGGGTGGCAACAGTCGACCGGGTGCTCAATGGACGTGCCCACGTTCGTGAACACACACGCAAGCGCGTCGAGCAAGCCATCAAGGAGCTCGAAAAGCAGGAACTGCAGTTGGCGACCGTAGGACGAAAGCTCATGATCGACGTGATCGTGGAAGCGCCCGCACGCTTTGCCGACGAGATCAAGGACGCGCTTGAAACGGAACTGGCGGGTATGCACCCGGTAGTCATTCGTCCGCGTTTCATGATGCAGGAAACGATGACAACGACTGAGGTGGTCGAATCGCTTCAGTCAATTGGACGTCGGGGAAGCCATGGGGTTGTGCTGAAGGCGCGCGATGTCCCCGAAGTTACCGAAGCAATAGGCGACCTCCAACGTCGCGGCATTCCGGTCATCACGATCTTCACCGATATCCCCTTGTCCGGACGCGTCGCATACGCGGGGCTGGACAATCGGGTCGCCGGCGCCACCGCCGCCTATCTCGTTGCGCAGTGGCTAGGCGCACGGGCTGGCAACATCCTGATAACAATGAGCGATGAGCGGTTCAGGGGCGAGGAGGAACGCGAAATAAGCTTTCGACGCGCGTTGAGAACCCGATATCCACAGCTTACGTTGATCGATGCCAGCGGCGGCCACGGCCTTGACACGCCAACCGAAAAAAGAGTCCTCAACGTCCTCGCCACAGATACCAAAATCGCCGCGGTCTACTCCATGGGCGGAGGAAACGTCGCCATTCTTCGAGCACTCGAAGCACAACAGCAATCTCCGATTTGCTTTATCGGGCACGACCTGGATCGAGACAACGTGCGTCTGCTGCGTGAAGGTAAGGTACAGGCGATTCTCCATCACGATCTACGTCAGGACATGCGCTCGGCGTGCCAACACATCATTTGTTTCCACAAACTCCTGCCAGCGTCGGCCGTATCGCCGTCTTCGTCGGTCGTTGTCGTGACACCAGAGAATATTCCCGCGCATATAGCGAGCCGGTTTCGTTGATAAGGACGTTGATGCAGACAGCGTGCAGTGTGGCAGCGGATGGCCACGGGGCACTCAGTTGACGCGCTGCCTCCGCACTGAATGAATCAGCGGGCGCGGTACCCGTATTCCATGACGGGGTGCTCAGGGGTGGACACATGTGCATGAAGTTGCGTTGCAAACGGCGAACGCTCGGCGCCTCGGATTCATGGTCGAATCCGGGCGTGCAAATCGCTTGACGGAAATGATTCTGCGTCAAACAGACACAATATGGTGCCCTGCGCGGCAAGTCGGCGTGAGCCGAGCCGGGTTCGAAATATAGATTTTTTCCGAACCCGGCCGCTCTCCTTAGAACTGAGTGGCAATACCCGCGATCACGCCGAACTGGCTCTTGCCGTAGTTCGGGTTTGTGCTCGACGCGGCGCTGCTCACCGGGTCGTTGTTGGTGTTCGCGCCATACAGTCCGCTGTCGAGCCCAAGGTTGGACGTCGAACTATTGCGAACATAACCGAGCTCGGTGTACAGGAGCGTCCGCTTCGACAGCGAATAGTTCGTGCCCAGTGTGTATAGCGTCGCGTTGCCATTGCCGTGATTGGCGTTTGCGTGATACACCGCACCGGTGATCGAGAGCGCTGGCGTAGTCTGCCAGATGGCTCCAATCCATTCGTGATTGACTGCTGTCGGCAGCGTTGTGCCTGCCGGCAACGTGGTTGGAGTGGCCGTACCGAAGTATCCTGCGTTGGACGCGTTGGGTGCGCTGAGGTGCTGATAACCAACGTACGCTACCACTGGGCCGAGCGTGTAGGTCGCACCGGTGAGGGCGGAGCGCGACGCCAGGTACACATTGCTGAACTGGCCGTTCTGATCGCGGACCTCGTCATATGTGGCCTGCCAGAAAAGGCTGCCGGTCTGGTACGACAGCTTGATGCCGTCCGTTCGCCCCTGAGCACTACCCAGACCGCTCGACGTGCCCAACTGGCCCGGCGCGCTTCCCGGATTCCCGGAGTTCCATTTCGTCGAGTTCGTCAGGTCGTATTGCCCCTGCAGCGTAAATCCCCCGAGTGTCGGCGACAGATACTCTGCACCGTTACCCGCCTGCGAAAAGATCCGGCCACGCACCAGCGTGCCAATCGCATATTTCTTGGTCTGCTGGGGGTCGACATCCCCCGAATACTGACTTATTTCGGCTGAGCCCATGTTGCCAAGCTTCAGTTGCCCCCACGTGTCGTTATGCAAACCTACGGTCGCCTGCCCCTCGAAGAAGCTACCGTTGGCCAAGCTGCCGTTCTGTGTGTTCAGGCGCGATTCAAGCTGGAAAATAGCCTTTGTTCCGCCGCCGATATCTTCGGCGCCTTTGAGGCCAAATCGCGACTGGGCCCATCCGCCGCTCTGCGCACCGACCACGTGGCCCTTCGGCATGCCGGTCTCGTATTCAAGGCCGTTATCCACGATGCCATACAACGTGACGCTGCTTTGCGCACTGGCCGACGCCGCCGCCGTCATTGCGAACAACCCAAACAGAACCTTTTTCATTGCATCTCCTATTTATGTTATGTAGTACTTCTATATAAATCACCGTTTTGGTGAGCATGGGATGAACATCGCGTTGTGGCGATTTGTTACTGTCGTCAGTACCTGACGTTCGGCAATGTCAAAAACTGGGCCATTGCCGTCTGTTAGTCACGCACAAAGCGCGCTTCCAACATCCGTTGAGAAGTGCGCGTAGTGTCCACCGTCCTCTCATTCGGATCCCGTCGAGTGTGAGGAGCGCAAATCATTCGTCCGGAGACACCGCGCTCCTCCAGGTCCGGGTCAGCACACATCAGGTCGGCCGACTGTCCTGCTTCTTCAGTTGCGCTTGCTTGTTAGAGCCGCTTGCCGCCCGACGACGACGTGACCCAATTGGTTACTGGACGCGTCTGCTCAGTGCGCTTCATCGACGTACGGGAGATTGCGGAGCGAAGGGCTACCTGCGATATGGTGTCTCCGACGTTGTTTTCGTGTAACTTTGGCCCGAGTGTATATTCGTCAACCATGAAGACACAGAGCCGAATGGGGAATCTCTTTCGCGAAAACCGGGAAAATCGGAATCCACCCAGCGTCGACCGTACCCGACCTCGCGTCACGGCGTTGGCACATTGCCGGCGCTGTCGCGTAAGATCGCGCGACAAAGAACTCTGAATCTCTCTGTCATGGTCAAATTCGGCGCGGGCTTCGCGCCTCGCAAGCCGGTCGGCACTCGCCGCGTCATCACCGGCTAATGGTCTGCTTCAGTGCTGCAACGGACGTCTTGATGCCAGCTTCCACGGACATTGTCAGGTCCTCCATTTCCAGAGATACCCAATCGTTGTATCCGGTCATCCGAACGACCGAGAAGAACTCCTTCCACCATTGGAGATCCTTCCCACAGCCGATCGCGACGTAATTCCACGAGCGTCGTGCCACATCTTCGATCGGTCTGGTTTCCAAAAGGCCATTGACATCGACGATCCCCCTTTCCAGGCGCGCGTCCTTGCCGTGCACGTGATGAATCGCGTCACCCAACGCACGCGCTGCAGCGATAGGATCTGCACCCATCCACATCATGTGGCTTGGGTCAAGGTTTAGCCCGACCATAGGTCCCACGGCCTCGCGAAGCCGAAACAGCGTTGCGGGATTCCAGACCAGCATTGAACTGAAATTCTCCAGCGCGAACTTTTCAACGCCGCATGCTTTGGCTTGACTAACGAGTTGGTGCCAATAAGGAATAGCGACGTCGTTCCACTGATAGTCCAGGCAATCTTTTAGTGACGGGGGCCAACTGACGGTCGAGGTGATCCAGTTCGGAATTCGGTCCTCGGGGCTAGCAGGTGGCAGCCCACTCATCATGACAATCTTCTTTACGCCAAGGAGTTCTGCAAGCCGGATGGTCTTGTCTGTATCGGACTTGTGCTTCATGCCAAGCGTTCCCGGATCAAGCGGATTGCCCGAAACGTTCAGTGCGGCAATCTCCAGGCCACGGCTCTCCAGTGCCTCCTTGAGGCTACGACGCTTGCTCGCGTCTTTCAACAATTCGTCCGCTCGCAGATGCGGTGCAGAAGACCAGCCACCTACGGTCATTTCCACGCCGGATACTCCGAGCTCACATAATTTATCGAGCATCTGCTCATACGGCAGATACCCGAGGCTGTCAGTACAAAATGAAAGTTTCATTCTTGTCTCTGCTCAGTTCAATTGCTTGATTGCTAACGCCGTATGCTATTTTTCCGGGCCTTCTGTATGGCAAACGATCACACAGATGCCAGCGCTCAAATCAGGCTGCGGTGGCGACCTTCTCGTCGCTATAGAGCGCCGGCTTTTCGTTCAGCGCCACCTTGACCTTTTGTCCTGTCTTTTGTGCTGCAACGCCGGCCTCGCAGCAAGCTGCAGTGGCATATCCGTCCCATGCCGACGGCCCGTTGACCGTGCCTTCTCGCGCGGCGTCAACCCACGTTTGCAGTTCCAGGTTGAATGCGTCGTTGAAGCGTTCGACAAAGCTGGGCGGCACTGCCCCGCCCCAGCGGCCCGACGATCGGATATAGGGTCCAATGTCGTTGCCGATGTCAACAATTCCGTCTTCGAAAACTGCCTGCGCTGCAACTTGATAGCCAAATTGCGCGTTGACGAAAATCTCGACGTCGACCAGGATGCCGCTTTCAGTTTCCATCAACACTTGCTGCGGGTCGTGCTGGCCGTGATGCGCGTGGCGCGTGGGTCGACCAAGCCGGACCTGCACGGTCGTGATTTCCTCGCCCGTCAAATATCGAACTCCGTCGAACTCGTGCACAACGGAATCGTTGATCAGCATCTGGCTTGTGAAGCTCGATGGCGACACTGCGTTGCGGTGAGAGAAATGGAGCATCAGCGTATCCCCCATTTCACGAGACTCGATGAGGCGTCTCAGTTGCCGGTATTCCCGGTCGAACCGACGCATGAAGCCAACCTGAATCAGCTTCCGGCCAATCTTTTGTTCTTCTTCAATGATTCGCCAGGATGAGGCAGCGTCAGGGGTCAGCGGCTTTTCACAAAGAATCGGCTTACCTTGCTCGATAGCTTGCAGCAACGTTTTTTCGTGAAGAAACCCCGGCGTCGCGATCACCACAGCATCAATACGGTCGCCAGTGAGCAGCGAGCCAAGCTCGGTGGCCGCGATCGCACCCGGTGCCTTGCTTGCAACGCGCTGCGCGCGCTCCGCGTCCACATCGACTACGGCGACTACGCTCGCACCGGCGATACGATTGGCGAGCCGTTCGACGTGATCTGAACCCATGAGGCCTGCACCAACCACTGCTACACGAAGTTCGTTTCTCATCATTAGGCTTCCTCATTTACTGCCGTGGCAAATTGACCAAACTTAGATTCTTGCGTCCACATGGGTGAGATCGCGCCCAGGGATGACTATCCGATCCGATTGGGCTTTGCACGAAGAACCGGCCAACCTGGATAATGCTCCGAGCGCCTCTGATATTCGGCGGAGGTGACGTTCACGATCCTCTCGCGGTTTTCCTCCGGGACGAACCGCTCGTCATTCACCCTTGCCCTCTCCTGCCGTTTCCCTGGGTTCATTTTCGGAGCCAGAGCCGAACGCTAACATCGTGACCCGAGCCTCGCCTCACACTGGGTTTTGCCAATGGTATTCACTGAACCGCACAGTCCCGGTTCCGCAGAGCGACGGAAGAAAATCCGGTCGCCCAGCGGAAGCAGATGCCTGTTAATGCTTGAGACACGTGTTCACGTTGTCGGCCGTGCAAACATCGATGCCGGTATACGTGGTGTCCGAAACCTTCTTTCCAGATGAGATATCTTGCAGCATCAGAACCGCCTTCGCGCCCATCTCAAACGGTCGCTGACCCACATTGCCGTTGCTGTAGCCATCCTTTAGCTGCTGCAACTGCATGGGCAGCGTGTCCGCAACAAGAACAACGAGCTGCTTTGACTTGATCCTCGGAAGCATCGACTGTACGGCCTGGCGGTATGCGTTATCTGACCACTGGGTGAACGCGCCAGTCGATACAAACGCATCCAGCTGATTTCCATACTTCGTCAGAATATCCGACAGTTGCTGATCCGCCTTTGCGCTGTCGTCGTCCGTGAAAAGCGGGCACCCGTCGACCTCTGTCCAGCCATGTTGCCCCGTCAAGCGGTTTCCAGGCGGGCTGCTGTCATGTGTGCCGGCCAGCGTGTCTCGAATCCCCTGCAGCCGTTCGTTGTGGTTCGCAGCTGCGGCCCCGCCCGACTGCAGGCAGATCTTGCCTCCCTTTGGCTTCATTTGCTGAAGGAGCTTCGCCAGATTCACACCAATATCGTAGTTTTTCGTCCCCACGTATGCCTGCCGATATGACTTGTCTTGTGGGAGAAGATCCGAATCCCAGGTAATCGTCGGAATGCCGGCGTCCTGCGCTGACTTCAAGGCACGGGCTATTGCCGGCGCATTTGCAGGTGACACCGCAATACCCTTAACGTGACGTGTAATCAAATCCTGGATGATTTGAATCTGCTCCTGCTCGTTGGCTTCCGACGGGCCAATATAGAGGCATTTCGCGCCCTTCAACTTATCGGCTACGCTGTTGCATCCGTCACGAGCCAGGTCGAAGTAGGGATTGTTCATTGCTTTGGGAACTAGCGCATATACATCCTCAGCGCGGGCAGTGAGCGACTGGACGCACAGGGCAGCCCCGAGCGCCAGCAGCGGCAACAATGCTTTTTTCATTATGTACTCCTCCATTATGTTATAAATAACCGGTCAAGTCAGAGTCAGAGTCAATCACCCGACTTGCGACGCAACTTCTCCAGCATTACTGCAAGAATGATGAATCCACCTAGAAACATGCCCTGCCAGTAAGGGTCAACGCCGGCCAACAAGAGGCTGTTGCGGATAACCTCGATTAGCGCCGCGCCGATCGGAGCGCCGATGGCATAGCCAATGCCACCGGCCAAATTCGCACCCCCAATAACAGTCGCTGCGATCACTTGCAACTCACTTGATAGTCCTAAGGCGTTCGTTACCGAGCCGAGCCAACCGACCATCAGAAAAGCGGTAATGCCTGCTGTGAGACTCGATAGAACGTAGACCGAGACGGTGAGTCTCTCAATGGGGATGCCGCATAGTTTCGCCGCCGCGGCATTGCCGCCAAGGGCGAAAATATGCCGTCCCCAAGCCGAGTAGCGATACACCAGGACAAAGAGCACCGTCATGATCGCCAGTACCCAGACGGGGTTCGCAATGCCCGCCGTCGTTCCTCCTCCGATTTGAAACAAAAGCGATTGATCAGGTCCAAACTGCCAAAAGAGCTTGTTGTTCGATAAAACCAGAGCGAGCGATCTGGCCATCGCGAGCATCCCGAGTGTTACAACAAACGACGACATGCGGAAATAGGCAATCAGCACCCCATTAATCAGACCGCACAATGCCGCGGTCAATAGACACGCTGCTAGCCCAAACCAGATCGAATGCCCTCCAGCCATTGTCATTCCGAGCACAATTCCCGAGACGCCCATCACCGAACCGATCGACAAATCGATGCCGCCGGTGATAATTACTGTCGTCATGCCCAACGCCATGATGCCTGTAAAGGCAAAATTTCGACTCGTGTTGAAGACGTTTCGTGTCGACATAAACTGGTCACTCACAAAACTCATTACGACGCAGACGAGCAGCATCGCCAAAAAGACCCACACTGGCTGAGTGTGCGTAATGGACTGTAGAAAACCAGACTTGCGCCGTTGGACGATGTCGCTAAAATCATCGATCCTCGTTGCGGATTGCTTGTTCATCATTACTTCCTCCTAGATCGCCGTCAGGCCGATTCGATCGCACCAGTGATCAGCCCAGTGACTTCTTCAGGTGAACTCGAGGCAATGCTCTTATCCGCAACTTTCCGACCGCGGCGCATGACGAGGACGCGGCTGCAAACCGCGAAGACGTCGGGCATGCGGTGACTAATCAGGATCACAGTGTGATTCGTGTCTCTGAGCCGCTCGATCAGGGCAAGGACTTCGGCGACTTGTCGAACGCTGATGGCTGCCGTCGGCTCGTCCATGACAACGAGCTTCGGATTGGAAAGACGAGTACGGGCGATTGCGACAGCTTGGCGCTGCCCCCCCGACATTCTCCGTACGAGTTGCCACGGGCGGGTCTCGGACTTCAGTTCCGCAAAAAGTTCGGCTGAGCGTTCAGCCATGGCCTTGTCATCCAGGATGCTGAACGGGCCAACTCTGCGCTTTAGTTCACGGCCGAGGAAAACATTTCCGGCGGCCGTAAGGTTATCGCTTAGCGCCAGGTCCTGATAGACCATCTCAATGCCTTTCTCTCTGGCATCGATTGGCCGGTTGAAGTGACAAAGCTCGCCGTCCACGGAAATCTCACCACCGGTCGGCGGAAAGTTGCCGGCGATCATTTTGACGAGCGTAGATTTTCCTGCGCCGTTGTCTCCCATAAGGGCGACTACCTCGCCCTTTCGAATCGAACAGCTGACATCCGAAACAGCTTGAATGGCGCCGAAGCTTTTCGATACATTCCTTAACTCAAGAATAGCCATAGACCACGTCTCCTGATTTAGTAAGCGTCCCGGCATCGAGGCCGTGATCCGTCGGTGACTTACGACACGTTGAGCCGACTCCTCTCTCGCGAGGAGCGAATGAACGTGTCGGTAACCTTTTGAATCTCCCATGCCTTTCAAGTCGTTGACGCCGGGTTGATGACCGGGCGTAGCCATGAAATCGCCGTAAAATCCTTCGTTATTCTGAACACGCGCGTAAGGCGGGTCCCGCCCTTAGTCGACCTTTACCATCCGTCCAGTTCTCACGGATTCCACTGCGCAATCCGCAAGCTTCAATGCCTGACGGCCATCCTTTGGAGTGACCGGCATCGGCCGACCGTCGCGCAAAGCGGTAAGAAACGCTTCGAGTTCGGCCCGATATGCATCGGCATAGCGCTCAAGGAAAAAGTTGAGCAAGGGTTGCCGAGACTCGGTTTGCTCCGCCGTATATCGACGCACGGTTGTTGGCCTCAAGTTCTCGTTCAGCAGCATTCCCCGTGAGCCGAAAATTTCGAACCGCTGATCGTATCCATAGACGGCTTCCCGGCAGCAGTTGATGTGACATTGCTTCCCGGACTCCGTTTGCATGATCACCATCAACGTATCGAAGTCGTCGAGTTCCGAGAGAGTGCTCTCCACGACCCTGCTCGCAACAGCCATTACCGACACGGGTTCTTCACCGAGCAGCCATCGGGCCATGTCGAAATCGTGGATGGTCATATCTTTGAAGATTCCGCCCGAGTGCTTCAGATAATCCAGCGGCGGCAGCCCGGGGTCCCGGCTCGAGATGATCACCTGCCTCACGTCGCCAATGTCGCCTGCGTCGATGGCGCGTCGAAGCTCGATCGAGCTAGGATCGAAACGCCGATTGAATGCCAGCATCACCGGCACCCCTAGCGCTTCCAGTTCCGCCACGGCGGTGTCGGCTCGCTTGATATCCAAATCCACCGGCTTTTCGCAAAGCACGGCCTTCCCCGCACGCGCCGCAGCCAACATCAAGTCGACGTGCGTGTCGGTTGGGGTGCAGATGATCACAGCGTCCACATCTGCACGCGAAATTGCGTCCAGGGGATTCGAAACAGCGTCGCATCCAAGTTGTTCTGCGAGCGACCGAGCGGCATCTCCGAACGGATCTGCTACGACAACCAACGACGCGTGCCGGCTAGCAGCAGCGTTTGCAGCATGGATTTTGCCGATTCGTCCGGCGCCCAATACGGCAATGCGTGTCATACCTGTCTCCAATTTTATTTACGGTCGCCGGTAGTCCGACCGGCTAGTGTTTATTAACGCTGTGGATCGAGCCTGCCCGAAAAGAAGTCCGTGATGTTTGTCACCGCAGCGCCCAACCTTCGAGTGGCGGCCTCTTCCGTCAACGCTACCGAATAAGGATTTAGTACCCTGCGTTCGCCGCGCAACGGCGGACTGTCAGCGAGTGGTGGCTCCATGTCGAATACGTCGAGGCCGGCACCTGACAATCGGCGTGAAAGAAGTACTTCACTTAACGCTGCTTCGTCGGCGATACCCCCTTGATCGGTATTCACCTCTATCGCCGATGGTTTCATCCCACTCCGCTCACGAGCCCCAATTAAGGGGCTCGGGCCAGGGATGAAGAGGCCGAACTTCTCATACATGACTCGCTCCTCTGTGTGCCCGTCAGCCTTCGTTGCTGCGCGTGGCCATGCTGGCCAGCGGGCGATGTCCTCGTGTGAAAGGCACTTAATGTTGCATAATCTATATTATGCAATTTTTGTTGCGTGTCAAGATTTCCATGCCCTTCCGACGGCCTTCTCGAGGTTGTCCTTATCAACCGCGATCCCCTTGCGACAAGGCTTTCCGCTGCCATGCAGCGCGACCGGCCAAAGTGAACCAAGGGAAAACGATAGGCTCCAGGGCACCTCTTTCTATCGGACGCCGCAGCGCACGTCCCCATGCAATTGTTGTTGCGTTGTCGCGCAACAGAGTTCGTACCAATTTGTTTTGGCGGTCGTGTCAGCGGCGGCCGGCCTCGACCCCGAATGCTTACCGGTCCCACGGACCACCGCACGATGTGTCTTGCGGCACGAGTCGATCTGTTGGTTCAAATCGTAAACATGCGGGTTGGTTCAGAAAATTCTCTGCCTTCATTTAATACGTTATGCATATTAAATATGCCGGAAAGCGACCGATTCGATATCTTTGCCGGCATGGCCACCAGGATTTGAACCGTCGCCATAAAGCGCGTTTGGCAAGGCGCTCCAACATCTGCGCGGCCAGTGGACAAGCTCGTTCGCTACGTCAGCACGGTGCCCGGCCGACCTCGAACAACCTGCGCGAAACCGCCATACGATCTGTGACTACTTACATGGATGTTTCCTTTACCCCAAGCAGCTGGGCGTCCCGACAATCACCTTCAACTATCGAATCAGACGACTCTCCCCGTCTATCGCATACTGATGAGCAGTCATGTGGCCCGTTTGCTCCATACCGTCACGGCGACGCCGGCACACGACGTAACCACGCCTGCTCCGAAGATGGCTTCGTACCCCAGCCCTGACGCGATCAGACCCGCAAGCGGTCCCGTTACGAAATAGGCAATATCCTGAAAAGCGGTGAAAGTTCCTAGGGCGATGGCCCGGCTGTGCGATGGCATGCGCTTTACGGTCATCGATCCAAGCGCTGGAAACATCAAGGAACATCCCGCTCCCGTCACGGCTGCACCCAACACGGCGATCGCAGCACTGGACGCCAGGCACATGATGAGTTGGCCGACTGCCTCGACACACATCGATCCCAGTGCGACCCGATACCCGCCCAGCCTATCAGGCAACGATCCGAGTAACAGCCTGACCAGAACGAAAGCAAAGCCGAAGCTGGATAAAGCCAGCCCCGCATTTGCCCATCCCCGCGCAACGAAATAAAGGGAAACAAAGGAGCTGATTGCAGCAAAACCAAACCCTTGCAACGCGAGGGTTATCCCGGGACGCCAGACGACTCCGAGTACCTCACGAAAACCGCTGCGATGCCCGCCACTGGCTGCGACCGCTGAAAGGCCAAGTACTGCAACGCACGCAATCAACGGCAACCCGATCATGGCGACGCCGACCAGAGCGAAGCCTCCAATGTGAACCAATGCCATACCGCATGGCGCACCGACTGCAATGGCGCCATATAGTGCCATTCCGTTCCACGCCATCACCTTGCCCGAGCGCTGCGCACCCGCCAGCCCGATTCCCCAGGTCAACGCTCCTGTGATGAGTTGACTTTCTCCCAAACCCGAAAACACACGACTGACCATCACGCACGCCAGTTGAAAGACGGGTGCTCCCGTGAACAGCGTTGCGCCAGCGAAAGCCACGCCAGCAGCCGAGCACGACAGCAAACCCCGCAACATCGACCTGCGGGCTCCCAAATGGTCAGCCTGACGCCCGGCATATCCGCGCGTGAGCAGTGTCGCAAGAAAATGCGCGCTTACAGCCGTACCGGCAACGACGTTGCTGAACCCGAGCAGACGCCCGACGAAAATGGAAACGACCGGCAACAGGGCGCCAAAAGTAATCCCACAGATAAAGACCGCCGCACTGAGGCAAAATAGGCTGCGTCCCACCGCAGTCCCTGGCGTCTTGGCAGTAACCGCTGTAACGGGTTTTGAATCGCAATTCATCGGGGGCCGCTTCCGGGTTGAAAACTGTCTTCTCATCGACCGCTGGTGTCGGGCAGTTCCCGGACAGATTCACTTGCAAGAATGCCCGGGATTCTCCCGTCACAAAGTCAGCGGTACCGCACAGCGCATTTCAGCAAGGCACCAATTATCTTGGGATGGGTTACTGCCACCCCGGCCTCCTGATCTCATGGATCTGCCGCGCTCAATGCAGAAATGAACGATCATATTTTATTGAATAGTATTACTAATAAAACTATCGATACTGGTAACGATAAACTGCATTTCTCTGCCCAGGAATACGGCAGCGTCCTGCTTGCTGGGTTACCGACCGACTCCTCGCGCCACTAGACGAATTCCGGCTTCACCCAGACCGATCCACGCTCGAAGCTGTCTACCACCGCGTCGACAAACGCTACGCCTTTCAAACCATCGTAGGCGACCGGTATGTCCCGGCCGAGCGGACCGACTTGCCGATTGTCCAACCGCGCCCGAATCGCTTCGGCGAACCCGCCATAGAGATTGGCAAAGGCCTCGATATATCCCTCCGGATGCCCCGGAGGGGTGCGCGTCCGGACTCTCGCCGCGTCTGAAACATCGTCACGGCCGCGCTTGATAGTGGCGGGTGCACGGCCAAGCGGTGTATGAAGGAGCTCATTGGGTTGTTCCTGGGCCCATGCGAGACTGCCTTTATCGCCAGTTATCCGAAGCCGCAACCCATTAGAGTGACCAACCGCTACCTGCGACGACCAGAGCAGGCCGCGAGCGCCTCCTTCGTACCTCAACATCACGTGCGCGTTGTCATCCAATGATCGACCGGGGACGAACGTCGCCAGATCGGCGCATAGCGCGTCGAGCTTCAATCCGCTCACAAAAGCGGCGAGATGGTAAGCATGTGTGCCAATGTCTCCAATGCTTCCACCCCGCCCGGATCTTTTTGGATCCGTTCGCCATTCCGCCTGGGTATTTCCCGCAGCCTCGATCGCCGTAGCCATCCACTCAAGCGGGTATTCGACCTGCACCACCCGCACCGTGCCGATCACGCCTTGCGCAACCAGCGCGCGGGCTTCGTGTACAAGCGGATATCCGCTATATGTATAGGTGACGCCAACGAAGCAGCCACTTGACCGGGCCAACTGATGCAGGCTCACCGCGTCCTCCAGGGTGGTCGTCATCGGCTTTTCGCAAATGATGTCAAAGCCTGCTTCAATCAATGCCTTCGCGATCGGGAAATGCGTATGATTTGGAGTGCAGATTGAAACGATGTCCACCTTGTCTGCTCTCGCACGTTCACCTTCGATCAGTTCGAGGTAGCTGCCATACGCACGGTTGCTTGCGACGCCAACGCTCCCGGCAAACGCCCGCCCTTTTTCGGCTGAGATGTCGAACGCACCTGCTACAAGCTCGTACTGGTCATCGAGACGCGATGCATAACGGTGGATGCCACCGATGTATGCGCCTTCGCCTCCGCCAACCATAGCAAGACGCAAACGCCTGTTGATGCTTGTGCTGTTCATTGCGCCTCCTGTCCGAGGCCGAGGATCGCCCGGTTCGACGCGCGGTCCGCGCCCGATTTCACGAAATCGTCAAAAGCCCGGTCTGATACGCTGATGATGTGATCGCGAATAAAGCGTGCACCTTCCGCCGCGCCATCCTCGGAGTTTTTCAGGAAGCATTCCCACTCGAGGACGGCCCAACCGTCGAAATCGTAGGTTGAGAGCTTCGAGAAAATGGATTTGAAGTCAACCTGCCCGTCTCCGAGTGAACGGAACCTGCCGGCGCGACTGGCCCAGGGCTGGAAGCCACCGTACGCCCCGGTTTTGCCGTTTGGGCGGAACTCAGCGTCCTTTACGTGAAACATACGGATGCGTTCGTGGTAGTGATCGATGTAGGAGAGGTAGTCGATCGATTGCAGGACCAGGTGACTCGGGTCATACATGATGTTGCAACGAGGGTGATTGCCGACGCGCTCGAGGAACATCTCAAAGGTCAGGCCATCGTGCAGATCTTCTGCCGGATGAATTTCGTAGCACAGGTCGACACCCTCGTGATCAAATGCGTCGAGGATGGGCCGCCAGCGACGTGCCTGCTCATCGAATGCCTCATCGATCAGCCCTTCGGGCCACTGCGGATAAGGGTACAGGTAGGGCCAAAGTAACGTGCCCGAAAAAGTGACATGACGGTCAAGTCCTAGCCGGCGCGAAGCCTTGGCAGCCAGCAACAATTGCTCTCGAGCCCATTCCTGACGCCGCTGCGGATTGCCGCGCACGGCCTGCGGTGCGAACGAATCAGCTATCACGTCGTAGGCGGGATGAGAGGCTACTAGTTGGCCCTGAAGGTGCGTCGCAAGTTCAGTCACCGTCAGACCACGTACCGCTGCCACGCCCCTGATTTCGTCCGCATACGTCTGGCTCTCAGCGGCCTTCGCGAGATCGATGACTCTCGCGTCCCACGCCGGCAGTTGAACTCCCGTGAAGCCCTTGTCTGCAGCCCAGTCAAGCAGTCCGGCAAACGTGCTAAAGGGGGCCTCATTGGCTGCGAACTGGGCGAGGAAGACGCCCGGCCCCTTGATGGTACGCATGATTTCCACGACCTCATTCAAGTTCGAGAAGTGCGGCGCGACGTGCGCCGCGATCACTGGCGGCCCGAGTTCGTTGACCGGTCACAACGCCGCGTTCGGGCCTGGAGGCTCGTCGTATCCTCCCCACACGGACTGGTCATACTCGACCACGGAGCCTGTCATCAGCCCGGACTCGTCACTGCTCAGGAACGCTACTGCGCGTGCCACCTCGGCAGGATCGATCAGGCGGCCAAAAGGCAATTTCTGCGCGGCCTCATCGAGCCAGTTGTCCTTTGCCCCGTGGTACGTTTTCATGATCCGGTCTTCGCCCTCGGATGCCATCCATCCAATGTTCAGGCCGTTCACGCGAATCCGGTTCCTCAGCGCCGCAAACGCGGTGTTTCGGGTGAGGGTGGCCAGTGCGCCCTTGGAAGCGGAGTAAGCGCAGATAAACGGTTGGCCCGCCAGACTCGCCATGGAACAAATGTTGACGATCGTGCCTTTGGTTTCCGTTCGAAGCATGAGTTTGATCGCGTCCTGCATCAGGAAGAACGGCCCGCGCACATTCGTCGCAAACATCTCGTCAAAGCGTTCCGGCGTGGTGTCCAGAATTGTGCCGCGATCGCTGATGGCTGCTGCGTTGACAAGCGCGTCGACCCGACCAAAGGACTGGTCAGCAGCCGCGATGACCGCACGGCAGTCATCGACGCTTGACAGGTCCGCTGGTACGAACACCACTTTCGCCTTTGTCGCGGCAGTCAGTTCTCTCGCTTTTGCTTCACCCTTCTCACGCGAGCGACCACAAATGATGATTCCCTCGGCGCCTCGCTGTGCAAAGAGCGTGGCAATTGCCGCGCCCAGACCTTGAGTGCCACCTGTGATAACCGCAATTTTTCCCTCGAACTGATTCATGTCGTACTCCTTTCGATGTCGTAGCCGGCTCGCTGCAATGCCATGGTGAGCGAACGATGTCCAATTCTCGCGTACTCGAGCGGCGGAGCGTTGGCAGGATCCTGCTCCGCCTCAACCACAAACCAGCCCTCGTAACCAATCTCGGCAAGTTTTTGCGCGACGGTCGCGAAATCGATCGCGCCGTCGCCGGGCACCGTATAAACGCCTTTGAGCACCGCGTCCAGAAAGGACTCATGTGAGCGGTCCAATCCAGACAGAACACCGCCGCGGATGTCCTTTGCATGCACATGAATAACCCGCTTTCCATGCCGGTTCAGGATCGCGATTGGATCGGCACCGGCGAACACCGCGTGCCCGGTATCGAGCAGAAGATGCACTGCCTCGCCGGTATGGGCCATCAGACGGTCGATGTCCGGTGCGCTTTCAATCGCGGTACCCATGTGATGGTGAAACGCGAGCGGCACGCCCTGTTCGGCACAGAACTCGCCGAACTTCGTTAGCTTGCGACCATATGCGACGAAGTCGTCGTCGTGGAGCGTACGTCGACCTGTCAGCGGGACGTTCTGGCGGTTCTGGATGGTGCCGGCGGTCTCGCCGTACACCAGGCACGCGGCGCCACATTCGCGAAATAACGCAAGCTGCGCCAGCACCTTGTGCTTTTCCGCTTCGAGGTCTGAGTCCAGGACGGTGCCTGAATACCACCCCGACGCGAGCCGCAGGCCAAACCGTGACAGCAGCGGCTTCAACTCGGCACTCGTCTTCGGAAACTTCCCGCCCGTCTCGACGCCGAGGAACCCGGCTTCAGCGCTCTCGGCGAGACACGTTTCGAGCGGTGTATCGCCGCCCAGTTGCGGCAGGTCATCGTTGGACCAGGCGATTGGAGCAATGCCCAGCTTTGCTTTCAGTGTCATATCTCTTTCCCGTAGTAGGAGTGATCAAACGCCGATTCGCTGTTTCGTACGGCCCTCTTCCTGATCCTTGCGCGCGGCCTGCACCTCTTCGCGCTCACTGACCTGCGGAACCCCGACGTCCCACCACGCGTCGCCCGGCGTCCACGCGAAGGCATCGGTCACGATCGAGATGACGGTGGTCCGGTCATTCGACTTCGCCCACTTCAAGGCATCGCGCAGCTCGTCGAGCGTATTGGCGCGGCGAGCAAGTGCTCCCATCGATTCGGCATGACGGATGAAATCAACCGGGAAGGCCTCCTTGACCTTGCTGTCCTTCAGCAAGTTGTTGAACGATGCTCCGCCCTTGCCGTTCTGAAGCCGGTTAATGACGCCGAAGCCGCCGTTGTCGCACACAAGAACAATCATCTTGTGTCCCGCCAGCACTGACGAATAGATGTCGGAGTTCATCATCATGTATGAGCCATCGCCGACCATGACGAACACGTCACGTGACGGATCAGCCATTGCTGCACCCCAGCCGCCAGCGATCTCGTAGCCCATACAGGAAAAACCGAACTCGCAATCGAACGTACCCGGCGCCTTGACTCGCCAGCCCTTGACCAGTTCGCCGGGCAAGCCGCCCGCAGCGGAAATGACATAGTCTCGTTGCGCGGCTTCTTCATTCACGACGCCGACAACTTGCGCGTACGTAGGCACGGTGGCATCGGTGTGCTTCTGGCCAGCATCCAGGGCATCGTTCCAGCGTGCAAATTCACGCCGGCCGTGCTCGAGCCATGACGCATCCACGTGCCAGTCTCCGAGCGCGGCATCCAGCTCGGTGACGGTTTCCCGCGCGTCGCCGATGAGCGCAAGCGAGCGGTGCTTGACCGCGTCAAAGCGCGCTGTGTTGATAGCAACAAACTTCGCGCCGTGTGAGAAGCAGCTCCACGAGCCGGTAGTGAAATCCTGCAAGCGCGTGCCGATCGCGAGCACAACATCCGCCTCGCCGGCGAGCGCGTTAGCCGAGCTCGATCCGACGATGCCTAGCGGTCCGATGTGGACCGGGTGATCGTGTGTGAGCGTACCTTTGCCCGCGATTGTTTCCACGATGGGAATACCGCGCTCTTGAGCAAGCTTCACGACGGCCCGCTCAGCCTCTGAGTAACGTACGCCCCCGCCGGCGATGATGATGGGGCGCTGCGCCTCCTTGAGCACCGCCACGGCCTGCGCCACGCGAGTGCTATCGGGCCTTGGCCGGGGGATCGAATGAACCGTCGGTTCAAAGAACGCGGCCGGATAATCAAATGCCACTTCCTGGATGTCTTGACACAAACCGAGGAAAGCCGGACCGCAGTCCGCAGGATCCAGCATCACGGCTACCGCCTGTGGCAGCGATGAGATGATCTGCTCCGGATGCGTGATGCGGTCCCAGTACCGGGTGACCGCCTTGAACGCATCATTGACCGTCATCGACGGATCGTTAAAATGCTCGACTTGCTGCAAGACCGGATCCGGACGGCGGCTTGCGAATGTGTCGCCAGACAGGAAGAGGATCGGCAACCGGTTGGCGTGGGCAAGGCCAGCTGCGGTCACAAAGTTAGTCGCACCGGGTCCAATTGACGAGGTGGCGACCATGATCTGGCGCCGACGTTTCGCTTTTGCAAAAGCAATCGCTGCGAGCGCCATCGATTGCTCGTTCTGGCCGCGCCAGGTGGGGAATTCGTCTTTTACCGCTTCAAGCGCTTCTGCGAGACAGGTGACATTGCCGTGTCCGAATATACCGAAGACGCCAGGAAAGAGCGGAACGCGCTTTCCGTCGATCTCGGTAAGCTGGCTCTTCAGGTAACGCACTATGGCTTGTGCCACGGTGCAGCGAATGGTCGACATTGTCTTCTCCTCACACGTTCGGGATGGCCGCGGGCTAGTCGCACCGCCGCCCTTCTCAAACTTTATTGCAGATAACGTGTTTCAGCAATTAAAATTGCTTAAGGGTTTTCCCAGTGCATTCTGCACCTTGGCGCACGAGCGCTCACAGCCCGATGACATCGGGCAGCAAAGGGATTGCGGGGGAAAAAACCTGAAGCGACTACTGTGCCGGACCGACGTGATGCGCCTGTTACATCAGTCGCATCATTGCGTGCGTTGCCGGGACCGTTTGCCCCGGTTCCGCTCGTTCTCTGTGACGGTCGCAATGCGCGGCGCTCCGTCATGGCCGGGCTGAAGAAGCGCAGCGAGGGCAATGCCGATGCACTGCGTCAGGCACATGGGCGCAGCAAGCGAACGCGAGAACGTGTACTCCTCTTCCGGAATGGCAAAGAGCACGCTTGCGTCCTTCGCGAGAGGCGAAAGCTGACTGTCTGTAATCGCCACAATGGGCACGCCCGCCCGCGCCGCGATGTCCGAGATCGTGACGACTTCCTTGGCGTAGTGGCGAAAGGCGATGGCGACCAGCACATCTTCCCGGGCCATCGTCGAAGCCATTTCCGGCGCCAGTCCTCCTGATGCGTCAAGCAGGATCACCTTGCGTTGCAGCATCGACAGGATGTAGCGCAGAAACTGCGCTATGGGTTCCGAACGAAGCTGGCCAGCGATGTAAATCGTCTGCGCGTCCTTCAGATAGTGGGCTGCCTGCGTGAGGCTTTCCTCGGTCACGTTGCTCAACAGCGCCTGAAGCGTCGCGATGTCACGCACCACCAGGTCATGCAAAAATCCAAGGTTGCCCTGATCGACGTTGCGCTTGAGATCCACCTCCAAGGCATTGATGCGCTCACGAAAACCCGGAGCGGTGGTCGCAAGACGCGTCTGAAACACCGCCTGGAGTTGCTTGAAGCCGGAATATCCGAAGTGCTGTGCAAAACGCACGAGAATGGAAGGATGTGCCCCGCATTTGGCCGCGATCGCGTTGATCGACTCCAGCGCCACCACGTTGGGGTTCTGTGTGAAAAACCGCGCTACCTGCTGATACCGCTCAGACAGCTTGGGGTACTCCGTGGTGATTACGTTGACGATCCCCTCGTAGTTCTCCTCCGGGATAAGCTGCTCGCCGGTCGTTTCCTTGGTCATCTTCGGTTTCTTTTCGCTCGTCATTCCGGTTGCGTCTCGTCTCGCTGATAGTCCTGTCAGCCAAACGATGCCACCAGTGGTCGCCTCCGGCAAGCCTGAGTCGCAGTACCCGGTCAGCGTCGCCCATGTGGCCGCCCTCAACCAATACTCTCACACCTGTCCCCACTGTCCCGAATGAATCACCCCGTCAACCTGCCGGACCGGGGAGATCGCTGCACGGCCGCGACGACGCACATGCCCTCCTGCATGAACAACTGCCCCCTTTCCTGCACGGTACTGTCGATCGATCAGCCTGCCATCTCCTTGTGCACCAGGTTAGGCGTAGTGATCGACACAACGTCGACTGCTGGATCGGTCACGAGTGACTTCCAGTCCGGGATCGCTCGCGCAAAGCCAAACTGCGCTGCGGCGCGCCTCGCGGCGTCTGCATCGATATCGGCAACTGCAACGAGTGTCGGACGTCGGGATTCAAGGAACACGCCAGCCATGGCGCGATAGGCCAAGGCGTGAGTTTTTCCCATGAAGCCGGTACCGATCATGCCAATGCCAATTTCCTGCATGATGGATTCACCCTTATGTATTGAACCCGACTCGACCTGACGCCCCTTTAGCTGACCATCACCGTTCTACCCGTCCTCGCTGATTCCAGCGCGCAGCTCGCCAATCGCAGGCTGTCCCCAGCTCTTGGGTCATTGATGACGTGACGTAAAAGTCCTTCGCATGTCTTCGGCAAGCTTTGCCCCATCAGCCCTGCACTCAGTCCATCGTCGCGGGCGGGGCGATTCCCACGTCGTTGACCACCAGCGCCGGGTCCAGATGGCCAGCGAAGAAGTTAACAATATTCGTGGCAGCGGACATCGCCATGCCGGCCGCCGCTTCTTCAGTTAAACCCGCAGAGTGCGGACTTAGTACGACATTGTCGAAATCAAACAGGGGGTTATCCGGCCCCGGCGGCTCGCTCTCGAACACGTCGAGGCCAGCCCCGGCCAGACGGCCTGCGGAGAGCGCCTCCCGAAGTGCTTGCTCGTCGACAATTCCTCCACGCGCTGTGTTCACCACGATCGACGAGGGTTTCATCCACCCCAATTCCCGGGCTCCGAGCAACGGACCATTCACTGACTTCGGCATGTGAACTGACACCACATCAGCCTCAGCGAGGGCTTGCCGCAGATCGCTGACAGGCGTTACACCAAATGCACTCATTGTTTCGACTGCAACGTACGGATCGTAGGCGAGAGTCTTCATGTTAAAACCTGCGGCCATTCTCGCCATCGCCTTGCCAATACGACCGAACCCCAGCAGCAGCAACGTCCGGCCGTTGAGTTCCCATGCATCGTAGCTGTTCCGATATTGCCAGGAAGAGGCTCGGGTCTTCCGGTCGTACACGATCGTTCGCTTGGCGAGCGCAAGCACCAGCATCATGCTGTGCTCGGCGACCGAGTTTGAGATGACGTCGCCAATAATCGCCAATGGAATTGATCGCTCGGTCAATGCTTCGACATCAACGGCATCAAACCCGACACCATGTCGCGACACGATCTTGAGTCGTGTTGCGGATTCGATCACCGCACGCGGCAGTGGCTGGGTACGGATGAGGATCGCATCCGCATTCGGTGCCAGCGGTGCATAGGACGCGACCGATATGTCCTCAACGAGGTCGAAGGTCACACCGCGGGCATTGCGCAGGATATCCAGCCCCGCGTCGTGAATCCGTCCGGCTACCAGTACGTGGGGCATGTCAGTAACCTCCCGCCGGCTTCGCGTCCGAAGAGGTCGTCTTGCCGAGCACCGCGCGCAAGGACTTCACGCTTGCCTGCGCCGCACCCGCAAGCAGCCGCGCGTCGCTGGACACCGTAACAAGGTCGAACCCCCAATCCACGGCGCGAGCCGCATATTCCGGCGTTCCGTTGTGCAGCGCGGCCTTGATGCCGGCGTGATGTGCACGCTTCAGGATGTGCTGGATGGCCTCGACCATTTCCGGCTCTTCGCGATCGAATCCGCGCGGATATTTCTTACCCGTCAAACCAAGCGTCAAATCCGCCGGTCCGATATAGACACCGTCCAGACCTGGTGTCGAGACGATCTCGTCAATGTTCGCCAGGGCCTCCGCCGTCTCGATCATCGCAAAGCAGAGAACCTGCTCGTCAGCGTGCTGGCCATAGTCAGCGCCGGCGGAAAAATTCGCGCGTATCGGTCCGAAACTGCGCGAGCCCAGGGGCGGATAACGCACGTAGGAAACCAGCCTCGCCGCATCCTCCGCGGTATTGACCATCGGACAAATCACGCCGTAAGCGCCCGCATCGAGCGCTTTCATGATGTCGCCCGGGTCGAGCCACGGCACCCGGACAAGCGGGACCACTGTGCTTGCGCGCATCGCCTGTAGCATGGTGGTGGCAACTTCGTAGCCAACCAGGCCGTGCTGCATGTCGATCGTGATTGAGTCATATCCTTGTTCTGCCATGATTTCGGCGGAAAACGGACATGCGAAGGCAAGCCAGCCGTTCACGACAGGCTTGCCGTCCGACCACAACGACTTGATGTTATTGAGTTTCATAGCCCCTCTCCTAGACTGCAATCTGCGCGAGCTTGACGTTCATGAAGTCAAGGACACCTTCGAGTCCGCCCTCCCGCCCCATGCCGCTCGATTTGATCCCGCCGAACGGCGCTTCGGCTGCCGCGAGTGCGAAACTGTTCACACCAACCATGCCCGCCTCTATCCGTGACACCGCTTCCCGGATTCGCCCCGGGTCCCTTGTAAATACATAGGCGGACAGGCCGTATGGGGAATCGTTAGCCCAGGTATAGGCGTCCTCTGGATCACCGAATGGAGTGATCGCAGCGATCGGGCCAAAATTCTCTTCAACTAGCGCCAGTGCCTGCGGAGGAACGTCGGACAGCACCGTCGGTTCGAAGAAGAAGCCTTTGCCCAACCCTGACGGACGGCGTCCTCCCGCTGCGACGCTTGCGCCGACAGCGACGCTGTCTGCCACGATCGACTCAATGGCTTCGCGTCGGCGCTGATTAATAAGCGGCCCCATCTGCGTCGCATCGTCCAGCCCATTGCCGAGGCGTAGCGCCTTGGCACGCTCGGTGAAACCGGAAACGAACCGGCTGTAGATGCCCTTCTGGACATAGAAGCGGTCGGGCGTGACGCACACCTGCCCCGCGTTTGCATATTTCGTTGCAACGGCCAGATCCAGAGCAGTTTCAAGATCGGCGTCATCGAACACCACAAGGGGTGCATTCCCACCCAGTTCCATGCTGACGCGTTTCAGCGTCTGTGCCGAATCGCGAATCATCTGTTGGCCAACAGATGTCGACCCGGTCAGCGTGATCTTTCTCACCTGAGAAGAGGCAACGAGCGTCGCGTAGGTCGTGGAGGTCGGACCAATCACGAGATTCGCCACACCGGCGGGCACACCGGCCTTGCGCAGGCATTCGAAGATGACCATCGCAACGCCCGGTACTTCGGTCGACGGACGCACAATGATCGAACACCCGGCAGCGAGCGCAGGCGCGACCTTGCGAGCAATGAGCACCGCGGGAAAATTCCACGCCGTAAAGGCCGCCACGATCCCGACCGGCTCGTGCAGGACTTCGAACCGGCCGCCCGGAGCACGACTTTCCACAACCCGCCCGTATATGCGCCGCGCCTCTTCGGCATACCAGCGAAACTGGTCGACGCTCAGCTGCCATTCCCGCTTCGCCTGAACGAGCGGCTTGCCAGATTCGAGCGTGATGCGCCGTGCGCCCTCTTCTGTCGCCCGGAGCATTTCATCGGCCACCCGATGCAGGATGTCCGCACGCGTCCAGGCAGGCGTCTGCCGCCAGAGCTTCAGCCCTGTAGCCGCCGCATCGATCGCCCGCTCCACGTCCTCCACTGAAGCCAGGGGTATGCGACCGAGGACGTCCTCAGTGGCAGGGTCGAACACCTCTGCGAAGCCATTGCCCCCCGTAGAACGCCACTCGCCGCCAATGAATAAACCGAACTTCTCATACATGACTCTCACTCCTCCTGTTCTCTGTCGCTGCGTGACGCCGGAGTGCGATCCTGGCGCGGCTGGCGATTGGACACCAACGCTTACGCAATTAATATTGCTATACCAATACTACGCAATTTTTGTTGCGTGTCAAGGAAGCGCAAGCCGCTGTGAGCGGCAATCGGCGAGATCGAGGAGGCGGCTGTGGCGCCGTGCAGACGGGGTTGCTGGCTTTGTGGATCTGCGTCAGTCAGTCGTCGGGTAAGGGAAAACGATCACATCAACCCTGTGCAGGAAACCCATGCAACAGGCTTGTACTGATGCGGCGCGGTCCGACGGCACCGCAGATAGGTATCGGGTAAAACTACGAAGGAGACGAGATGCAGTCCACAAGAAGGTCCGATTTAAGCGCTCTCATCAAATTCTTTAGTAATGCTTGGTATCCAGCACAGCCTTCAACGTGCAGAAGCATCAATGCAACAACTGCGGACAAACCGCAGTTCGTGAACGCATTGCAACGCGGATTTTTATAATGCTAGCGTCAACCGCGATGTCCGTAACAGGCGTCGCTATCGCGGCTCCGCCCCCGGATGCTGTACGCATCAGCGCGGTTATACATTAACTCCTTCCAACCCTCTTTTAAGTTGCAGTCCAGCGGCCAGCCAAATACGGGTACCGGAAGGAGGTGCAATCATGAGGGCATCAGACAGCGGAGAACTAAACGCAATTGAATGGGGTCGACCCTGTCAGTGGGCCGAACGAGCGCACCATTAAGCTCGATCTCGATGCTTGCTGCTTCACGCGGGGGCTCGCCAGAATTGGGCCCAATCGAAGGGGTCGTGGAGGCCTCCGCTTTTACCTCAGTTGGCAAAGTGACCGGGATTAGCACTGTTGGGTCGGTGCCGCCGTTGCTAAGCAAACCAGCACGATACTCGCGGCGCCATCTAAAAACCATGTTTGGATTGAGTCCATGGACCTGAGCCAGTTTGGCCACTGAGATGTTGGATTCACAAGCCGCTATTGCGATCTGTTGCTTGTAGGCCGGGTCATAGTTCGGTCGGCCCTTGCGATTCGAAACCTGCAAGTCGTCTTTAGACAAAGTAGTCCCCACCACTTATTTGGCGGGGACTACTTTGGACACAATCGCGCTGCCTGTACATGCGGCCTTCAAATGACGCTTGCCAGTCTCTGGGGTTCAGTCCAAATTTACTGGCTTAGGTGGGTCAATTCTGGGTGGACATCAACAAATACGTCGCCCAAATGGAGCAGCCGCGCGCGCCGTTCGGTACCATCGTTCATTTCATTAACCCCAATCCATTGCGCGGCTATTTCAGCCCTATAGCATGCAGCATTGCGATCGTCGGCCTCGTGTGCACCGCCAGTAATCCATCCATCGAACAACGGTCCCGCCCGTTTGCTCGACCGACCCGGGTTCAAACCACCTCGCCGGTCCCGTCTTTTGATTCGCTTTCAGATGCTGAGCACGGTATTGGCAGCGCTACGCTGGCAGCTACTGCCGCAAGCTGCAATTCGACACTTTCGAGCTGTAGCAGCGCTCGAAATGTAGGCGCATTCATCGGCCGTCCCAGAAGAAAGCCTTGGACGATATCGCATCCCGCTTCTTGCAGCCATTTCAGTTGAGCGCGAGTCTCGACGCCTTCAGCAACTACCGAGAGGTCAAAGCCGCGCGCGAGCGCAATGACTGCGCTCGCGATGGTATAGCCGGCCTCCGGCAGAAGGTGGACAAAGCTGCGGTCGATTTTTAAACGATTGATCGGAAACGACTGCAGGTACGCGAGCGAAGAGTAGCCCGTGCCGAAGTCATCGATTGACAGCCGGACGCCCATAGATCTCACCGCATGCATGAAATCAAGCGCCGCGTCGACGTCGTCCATTAACAGACTTTCCGTCAGTTCGAGTTCCAACTGCGCCGGCGGCAGACCGCTCTCACGGAGCGCCGTGCGGACCTGGTCAATAAAATCCTTTTCTCTGAGTTGGCGTGCCGAAACATTGACCGCCACGCTTAGGGGCGCTCCGGTCGCGCTGCGCCATCCGGTTGCGTCGGAGCACGCACGTAGGAGCACCCAACGCCCGATTTCGTTTATCAGACCGCACTCTTCCGCGATAGGAATGAAGTCGTTGGGCGAAATAAATCCGTCTTCTGGCTGCGGCCATCTAAGCAGAGCTTCAACGCCGACAATGAGTTTCGAAGTACAGTCGAACTGAGGCTGATAGTGCACTTCGAGCTCACCGCACTCCATCGCCTTGCGCAGATCACGCTCGATGCGTACTCGTCGCTGCGTTTCCAGTGTCATTTCACGCTTGAATTCAGCGAACCGGTTCTTGCCCGCGGCCTTGGCATGATAAAGCGCGACGTCTGCATTACTGATCAGTTCAGAAAGCGTTTGTGCATCGTCTGGGAAAATGCTCACGCCGATGCTTGCTGTTGCGAAGACCTTTTGCCCGTCTAAGTCGAACGGTCGACCAAGTGCGTCGGCTATTCTCCCTGCGATGTTGGCCGCTTCCATGCGATTGCGCACCGGGGATGCGATGACCGCGAATTCATCCCCGCCAATCCGTCCGACGACATCTGATTCTCGAACTGCGTCCCGCAATACCTCTCCCACCATTCGGAGCAGCGCATCCCCGGCGCTATGCCCGGCGGTGTCGTTCACCGCTTTGAAATTATCCAAATCAACAATCAGGAGCGCAACTTGTCTTCCCTCCTTGCCCTGCATGTTTATCTGAGCTGCCAGAGTGTCGTAAGTTGCCCGACGGTTAGCGAGCTCCGTGACAGGGTCTGTGTACGCGAGGTAGTCCAGTCGCTCCTCAGCTTTCGCCATGCGTGCTTTCGTCTTGAGAACGACGAGTACGGCCACAAACAATGCTCCGAACGCGGCCACCGCAAATAAACCTACGTATCGGAGCAAACCCGACTGCACGCGGGCAGTACTCGCAACCACAACCACATAGCCAAGTTCCGTCTGTCTGTATTCGACCCGCTTTACGACGGATATCTGCAGCAAGGCGCTGTCGCCGCCCGACGCAAGAAGTCGCAGCACCTCCTTCTTGTCGGGCACAATCCCAAGTTTTGCGAATCCCGCGAACAGGTTCCCATCCCGGTCATAGGCCGAAATTGAGAGAAGATATGGAGGTGGCCTGAACGTGCGCAAAGACTCCGTCGCCGTTTGCTTGTCCCGAAACATCATGGCAGCCGCGAGATTGTCCGCAACGAGCGCTGCTTGCACCTCGACATCGTCGGTAAGCGACTGCCGAAGCGACATAAATTGGAATGCCGCCAAAATGCATCCGGCCACGAAAAGGGCGGTAGCGGCGGCGACAAGTTGTCCTAGACCGAATGTGTCGGCCAACGGTTTTGTGTCGCTCGCGTGTTTCGTTGTCATAGGACGTTCCTCGCAAGCGCCAGGAGCTTCGAACTAAATCGCAATCCATTTCGTTGCGCCTCCACCGTGTCGATATCAAAATGGATGTGATCGTCTTCAGTGACTAGAGTGATCGCCGCACCGTCCGTTCCGGAGATCCCGCCGTCGCGCACGACCAATGTCGCGCTCGACGATGTAGGCGCGAAGGACTGCGATGCGTCGCTTAACACGGCGACGTCGCAATCCGCCTTTTGGCCAGTGGAGGGCGCATCTCGGACCGTCCACGGCCTGCCACCGATCAGCTTCCCATTCAGCTTCTGCAAGCTGTCCCACATTGGGCTGCGGTGAACGACACATACATTGAAGGTAGACGAGCCTGATGGTGGTTGAGGCCAGTTGGTAAAGAGCGCGAAGTTATAGATGAACGCAGCCTTCAAGGCGGCGTCTTGGACCTGTCCGTGGCATAAGACAGATACGAGCAGGCACACCCCCCCTAGAGAGACGTGGAAGCGGGAGCGGGTGGACACGCACATCTCAAAATCCGTAGACCAATTTCGCGTAGAGCGTACGGCTCTGCTGCTCAATTGCCTGTTGGACAAAGGCGGGCCCTGCAGGGTCTGAATAACGCTTGTTGAACGCGTTGTACACGCTGAGGGAAACGATAGCCCGCGGAATCACGCGGGACGAAGTGACCGTAAGGTTCGCAAGGCAATAACCGCCCGATGTCGAACTTTCGCTGAGCCGGGACGACACGCATTGCAGCTCCGTGCCGAATCGAACCGCGTTATGAAATAACGGGGCAACTGCATTGAGCTTGACAAGGTGGCGGGGAGAGTTTTGGAGTATCGCGCCCGTTTGGCCGTCCTTCGCCAACTGCCAGGAATAACTCGCTCGCACGCGGTAACCATCGCCAAACAACTGTTCTGTCGCGAGTTCCACCCCCGTGGCCTTTGCTTGATCCAGATTCTGATAAATGAGCAATCCGCTGGCAGGATCGGTTTCAAGGGAGATCAGGTTTTTCACCGAGTATCGGAACAGCGACAGCGTGGCGCGTCCCGAATCGGAGAAGGCGTGGTCCAACACGAGTTCGGTCGTCGTGATGTGTTCGGGCTTGAGATCGGGGTTCGGCAATTGTCCGCCGCTTCCAGGCACCGTGTAGTACAACTCATATGCGTTGGGCGCGCGATACGCCGTACCATAAATGAGTTTGACGGTATCCCTTGAAGTCAGTTTGTAGATGAGCGCTAGGCGCGGATTTACGTTACTGGCTGTGACGCTATCCCAGTCGTACCGCAACCCCGCATTGAGGGCGAAGTTCGCGGGTAGTTGAATCTCATCTTCAAAGTAGGCACCTGTCCGATTGCTGGAGCGCTTGTCGTCGAGCAGTGAGACGTAAGGGTTCAGATTGTAGTTGTACTGGTCGCGCCGTGCGTCGCGCTGGAAATCCAGACCCACGACGATTTTTTGCTTCGATATGCTGGTGACGGTGACATGCGCGTCGCCGCCGTACCAGAGGGCGTGATCTCCGTCGACATTCGTCGTTGGGATATCACCAGGGTAGATCCCGACGCCCTGATAGTCATATCGTCCCCAATAAGCCTGCGTCGAGACGGCCAATCCGGAATTGATCTGATGCGCGAAAACAGCGTTGATGAAACTTTGCGCGTCGTTCGTTGAATTGGGGGTGTTGAAGATCGCTCCGAAAGACCCCGTGGGAACGCCCTTGGTTCGGTTGCTGTGAGCTGCGGAGACCGTGAAATCGCCGTAGGTTACTTTGGCGAAGAAGTTTTGCGCCCGGTCGTAATCGAGATCGTGCGCGACGCCGTTATTTTGTTGCGGAGTATTGAATTCAGGGTAGAAAAGGTCCTGACCGTCTCGAATGTAGGACGTCGCAGACAGGACGATGTCAGCCCCGTTTTGCCCATGCCAGCCGTATGTGGCGCGCGCCTTTTTCTCCCCGTAACTTCCTGCCGCCACAGCAGTTTGAGCGCCATTGATAGCGCTCCCCTTTTTTGTAATGACATTAACCACGCCGAAAAAAGCGTTGGAGCCGTAAACGGCGGACCCAGGGCCCGGCACGTACTCGATACGCTCGACCAGATCCATATCGATCAAGCCCTCGGTCCCAATGGTCGCTTCGTCGTACACGGCGTCGTTGGTCCGGTACCCGTCGATCATTAAGAGAAACCGGCTGTCGTAGTCGCCCGGACGTAAAAAACCACGTGCTCCCAGGTAAGAGTAATTTCGATCGTTGCTGACATACAGACCCGGCAGCGACGCTAACGCATCGGCCAGTGTTCGCCAGCCGAATTCTTTGATGTCCTGCGCCGTCAAGACGACCGCAGCCGACGGTGCATCGCTGATCGATTGCTGAAACTTGGACGCGGTCGTTATCACCGATACGTCCATCAACTGTTCAAGGGATAGGGATGCCAAAGCCGCGCTGTCCGACTCGGAGGCCAACGCGCCAAGTTTTGGGTCGACCGGCCCGAGCATCTCCGACGCATTAGCGACTGAGGACACTGCAAGTAAGGCGACCGCAGGCAGGACGAATGCCAACATCCCAATTTTTGCGAAAGCGCGAGCCATATGATTATTTTTTCGACAGCGCCACGGCGCTTACATGCTCAATAACGGCATTTTTCTTGCAAACTTGACTCAGTGCGGATGATCGGGGCATACGCGCATGTAAGTCACTACGTCACCGACTTCTGTCATCACAACACGACCGATATCGCGCCGATACCGATCTGGATCACCGTTCACACGCGACAATGACGGCGGAGTGGCCCGTGTGCAGCAGCGATCACACCGCGTATCGCTAAGCATGAACATTCGCGTTCGCGAGATTACGTCGAACCGGTAGCTTGATCGTGAAAGTCGCCCCGCGTCCTTGCTGGCTGACGACGTCGATACGTCATCGATGGCGCTTGACAATGCAGTGAGAGACCGAAAGCCCCAGACCGGTACCCTGCCCCACAGGCTTGGTCGTGAAAAACGGATCAAAAATCCTGTTGGTCACCTCGGCCGACATGCCGATGCCCGTATCGGAAATCGCTATCGACACCGTTTCGTCGTCGCTGTGCGTGCGAATCGTTATGACGCCGCGCTCCGGAATTGACTCTGCCGTGACCAGCTGAAAGTCACGCGGAGTCCTCGAACAGTCCGGCGCCTCTTTAGTTTGCGGAGAATCTGTCGACAGCAATGGGATAGTGCATCGACATGTCAAAAACCCAGGAGATCCAGCGATGACCCCTACTCGCCAATGAAGATCTGACGCACGCGCTCGCTGGTATCCCGATCGATCTTAGAGGGCCGAGGCATTCGCGCCATAAACGCCTAGGGTCAAGGCGAGAAACCCCATGGAAAGCAGGCTCGCGGTGCAACGCGCATTCGGTCTGGCAGCGACAGTATCAAAAAGCCCGAGGGCGACGGACTGCCACGCGGCTCGCGCTCCGCCGGGTGAGAGTTTTCCACCACGACACTTCGCTTGGCCGAGCCTGCTAACCCGGCTCAACGACCGCTTGCGTTTCTGGTTTGCCATGCGACATCCTGTTGATGCCGTTTAAGAATTGCTGAAAGGCTGCAGCAGGTAACGGCTTGCTCAACAAGAAGCCCTGCGCCTGATCACAATTCAGCGAGGCTAGCTTGTTCAACTGGGTTACCGTTTCAACACCCTCTGCCACCACCTCCATGTTCAATGCACGCGCAAGCGTCACGATCGCCGACAAGAGCGCGCCTCCCTGCCTTTCGTGAACGTCCAGATCGCTGACGAAAAAGCGATCCACCTTGATCTGTCTGACCTGGAATCGTTGCAAGTACGCCAAGCTCGAATAGCCAGTTCCAAAATCATCGATGGCCATGTCAAAGCCGCGTGACTGGAATTTTTGAATGATCGCGGTCGTTTTGTCGGCGTTTTGCATCGCGACGGTTTCGGTGATTTCGAACATCACGCGCTCGGGCGCGACGCCCGCACTCCGTACTATGGCGTCGATATGGTCGACCAGGTCCGGTACGTTGAACTGCACCGGCGACAGGTTGATCGCAATCTGGATAGCCGGTAATCCTAACGCGTCCCACCTGGCGATCAGGCGACACACTTCTGCAATGACCCAATTGCCAATCTGGACGATCTGCCCAGAGCGCTCGGCAGCTGGAATGAATTCCAGGGGAGGAATGTCGCCGATTTCTGGATGCTGCCAACGAATCAACGCTTCCGCCCCGCTCAGAGACAAGTTAGCGATCTTGAATTTCGGCTGAAAAGACAGGCTCAGTTGCCCCTGCTCGAAGGCGCGTTGCAGATCACGCTGCAGGATCAGCGTGCCGAGCGCAGTGGTACTCATCGTAGGCTCGAAATACCGGAAGGTATTACGCCCACTCTGCTTGGCGTCGTACATCGCTGCATCCGCGTTGTGCAACAACGTCGCGACGTCATTGCCGTCGCGCGGAAACACTGCGATTCCAATACTCGCGCTCACCCGTAGCCGCACGCCGTTGATGACTATTTCGCGACAAAGCTCGCGCAGCACGTTATCGGTGATCTGTCCGGCGACCGACGGGTCGAGCAATCCACCCACAACAATCACGAATTCGTCCCCACCGATACGGGCGACCATATCGTCGTGCCGCAAGTTCTGGCCCAGTCGGCTCGCGCAGGTCTTGAGGAAACCGTCCCCAACGGCACGGCCAAGCGAGTCATTGATGGTCTTGAAACCATCGAGGTTGACAAGCAGCACGGCGATCATCGAACCTCTCCGGGCGCAAGCCTCCATGGCTCGCTCGATGTGGGCTGTGAGCCAGAGCCGATTGGGCAGGTCCGTCAGCGTGTCGTGCGTGCCGAGATGGTCCAACTGGCTGTTTGCACGCCGGAGCGAGTCGGACAGGCCGCTCGTGTGCAATCCGAGGAAAGCGAGTGTTCCAATCAGCACCGTCAACGAACTCGCCGACACCGCCAGCGCGACCCAGTTCGCGTCGAGTTTGTTGACAGAAAGCCAGATGCTTCCCGTCGCGAAGTTGGCCGCGCCCCTACCGGCGTAGTGCATGCCTGTGATTGCCAGCGTCATGACGGTGCCGGCGACGGCGATGCGCACGCGGGGGAGTTTTCCCCGGGTCACAGTGGATAGGGCAAGGAGCGAAACCACAGCAGCTAGCAGAAACGAAGCTGCCGTGAAGGAAAGATCGTATCCAACCCGGATGGGCAGCGCGAAAGCCATCATGCCGATAAAGTGCATCGACCAGATCCCGATTCCCATCGCAATGGCACCGCCGAGCAGCCAGTGCACACGTTGCCGTTTCTGCTGCAACGAAAAGATCCGCCCTGATAGTTCCAAGGCCGTATAGGAGGCGAGGAACACGACGATGAGTGAAAGAAAAACCAGTAAAGGGTTATAGATGCCGCTCATGACCGTGGTCCCCTAAATGGATGCTGCACACCGCTTGCGTTGACAGCGAGGTTTAAACGCAATGGTCAGAAGCAGCAAACATTCAACTCTCTTTAACGGATTGGCTCCTTTTTGGGGGAGATCGGTATGTCGCGCTACCGCTTGCTTCTGCGCGAGTCCTCTGGTCGCTTTGATAGGCGTCGCCCCTACGCCGCAACCACGCAGTTGCGGCCCTGGTGTTTTGCGCGATAGAGTCGTTCGTCAGCGACACGCAGAAGCGTATCGATCGTGTCGCCATCGTGCCCGAACTGCGACACCCCAATACTCACGGTCACCT
Organism: Caballeronia mineralivorans PML1(12); assembly: GCF_001028175.1. Taxonomy (GTDB): domain Bacteria; phylum Pseudomonadota; class Gammaproteobacteria; order Burkholderiales; family Burkholderiaceae; genus Caballeronia; species Caballeronia mineralivorans. Next base: position 87,500 of record NZ_AEJF01000258.1, read on the forward strand.
CGACCAAGCGCCCGATCCCGGCCTCGAATGCACTGCGTGCGATGGCCACTCGAACACGCTCGCCGATTGTGCGAGCCGCTTCAAGCAGCGACTGTGGAAGCAGCACCATGAATTCCTCTCCACCTACGCGAGCGAAACCGTCGTAAGGGCGGATCGCCTCAAGGCACGTCTGTACGAAGCGCCGCAAGACCTCGTCGCCGATCTGGTGGCCGTACGAGTCATTGATCGCCTTGAAGTTGTCGAGGTCAAGTGCGAGCAGGGAAAAGGGAGCGCCGCCTCGTTTGGCCCGCGTGATCTCGGCCTCGACGCTTTCGATGAACTGACGTCGATTCGCAGCGCCGGTCAAGGGGTCCGTGGCGGCAAGACGCTCGAGCTTTTGGTTAGTGTGCTGCAGTTCCTGCAGCGCGCTTTCGGTACGGGCCATTGCCTCGGCCAGCCGGGCGGTCAATTCCTCCTGGCTGTAAATGGTCGAGAATGAGCGTGTAGTACGGAAAGCCGCCACAACACCATAGCTGAGCAGAAAAAACCCCGCGGCGAAGATGGCGTGCGCGAGCCACCACATATGATTCCACGGTCGCCCCAGAATGAATGCAAGTGAAGATAGCGCGAACCACGTGATCGAAATGCCATAGATCACCATGAGCGGCGAGCGAATCCGGCGCAACATCAACGTCATCACGTTCAATATCGAAAATACCAGCGCACCCCCTTCCATCGATAGACGCACCATCAGGCTGCCAGCGATGGCCGAGTTCGCCACGTAAGCGACTGCGATATCAACCAGCACGAAGAATCCGAGCCACATCGTCCAATCACGAGCATTTGAGCGTTTCTCGACGCGCTCGGGCGGACGATGATACGAGAGCAGCCCGACAAACAGCAGGATCGACATCACGAGGCGGGAAGCCGGTCCATAGAGTAGAAACAGCCACATATTGTGATGCGCGAGCCCCGTGAAAGCGCCGTGCAGTGCATAGATCAATACGAAGCCGAGAAAACCCAATGTGAGCCAGCGTAGTAGGGGCTCACCCGAGGACCGGTAGCAAGTCCATGTCACATAGGTGACGAAAAAGCCCTCAAGCGTGGCGGCGGCGATGGCGATTTCATGGAATGCGTGATTCTCAAATTTCAGCGTCGGATCTTGTGCGAAATACAGATAGGCGATCAGACAAGCGGGGACTAGCGCAAACGCGATCAGCAACAGCTGCGTATAGACTTTTAGCAGTCGCCAGATTGCGGGGGGCGCTTCGCGAACAGCAATGTTCATCCTCATACGCCACCTCCATTAACTTTGATATTCTCAGCCGTTTCGCATAAAACGATTTCAACGCTCCTCTTATTGTGGCTGTGGGTACCCTCGAGTCTGAGTCATTTATGGACGTTATCAATTGATTCTTAATGGGCGAGCACCACCAATTTTGCACTATACCCGATATACGCAACGGGCTCCCTGCCTCTAGCCCATTGCGCTACTCGGTCGTTCGCTTTTATATGGATTCAAAATCGAAGGTCTAGTGTGTAATGACGGAAACGGTGCGAACAGGCCGTGGTTCGCTTATAGAGTGGTTATTATCGGGTCGGGCCTGATTTCGCATAGTTGTCGGTGGCCGGTTGACTAAGACTAGCTTGTTTTACATTTAATTGTTGCTTTATATTTCAGTAACTACTGCCGTATACGGGCCACCGCACATACAAACAGTTCTCACAAACGTTCGGCGACCTACCCATCATTTGAATATTTTTTTGCGGCCGATCGTGGTGTTGTTTTCGTGAGCACAAGGCATTGGGCAGTAGGCGATTCAAAAGGTCTTGAGGACAAAGTGACGGATCACCTCTTCGATCCTGATGGATGCGAAACTAGCACAACGCCGATTGGCACCATTACACCCCGATGATGAAGTCCCCGTGCCGAACTGGCGGGAATACGAACTAGGCTTCGGTCGTGACAGTCTCACGGTTTGGATTACGTCCGAAGCACTGGCGTAGTGGCAAGCTGAACCGTACGCGATGCACGGCGGTCAGGCGCGCTATTCGGACCTGGCGCTTGAGCCCGTGCTGGTGGTGGGTTGGACCTTCGAGCTGCAGTTGCGTCAGACCGGAAGCCGGATGCGCCTGCGATCGCCATGATGGGTCTAACGATGCCGATCACCGTTTGCACGATCATGAGCCGTCGTTCAAACGTAAGCCTGCGCGAGAGAATTGGCGGCTGTAGTACAAATGGGTGCTCGGGTCGGGAACTTCTTATAGATGGGATGCTTTACCGCGCAGACAGGCCGACATTCCAAACGGCGGGCAACCATGTCTTTGAGGCCAAGCGTCACAAGGTGATATTGGCCTTTGCGAATGCGATGCATCAACTCGACTTCCAAAATCGTAGTTGTGGCGTTCCTGACCCGTTTAAAGCGGAGCATCACGTTCGTTCTGGACTTGATATTGCGATGGTCTTGGTCGGGTAGCCGTACCGCATTGCTGCGGTACGGCCCCCTGAGAACCGTACGTGCGCCTTTAGGAGCATACGGCTCAAGCCTCTACAAAGGCGTCTGTCACCCGGTGGCACAACTCCTTTTCAGGCGTATTGCGGAGTTCTACGGCAATTGAGATGGTGCACTCGAAGGTTGCTTGCGGCAGCGGTCCCGCCGTCAGTTTGCTTCACAATATGCGAAACCTCCCAGCGGGAGTTCATTGTGATGGGCTGCTGACAGTGGGAGCACATGCCATCTTGCCTTAGCCAGACACGGTACAGCTTACCGTGCCCTCGCGCCGAGTTCAGCATCTTCTGATTCGAAGCCGGTTCAGGATGGCGTGCTGGAGATGCGTATCGACTTCGGTCCGGGCTATCAAGTGTATTACGCCCGCGAGGGCCGTGTCGTTTATCTGTTGCTGTGTGGCGGCGACAAGTCCACACAGAAGGCGGATATCAAACGGGCAGTAACAATGTGGGCAACGATCAAGAAGGAACGACCATGAGCAAAATCAAGATTTCTCGCTTCGACATAGCGGAGCACCTGGACAGCGAGGAAATGATTGCCGAATACATCAATGCGGCGCTCGAAGAGGGCGACGTCGATGTGTTGATGGCGGCGATCAGTGACGTGGCGAAAGCGCGCGGCATTAGCAAAGTAGCCGCCGACGCCGGGGTCGGGCGCGAGAGCCTTTACAAGACGCTAGCGGGTGGCACGAAACCTAAGGCCGAGACAGTGTTCAAGCTACTGGCGGCATTGGGCGTCAAACTGCAAGCAGCGCCAGCGCACGCCTAACACCGACATCAGGTACCGTCTTCTCCGGCGCCGGCGCGGGCAATATGGAGTAGACCTTGGGCTATGACGACGGTTGCGTTGCTGGCCATGCCCGCCGCGCCGTTCTTCAGCATAGCGATCGGCATCGACACGGCGAGTCGCGTGCACGGTACGCTGGCCTGCCCGCGGGACGGGCTCAACGCCCTGGGGAAAAGATCGTCTTGAAATCACTCCGATCAAGCTCAGTGAGAGAGCAAACGGTGATGGGAATAACCTTCTCGGTGTGGTGAAATACGGTCACGCTTGGCGCCGGGTGCCGCGCATGTGATGCACAGCCATCCGAACAATTTTCTGAGCGGTGTGTACTACGTGCAGGTTCCGTTGGGTGCCAACATGATCAATTTCCATGATCCGCGGCCGCAGACCGCGATCATTCGTCCGCCGGTGATCGAATTGACGGCCTATAACAATGACCAGACTGTGATGTGCGTCGATGACGGTACCTTGCTGGTGTTCCCGGCCTGGCTGCCGCACTCGGTTTCGAGTAACGGCGGTAAAGAGCGAAGGATAAGCGTCAGCTTTAACGTGATGTTTGTCGCTTACGAAGAAACAATGAGTCCGCCGCTGCGGAGTGGGTTCTGAAATAAACGCCCCGGATCGATTGCACGTGATTAGCAATAGACATAGAAGTTCGAAGGACAGTAACGCGTCGGTTCGACAGTTTGACCAACATGCGAACGGCAGAACCCCTGTCCATCAGTGAGGACATTTCGCCACTTTAAGTCAGACGCGAGCAGGTCAGTTCGCAGACAGCACCGCTCCCGGCTCAGGTCGCAGCCAAGGCGTCGGCTCGCAAATCTTGGGAGAGATCACCGGTCGGCGCTACGGCGCTGATCAAATCGAGCAGAGCGGCTAGCCGTTGTTTGTCTTGAACTCGGAGTCCTGGGCGCGCTAAAAGACCCTCTACGTGCGTAGACCAGTAGGTGCTACGAATCAAACGTGGACGCCGAACGAGTTCGTGCAACGTCTTTTCCACCATGTCGATTTCTGCGCTTACCGACTTCATTACGTTCTCCGGTCTAATAGGTAGCGCTCTGTATGACGACAAGAATGGGGAAAACTTTAGCCGGCTCACCCCAAAATGTTTTGTTGCAATGCAAAATCTCGCTTACGGACGATGGGGTACTGAAGCCGTTCTTGAGAATCCGGGCGTGGGACACATATCTTGGGTTAAATCGATGGCTGCGACTTCGTCCCCCGCGCTCTCCTCAAACTCGGGAGTCAGCGCTCTCCTCCACAGGACTCGATGAACACACTCTACGAATCGCTGTGTCACCGCTTCGTATGTTTCAGAGGATCTTGGGAAACAACTCGCAGCCTTGACGCAATGCGCGAAGCCCGCGCCGAACTTGTCTACAGCAACGGATGCATTAGGGCGTTTCTCCTTCCTGCGGCTTTTCGTCAAGATTGCTCCTGAACTCGCCCTTCTTGTGTGAACCGTCGCAGAACGGCTTGTTGTGCGAGTGGCCGCATCGACATAGCCAGACCTCATCCTTATCCACCTCGATATTGTTCCCGCCTTGGGTGGTAATCTTGAAGTCGCCCTTGATGTGGTATGGGCCGTCGTTGCGGGGGGTGATAATTGCAGTTGCCATTTGCGCCTCCGATGATTGTGAATCGCACGGTCCCGCATAGGTTAGGGACACTCGATGCGGCAACCTGAATACAGGTCAAATTTCAGTCTATATCTGATACCGCGCCAAGGTGCGGCGCGCATCGCGGCATCGCACAAAAACCAGTCGAACGTTCGCCGCAGATGGTGTGAGGACATCATGATCTGGCTCGCCGATGCGGTGCTCGTCATACACGCGCTGATCGCGCTCTTTATCGTGGGCGGGCTTGCGGCGATCTGGGTTGGCGCGGGCCTCGGTTGGAAATGGGTACGCCTTCGGCTATTCCGGCTTGCTCATCTGTTCGCGATCGGCTTGGTGTCGACCCTGTCGCTGCTGGGTATGGCTTGCCCCCTGACTGTGCTGGAAGACTGGCTGCGCAATGGCTCGGTTGGGGCGCAAGGTTTCATCCAGCGTTGGGTGAGCCGTCTGCTCTATTACGATGTGTCGGCCTGGGTGTTCACGCTCGCCTACGCGGTGTTTGCCCTGGTGGTGGTGCTGACCTGGCGCCTGGTTCCGCCCCGACAACGCATGTAACTCAAGGGTGCTTTGCCATGCGATCTACCGCGCTTTCGTTGTGTCGAGAAGACGGGCGGCTTCACGCCTCGCCTGCTCGGCCTCACGCGGTCGTTGGATCTGGCTGAGGAGCGTACTCAGGTTGCCGAGTGTCCGCGCTTCATCCTGACGGTAGGCTACGGGATTAGCTCGCGACAGAGTCCGGTAAAGGTCCAGCGCGTGCCGATAGACGTCTTCCGCCTCGCTTGGGTGCCCGCTGTGACTAAAAAGCACACCTAGATTGTTCAGCGTCCGCGCTTCGTCCGGCTGGTAGGTAGTGGGGTTTTCCAGCGCGAGCGCACGATAGATTTGCAACGCATCCTGATAAGCCTGCTGTGCCTCCTTCGGCCGTTGCGTGGCACGATAGAGCGCGCCAAGATTGCTCAGCGTGCGCGCCACATCGGGTCGGTAGAGCGCTGGACTCTCCCGGGCAAGCTGCTGCCGGATCGTTAGCGCTTCCGTGTAGGCATGTTCTGCTTCCTGCAGTTGCTGCATGGCGCTATAGAGGTTGCCGAGATTGTTGAGCGTACGCGCGAGTGCCGGGCGATAGGCCGCGGGGTTGCCGCGCGCGAGAGCCTGCTGGATGTCCAGCGCCTCGCGATACGCCTGCTCCGCATCGCTCATGCGCTGTGTGGCGCCGTACAGGATGCCGAGGTCGTTGAGCGTCTTCGCGATATCGGGCTTGTAGGTCGCGGGGTCGCGATAGGCCAATGCACGATCGATGTCCAGCGCTTCGCGGTAAGCATCCGCTGCGTCCTTCAGGCGCTGGGTATCGCGATATAGGACGCCGAGGTTGTCGAGGCTTTCTGCCACAGCGGGCCCGTAGGCCACAGGGTTCTGTCGCGCCAGTACCCAATAGATCTCCAGTGCCCGCAGGTAGGCGAGCTCCGCCTCCCTTGGCCGCTGCAGCCCAATGTAAAGGTCACCGAGTTTGTCGAGCGTGCGCGCAATTTGGGGTTGGTCGGCGGGCTTCTCCTGCGCAAGCGCCTGATAACGCGACAGCAGCGTGCGGTAAATCGGTTCCGCACGTTCAAACTCGCGTTGCTCTTGCAAAGTGTCTGAAAATGCAGTCGCAATGTCGGTGTCTTCCGGTTGCAACGCGTAGGCCTTTTCCAGATACGGCAGTGCATTCCGCGGCGTGAAGCGCAGCAACTCGATTTCGCCAGCCTCATAACAACGCGCCGCGAACACCTGCACGGTTCCCTGATTTTTGGCAAGCAGCTTGGTCAGCAGTTGTGATGCATCATCCAGATCGAAGCGCTCAAGCGCTTCGTATATCCGCAGTTCAAGAGGATCCGAACTCCGTGCGAGCGCGGTTCTGCGCAGCAGATCCTCGTAACGTACGGCCCATTTCCGGGCTTCGGCCACCGGGTCTGCGTCGGGCAGCGCCCTGATTTGCTCGGCAAGGCGCTCGATTAGCGGTTCGATGTTGGCGAACGCGCTATCGGTCCTGCGCGCCATGCGGCCCGATTGCGCATGTACGGCACCCAGTATCACGTTGGCCGCTCTCGCGAGCGAGACTATCTGGGCATTGGAGAGTCTCGCGCCCTTCACCGCTTGATTCAACTCGGTGGTCATGCGGCTGAGGGGTCGGAGCGGGAATCCACAATCGGCCTGTAGCTTGAGGCCGTCTTTGACATCGACCTCGGACAACGCCGGAGAACACGAACTCGCCGCGTTCGCAGCCAGGCATCCTCCGCACAACACGGCCATCGCCACGCCCGACAGAATCTTGCGCACTCATTTCCCTACGGCGGGCCTGCAGTCAGGTCAGGCCCGCACCTGAATGCGATTGACGACGCCATCGATAGCATCCAGACACCAGGCGTCCTGTTCCGCCTGCCGTCTTTCGGCTTCGGTCGCCACCCAACCTGCCAGCGTGATCCTGTGGTTTTCCACATTGATGGTGATCTGCTCGGCGCGTACACGCTGATCGGTTTCGAGCACCAGGTGCAAGGCCTCGGAAATTTCATCGTCGCCGTCCGCCTCGGCAGGCACCAACTCCAGCAGGTTCACCACGTCGCGGCAGCCGCCGACCCACCAGGCAGTCACACTCGCCAGGCGCCTGTGAGACAAGCTGATCACTTGCCCCGTCAAGGTCACCACACCGTCCTCGACCGTCACTTCGATGACGCCGCTGCCGTCGTTGCCTGCCTGGTCCATGGTGCCGCGCAAAACTTCGAGCTGGCCCTTGATGCGCGCGCAGATCACGCAGTTACGGAAATCCACTGCCTGCGCCAGCCGTTCGCAGATATGTGTCCGCAGCTCGCCATCACGGACCGGCGGGTTGGCGGTGACACGCAATTGGTCGACCAGACGCGTCCCCTCGCTGTGCATCTGGGTCAACTGAAGAAGACGTTTCTTGGATGCGATATCCGGCACCTCGCCTGCCACAGTCAAGGCGCCGTCGTCGAAACTCATATGAATCGGATGATTTTGGAGCTTCAGGTGTGATTCGCGTTCGAAGGCTGCCATCACCTGCTTCAAGACCGTATCGCTGCGTTGCATGATCTGCCTCGCGCAAAGGTTGGGTGACGCAGCGCACTTTATACCGCGCTGCGCAAGCCGTGCCGCATCAGGCGGGCTAGGTCAGGTCGGCATACCCTGCATGCGACGGGCAAAACGTGCCCGCTCGGCTCGGTCCATCAGATCCAGGAACTGATCCGTACCCATGTGAATCAGCGCTTCGTGGTCGCCGGCCTCGAAATAGACGTCCGGTTGGCTGGCGAGACTCTCGTCAAGATAGGTGTACATGCCATAGGCGGTGCACACCGGCGGAAGCGCTCCCGCGTCGCAATCCTTGAACAGTTCCCGCAGATCGACCTCTTTGGCCAGCATGAGGTGGTGGCGCCCAGTCTGTGCCCAAAGCTCGGATAGCCGCACGGCGTAGGTCGATGGCAGCACAGCCGCCACGTAGCCGTGCTCGTCTTCAAGAAGCACTGTCTTGGCGAGGCGGTCGCCGGGAATATGCGCAGCCGCCGCGGTTTCGATGCTGGAGTGACTGTACGGATGACGCACGATTTCGTACTGGGAGCCCTTGCTGCGCAGGCAGTCCTGGAGAGTGGCAGACATTGACATGACGCACCTCCTCTGGGGGGAAGGAAACGGGAGATTGTTGCGCGCGATTCTTTAAGGATAGTTCGCTTTCGCTCGCGTGTGAAAAACATGCTGACGGCAGCGCGGCGATTGCGCGGGCGTGACGCCGCTGCCACGAGCGTACCCGCGAATGGGACGATTACCCCGTATGGCACACGGGTCCGTTTTCGCCAATAATGGCCCCACATCCATTACTGGACGAGGGCGACGATGCGCTACGGCCCCGACTCTATCCGGACCATCGCCCTTCTCGGGCATGCCGGGTGCGGCAAGACCTCGCTTGTCGAAGCGCTGCTGCATCAAGGCGGCGCGCTCCATACGGCCGGCAGCGTGGAGCGCGGCACCACGGTCTGCGATTTCGACCCGCTCGAGCGCAAATATCAGCACTCGCTGAGCTCCGCCGTCACCCACCTGCACTACCGGGATACACGCATCTATCTGCTGGATACGCCGGGCTATCCGGACTTCTCCGGGCTGTCGATCGGTGCCCTGCCCGCTGTGGAGACTGCCGCCATCGTCATCAATGCGCAGACCGGCATCGAAATAACCACCCGGCGCATGATGGCGTGGGCGGGCGAGCGCAAGCTCTGCAGAATGATCATCGTGAACGGTATTGATGGAGAAAAGGTCGACCTTGCGGGCCTGTTGACGCAAATTCAGGAGACCTTCGGCACGGGATGTCTGCCGATTAACCTGCCGGCGCAGCGCGGCCGCCAGGTGGTGGATTGCTTTTTCAACCCTGCGGGCGACGCCGATATCCTGTCGGTTGCGGCGGTGCACAATGCGCTGGTCGATCAAGTGGTCGAGATCGATCCGGTGTTGATGGAGCTTTACCTGGAGCAAGGCGAGGCCATCAGCCCGGAGCAGTTGCACGAGCCCTTCGAGCGGGCGCTGCGCGAGGGTCATCTGGTGCCGATCTGCTTCACGTCGGCGATCAACGGCACCGGCATCGCGGAATTGCTCGACGTGTTCGTCCGGCTCCTGCCCAGTCCCTTGGAAGGCAACCCGCCGCTCTTCTACCGCGACGCCGGCGGGCGCGAGGAAACCGTGCGCGCCGAACCGGTCGCCGACAAGCACGTATTGGCTCACGCCTTCAAGATCGTCATGGACCCTTACATCGGCAAGATGGCCGTGTTTCGCATCCATCAGGGCACGGTCCGGCGCGATAGCCAGCTCTATATCGGTGACGCTCGCCAGCCGTTCAAGGTCGCCCATCTGATGATGCTGCAGGGCAAGGAGCACGTGGACGTCAGCCAGGCAGGTCCAGGCGATATCTGCGCCACGGCCAAGGTCGACGAGATCGGTTTCGATGCCGTGCTGCATGACGCTCCCGAGGACGGCAACATTCACCTGAGCCCGCTCGACTTTCCCACGCCCATCTACGGCCTGGCTATCGAGCCGGCGCGCCGGGGCAACGAACAACGCCTCTGGGAGATATTGCAAAAGTTGACTGCGGAAGACCCGTGCCTGCGCGTCGAACACCCGGTCGGCACCAACGAGACGGTGGTGCGAGGCTTGGGCGAGTTGCACCTGCGCCACATGCTGGAGCGGTTGTCCGAGCAGTACAAGCTCGAAGTGGTGACGCGGCCACCGAAGATCGCCTATCGAGAGACCATCGGTGCGGGGGCCGAGGGGCATTATCGCCACAAGAAGCAAACCGGCGGCGCCGGGCAATTCGGCGAAGTGATGCTGCGCGTGGAGCCACTGCCGCGAGGCGCCGGTTTCGAGTTTGTCGATGCCGTCAAGGGCGGCGCCATCCCTGGACAGTTCATTCCCGCTGTGGAAAAAGGCGTCCTCCAGGTCATCGCGAGCGGGCCGCTCGCCGGCTTCCCGATGCAGGACGTGCGAGTCACCGTCTTCGACGGCAAGAGTCATTCAGTCGACTCAAAGGAAGTCGCATTCGTCACCGCCGGGCGCAAGGCCTTCATCGATGCGGTGCTGAAAGCCCAGCCAATTGTGCTCGAGCCAATCGTGGACATCGAGGTGATGACGCCGGAAGCGGCGATGGGTGACATCATCGGCGACCTGTCCGCCAAGCGTGGGCAAGTGCATGGTACGCGCACGGCCGCCGGCAACGCCATGGTCGTCGCGGGGAAGGTGCCGCTGTCCGAACTCAACGACTATCAGTCGCGTCTGAACGCCATCGCTGGCGGACATGGCAATTACAACATCCAGCTCAGCCACTATGATCCCGTGCCCCCCGCTCAGCAGGAGCGCATGGCGTCGCAGCACAAAAACCATTGCGACAGCGCGGCGACGTGAGTGGCGTGCCGCTCGCGTAATCGGGATTGCTCCTTATCCGCTGGAAATATTCAACACTGTCTCGATTCTAATTCCTGTGATGTACCGAACTCAGTCTTCATGGCTCCAGCCCAAAACCGTCTAACTTTGCGAGGCCAGTTCAGTGAGCAGTGACGGAGCCATCCTGGATGCACAGGCGCACGACAGAACCGGAGCTCGCCTCGCTTTCTATATGCAGTTGTGCATCGATCAATCGGGCGCGTTCGGCCATACCCTGCAAGCCATACGAGTACCCGGCCCGGGCGGCGGCCATATCGAAGCCTCGTCCGTTGTCGCTGATGATCAACTCGATGCCAGCTTCGGTGTTGGCGAGCGTCACATCCACACGCGACGCGTTGGCATGGCGAGCCACATTGGTCAGCGACTCCTGCACGATACGAAATATCGCGGTCGCGCGGGCATCGGCCAGGTGCGGCTCAGCGCCTTCGCGATGGAAATGGCAGACAATTTGAGCGTGGCGGCTGAAATCCTCGGCGAGCCACTCCAGGGCGGATGCGAGGCCGAAATTCAGTGCGGCCGGCCGCAGGTGGCTGACCACGTTGCGCACGATCTGGATGGTTTTCTCGACCAGTTCGCGCATCTCTTCGACTTTTTGCATGGCAGCCGAACCGGCCGCGAGTTGCATCCTCAGCAAGGACACGTCCATTTTCAGTGCTGTGAGCAACTGGCCTAGTTCATCGTGAATTTCCATCGCGATGTGCTTCCTCTCCTCCTCGCGAATCGCCTCGAGATGCGCCGATAGTTGCTGTAGCCGTTCGCGCGAGGCCAGCAGTTCGAGCTCCGTCCGTTTGCGCTCGCTCACTTCCAGTTCGAGCTGGTCGCGATGACGGCGCAAGTTCTCGACTGCATGCTTGCGAGCAGTCACGTCGGTGAGCAACCCTTCGAGACACCGCGGGCTGCCGTCGTCGCCAGCGCGGCCACGCGCATTCAACTGGACCCAGATCGGATTGCCGTCGAGGCGGTTTAACTGCAGCTCGAGCCCGGCGATTTCACCCTGCACGCTGAGGAGATCAAACAGGGCCCCAGTTTGCATCGGTGAAAATGGCCGCTTGCCGGGGTCGCTGACCGCTGCCGCAATCAGGTCCGTCGCAGCGTCATATCCGAGCAACTGCGCCATCGCCGGGTTGGCTTCGTTCAGGTGTCCGCTGCGATCGAGCATGAAGATGCCTTCGAGAGAATTCTCCACGATGCTCCGGTACTTTCTCTCGCTCTCGCGCAGGCTCTCGGTCGACACGCGCAGCCGCTCCGCCATGGCGTTCACACGCGTGGCGAGGCGCCCCAGCTCGTCGCCGGATTCCACGGCGCAGCGAGCGTCGAAGTCACCGTCCGCGATCCGGTCGACCATTTCCTCGAGCCGGTTAATCGGGCTACCCACCATCCGCTTGAGCAGCAGGAAGGTCGCCGCGTAGAGTGCAGCGACGACGAGCGCCACCATGGCAAGGATGGCCCGGCGGGCGCCACTGATGGCCCGCTCGGCCACCGCCTTCGTGAGAACGACGCGGATCTCGCCAATTTTCTCCCGTGGAGCGTCGCCTGGAGGGTCATATTCGATCGACCTGATCCGTACCACGCTATCAGCCGGGTCAAGGTGTTGATCGCCCTTCGCGTTAGACACGATGCCGTAGCCCACTGCCGTGACCGTGAATTGCGCCACTTCGGGATTGGGCGCGAGCGCCGCAAGCTGGCTGTCGATTGCGCCGCGATCAACGTTCCATAACGGCTGTGCGAGCGAGTGGCTGTACAGGTCGGCTATCCGTGTGGCGCGTTCCTCCAGTTCCACGAGCCGGCGCTCACGCGAGTGTCCAATCAGAAAATACGTGGAAGTACCGGCCACTAGCGCGACGAGCACAACGAGCGCGAGCATCAGCTTGGTGTGCAGGCTGAGCGAGCGTAGCGTGAGTCGTGGAGGCAAACGCATCACGAAACCTCCGGCCTGGTGTTCAGGATATGTTTCAGACCGAAGTCGTAGGGACCAAGGCTTGGATGCATGTATTTCGAGTACGGGCCAAAGTCGAGTGTGTGCTCGCCGCTGAACACGACTTCGTTGTATCGAGCGACATTGTCACGATGGATGACGCTCAGGTAGTCGAGTTTCTGGCAAGCGCCTCCGTACGCAGCAAAGTCCATGCCGTGATGGTAGTCATGCAGCAGAACCATGGCCCAGGCACCGATGAAATAGTCGCCCGCCACCATGGCCGCGAGACCATCATCCGCTACACGGGCCAGCGCCTCCGGCAACGCCCCCATTCCTCCCACCAGAATGTGGGCGTTGCGCGCCTTGACTCCGCTCAACGCCCCGAGCGTCATCGAATCGTTCGCCGCCCAGATCACATTGGCTTGCGGATAGCGCGCAAGCAGCACGCGTGCCTTTTGATCGCTGTCGGCGTAGCTCCAGTCGCTGAAGACCAGTTGGCAGGTGCGCGCATCCGGCACCTTGGACAGGAACGCCTCGACGCCGGCGGCACGCTCCAGCGAGACGGGCGTATTGGGGTCGCCTGTAATCCCGATCACCCTCACCCCGCCTGACCCAAACCTGTGGCACAAATATTCCATCAGGCGGTACCCTCCGCGCGCGGCGTTTGCCGTCGCCGTGCCGATCCAGTTCGGGATCACCTCCCGTTCGTTACCGACTACGCGGCGCTGGGCAGGCGTAAGGTCATTGTGGATGAGCAGCACTTTTGCAGGCGAACGCGCCAGCGTCTTCAGCATCTGCTCGGCGGCCATCTTCTCGTTGACGATCACCACGTAGTCCGGCGCTTCGGCACGCCGTGCGACTTCCTCAGCCTGACGCAACATCAACAGGTGGTCACGTTCCGCGTACAGGACTTCCAGTTGTATGCCGAAGGTCTTTGCTGCGACAGCCATGAATCGCGATACCAGTTGCCATTGCTGACCCGTGCCGCGTTCGACAGCTTCTCCGGGGTTAAGGAACACCACGTGAGGCGACTGTGTGGATGCGAAAGCGGAGTCCGTCATGCATAGCAGGCCAGCATGCATGCACGCACGCAGTGCTTCTCTACGATTCATAAGACGATTCACCCGGTTGCTGCTAACGCGCTTGGTACTCGTCGTGCGGTCGGACACGATTGCTCGACGGGAAGGTAATCGCTCATTTTACTTATTGCGGTCCCGTTGCCAATATTTACCCGGCGGGACCGCGATTATTGGGGATTTTTTGCCCATTGACGCGAATCGAACCGGGCATACCCTCTGCCTGTCGGTAACCTGGCAAATGCACACGGGGGTGCAGTTGACGCTTCCTGGAAGGTACAAGACACATGGGTGTCACGTGTCGAGGTACCGCTCCACAAGCTTAAGGATGGCCTTGGACTGATACCCCTGTGCCAGCAAGTGGAGCCGGTCGGCGAAGGGGCGGTAGCATTCGTCGAGCCCTGCTGCCCACCGCGCAATGTCGCGCATGTTTCCCATCCGGGCCAGGTGGTGCAGGAGTTCCAGATCCTGCGGGGGCGGCGCAACCAGCGCCGCGCCCTCCTCACCCGCCACATGGGGCACTCCTTTCGGCTCGTAAGTCAGGCTGACTTTCAAGAGCCTGGCGATCTGTCGAAAGAACTTGTCCAGATCGATTGGTTTCGGAAGGAATGCGTTCACCCCGGCCGCCAGACTCTTCTCCTCGTCACTGCTGGCCGTGCGAGCCGACATCGCAATGATCGGCACTTCCTCGAGGCCCGGTAGTTGCCGCAGGCGACGCGTGGCTTCCAGACCGTCCATCTCCCGCATGACGATGTCCATCAATATCAAGTCCGGCCGTACGGTTTGGGCCTTCTCCTGTGCCTCACGGCCGTCGACTGCCTCGACTACGTCGAAGCCGAACTTGCTCAGCATGTCGAGCGCCATCACACGATTCGCCGCCACGTCATCGACCACCAGGATCTTCTTGCGCGGACCCGCGTAGCCGATCACATTCCGTTCGCATGGCGCCACGGTCTCGATCTTGACCGGTATCTCCTCCAGTTCAAACCAGAAGGTGCTGCCAACGCCGACCTGGCTCGTGACGTGGATATCACTGCCCATCAACCGCACGAAACTTCGGCTGATGGCCAACCCCAAACCGGTACCCCCGAGCCAGCGGCGCGGGTTGTTCACCTGCTCGAAGGGCTGAAAGATGACCTCCCACTGGTCGGCGCTCACGCCGATCCCGGTGTCCTGCACCTCGAAGCGCAGCCGGCTGGGGGGCGAAAAGCGCACCCGCAGGCTCACCTGGCCAAAGTCGGTGAACTTGACCGCGTTCGCCAGAACGTTCAAGAGGACCTGGCGCAGTTTGCCCTCGTCGGCACGAATTCCGCGAGGCAGGTCCGGCGCCAGGTCGCAGATAAAGTTAAGGCCCTTCTGTTCCGCTGTAACGTTGATGATTTCCGCAATGTTTCGTAAGAATTGCGGCAGCGCGATGTCGGTGAGGTTGAGGTCCGCCTTGCTTGCTTCAATCTTGGCGAAATCCAGAATATCGTTGATGAGCGTGAGCAGATGTTCGCCACTCTGCTGGATCACACTCAGGCCTTCGATCTCACGTTCGCCCAAGGTCTTGTTGCGTTTCAGGATCTGGGCGTAGCCCAGAATACTGTTCAGCGGCGTGCGTAATTCGTGGCTCATGTTGGCCAGGAATTCATTCTTCGCCCGATTGGCGGTTTCGGCAACCCGCCGTGCCTCCCGTTCCGCCTCGGCGCGCTTGCGCTCCGTAACGTCCATCGTCGTACCGATATATTCCGCGATGTCGCCCGAGTCCGAAGCGACGGCACGACCGACTGCCTGCAGGTGCTTGATTGCCCCGCCGGTGAGAACGATCCGGAACTCGACGTCGAAACCGCTGCAGGTCTGCCGCGCGGTCATGAGTTCACCCAGCACGCGCGACCGGTCCTGCGGATGGACGCGTTCCAGGAACAATTCGAACGTCGCGGCGGTTGTTGCACGATCGACCTCGAAGATTCGGTAATTTTCGTCCGACCAGACGAGCTCGCCGGACGCGAGGCGCCATAGCCAACTGCCGGTGTGGCTGATCCGTTGCCCTTCTGCGAGAAACGCTTCACTACGGCGCAACTCGTCTTCCGCACGCCGGCGATCGGTCATGTCGTGCGTCACTGCAAGCACGCACGGCCGGTCGCCGACCCTCACCAGCACGGCGGAGGTCGCACCCAGGCGACGTTCGCCCGTGCGCGTACGCAAGTGAAATTCGCCCGAGCAGACTATGCCGTCTTCCTTCAGGCCATCGAGCATTCGCTCGTACTTGTCGCCTTCGTCGACCAGATGCAGGTCGGCCGCTGTTTTGCCAAGCACCTCCGCCGGTGCATAGCCGAGAAGACGTGTGAAGCCGGCGTTGATCTCGATATAGCGGCGATCAGCCAGGTCGCGCAGGCTGATCGCGTCAGGCGTTGCGTGGATCATCCGCGCGTATTTTTCTTCGGACTGCCGCAATTCCTCCTGCGCACGTTTGCGCGGCGTGATGTCCTCGCACACAACCAGGACGATCGGCGCGGCGTCGTCTCGCTGTACCGCCCTGGCGGTTTCGCGCACCCACAACACCCTGCCATCCTTACGAACCTTGCGAAGCTCCCAGCTCATCGGCCGGCCGATCTGTTCGAGGCAGTCGGCAACGTTGCGTTGAACGTTCTGCCGGTCGGTCTCATAAAAAATCTTCAGTACGGAATCGCCGACCAGTTCTTCGACGGTGTAGCCGAGTTGCTCGGCACCCAGTTTGTTCACGTGCAGAATCGTGCCGGCCGCATCGACCATGAAGTACATAATCGGATTATTGTCGAAGACCGCGCGCCATTGCGCCTCGCTTTTTCGCAATGTGGTTTCGGTGCGCTTTAGTTCGTTGTACTGCTCGCGCCACGCACTCAACGATAACTGTGTCCCAATCTTCAGGAGCAACTCCGCAACCTGCACCGGTTCGTTCAGCCAATCGGCCGCGCCAATGGCATAAGCTTCGGCCGCCGCGACGGCGTGGCTTCCACGCGCGATGAATATGACTGGAATATCGGAGGTGTGCGGGTTGGATTTCAGCCTGCGGCAAATGTCGAATCCGCCGGGTCGCGGCGAGCTCACACCGAGCAAGATGAGCCGAGGCTGCTCCGAGTCGGCGCGTCGCAGCACCTCTCCCGCGTCATCAACCGCCATGACGTTGACGCCGCGTGCGCGCAGACCCTCGATTGCCTCGACCCACTCGTCAGAGGTGTGGCCGGCGATCAGGACCGTGCTATCCGGTTGGAGGTCCCAGGGATGTTCGTTCACCGTAGTTCTGCCTCTCGTTGCATGAACATCATATGCTTGTTCCCGCAGGGCAACTTACTCCCGGCGCAACCCTCCCCGGTTCTGCTTCCCATCCGGCCTGCCTCCGTCCCGCCGCGTATAAGCGGCTGAGGCCGGTGCGCTCATTTGAAGAGCCCTGGTATAGGGATTTCCTGATAGTCCAAAAGCAGCTATTCCGAGGGAAGTTTCAGCGTGTCCCGACTAAACAATCGGGCCTCGCAAGCCTACGATTGATGTATGGACGAGCCGCAGACACGAGAGCGTCTGCCGCATCGCATGCCTTGTGCGGTGTGCCAAAAAATCCTCGCCGAGACGTCGGCAACACCTCTCATGAAGCACATAAGGGCCGTCCAATGGCACGGTCTCAGGAACCAAGCGAAATGAACTTTGAATGGATGGACGGCAGTGTAAAACCGTCGCGCCCCGGTGTGTATCCGGTCAAGGACGCACACGGAACCGCGGCAAGGTACTTCGCGCGATGGACTGGAACTGTCTGGAATGTCGCATGCGCGTCCCAGGCCAGGGCCTCACTGGTCAACGCTGAATCGAAATATCAAAACCGTCAGTGGCGCCAGTGGGCGACGGATGTGGCAGCGTGAGCAAGTGCTTGCCAAGGCGGGTCGCACAAGTTCTGGTTGGCGCAAAGAGCGCTCTGACATGTTCTCGGGACGGTCGCGCAAAATCGTGTGATGAATAACGCAAGATCGTTTGATCGGCGTCATTGAAGCGTTGTTGTTTGAGCGTGGCGTGATCGTTAGCCACGTTTTTCGACCGCTTGCCGGATGCCGATACGGATATCAAGGACACCGGATATTCACCGTGTGCCAGTCAGGGAACCCAACCATGAAAACGCTGTGCTTTCTCACGCATCAAGAAATTTTCGATAAAGCCGCGCGTCACCTCTTCAGCCAAAGCCATGCCGGGCTGTCGCCGCGTAGAGGCGGCGCATACCGTGGGTACTGCGGTGGATGCCCGGTTGGCAACTTCATCGCCCCGGGCGATTACATCACGGCCATGGAAGGTGTCCCGGTTCTCTTCGTTGGTGCGGCTGCGAACGTGGCGCCCTCTTCCATGGAGGCGGCCATCAGGGCCCTCAAGCGGGCGCTGTTGCGCTCGCGGATCAACGTGTACGACCCGTCGACCGTCGAGTTGCTCAGTTGTCTTCAGAACGCCCACGATGTCTTCGGCGAATGGGAATGGCGCGATCGCCTGGAATCGATTGCGTGCCAGTTTGGTCTTTGCGCCGATCTTCTCGAACATGCTGCGTGAGTCACGTCCATGCTAAGCGCCAAAGAAATTTATGAGCGCATACGCGACCATCTCCTGACGCAGCGCGCCGTCTCCGAAGACGAGAACGGATCCTGTCGGCTGCGCTCCGACGACGGCCGCAAATGCGCGATCGGGTCACTCATTCGCGATGACCTGTATTGCCCCGATATCGAGGGCGTCGGCCTCGCCTACTATCGACATGCACACGATGGCGCGCTTCCACGGGTGCTTTATGCATCCGGTGTCGATGTCTACGATGAACGTATTGTCGAACTGCTGACAGAACTCGAAGAACTACACGACAACGCGCACATTGACAAGTGGCCGCAATTGCTCGCTGCGCTAGGTCAGCGGCATGCGGTGATCTGACGGGCGAAAGTCGATTCTCTTCCACCCAGGACGGTCAGTCCGCACGACCAATCATGCACGTCTAATCAAGCACTTTTCGAATTCTCGACGAGTGCAAT
>NZ_AEJF01000259.1 GCF_001028175.1 Caballeronia mineralivorans PML1(12)
AGAGTTTCCGCCCACCAAGCTTCCGTGCTTGAGAAGGTCCACGATTGCGTCCGCAACCCAACTTGCGGACGCAATCCATGACCCAGGATGACCTGACCTTTTTTCCCTTGCGGGTGACACGCGTTGGTGCCGGCGGCAAGGGTTTTGCGCGCGGTACGGCCAGTCAGTGCTCGCCAAAGCGGGCAAGGTTTTGTACCAATCGTAAATCGCGGGCGCTTTTCTACTTCTCGCCGGTCAGTTGCATCCAGTTGCGATGCGCGAATCCAGCTTTGTCCTGCTCGGTGAGCCCGCAATTCTCCAGAAACCGACTTGCGTCGTGGCCTGGACGATATTGGTAAGGAAAGTCCGTCGAGAAGAGCAGGCGATCAACGCCGACAACGGCAGCGGCACGCTCTAAGTAATGAGGCAGAAACATACCGCTCGCTGTGACGTAGAGATTTTTCCGCAGGTAGCTCGCAATCGGCTGGGCCAGCCCGGATACCTTGTCCATTGCGGCCAAACGCTCGGCATAGAACAGCACCACTTCCCCCCAATGACCGAGAATCACCCGAAGGCCCGGCATGCGATCGAACGTGCCGGCGAGCACGAGACGAAGGAACTGGATGCCTGCGTCATAGTGCCAGCCAAGGCCGTAGGTGGCGAAAGCCGCGTCAACCTCGGGTCTGAAGCCCGAGTAGTAGGCAGCCCTCACGGCGGCATCAGGCACACGGGGATGGATCAGTATCGGGGCGCCTAGTGCTTGCGCACTTTGAAAGATGGGCGAGAGGCTCGGGTCATCGAGATGGCGCTGGCCCACTTTTCCGCACAACACCGTTCCTTTGAAGCCCAGCGTCCTGACGCAACGCTCCAGTTCGAGAGCCGCCTCTTCCGGCATGGACACGGGCAACGTGGCCATGGCCTGGAAGCGTGTCGGATGGTGCGCAACCACCTCAGCAAGAGCGTCGTTGGTTCGCTGCGCTATATCGATGCTTTCCGGCCCAAGGTCGTGAAGCGCGGGAGTTGTCAGTGACAAGACCTGCACATCCAGTCCGGTTTCGTCCATCAGCGCGAGTCGATCTTGCGCGAGATCAAGCAGGCGTCCTTCGATCGTGCCGGAATGAAACGCCACGCTCGGATCGGTCGCATCCAAGGCGATGGCACTCCAGGCATCGCGAATTTCCAACGTCAGAAAATGCTCTTCAATTCCGATCAGTTTCATGGCTGAGCCTCCGTTCACCACAGGACAGTGCGGCCCATGCGGTCGAGGTACTCCAGGCCAGGCTTTCCCCGCTTCGAGAGCAGCGTGTTCACGATGTCAGGAATGGTTTCCTCAAGGCCGAACGGCGCGTTCGGACCGCCCAATGCCGTGCGAATCCAGCCCGGAGCCATCAGCACCAAGGCGCGTGGCTCACTTGCATGGCGAGCAGCGTAGCTTCGCATGTACTGGTTCAGAGCCGACTTGCTGCCGCGATAGACTTCAAACCCACCGTTAGTATTGTTGGCGATGCTGCCCTGTCCCGACGACATGACGCCAATGAGGCCGTCGGGGGGGACAAGATCCTGCAGCGCCTCGACGATACGCATAGGGCCAAGTGCATTCGTGACCATCACGCGGATGAACTCCTCGGTGGATACTTCAGCGATGGTGTCATTCGGATTCGCATTGGCGGTGCCGGCGTTCACGAACAGGATGTCGAACACCCGGCCCGACAAGCGTGCACGGAGTGCCGCGATCTGCTCCGGTTCGCAGATGTCGACGGTCTCGACCTCAACGCGGCCCTGGTTCTCGTCGGCCAGGTCATGCAGTTGAGTTCGGCCTTCGATCGGGCGCGTGGTGCCGACGACGTTCCACCCCTTTTTCAAGAGTTCGGCGGCCATGGCGTGTCCGAGGCCACGCGATGCACCGATGAGCAGAATGGCAGGGGCCTTATCGCCACTTGAGTGTTTCATCAAAGTTCCTTGAGATCGGACAGCCCTGATTCTGGTGGAGAAAAATCCATTGCACCAGACGCGAGGGATGCAATAATCGATTGCATTGGAATCAATGAATAGTCAATGCAAGGGGGGCGACTTGACATGCAAGACGTGGACTTGAATCTCCTCACTGCGCTGGATGTATTGCTCGCCGAGTGCAGCGTGACCAAGGCAGCGCACCGACTCGGCTTGAGTCCCTCTGCCATGAGCAGGACGCTTTCGAGACTGCGGATAGCGACAGGGGATCAACTGCTCGTGCTAGCGGGGAGGACGCTGGTTCCGACACCGTATGCCGAGCAACTCAGCGAGCACGTCCATGAACTCGCCCGAAACGCCAGGGCCGTGCTTCAACCCGCCAACAGCACCTTGGACGTTGCCATACTGGAGCGGACGTTCACGATTCGTGCGAATGATGGCTTCGTCGAACTGGTCGGCGCATCGCTCATGGCGGCGATCACCCAAACCGCGCCCCACGTCCGTATCCGGTTCGTATCGAAGCCTGACAAGGATGCACGGCCACTTCGGGAAGGCCTGATTGACCTAGAGGTCGGCGTACTCGGAACCGCCGCGCCGGAACTGAAGACGCGGTTGCTGTTTCGTGATCGGTTCGTGGGTATTTGTCGAGCTGGGCATCCTCTTTTGACAAGGGTGACTGCGAAACGCTACGCCAGTTATCAGCACGTGGTGGTGTCGCGCAAACGGCAATTCTCCGGCCCGGTAGACGATGCGTTGGGCCAGTTGGGTCTGCGCAGGACCATTGCCATGGTCGTGCTCACCTATGCCAACGCGATGCAGATCGCACGCCACTCGGATCTTCTTGGACTCGTCCCGCATTCATGCCTTGGCAGTGCCCTGCTGGGCGGTCATGCGGGTAGTGCGGGCGTTCAGCTCTTTGAACTCCCGGTACGAACGCCCGAGATCAAAGTGTCGGCCATTTGGCATCCTCGCCTCCATGCTGATCCCGCCCATCGCTGGCTGCGCGATACCATCTTTGCTATTTGCAAAAATGCTGTCCCATAATCCAGTCATCACTACACGCGCTTTAGGCAAGCTGTTGTCGTGGGCCGCAGTTCGGAATGGCTGCAGCACGTAACCCTAATTGATCCAACCGGCGCATTGACGCGAACTTCGCCGTTCCGTGTCCTGGATTGCGCGCTTACAGTGCAATGGCTCCGTCGGCCTGTGTGGGCGTGGGCTTGAACGAAGAACTGGAGGCTACTTATCGCCGAGGCCAATTGAGGTTCTTCGGGCAATACGCCGAGCTGACAAACACGACGACCTTCGCCGAATCAGGAGTAGGTTCTGCTTAGGAGGACGTAGAGGTGTTGGTTCGAGTTCGTGCACCACCGGCTGACAGCGCTCGCGGTGCTCAAGACCTGAGCGTCAACAAAGATCTCCGCACGGCCCTTAAAAGGCGAGGAAGTGCGCGAACCATGGCCCTGAGCGGCGATCCAGCGCTTGGCCGCGAATGGCAAGAGCAGGCTTATGCTGCGCCGCCGACGGTCAAGGCCCTGCCCTTACTTCGTGAAGAGTACGCACTTTGAGCCACATGGGACTGAACGGGCACTCTGCCGTTGCGCGCATTTTGGCGCTGTTTCCACGCTGAATATCGGCTGAGTGCCGCGTCAAAATCAACGACGCAATTGTGATCCTCAACTGCGCGCAATTCGTTTTCTTCGCGCAATTCCAGCGCCATCAGCCATGCTCGCCGCCCAAACTCCGCGCAATGCCCCTTGATGTTCGCGACGAACTCAACAACGCTCGGGCATTCGTCGTTCGAACGGATCTGCTCCTCACTGTACGTGACGTTGGCGCCGAACGCTCGAAGGTAAGACGCTTTTCCCGCGTCAAGATCGCGCCATTGAATGTCATCGGAAAACGCAAAAAGCGGGAGATCTATCTCGCCTAACAGCACCTGCTGTTGCTCCAGCACGTCTTTACGTTCGGCGCGATTGATCGTCGCGTGACATCGATGGACGAAATCCTCGAGTGCTATGGCCACGGTCAATGCGGTGTGACGTTCTGCTTGGATACGCTCTGCGGCGCTGCGTGCCGAATTGCGCCTGCGAGCGAGCGCATTACAAGCCAGGTTGACGACCGCGCTGAAGACTCCAGCACCTAGGGCTACGGGTAACCAGGGCGACATAGTGCTCTCGCTAGATTCCATCGGCACTTCATCGGCCGATCTCAATAGATGCCGATGCAGAACGAAGTGACTCCCTAGACGTGGCATATCGACGCCATCCACATCTAGAGCAGTGCGTCCAATTTAAGCATTTTGCTGTGATCGCTGTCACTCTATTTGTATGAATGACACGAGCAGTGTTGTGAAGTTTTGACACTGTTGAAACCGGCTTATCCGAGCAAGATGATGTGCCAAAGGCGAGTAGTCGAATCCGCCAGACGATTGTAAGAAACGGGCAGACCTCGTGCTGCTCCGGCTGCGGGTTCATCCTCAGCGCTAAACTTGGGCCGGAGGGTGTAGCGGTCGTATTTGGGCGGGATCGACCGGCTGGTTTGTCCGCCGCAAATATAGGGATCGATCCGGGCGATATTGATAGTGCCCCCCGGATCCAACGACGAGAGAGCCTCGCGTCGCGACAGATCGTATGTAGACTCTACGATCCAGGGAGGACGAGCCATGGGGAACAGATATGAACGCTCGCGCATGTCGCGTTCGTTCACGCACAAAGGTGTCCAATATCATCCAGGAATGCTGGTGGTTCTCGCCGTGCAATTGCTCTGCCTGAGCGCGTTCGCGTTTTCACCGGACAGTCTCGATCACAACAAGTGGCTGTCCGCGGCAATCGCATTCAGCCTGCTCTTCGGGCTGATTCTGTCGCTCGGGTTTTTCGGAACGTGGAATCAGTTCAGAGACGATGTCAGCCTGTGGACGTTCCTCAACACGAACCCGGTCGAATCTGCCGTTGCGATAGCCGCGGCAGGTGAGGTCCTTGCGATTTTGTTGGTACGGCTAGGCTAAGAGATGGATGTCGGGTTTTGGGCAGCACTGGGCGCGCCTCGCGTTCACAAGGCGCACGCTCGGGGAGTGCTTTGACGGGACGGTTCCGTTGTGCACTTCACACAGGTTGAACGGCATGCTACCCGGTAAATCGGCTTTCTTATACATAGTTATCCGAATCAATCAGTATGATTTACCCTTACCGGGACGTGGTAATTACTTGCCGTCCGACTCCAGGATTCCTCACGCCGGAATTAAGTCAACCAAGCCTTCAGCCCAGACTGGTCGATCGCCCGTAGCGCACCCAGTACGGGAAGCGGCAACACGCCCGTTTTGCCCGCGCCGAACCTACCCGAATGCACTGCGAGCACGAGCGCGACGAGTCCGGCGGATCATTCCGGACCGGGAATTCGAGCGCGATTGCGACTATATTGAACGATAAGACTCTGTCGAACTTGGCCGCCGGAACAGCAGGTACCGTCATGGCCGGTGCGACGGACAGGGTCGCGGGTATTCCCGGTAGGAGGCCCAAAATGAGGCGCATCTATTTTCTGTTGCCCAATGTGCAAAGCGCGAAAGGAATCGTCGACGAACTGTTGCTGAAGCGGATCGAGTGGAGACATATCCACGTGCTCGCGCATCCGGGCGTCCGACTTGAGGACTTGCCGCAGGCGACACTCGCGCAGCGCAGCGACCTGCTTCCCGCCCTCGCACGGGGCACCGCGGCGGGCGGCGTCACGGGCATGCTGGCCGGCCTTGTCGCGATGGCCTTTCCTCCGGCCGGACTCACGATCGCCGGTGGCGTCGTCGTCTTGCTGACGCTGGCGAGCGCAGGGTTCGGCGCATGGACAGCGACAATGATCGGTGTCGACGTGCCAAACACTCGTTTGAAACGCTTCGAAGACGCGATCGAGAAAGGTGAGTTGCTGATGATGGTTGACGTCGGGAAGGATCGCGTCGAAGAAATCGAGCAACTGATCAAGAGTCACCATCCGGAAGCGGACATCGAGGGGACGGATCCGACGATACCGGCGTTTCCATAAGCCCTCGGGTGGTCGGAACAGAGAGATGATCGCGTGCAGGCTTATCTGCTCCGTACTGCGTAGTTTGACGCCCATGTGCAGGCAATGGCGCCTCTAGCCGATCGCAGATGATATTTATCCGACCTGCCTTGCCAACGTGACTTTGTGTGCCCGTTTCGGCCCACTCGACCCCTCTCATGTTTTTTATCAAGAATTGACGCCAAAGACTCCTACAAGTGCAGTACGAGCAAGTCCGGCAGGCTCGACGGGGGTTCAGAATGACCGCACACACCACGTTTCGCAGGCTGCGCGTAGTCGCCAGCTTTGCTTTGGTTGGCTGCGCAGCGGTCGGCACACTGTTGTACTTCTACCCCATTGCCGCACCGTTCGATCTTCGTTCCATCGGCGCGGTGATGGGTGGCGGCATTGCTGCGATCCGGGTCTTCCATATCGTATAGTTCGTCATTGCGTGGGGTGGCCGCTTGTTCTTTGGTTTTCAGTTTGACGGCGGCTGGGTAGATATCGGCACGATTAGCGTCGCTAGCTTGTAGGCAGCAGCAAAGGCGTGTAAGCGCAGAATCCTGGCCCACAGCGTCGCCGATTACATCTCCTGGTTTCGCACGATCATATGCCCGGACACCACAAAAGACTTCGGGGCCGGCGCGTCGATTTTCCCGCTAGTCCTCCTGTTTGCATCGCCATTTTCAAGCCAGGTGCTGGCTGGACTTCTCGAGGCCAGCAAGGTCACGCTTTGCGTGGCCGGTGCCGTGGCGCTCTTCAGCGTCCTTAGCAACTTGTAAGCCGTTTTGCGTGTCGATTACCCTCGCGATCTTCAGCGCCAATCGCTTGCGCTTCTGTCGCTAAGGCACTTCGCTTCTGTTCGCAAAAACGCCCGCTTGTCGAATCCGACAACCGGGCGTAGCACCGCATCTTTATCGCTTAAAACCGCATCAAACCCATCAACGCAGCGCGGAATAAGCCGTCGGCGTCAAAAAGTGGTTTTCAATCCGCTCGACAATAGGTTGCTTCGCCTCGGTTTCGCCGCGCTTCGCGATCCATTCGGCATCGGACTGGAACGCATTCCATTTGGTTTCACGCTCAGCCAGGCTTTCCCATTTCAGCAGATAGGTCAGCGCATGGTTGCTCGGGCCGGCGATCGTGGTCCAGAAACCGATCTGCTCGATTCCATATTTCTTGAAAAAGCCGAGCGTAATGTTGGCGAACCGGTCGTTCAATGCCGGCAGACGACCCGGCGCGCAGTGATAAATACGCATTTCAACGATCATTTTTTCCTCATGGACATGGAGTGATGCAGCCGTCAAACACGCTGCGGTTGGAATTCACCATGAGTGATCGTACCGGCGTTTGGCGCGGCCCGCACGCGACGGGCGGACCTTCTCCAGCCCTCCCATGCGATTTAACCCTGTCACTCGCCCCGGTAAGCCCGCTCCAGCCCCGCGATATCGAGCTTGATCATGCCCATCATCGCGCGCATGACACGCGACGATTTCTCGGCGTCCGGGTCCTGAAGCAATCTGCCGAGCGTCAACGGCACGATCTGCCACGACACGCCGAACTTGTCCGTGATCCAGCCGCACTGCTGCGGCTTACCGCCGTCGCCGAGGCGGGCCCATAAGTTGTCGACTTCTTCCTGGGTTTCACAATCGACAAACATCGAAATGGCAGGCGTAAAGGTGAACACTGGGCCGCCGTTCAACGCCTTGAACGCCTGGCCTTCCAGTTCAAACGCAATGCCCATGACCGAGCCCTTCGGTCCCGGTCCTGAGTCGCCAGATCGCATGACAGACACGATTCGCGAGTTGTTGAAGATGCTGGTGTAGAACTGCGCGGCTTCCTCTGCGTTGTTATCGAACCATAGAAAAGGTGAAATCTTTTGCATGGAAACTCCTGGAGGTCTGCGAGTTTGACCGGTACGGCGCCGCACACTGACACGTCAGTACGCGGCGCCGTTCTCTATCACGCTTCTTTCAGTAGTTACCTCGGCATCTCTTTCGCCATGTTTTCCTGGATCTGTTCCGGAGTCAGATCCCGCGTGTGAGTCGCGAGCGACCAGCGGTGACCGAACGGATCCTCAATCTGCCCGTAGCGGTCGCCCCAGAACATATCGCTGACGGGCATCGTCACCTTTGCGCCGGCTGCGACGGCTTGGGCGACCGAGGCATCGACGTCCTTCGTGTACAAATGCAGCGTGACGGGCGAGCCTTTCAGTGTCAGCGGGCTGCTATTGCCGCAATTCGGAAATTCTTCTGCCAGCATCAGCGTCGAATCGCCGATGGTGAGCATGGCGTGCATCACCGTGTTGTCGGGACCAGGCAAGCGCATTTGTTCGACAGCATTGAACGCTTTCTTATAGAACTCGATGGCGTCGGAGGCGCCCTTGCAAACCAGATGAGGCGTGATCGTATGCATCCCTTCCGGGATCGGTTTGACAGCTGAAGTGGACATTGCTGTGCTCCTAGATGTAACGGGTTGACCAACTGGAGAGACGGTGCCCAAACAGGCGCCCTCTGTCGACACGACGTGCGATCAGCCCGCAAATCGACACATCGGCGAGACTTTTTTTATGCGAACCGGTGTTCAGTTGCTGCGGCGGGCTGGTTTATTGGCGTCAGGCCCCGGAAAATTGCCGGAGCGTATGGAGCGAGCCGGTTCGTGCGCCCATTGTCCTGCACGGAACCAACTGATTTGTGACGACGTGTAATAACAAGCCGGCAAGCGCAGTCACATCGGACATGTGTTCAGAAACGCGGCGCCGGCATCGCTACGCGATCCGTACCCACCCATTCGCCTTCGACGACGCCAGCACCGCATCCACGATGCGCGCCGAGCGCCAGCCGTCGTCGAATGTCGGCAAGCCATCGCGCGTTTCTCCGCGAATCACCGCGTAAGTGTCCGCCACGAACGCCTCGAAACACTGTGCGTAACCCTGCGCATGCCCCGCCGGTAACGTGGCTAGGCGGCGCTGCTCAGCGCTTCCACGCGACGGATCGCGCACCAGCAAGCGCGTGGAATCGCGCCCGCCGACCCATAGCCGTTCCGGGTCCTCCTGATCGAATACAAGGCTCGCCTTCGCGCCATCGATTTCGAACCAAAGCCGGTTCTTGCGCCCCGCCGACACCTGGCTGACGCTCAGCGTCGTGAGCACGCCGCTTTTTGTGCGCAGCAACGCGACGGCGACATCCTCCGTACCGACCATCTGGGTCGGCCCGCCTTTAACCGCCGCGGTGAACGATTGCACAGAACCGGCCGGACGTTCGGCGACCGTTGTCTGCAGGCTCGCTACGACCGAGTCGAAACGCTCGCCGCTGATCCATTCCACGAGGTCGCACCAGTGCGAGCCGATGTCCGCGAATGCCCGCGACGCTCCGCCCAAGGCGGCATCGATGCGCCAGTTGGTATCGTCGGCACCCAGCAGCCAGTCCTGGAGATAACTGCCGTGCATCAGTTGCAGCGGACCCACGCTGCCGTCCTGCACAAGCGCACGGGCTTCGCGGACCATCGGGTGATAGCGGTAGACGAATGGAACCGTCGCGATACGGCCCGACTTGCGCGCGGCGAGCGCAAGCGCTTCGGCGTCGCGAGCACTGGTCGCCAGCGGCTTCTCGCAAATGACGTGCTTGCCGGCGTCGAGCGCGGCCATCGCGAGGCGAAAATGGCTGGCGTTCGGCGTGCACACGTGGATAACCGACACTGAAGGATCTGCAATCGCCGCTTGCGCCGATGCATAACCACGTTCAATTCCCAGCCGTTCGGCCGCCTCCGCCGCACGGCTTTCACTCGATGAAGCAATGCCGCGCACCGTTGCACCGGCGAGCCGTATTGCGCGCGTATGTACCTCGCCCATCATGCCCGCGCCGATGATCGCGACGCCCAATGTCTCCGCCATGCTGCGCTCCGTTCTTGGTTTCTCGAAGCACGATACCCGCTGAGCGCGGGTCGGGGCAATCGGGGGATGCGTGCCGCTGCAATATGTCCCTGTTTTGCCCCTGCCTCACTTGTGTACACTCATGTGCCGGCGACTTTCGGCGCGTAGAAATTTCGCCAAATTCTCCTAAAGTTTTCCCAACCGCTGCCGAAAGCCCGTTTATGGACCACGAAATCACTCCGCCCGCCGATCCAAACGATCCGACCTTTCTGAGGGCGAGAGCGTTGAGTCTGAGCGTCGGTGCCATTCGCAAGGCCCAAGGCAAAAAATGCCCCGGCGATTTCCCGGTCGGCACGATCGAATGGCATGCGGTGGTCGAAGAATTTGCGAATGATGTACTGAAAGCGATGCTTTCGGAACCGGATTTGCCGATCCTCGAATTCAAACGCGACAACGCCAGAAAATAACCGTTTCAGGCGATGCTTAAAGCGGGTAAAACCGAGCACCCGTTCCCGGCCCGATCAAAATGAAAAAAGGCGTCGCTGATTAATCGCGACGCCTTTTTGCTTGAGTTTTGCTTGAATCCTGCCGGCTCTCATCCGCCCAGTAAATCGATCACTTGCAAAATGTCCTTGCGCAATTGATCGACATCGACCGCAACATTCACTTGAGGAACCGCGCCGCCTTCCTGCATGTCCTCAATATCGCCGGACGAGCCATTCGGACGCCCATGTGAATCAAGTCGGTTACGCGCGCCATTGATCGTGAAACCCTGCTCATAAAGCAATTCACGGATGCGGCGAATCAGCAGTACTTCGTGATGCTGATAATAGCGACGGTTACCCCGCCGCTTGACAGGCCTCAGTTGCGTGAACTCCTGTTCCCAGTAGCGCAGCACGTGCGGCTTGACACCGCATAGCTCGCTGACCTCACCAATTGTGAAGTAGCGTTTAGCCGGAATCGGAGGCAGGACGACTTTTTCCATCGTCAATCAACCATCGTGGTGAATGTCGCGAATGGGGCGAATGTCGCTAATAAGCGCTCGGGCAGCACACGGCAAAATGCCCGTCACGTCAGCGGCCGAAACTGTTTTCAGCACCGGCTTCGACCAGCGCTTTCAACTTCTGACTCGCATGAAACGTGACGACACGGCGCGCCGCGATGGGAATGGCTTCCCCCGTTTTTGGATTACGTCCGGGACGCTGCGGTTTGTCGCGTAGCTGAAAGTTGCCAAAGCCGGATAGCTTGACACTGTCGCCGCTTTCAAGCGCGTCGCGAATGACCTCGAAAAATGCTTCCACCATGTCTTTGGCTTCGCGCTTATTCAACCCGACATGGTCAAATAGCATCTCCGCCAATTCGGCTTTTGTCAGCGTAGGCGTTTCTGCCGTTGCCGCACCGTTCGAAGTGGGAACATCTCGGATCATGGCGCTACGTTGCGCCGAAAGAAGGGCTTCGAAATCACTCGAGTTCATTTGGTTCATATCGAAAAAATGGCGTAACGATGAAGACGGAGGGGGCCAACTGCAGGCTACCCGCGCAATCGCGCGCCATGTACTCGAGCCAAGCGTTCCACCAGCGTTTTGATGGCCGTTTCGACCGTTTCGTCCTGAAGCGTCCCGCCAGTATCTTGCAACGTTACACGGAAGGCAAGGCTTTTCTCATGCGCGTCCAACCCACCGGAAGTGCTTGATTTTGGACGAAATTCGTCGAATAAAGCAACCCTGGTGACATGCTTGCAGGCAGGCTCCGAACGGGCACTTTCCAGCTCGTCGATGAGTGCCTGCACTTGAACTTTTTGATCCACAACGATCGCGATATCGCGGCGAACCGGCGGGAATTTCGGTACGTCCGAAGGCACCGGTAACGCGCGTTGCATCAATGCCTCGGCTTCGATTTCGAACAAAACCGGTGCATGCGGCAGGTCGTATTTCTGCATCCAGCGCGGATGCAGGTCGCCGATCCAGCCTACCGCCCGGCCGTCGATTTCGATCCGGGCGCTGCGTCCCGGGTGCAGCGCCGGATGTTCCGCTTTCACGAAACGCGGCGCGACCGGCGCGAACAGTGCTTCCACGTCGCCTTTCACGTCGAAGAAGTCGACCGTGCGGGACGGCGCACCCCACTGCTCTTCGAGCGCGGGACCGTAAGCCAGACCGCCGATCATCTTCGGCTGGTCGAAACCTTCAATGGCCAACTCGCCGGCCTTGATCGCCGGGTCGTGCAGGAACACACGACCCGCTTCGAACACGCGGATCCGGTCTGCGCGACGGTTCAGGTTGTAGCGCAGCACGCTGATCAGGCTGCCGAACAAGGTCGTACGCATGACCGAAAGCTGGCTTGCGATCGGGTTCAGCAATTTCACCGGGTTATCGTTGCCCGCGAAATCCGCTTCCCATTCGGCATCGACGAAACTGAAATTCACCGTCTCCGCGTAATCTCGCGCGGCGACCGCGTGGCGCAGCACGTGAATCGAACGCTTCGTCTCGTTGGTCGGCCGCATTTCGCTGGTCGCGACCGGCGGACGCGCGGGAATCTTCTCGAAGCCGTAAATGCGCGCGACTTCCTCGATCAGATCCTCTTCAATCTCGATATCGAAACGATACGGCGGCGGCGTCACGGCGAAGATATCGCCGTCGTGCGTGAACGTCAGGCCGAGCCGCGTGAAAATCTGTGCGATTTCTTCCGCGCCGATCGCCACGCCGATAATCCGGTTCGCCCGCGAAACGCGCATGCTCACCGGCTCGCGTGTCGGCACATTGAGCGTCTGGTCATCTACAGGACCGGCATTGCCGCCGCAAATATCGAGAATCAGGCGCGAAATACGCTCGATATGCTCGACGGTCGTCGAATAATCGACCCCACGTTCGAAGCGATGCGCCGCGTCGGTGGAAAAGTTGTACTTGCGCGCGCGGCCGCGGATGCTGTCCGGCCACCAGAACGCAGCTTCCAGATAAATGTTGGTCGTATCGAGCGAAACGGCCGTGCTGTCGCCGCCCATGATTCCGGCGAGGCTTTCGACGTGCTGGTCGTCGGCGATCACACCGACGGTTTCATCCAGTTCGACCGTGTTGCCGTTTAGCAGCTTGAGCGACTCGCCCTTTTTACCCCAGCGCACTTCGATGCCACCGTGAATCTTGTCCAGATCGAACACATGCGTCGGCCGGCCGAGTTCGAGCATCACGTAATTCGAGATATCGACGAGGGCGGAAATGCTGCGCTGTCCCGAGCGCTCAAGACGCTCGACCATCCAATGCGGCGTTTTCGCGTGCGCGTTCACGCCGCGAATCACGCGACCTGAAAAACGTCCGCACAGATCCGGCGCCAGCACGTTGACCGGCAAAATTTCATCGATCGTCACGTCCACCGGCGGCATCTCGAGCGCATGCAACGGCGCGCCCGTGATCGCGGCGGTTTCCCGCGCGACGCCGAATACCGACAAACAATCGGCCTTGTTCGGTGTGAGTTTGATCTCGAAAACGGTGTCGTCGAGATTGAGCGTTTGGCGGATGTCCTGGCCAATCGGGGTATCGGCGGGCAGGATCAGCAAACCGCTGTGATCTTCCGACAGCTTCAGTTCACGTGCCGAGCACAACATGCCCTGGCTTTCCACGCCGCGCAACTTGGACAGCTTGATCGCGAACGGCGCACCGCCCGCTTCGGCCGGCGGCAATTCGGCGCCGACCAGCGCGACCGGCACCTTGATGCCCGGCGACACGTTCGGCGCACCGCACACGATGTTCAGCGTCTCGCCGGTGCCGGCGTCGACCTGACAAACGTTGAGCTTGTCGGCGTTCGGGTGCTTCGCCACTTCCAGCACCTGCCCGACGACAATCTTCGTGGTCGGCGGCGCGACGGGCGAGAGGCCTTCCACTTCGAGACCCGCCATGGTCAGCGCGTGCGAGAGTTCGTCGGTCGAGAGCTTGGGATCGACGAAAGTTCTAAGCCAGGATTCCGGGAATTGCATGTGTGTCTAGTTCGAAATGAGTGGTGTCTGTGTCTGGACTACTGCGTCCA
Organism: Caballeronia mineralivorans PML1(12); assembly: GCF_001028175.1. Classification (GTDB taxonomy): domain Bacteria; phylum Pseudomonadota; class Gammaproteobacteria; order Burkholderiales; family Burkholderiaceae; genus Caballeronia; species Caballeronia mineralivorans. The sequence continues at coordinate 13,838 of NZ_AEJF01000259.1, forward strand.
GACCACGGCTCGCAGCAATAAGCGTCAGGCAAATTGCTCGAGGAAACGCAGATCGTTTTCGAAGAAAAGGCGCAGATCCTGCACGCCGTAGCGCAGCATCGTCAGGCGTTCGAGGCCGCTGCCGAATGCAAAACCGATATAGCGTTCTGGGTCGAGTCCCATGTTGCGGATCACGTTCGGATGAACTTGCCCCGAGCCCGAAATTTCGAGCCATTTACCGGCGTTCTTGCCCTGCTCGAACATCATGTCGATTTCGGCAGACGGCTCGGTAAACGGAAAATACGACGGCCGGAAGCGCACGAGAATGTCATCGCGCTCGAAAAATTTCTTCAGGAAGTCGGAGTACACGCCCTTCAAGTCGGCAAAGCTGATGTTCTCGTCGATCCACAAACCTTCGACCTGATTGAACATTGGCGAATGCGTGGCGTCGCTGTCCACCCGATACGTCCGGCCCGGCACGATCACCTTGATCGGCGGTTTATTCATGCGCGCGTAGCGCACTTGCATCGGGCTGGTATGCGTGCGCAGCAGCAGTTGCCGGCCATCCGCATCCTTCCCGTCGATATAAAACGTGTCCTGCATCGAACGCGCCGGATGATTTTCCGGGCTGTTCAGCGCAGTGAAGTTGTACCAGTCCGTTTCGATCTCGGGGCCATCGGCCACATCGAAACCAATCGTGCTGAAAATCTGTTCCACGCGTTCCCACGTGCGCATCACCGGATGCAGGCTGCCAGCGCCAAGACCGCGGCCAGGCAAGGTGACATCGATCGATTCCGATGCCAGCCGCTGATTGAGCAACACATCGGCCAGCGCCTGACGGCGCGCGTTCAGTGCTGCTTCCACCTGTTGCTTGACCGCGTTGATGCGTGCGCCTTCGGTCTTGCGGGCTTCCGGGTCGAGTTTGCCCAAGCCTTTCAGCAGTTCCGTGAGCACCCCGGACTTGCCAAGAAAGCGGGCCTTTTCGTTTTCGAGCGTGGCCGCGTCGGCGGCGTGTTCGAAGGCATTTCGCGCGTCGGCGACAATCTGGTCCAGATCCATTGATCCCATCATTTCAGCGTCAAAGTTCTTCTGATCGTTTCCGGGCCGATGTTTGCGCGATGCTTACACGTCGCGCGTCAACCCGGCTTCACCAACAAAAACGGGGCTCGACAAGAGCCCCGTTTACGGTCGTTGCGCTGTCCAGTCAAGAACAACGCTACAACGAACCACGCAGTACCAATCTTGCTAACAAGCTCGATCAGGCTGCAACGGCGGCTTTTACTTGCTTGACGATCGCAGCAAAAGCAGCCTTGTCGAACACAGCCATGTCGGCCAGCACCTTGCGGTCGAGTTCGATCGAAGCCTTCTTCAGGCCGTTGATGAACACGCTGTACGTCATGTCGTGCTGACGCACCGCAGCGTTGATACGCGTGATCCACAAAGCACGGAACACACGCTTCTTGTTGCGGCGATCGCGATAGGCATATTGCCCGGCGCGCATGACCGCTTGCTTGGCGATGCGATAGACGTTATTGCGACGGCCGCGGTAACCCTTGGCCAGCTTGATGATCTTCTTGTGACGGGCCCGTGCGGTAACCCCACGTTTGACTCTAGGCATAATGCGCTCCTGTGAGTGTCAGTTAAGGGTTAAGCGAACGGCAGCATTGCGCGCACGGAGTTCATATCTGCATGATGAACAGCCGTGGAACCGCGCAAATGGCGTTTGACCTTGGTGGTCTTCTTCGTCAGGATGTGGCGCTTGAAGGCTTGACCGCGCTTGACGGTACCGCCCGGACGCACCACGAAGCGCTTTGCAGCACTCTTCTTGGTCTTCATCTTCGGCATGAAACTACTCCAGTTTATTTGATGGATATGGGTGTGCGGTCGATCCATTCGATCCTGACCCGCCCTTCGAAACCCACATACCACTTATGAGCGGCAGACTGTTAACAGCCACCGCTTTTTCATGAGTGTCACCGGTTACCCGGCGATGCTCTGAAACCCGCTTTACCGATGCCGCGCAGACCTTGAAACGACCCCAAGCCGCGCGATCCATCAGTTACTTCTTTTTCTTCGGCGCCATGACCATGATCATCTGGCGCCCTTCCATCTTCGGCATTTGCTCGACCTGACCGTGCTCTTCGAGATCGGTCTTCAACCGCTCAAGCACGCGCATGCCGATTTCCTGGTGAGCCATTTCCCGACCGCGAAAACGCAACGTGATTTTCGTCTTGTCGCCATCTTCGAGGAAGCGCGTGAGGTTACGCAGTTTCACGTTGTAGTCACCGTCGTCGGTGCCCGGCCGGAACTTGACTTCCTTGACCTGAACGATCTTCTGCTTGAGTTTCGCCTCGTGCTGCTTCTTCGCTTCCGAGTACTTGAACTTACCGTAATCCATCAACCGGCAAACAGGCGGAACAGCCTGCGGCGCAATTTCGACAAGATCCACGTCCTGCTGTTCCGACATGCGGAAAGCATCGGCCAGTTTCACGATTCCGAGCGGCTCGTTGTCCACTCCGACCAAGCGCACTTCCGGTGCAGTGATTTCCCCGTTGATGCGATGTGCAGACTTATCAGTAGCGATGTTACGTTTCCTCTAAAAATTCAAAAAAACTAGCCGCGCTGCGGGTGGGCTTACTTGTACGCCTGCACGTCCTGCTGCAGACGCTCAAGGAATGCATCGGCTGGCATCACGCCAGCATCGATACCGCCACGAGCACGCACGGCTACGGTTTGCGCCTCACGCTCCTTGTCTCCGACAACCAGCAAATACGGGACCTTCTGCAGCGTGTGCTCCCGTATTTTATAGCTAATCTTCTCGTTGCGCAAATCGCTCTCTACTCTAAGCCCTTGTTTTTGCAACGATTGGGTCAGTTGCAGTGCATATTCAGCCTGACTTTCAGCGATATTCAGGACCACAGCCTGCACTGGCGCGAGCCAGGACGGCATTGCACCAGCGTGGTGCTCGATCAGAATGCCGAGGAAACGTTCCATCGATCCGACGATTGCACGGTGCAACATCACCGGACGCTTGCGGCTGTTGTCTTCCGCCACGTATTCGGCGCCAAGGCGCTCCGGCAGCACCATGTCGAGCTGCAACGTGCCGCATTGCCACGACCGGCCAAGCGCGTCCTTGATGTGGTACTCGATCTTCGGACCGTAGAAGGCACCCTCGCCCGGCAATTCTTCCCACGTCAGCCCGCACGCCGTCAGCGCGTCGCGCAGACCTTGTTCGGCGCGATCCCAGGTTTCGTCAGTGCCGGCACGCGCATCGGGACGCAACGACAACTTGATGTCGATGTGATCGAAGCCGAAATCCTTGTAGATGCTCATCGCGAGCGTGTTGAACGCAATCGACTCTTCAATGAACTGGTCTTCCGTGCAGAAAATGTGCGCGTCGTCCTGGACGAAGCCGCGCACGCGCATCAGGCCATGCAACGCACCCGAGGCCTCATTCCGATGGCACGAGCCAAATTCCGCGTAACGCAGCGGCAGATCGCGATACGAACGCAGGCCGTGATTGAACACCTGCACGTGGCCAGGGCAGTTCATCGGCTTGATCGCGTAATCGCGCTTCTCCGACTCCGTCGTGAACATGTTTTCACGATAGTTCTGCCAGTGACCCGACGCTTCCCACAGCGAGCGGTCCATGATCATCGGCGTCTTGATTTCGAGATAACCGACCTCGCCCAACCGGCGGCGGATGTATTGCTCGACTTGTTGCCAGATCGCCCAGCCCTTCGGATGCCAGAACACCATACCCGGCGCTTCTTCCTGCAGATGGAACAGGTCGAGTTGCTTGGCGAGCTTGCGGTGATCGCGCTTCTCGGCTTCCTCGAGCATGTGCAGATACGCTTCCTGGTCTTCCTTCTTCGTCCAGGCCGTGCCGTAGATACGCTGCAACTGTTCGTTCTTTGAATCGCCGCGCCAGTACGCGCCTGCGACCTTCATCAGCTTGAAGACCTTCAGCTTGCCCGTGGACGGCACGTGCGGGCCGCGGCAGAGGTCGGTGAAAGCGCCGTGCGAGTAGAGCTTGATGTCGTCGGAGGACGGGATCGATTCGATGATCTCGGCCTTGTACTTCTCGCCGATGCTCTTGAAGTAGTCGATGGCTTCACCGCGCGTCACCACGCGGCGCGAGACCGGCTCGTCCTTCTTCGCGATCTCGGCCATGCGCTTTTCGATCTTCTCGAGATCTTCCGGCGTGAAGGGACGGCTGTACGCGAAGTCGTAGTAGAAGCCGTTTTCAATCACCGGGCCGATTGTCACCTGCGCGTCGGGATACAGATCCTTGACCGCGTAGGCGAGCAAATGCGCCGTGGAGTGACGAATGATGTCGAGACCGTCGGTGTCCTTTTCCGTGACGATGGAAAGCGACGCGTCGTGATCGATCAGCGTGGACGTATCGACGAGTTCGCCGTCGAGCTTACCGCCGAGCGCAGCCTTCGCGAGACCTGCGCCGATCGAGGCGGCGACCTCCGCAACCGTCACAGGGTGGTCGTACTGTCGAACTGACCCGTCGGGCAAACGTATCGAAACCATTTCGTTCTCCAAGACGCCGCCAGCCGGCGCCCAAGTTCATTCAACAATGCCTTGCAAGGCGCGAGTCGAACGCGCGAAGGCAAAAAAAATGCGGCCCCACTTTTCGAGGGGCCGCATTCACTTTCCTACAAACTGCAAAGGCGAAAGTGGTCCTCGACTAGCGTCGCTCCGAAGTTGTTTCGGTCAACGTTCGCGGTGCCATCTTGTTCATTTGCCTGTCGCGCCAAGACGCTTGCTGCAGTTTTGAAAAACCGGCACAAACCGGAATTTCACTTTCGTTGGTAGGCTCGATTGGACTCGAACCAACGACCCCCACCATGTCAAGGTGGTGCTCTAACCAGCTGAGCTACGAGCCTGAAGAAGCGAAATTATATGGTGCGTTTTGAATACTGGCAAGTGCTTTCATGCGATGACACTGAAGATATTCGTCGATACGTTTAAGAAGCATCAACAATGCGCTTCAAATTCAAAGCGTTAAGGGCATGATCAAAGCGTTAAGGGCATGATCAAAGCGTTAAGGGCATGAGGCCCTGCCCGCTTTCCTTCAGGCGAACGGCTTCAGGCCCGTCTCGACGCGCGCACTACGCCCTGCACGTCGCTGAGCAACGAGCACGCGCGCTGAATCTGCGCGGCGCTCGAGACCTCGACGGTAAATTGCATGTACGCGACGTTGCGCCGGCTCTGCGTCTTCACGCCGGTCACGTTCATCTTCTCGCGCGCGAAGACTTCGGAAATGTCGCGCAGCAAACCTTGCCGATCGTTTGACTCCACGGCGAGATCGACCGGATACACCGACGATCCGCGCCCGCTCATCACGTCAGCGGACCAGGCCGTTTCGAGCACCCGTTCGGGCGAGCGCTCGGCCATGCGCTGGAAGGTGGCGCAGTCGCTGCGGTGAATCGACATGCCCTTGCCGCGTGTGACAAAGCCCGAGATGCGGTCGGGAGGAGCCGGACGACAGCACCGGGCGAGTTGCGTGAGCAACGCATCCACGCCCACAACCAGCACACCCGTAGACGCGCCCTGCGCCACGCTTTGGCCGCTGCTGCGCTTTTCGAACTGCGCCGGCGCTTCGACCTCGGGCTCTGGCGGCGGGCTGTCGTGCAGCGCCTGCTCGATGTTGCGCAGGCTGAACTCTTCCTTGGCGACAACCGCGTACAGATCGTCGGGCGTCTTGAAGCCGAGCTTCGATGCCAGTTGATCCAGATTGACGGATGTCTTGCCTTCACGCTGCAACGTCTTTTCAACGAGCGCGCGCCCGTTCGCGATGTTCTCCTCAGAATCGACCGCGTTGAACCACGCGCGCACCTTTTGCCGTGCGCGCGGGCTGTGCAAATAGCCGAGCAAGGGGTTGAGCCAGTCGCGCGACGGCCCACCCTCCTTCACTGCGACGATCTCGACCGTCTGGCCGTTCTGCAGCGGCGTGTTGAGCGGCACCATGGCCCCGTCGACGCGAGCGCCGCGGCAACGATGCCCAAGCTCGCTGTGCAGGTGATAGGCGAAGTCGACGGCCGTCGAGCCTTGTGGCATCGCGATCACACGCGCCTGGGGCGTGAGCACGTAAATGTGGTCGTCGTCGAGTGTGGCGTCGCGCAAATGCTGCCACGGTTGCGCGCCCGCCTGCGGCTGGTCGCCCTCGGAAACGTCTTCTTTCCACGCCAGCAATTGGCGCAGCCACGCGATTTTCTCGTCGTACTTGTCGTCGGCCGTGACCTGGCCGCCGTACGCGCGTGTGCCGGCTTCCTTGTAGCGCCAGTGCGCCGCCACGCCATATTCGGCGAATCCGTGCATTTCCTGCGTGCGGATCTGGACTTCGAACGCACGGCCGTCGTCGCCAACCACCACCGTATGCAGCGACTTGTACCCATTCGGCTTCGGCCGCGAAATGTAGTCGTCGAATTCCCGTGGCACTGGCTGCCACAGGTTATGGACGATGCCGAGCACGGTGTAGCAATCCTTGATGTCGTCGACAATCACGCGAAACGCGCGCACGTCGTTCACCTCGGAAAAATCCAGTTCCTTGCCGCGCATCTTTTTCCAGATGCTGTAGATGTGCTTCGGCCGGCCGCTCACTTCCGCCCGGATGTGCGCGGTGGCCAGCTCCTTCTGCAAGCGAGCGATGGCGTCGGTCACATAGGCTTCACGCTCGACGCGTTTCTCGTCGAGCAACTTTGCGATGCGCTTGTAAGTGGGCGGCTCCTCGAAGCGAAACGCGAGGTCCTCCAGTTCCCACTTCAGTTGCCAGATGCCGAGCCGGTTCGCGAGCGGCGCATAGATTTCGAGCGTCTCACGCGGCACGTCCGGCGATGGGTCGAGCTTGTTCGCCGCGTAGTAGCGCAATGACTGGAGCCGCGAAGCCAGCCGGATCAACACCACGCGAATATCCTGCGCGAACGCGAGCAGCATCTTGCGCAGCGCTTCCACCTGGGCCCGGCGCGCGGCTTGCGCGTCGCGGCCCGTTTCCGGCAACGTTGCCTGCGTGGCCCGCGAGCTGACCGAACCGAGCCGCCACAGCTTGCGGACATCGGCGACGAGGCTCTGCACTTCCGCGCCGAAACGCTCGCTGATCACGCGCTCGGGATCGTCGATATGCGGTGCAATCGCGAACAGCGCCGCCGCGGCGATAGCCGCCGCATCGACGTTCAAGGTTTGCATGATCCGCGCCGTGCCGGCCGCGTGCTCAACCAGCAATTCCCCGCTGGTCAACCGTGCATCACCCGCATGTTCGCGCACGAACGCGAGCGCGTCGTCAAAGGACGGCTCGGGTATCACTGCGGGGGAAACGGCGGTATCGGTCATGCTTTGTTCAGTGCGCGTGAAGTCGGGGCTTGGCTACTCAGCTATTCAGCTACGCAAGGCAGCCACGACCACCACTTCCACGAGGCATGCCGGATTGGCAAGCTTCGATTCCACGGTAGCCCGCGGCGGCGCATTGCCTTCCGGAACCCACATGTCCCATGCCGCGTTCATGGCGGCGAAATTGACCATGTCGGACAGATAGATCTGCACCGACAACAACTGGGTCTTGTCGCTGCCGGCTTCGGCCAGCAAACGGTCGATATGGCCGAGCACTTCGCGGGTCTGGCCCGTGATGTCCTGATCGGTGTCTTCGGCAATCTGGCCGGCAAGATAAATGGTGCCGTTGTGGATTGCGATTTCGGAAAGACGCGCGCCGACATGGTGACGAATGACTGCCATGACTGTTCCTGAGAGTGAGTTGTCAAAAAACTGCACAAAGCCCGATATTATGCCTTGGACGCTTCAGTATCGAGGAAGAACCGGTACGCGATCTCGATCTGATCGGGCGCCAGAAACGCCGGCGCGTGGCCCACGCCTGCGATCTGCCTGCTCGTCACGGCCTGCCCGCTCGCGACCATTTTTTCTACCGTCTCGCGCGATAGCAAATCCGAATGTTCGCCTCGAACGACGAGCACCGGATGCTGGATCGCCGCGAGCGAACGCCACAGGATCGCTTCACCGAGCGCGGCCGCATTCTCGTCCGCAGCAGCGAAAGGGACCGCAATTTTCGGGTCGTATCGATACCCCCAACGGCCCTCGCGCTCCTGCATCAACGGCGTGTTGATCGCGCGCCATTCATCGGCCGTCAGCGGTCCGAAAAACGCGGCGAGCAGTGCAGCGTTGTCGATCCCTTCTTGCAGCGTAGCGAATGTCTCGTCCTTTCCAAGATAGGTGCCGATACGCTCGAGCGCCACCGGTTCAACATGCGGCCCAACGTCGTTCAGCAACATTTTCCGAATAGGCGAATTCGGCATTCCGGCGAGCCCCAGCCCGATCAGGCCGCCCATCGACGTGCCGAACCAGTCCACCGTTTCCACGTTCAGCCGCGCAATGAGCGCAACCATGTCCGACACGTACTGCGGCACCGCGTAATGTTTCGGATCGGCGAGCCAGTCCGACAAACCTCGCCCGACCACGTCCGGACACACCACCCGATACTCGCGGCCGAGCGCCTTCGCTACCTCGTCGAAGTCCCTGCCCGAGCGCGTCAGCCCATGCACGCACACGAGCACGCGCGGGTTCGCCGGATCGCCCCATTCGGTATAAGCCATGCGATGCAGGCCCGAGGGGCTCACGCACTGCACGTGGCGTTGGCGCGGTGTGGGAACAAATGAAAGCGCAGCTTCGACGATAGACGCGGACATAAGGTTTTCCTCGGTACGATGACGCTGCTGCATGGGGCAACTCAACTGCAATCGATTGTAAACGCTTTGCCGGGCTCGCTTCGGTGCGACGCCGCAGCGTTAGCCGATCTGCCTCAAGCAAAGTCATACGAACCTGAAACGCCAGCCGCCTTACCCGTGCCGCCCGACTCAAGAGCCGCGCGACACAAATACAAAGGCCGTTCCAACTCACGTCAGAACGGCCTATTGCGGCCGGCAACATAAACCGGCGTCAGTGCAGAAAAACCTTACTTAACGCCGCTCACATCCAACGGCGCGCCCGTTTTCTGCTGGATCTCTTGCACGCTGACACCCGGCGCCAGTTCGACCAGTTTCAGTCCAGTATCGGTTACGTCGATCACGCCAAGATCCGTGATGATCCGGTCGACCACGCCCACACCCGTCAGCGGCAACGTGCACGCCTCGAGAATCTTGTGCTGGTCGCCCTTCGCCACGTGCTCCATCAACACGATCACGCGCTTCACGCCCGCGACCAGGTCCATCGCGCCGCCCATGCCCTTGATCATCTTGCCGGGGATCATCCAGTTGGCCAGGTCGCCCGTCTTGCTGATCTGCATGGCGCCCAGGATGGCCAGGTTCACGTGCCCGCCACGGATCATCGCGAACGAATCCGCCGACGAAAAAATCGACGATCCCGGCAGCGTCGTTACCGTTTGCTTGCCGGCGTTGATCAAATCGGCGTCGACTTCTTCTTCCGTCGGCGACGGCCCGATGCCGAGCAAGCCATTCTCCGATTGCAACCACACTTCCATGCCTTCGGGCACGAAGTTCGCCACCAGCGTGGGCAGTCCGATGCCCAGGTTCACGTAAAAACCGTCCTGCAATTCCTTGCCCGCCCGCGCGGCCATCTGGTTCCGGTCCCATGCCATGATCAGTCTCCTTTCGCGCGCACGACGCGTTGTTCAATGCGTTTTTCCGGATGTGCGTTCAGCACGATGCGCTGCACGAAAATGCCCGGCGTGTGAATGGCGTCGGGATCGAGTGCGCCCGTTTCCACGATTTCCTCCACCTCGACCACGGTGATCTTGCCGGCCATCGCGCACATCGGGTTGAAGTTGCGGGCGGTGCGGCGATAAATCAAATTGCCCGATTTATCGGCTTTCCACGCTTTCACGAGCGCTACATCGGCGGTAAGCGAATGTTCGAGCACGTAGTGGTTTTCGCCAAATTGACGCGTTTCCTTGCCTTCCGCGATCACCGTGCCGTAGCCCGTGTTGGTGAAGAACGCCGGTATGCCCGAGCCGCCCGCGCGCAGCTTTTCGGCCAGCGTGCCTTGCGGCGTGAATTCGAGTTCGAGTTCGCCGGCCAGATACTGGCGCTCGAATTCCTTGTTCTCGCCCACGTACGACGAAATCATCTTCTTGACCTGACGGGTTTCGAGCAGCAGCCCAAGTCCGAAGCCATCGACGCCCGCGTTATTGCTGATGCACGTGATGCCCTGGACGCCCGTGTCGCGCAATGCCGCGATTAGCGCTTCGGGAATGCCGCACAGGCCGAAACCGCCGACGGCAAACGTCTGGCCGTCCTTCACGATGCCATCGAGCGCCTCTTTCGCGCTGGGATAGACCTTGTTCATCTGTTTGTCCCTTCCTGATCTGGATGAAATCCGTTTATTTAAGCCGTCCGCGCTGCCGGTTTGCATAGCGCGAGACGACCTTCTGACGTGGCAAAAGAGTACGACGCCGGATCGATCCGGCACAATACGCAAAAATACATAAGTAATTGCCGTACTGCACGGCGACGAAATAGTTAAACGCGAGTCGCGCCAGCCAAATGCCTCAACTGGATTACCAAACAGCGTTTCATCTTGCGCCGGTCGGACTGGTGTTGTCACGGAAACGGATCATCGAAGACTGCAATGCGCAGCTCTGCGCGATTTTCGGCGTCGCGCCGGAAGCCCTGCTGGGCCGCTCGTTTGAAGTGCTGTATCCGTCGCCGGTGGAATTCGAGCGGATCGGCGCCCGCATTGCCGCGTTGATGCAGCGCCAGGGCAGTTACGCGGACGACCGCATCATGAAACGGGCAAACGGGGAACTGTTCTGGTGCCATGTGACCGGGCGTTCACTCGATCTGAGCGCACCCCACGCCGCCGGCGTCTGGACCTTCGAGGATTTGAGCGCAACCCGGCGGGTTGCCATCGAACTCACGCCGCGCGAACGCGAAATTGCCGCGCAGCTCGTCACGGGCAAGACCAGCAAGCAAATCGGCCGCGCGCTGGATATCAGCCCGCGGACCGTGGACATCTACCGGGCAAAACTCATGCGCAAATACGACACGGGAAACGCGACCGAGCTGCTGCAGCGCCTGCTGGGCGACTAGCCGCGTGATTGGAGACCCGGCGCCGCCGTTTCGATCGCGTGACGCAGCAGCTCAGGAATCTGCACCGATTTCGCCGCCGCATAGTCGATCCACACGCATTTCGCCGTGCCCCGGGCGTAGAGCGTGGTGGGATCGTCGGCACGAAACAGCTCGAAGCGCGTGTCAAAACTGCTGCGCCCGGGTGGTCCGACAAACATGCTGCCGATTACATTGCCGGGATAGTGGAGCTGCCTCAGGAATTCCATCGATGCATTCACGATCACCGGCCCCTGCCCTTCGACATTGGCGCCTGCAATAGCCAATTGCCGGAACCACGAGATCCGCACCTCTTCCATGAAACGGAAGTACACCGTGTTGTTGACGTGGCCGAATGCGTCCATGTCGCCCCACCGCAGCGGCATGGATAGTTCGAATACGCGATGAAAACCGTCCGTCTTCGTCGCGGATACTTGGTCGAAAACCTGGCTCATAGGCCAAACCCGTCGTCCGCGGCGATCACCGAGCCGTTAATGAACTGGGATTCGTCGGCGGCAAGCAGCAGCAGCAAACCATCCAGGTCTTCAGGCGTTCCCACCCGGCGGCGCGGCAACATGGCCAGCAGTTTTTGCCCCGCCTCGCTCTTCCAGTGATGGTGATTGAGTTCGGTATCGATATAACCCGGGCAGATCGCGTTCACGTTGATGCCGTGACGGCCCCATTCCTGCGCCATTGCCTTCGTCATATGAATGACGGCGGCCTTGCTCATGGAATAGATGCCGATCTGCGGCAAGGTCTTGAGCCCCGCCATGGACGCGATATTGATGATCCGGTAACCCGGCTTGCCTGTGCCGTTGCCACGCATGATCATCCGCTTAGCCACTTCCTGGGCGACGAAAAATGCGCCGCGGGTGTTGGTATCGAAAACGAAATCGAAGTCCGACGGCGTGACGTCCGTGAGCTTTTGCTGGGTCGAGACGCCCGAATTGTTCACGAGAATGTCGATCATGCCGGCCTCCGTCTCCGCGTGTGCGACGGCCGACTTGATGCTTTGATAATCGGTGACGTCGAGCGACACGACGTGAGCCGCACCGCCGGACGCCTCGATCTCAGCGCGCAGTTCCTTGAGGCGCTCGGTGCGCCGGCTTGCCAGCACGACGCGGGCGCCCGCCTGCGACAATACTTGCGCAAAGCGCTTGCCAAGTCCGCTGGAGGCGCCGGTGATCAGCGCGCATTTGCCTTCCAGGTTGATCGAACGGCCCATTGTTTTTCCTTGGTTGAAAGCGATTGAGGTGCCCGGATCGAACCGTCTTGACACCGTTCGCTCCGAATCAGCGTCGAATCGAGGCAGCCGATATGTTATCGTGAAATAATACGATCGTGCTAATAATGGGAACGCCGGTTGCGCCCTACCATGGGTTCCCTGACAATACGCGATCCCCAAAAAAAGCATTCTAACGTTAGACAGGAGCATTGGATGACCCCGGAGAGTCTCATCGAGCAGTACGGTCCCCGTGAGTCAATGGAGTACGACGTCGTGATCGTGGGCGGCGGTCCTGCGGGATTATCGGCGGCTATCCGGCTGAAGCAGCTCGCGCAGGAAAAAGGCATCGAACTGGGCGTCTGCGTGCTGGAGAAAGGCTCCGAGATCGGTGCGCACATCCTCTCGGGGGCCGTGATGGACCCGCGCGGGTTGAGCGAACTGCTGCCCGACTGGAAGACCCAGGGCGCGCCGCTCGATGTGGAAGTCACCGAGGATCGCTTCCTGTTCCTGTCGAAGGACAGCGCGAAGCAGGTGCCGAACTGGCTGCTTCCCGACAACTTCAAGAACCATGGCAATTATGTGGTGAGCCTGGCGAACGTCACACGCTGGCTGGGGCAACAAGCCGAAGCGCTGGGCGTGGAGATATTCCCGGGCTTCCCCGCGGCCGAGGTGCTCTACACCGAAGAGGGCGCCGTGCGCGGCGTGGCCACGGGCAACATGGGCGTGGGCAAGGACGGCGAGCCAACCGCCAACTTCCAGCTCGGCATGGAACTGCACGCCAAATACACGCTGTTCTGCGAAGGCGCGCGGGGGAATCTGGGCCGTCAGCTCACCGATAAATTCAAGCTCGCTCGCGACGCCGATCCGCAAGTCTATGGCCTCGGTATTAAAGAGCTGTGGCAGATCGATCCGTCGAAACATAAACCGGGTCTGGTGATCCACACCGCCGGCTGGCCGTTGGAAAACGATACCTACGGTGGCTCGTTCCTCTATCACATGGACGATAACCAGGTGATGGTGGGTTTTGTCGTCGGACTGGGGTATTCGAATCCGTACCTGTCGCCGTTCGAGGAATTCCAGCGCTACAAGACACATCCGGCTATTCGCACCTTCCTCGAAGGCGGCAAGCGTGTGTCCTATGGCGCACGGGCGATCACGGCCGGTGGTTTAATGTCGTTGCCGAAGCTGGTGTTCCCGGGTGGAGCGCTGGCTGGCGACGATGCCGGCTTCCTGAATGCATCGCGGATCAAGGGCAGTCACGCCGCGATCAAATCCGGGAAGATGGCCGCCGAAGCCGCGTTCGATGCAGTGCAGGCCGGTCGTCAAGCGGACGAACTGACCGCTTACCCCGACGCTTTCGATAGCTCGTGGCTCAAGACCGAACTCTATCGCGCACGCAATTTCAAGCAGTGGATGAGCAAGGGTTTGTATCTCGGCACGCTGATGGTCGGGCTCGAGCAGAAGGTATTGGGCGGCAATGTGCCGTGGACATTGCATCATCAGCACGCCGATAACGAAACGCTCAAACCCGCGTCGCAATGCAAGCCGATTGTTTATCCGAAGCCGGATGGGAAGCTGACGTTTGACCGGCTGGCGTCGGTGTTCATATCGAATACGAATCACGAGGAAAACCAGCCGGCGCATTTGACGCTGAAGGATGCATCGGTACCGGTGGATGTGAATTTGCGCACGTACGCGGGACCGGAAGGCCGGTATTGCCCGGCGCAGGTGTACGAGTTCGTGAAGAACGATGATGGTAGCGAACGCCTGCAGATCAATGCGCAGAACTGCGTGCACTGCAAGACCTGCGATATCAAAGACCCGACGCAGAATATTGTGTGGGTGCCGCCCGAGGGCGGCGGCGGGCCAAATTATCCGAATATGTGATCGTTCGGATTTGAGGCTTTAAGAAAAGCGCCGGTTCTTTAGTTTAGAACCGGCGCTATTTCATTTAGCGATGTGCGCCGCGATATGAGGCGTCGTCGTCACAACATCGCCGTTCTGCGCGCGGTGCCGCAACGCATGATCGATCAGCACGAGCGCGAGCAGCGCTTCAGCGATAGGCGTCGCGCGAATACCAACACACGGATCATGGCGGCCGAAGGTTTCCACCGTCGCGGAATGCCCGGCTTTATCGATGGATTCACGCGGCGTGCGGATGCTCGACGTCGGCTTGATCGCAATCGATACGGTGATGTCCTGGCCGCTCGAAATGCCGCCGAGCACGCCACCCGCATTGTTCGCCGCGAACCCCGCAGGCGTCATTTCGTCGCCATGAACCGAACCGCGTTGCGCGACGCTGGCGAAGCCCGCGCCGATCTCAACGCCTTTCACCGCGTTGATGCCCATCATCGCTTTCGCGATATCGGCGTCGAGGCGGTCATAGAGAGGTTCGCCCAGTCCAGCCGGCACGCCCGTCGCCATCACGCCGATGCGCGCGCCGATGGAATCGCCGTCCTTGCGCAGCGCGTCCATGTACTCCTCGAGACGCGGCACGATCTCTGCATTCGGCGAGAAAAACGGGTTTTCGCGCACGTGCTCCCACGCGACAAACGGAATTGCGATCTCACCCAGCGCGCTCATGAAGCCGCGTGTTTCGATGCCCATCCGTTCACGCAGCCATTTCTTCGCTACCGCGCCGGCCGCCACAGTCGGCGCAGTCAGCCGAGCCGACGAACGTCCACCGCCGCGATAATCGCGGATGCCGTACTTCTGCCAATAGGTGTAGTCGGCGTGTCCGGGACGAAACGTTTCGACAATGTTGCCGTAATCCTTGCTGCGCTGATCCGTGTTGCGGATGAGCAAGGCGATCGGCGTGCCGGTCGTTTTGCCTTCGAACACGCCCGAAAGAACCTCGACCTGATCCGCTTCCTGACGCTGCGTCACATGCCGCGAGGTACCCGGTTTGCGCCGGTCCAGTTCGATCTGGATATCCGCCTCAGATAACTCCATGCCCGGCGGGCAGCCGTCGATCACGCAGCCGATCGCGGGACCGTGCGACTCGCCGAAGTTCGTGACGGTGAAAAGCGTGCCGAGAGTATTGCCGGACATGAGCGTCGTCCTGAAAGAGCGAAAGATCCAATATTATGCCAGCCGGGCACGCTTTGAGTTCCCTCACGCCCCGCTCAACGCCTATTTGCGGGCGCCTCGCAGCATCGCGACCACCTGTTGCAGATGTTCCGGCGTGGCCTCGGCGGGATCGATCGGCTCACCCACCGCCAACGTCAGGCGACTCATCACGCCGCGCTGGACCGGACGCGGCCAGCGGTTGTCATCGTGGCGCGAAAAAACACTGCCCCACAGGCCACGCAACGCGATAGGCACGACCGGCGCCGAATGGCGCTTGAGAATTTCACTGAAGCCATGGCGAAACGGGTTGATATCACCGGTTCGGGTGAGCTTGCCCTCCGGGAAGATGCAGACCAGATCGCCCTCAGCGAGCGCGCGGCCGCAGGCGTCGTAAGCTTTTTCCAGCAACTTCGCGTCTTCGTGAGCGGGCGCAATCGGAATGGCCTTGACATGGCGGAACAGCCAGCCGACCAGCGGCGAGCGGAAAATCCGGTGATCCATGACAAAGCGGATCGGCCGCGGACTTTCCGACATGATCACAATGGCATCGACGAAACTCACGTGATTGCACACCAGCACGGCCGCCCCTTGCTCAGGGATGCGCTCGGCGTTCACGAGCCTGATCCGGTAGAACGTGTGCACGAGAATCCACGCGAGAAAGCGCAGCAGGAACTCGGGTACGAGCGAATAGATATACACGGCCACCACGATATTGAGCAACGCCGTGGTGAGAAACAGCCCCGGAATGCCTACACCCGCCGACGTCAATCCCATGGCCATCAGCGCCGAGACGATCATGAAAAACGAGTTGAGAATGTTGTTCGCGGCAATGATGCGCGCGCGGTGCGTCGGTTGGCTGCGCGACTGGATCAGCGCGTAGAGCGGCACGCTGTAAAAGCCACCGAACATGGCGAGCAGGAACAGGTCGGCCAGGATGCGCCAGTGCACGCCGATCTGAAGAAACTCGCTGACGCCCATCAGATGACCGGCCGGTGCAATGCCGTGGCTGGCAAAAAACAGATCAATGGCGAAGACGCTGATCCCGATGGACCCAAGCGGAACAAGTCCGATCTCGACGCGGCGCTTCGAGAGCTTTTCGCACATGAGTGAACCGATCCCGATACCGATCGAAAACGTGCCGAGCAGAACGGTCACGACATCCGGATTCGCCGACAGCACGTCCTTCGCGAAGTTGAAAAACGACGTGAGAAACGTCGCACCGACGAACCACAGCCACGAAATCCCGAGCAGGCTCAGGAACACGGTGCGGTCTTGCCGCGCAAGCGCGAGGTTGCGCCACGTCTCGCTGAACGGGTTCCAGTTGATCTTGAGATCGGGTTGCAGCGCCGCGGTTTTCGGCACGAAACCCGACGCGACGCGCCCGATCAGCGCAACCGTCACGCAGCACCCGGCGAGCAACATGGCGCCGTGCTCGGTCAGCCCCGCCGCTGCCCCGCCGATGATCGTCCCGATCAGGATAGCCACGAACGTGCCCATTTCGACGAGCCCATTGCCTCCTACAAGTTCTGACGGCTGGAGATGCTGTGGCAGATAAGCGTATTTCACGGGTCCGAACACGGTCGAATGGACACCCATCAGGAACGTGCAGACGTAAAGCAGTGGAGCGCTGTGCAACATGAAACCCGCGCCGCCGATCAGCATCACCACGATTTCGAACGTCTTCACCAAGCGTGTGAGCATGGCCTTTTCGTATTTATCGGCGACCTGGCCCGATGTCGCGGAAAAGAGAACGAACGGGATGATGAAGATAGCGGAGATCAGGAAGGCGGCGGTCTTCGGATCGACGCCTGAAAAGCGCGCAGCCTGAAACGTGACCAGCGACGTGAAACCGACCTTGAAGACGTTGTCGTTGAGCGCCCCAAGAAATTGCGTCCAGAAAAACGGCGCGAAACGGCGTTCGCGCAACAGCCGGAATTGACCGTCGCCATGTTGAGCCTTGGCTGCTTTCGCGCGCGGTGATGCGGATGATTCGCTCATGGATTATTGGAGTTGGTAGCTGAGAGAGTGTTGGCGCTTGAGGTTCCAGAAACGACCGCGACGCTCCGCCGGGCCCGTGTTCGTGTAAGACCCAAGGGGCGAAAAAAATGCGCGCCGCTCTGGCGCGCATTTTTGCGTGACGTGGTGATGCGCTTCGTCCGGGTTAGCGCAACTCGCGCAACGCTCGGATCAGCGCGCTTCTTCTTGCTGCTCCGGCCAGTCACGGATATAGGCCTTGAGCATCTTGTTCTCGAAACCCTGCTCTTCCACCACGGCCTTGGCGACGTCATAGAAAGAAATCACGCCCATCAGCACGCCTTTTTCCATCACCGGCAGGTAACGAACGTGATGCTCGAGCATCATCCGGCGCACCTCGTTCACATCCGTTTCCGGTGTACACGTGATCGGATGGTCATCCATGACCTTACGGATGGTGGATGTGCCCACGCTGCCGCCGTTCTCGCTCAGTGTGAGAATGATCTCCCGAAACGTCAGCATGCCGGCGAGATCGCCGTATTCGATCACCACCAGTGAACCAATGTCGTGTGACGCCATTGTGTTGATCGCTTCGTGCAGCGGTGTATCGGGCGTTACCGTGAAGAGCGCGTTGCCCTTGACGTTCAAAATGTCGCTGACTCGCATGATTGTCTCCTCGCGAAAAGCCTGAATATCTGTCGATCCTAGCGGAAAGACACTTAAAAAGAAAGCGCGCAAGAACCCCGTGTTTTGTCTGCAAAAGCACGCGGGGCGGGCTTTTGCACCGGGTCGGCGCATACCGGGCCGCGGCTGCCGTTGCCACGCCTGACGTGGAGCGCCAACGCTGGCGTCTACCCCAAGTTTGTCCGGCCACACCCGATGTTACGATAAATGACTCTTTCTCATGGTAGCCCGCCCACGATGCCCGCCAACCGCTTCGACACGCTCGTGCTGCACGCCGGCGCTGCGCCCGACCCTACCACCGGCGCTCGCGCTACGCCGATCTACCAGACCACGTCGTTCTCCTTTCGCGACACCGACCACGCCGCTTCGCTCTTCAACATGGAGCGCTCAGGACACGTCTATTCGCGCATTTCGAACCCGACCGTCGCCGTGTTCGAGGAGCGCGTCGCCGCGTTGGAAGGCGGTGTGGGCGCGATCGGAACCGCCAGCGGACAGGCCGCGCTGCATCTTGCGATCGCGACACTGATGGGCGCGGGCTCGCACGTGGTTGCGTCGAGCGCGCTTTATGGCGGCTCGCACAACCTGCTTCATTACACGCTGCGGCGCTTCGGTATCGACACCACGTTCGTGCCGCCGCACGATTCCGACGCGTGGCGGGCCGCCATTCGGCCCAACACGCGCCTGCTGTTTGGCGAAACGCTGGGAAACCCCGGTCTCGATGTGCTGGACATCGAGACGATCGCGGAAATCGCGCATTCGAATCACGTGCCGTTGCTGGTCGATTCAACCTTCACCACGCCTTATTTGCTCCGTCCCTTCGAGCATGGCGCCGACTTCGTCTATCACTCGGCGACGAAATTCCTGGGCGGCCACGGAACAACGATCGGCGGCGTACTGGTGGACGGCGGCACATTCGACTTCACGACCACCGATCTCTTCCCCGAATTCACCGAACCCTACGACGGTTTCCACGGCATGGTCTTCGCCGAAGAAAGCACCGTTGCACCGTTCCTGCTGCGCGCCCGTCGCGAGGGATTGCGCGACTTCGGAGCCTGTCTGCATCCGCAAGCCGCATGGCAGCTCTTGCAGGGCATCGAAACCTTGCCGTTGCGAATGGACCGGCACGTCGCCAACACGCGAAAGGTAGTCGAATTCCTGCTCGCGCATCCTGCCGTGCAAGGCGTGGCTTATCCGGAACTCGAGAGCCATCGCGACTATGCGCTCGCAAAACGCCTGCTGCCGCGCGGCGCGGGCGCTGTGTTCAGCTTCGATCTTCGCGGCGACGTAGCGGCGGCACGGCGCTTCATTGAGGCGTTAACGCTGTTCTCGCATCTTGCCAACGTCGGCGACGCACGCTCCCTCGTCATCCACCCCGCTTCAACCACGCATTTCCGCATGGACGCCGCTGCCCTCGCCGCAGCGGGGATTGCGCCAGGGCGTATCCGGCTGTCGATCGGCCTGGAGGATCCTGACGATCTCATCGACGACCTCAAACGCGGGCTCAAGGCATCGCAAAAGGCATCGCCGAGCACCAGCGGGAGCCGCGCATGATGCTCGACGTCGATGGTGCTTCGGCCTACGCCTACACCGGCGGCCACGCGTTCGAGCCGGGACGTCCGGTGGCCGTGTTCGTGCACGGCGCACAGCACGATCACAGCGTCTGGGCACTGCAGACGCGCTACTTCGCCCATCACGGCCTGAACGTGCTCGCAGTCGACCTTCCCGGTCACGGCCGCAGTGCGGGCCCGGCGCGGCGAAGCATCGCAGCGCTCGCGGACTGGCTTATCGCGCTGCTGGACGCCGCCAAGGTCAGCGAGGCGATGCTGATCGGCCACAGCATGGGCTCATTGATTGCCCTTGATACCGCCGCGCGCTATCCGTCGCGCGTCACCCGTCTCGCGCTTCTCGCCACCGCGTTCCCGATGACCGTGTCCGACACGCTTCTCGACGCCGCTCGCGACCGCGAACCCGAGGCCATCGAGATGGTGAACCAGTGGTCGCATTCGTCGATCGCCGCAAAACCATCGAGCCCCGCTCCGGGCTTCTGGCTGCATGGCGCCAACCAGCGGCTGATGGAACGCGTGGCCGTGCGCGGCGAAGCTCATCTCTTCCTCACCGATTTCAACGCCTGCAACGCCTATGCGGCGGGACTTGAACGGGCAGCGGCATTGCGGTGCCCGGTACAAATCATCGCTGGTCGCCACGATGCCATGACGCCACCGCGCGCCAGCCGCGCACTGATCGACGCGATGAAGCGCGCGGACGTCGCAGTCGAAACGGTCACGCTCAATGCCGGACACGCGTTGATGAGCGAACAACCCGATGCGACCCTCTGCGCATTATTCAGTTTTGCGACGCGATCGGCTTAGGTGACAGATCACTTTCAGGTTCATGAATCTAGCTCATGAAACAAGCTTAACCACCCTCGCCCCGATGCGCCATTGGCCTGATGGGAGGGGGTCTCCCACTCTTTCCAGATTCGTACCCAGATCCCTGGGAATCGCAGTTGCGCACCGGCCTTAATCGCCGGAAAATGAATCTTGCTGAGCCTCTGCTGGAAACGCTCGACAAGGAGACTGTCATGGCCCAAACCGCACATTCCGATCACTTCGCGAGCTTCGCCGAGTTCTATCCGTACTATCTCGAGGAGCACCGCAATGTGGTGTCGCGCCGGCTACATTTCATCGGTTCACTGGGTGTGATCGGCTGCCTTGCCATGGCTATCGCCACTGGCGACTGGCTCTGGCTTCCTGCTGCCGTGATTTGCGGCTACGGCTTCGCCTGGGTCGGCCATTTCTTCTTCGAGAAAAATCGCCCGGCCACCTTTCGCCATCCGCTCTACAGCCTGATGGGCGACTGGGTCATGTTCAAGGACATCTGCATCGGCAAGATTTCGCTTTAGGTCGGATCAAGATGCTTCAGGCGGTTTGATGCGGTATGGCCCCCGCCCCTTGCGCCTCGCGTGTGCCTTCCTGACGAGAAGCCGAACGCGCCGCGACCAGCGTGGCGAGCGTGACGTCGAGTTTCTCGTTGCTCAGGGCGCTCATCAATACGGCACGGTCGATATGCGATGAATCGAGGCGCAACTGATAATCCAGCTCTTCGCGTTCGATCACAAAGAGGTCGAACAAGCCAGCCACCGTGATCTGTTGCGGATTGGCGATCAGCACATAGCGCGGCACGCGAAGGTTCTCCAGCCTCGCAATCCACTCCAAAGAATCGAGCTTGCGGACCAGGCGCATGGAGGTATCCATGTCACAACGCAGCATCCGCGCGAGTTCGAGCGCCGTGTAACCCGGCAAGCCGGCTTCGCGCGCCTGCGCGAGACGCGCGAGCAATTCGAGAGCATCGAGCAGATCGCTACCCGGAAAATCAGTTCGATGAAACTGGCCGATGCGAATAGCCGGCAGCGCCGACGTGAGCATTGCGCCGATCAGCGTGATCATCCAGCACAGATAGACCCATAACAGGAACACGGGCAACGCCGCGAACGCGCCATACACGGCGGTGTAAGTCGGAATACGGCGCACGTAATAACCGAAACCGCGCTTCGCCAGTTCGAACGCAATAGCGGCGACGAGCCCGCCGACCAGCGCATCGCGCCACTCCACTTTGCAATTCGGCAGGAACACATAGAGCATCGAGAACGCTAGCACCGTGAACGGCACCGATGCGCTGGCGAGCGCCCACTCGATCACTGGCGGCAGGAGATTATGCGAGCCGGCAAATGCAATGGACTGCGCGAACAGGTAGGACGAGGTCGACAGGCTCACGCCGAACAGGATGGGCCCGAGCGTGATGATGGCCCAATAGACCATGATGCGTTGAGCCAACGGCCGGGATTTGCGCACGCGCCAGATCACGTTGAACGCGGATTCGACGGTCATCATGGTCATCACCGACGTGACGAACAAGATGATCATGCCGACCGTGGTAAGCCCTTTTGCCTTCGATGCAAACTGGTTCAGGTACTTGAAGATCTGGCTGTTGATCTGCGACGGCATCAGGTGCGCGGCAAGAAAATCCTGCAACGACATCTGAAACGAAGCGAAGATCGGAAACGCGGTGAACAGCGCGAACGCAACCGTCGCAAGCGGCACGAGCGACAACACGGTGGTAAATGTCAGGCTGCCGGCCACCTGCGGCACGCGATCTTCACCCGTACGACGTGCGACGAATCCAGCGAGCCGCTTCGTTGTGTCCAGATCGATGGGAAACCTCAACAAGAATCTCTCTCCTTCAATCGTTACAACAGATCCGCGATGCAGCCTGAATAGCGGGCAAAACCACGCCAAAAAGTCACGCTCACGCACCCGGTCCTTATAATACCCGTTCACCGAAAAGGCTCATGAACGACATTCTCGTGCTCTATTACAGCCGCAACGGCGCCACTCGCGAGCTCGCCCAGGCGATCGCTCAAGGCGTTGACAGCGTGCCCGGCATGCAGGCGCGCGTGCGCACCGTGCCTCCTGTCTCCACCGTTTGCGAAGCCACGCAGCCGGATATTCCCGCCGACGGCCCGCCCTACGCCGAAGTCCGCGACCTCGAAGAATGCGCCGGGCTCGCGCTCGGATCGCCCACGCGCTTTGGCAACATGGCGGCGCCGCTGAAATATTTCCTCGACGGCACCTCGCCTCAGTGGCTATCCGGCACGCTGGCCGGCAAACCCGCCAGCGTCTTCACCGCCACTGGCAGCTTGCATGGCGGGCAGGAAACCACCCTGCTTTCCATGATGCTGCCCTTGCTTCACCACGGCATGCTGATCGTGGGCATTCCGTACACCGAGCCGAAGCTAACCACCACGCAAACCGGGGGCACGCCTTATGGCGCGTCCCATTTCGCCCGCGCTGAAACCGCCGAGAGCGGTATCTCCGCCGACGAAAAGGCATTAGCCATTGCGCTCGGCGCACGCTTGGCCCATACGGCGCTAAAGCTTCAGCGCGGCGCCTGATGACCACCACGCCCGCTATGGACCCAGCCAGGACACAACCCGGCTTTGCACGCGGCGCGCTGTTCAGCCTGATTGCGCTGATTGCGTTGGCGCTTGCGTGGGAGCTTTGGCTCGCACCGCTGCGCCCGGGCGGCTCCGCGCTCGCGCTCAAGACGATCCCGCTGCTGTTCGCGCTGCGCGGCACGCTCAGGCGCAACGTGTACACGCTGCAATGGGCGTCGATGCTCGTGCTGCTGTACTTGGCCGAAGGTATCGTGCGCGGCATGACGGACAGAGGATTATCCGCACGCCTTGGCTGGCTCGAAGCGCTGCTCGCCCTTGCGTTCTTCGTCTGCGCGCTTGGCTTTGTCGCGCCGTTCAAACGCGCCGCGCGAGCCGCGAAGCGGGCAAAAGCCGCCACAGCTTCAACATCCGACGGCAATCGTTTGTAGCACGGAATCGTTCACGTGAACGAGACCTATGCCATCAGGCCAGGGTGCGCCCGGCTTGACGTTACGCGATACTGTGTCACCTGTCGTCCACGCTACCGCCATCGAAATTCATGACTGCATCCGACCGTTCACGTTATTTTGTAGACGCCTGCATCGAGGCGATCGGCACGGCCCATGTGCTGACCGGCGCGCACGACACCGCACCGTTTCTCACTGACTGGCGCAAGCGTTACCGCGGCGAAACATGCGCCGTGGTGCTTCCCGGCACGACCGAACAGGTCGCGAAAATCGTGCAGCTCGCGCGGGAGTTTCGCGTCCCTATCGTGCCGCAAGGCGGCAACACGGGTCATTCCGGCGGCGCGACGCCGGACGCCAGTGGCACGCAAGTGGTTATCAGCTTGCGCAGGCTGAACCGGATTCGCGACGTCGATCCGCTCAACAACACCATCACGGTGGAAGCCGGTGTGATCCTCGCCGATATCCAGGCGCGCGCCGAACAGGAAGAGCGTCTCTTTGCGCTGAGTCTCGCGGCTGAGGGCAGTTGCACGATCGGCGGCAATCTGTCCACGAACGCCGGTGGTACTGCCGTTCTGCGCTACGGCAATACGCGCGAGTTATGCCTCGGGCTGGAAGTGGTGACGCCGCAAGGTGAGATCTGGAACGGTTTGCGCGGGCTGCGCAAGGACAACACCGGCTACGATCTGCGCGACCTGTACATCGGGGCTGAAGGGACGCTCGGCATCATTACCGCCGCCGTGATGAAACTGCATCCGGCACCGGTTGCGCGCGTGACGGCACTGGCCGCCGTAGCTTCACCCCAGGCCGCGCTCGATTTCCTTGTCACCGCGCAACGTTACGCAGGTCCGTTGCTGACCGGCTTCGAGCTGATGTCGGATTTTTCGCTGCATCTGGTGACCACGCATTTCCCGCAGATGCGTCATCCGTTCGAGAAAAAACATGGCCAGACCGTGTTGCTCGAATTGTCGGATAGCGAGAGCGAGGAGCACGGCCGCGGTTTGTTCGAACGGCTGATGGAACATGCCATGGAGCAAGGCCTGGTCGAGGATGCGGTCGTGGCGGAGAGTTTGTCGCAGTCGCAGGCGTTCTGGAATTTGCGCGAGCACATTCCGCTCGCGCAGTCCGTGGAAGGACTCAACATCAAGCACGATATTGCGGTGCCTATTTCACGTATCGGGCATTTCATCGAGGAAACCGATGTGCTTATCGCCGAGCGAATACCGGGTGTGCGCATGGTGACGTTCGGCCATCTCGGCGACGGCAATCTGCATTACAACGTGCAGGCACCGGAAGGTGTCGATCCCAAAAGCTTTCTCGCCGAATTCCAAACGCCGGTCAATGCGCTCGTCTACGAGCGCGTGCACGCGCATGGCGGCAGCATCAGCGCGGAGCACGGGTTGGGACAATTGAAGGTGGAAGAAGCCATGCACTACAAATCCCCGGTGGAAGTGCGGCTCATGCGCGCGCTCAAAACAGCGCTGGACCCCGAGAACCTGATGAATCCGGCGAAGGTCTTGCCTGATGTCCACGCGCTTCGTACTTCGCGTGTCGTAACCGAACCGTACTGAGGAGATAAGCGCCGTGAAGATTCGCGTTCTATCCGACCTGCATCTCGAACACGACGAACCGCTCGCCATTCCGTACGCGCAGGCCGATCTCGTCGTGCTGGCCGGCGACATCCACAACCACGCTGAAGGTCTGCGCTGGGCGGCGGAAAACTTCGACTCGCAGATACCTGTCGTTTATGTGCCGGGCAACCACGAGTATTACGACGGTGAATTCGGCGCACTTGAAAGTGCAATGCAGGACGCCGCGCGCAGCTTGCCCAACGTGCATTTTCTGAACAACACCACCCTCACCGATCGATACGGTAAATGGCGCGTGCTTGGCACCACGCTATGGACGGATTTCGCGTTATTCGGAGCAAGCGATCAAGCGATGCGCGAGTCCATCGAAGCGGCCGAGCGCGTGATGGTCGACTTTCGGGGCGTGATCCAGGTTGCGTGGCCGGAGCCGGAAGACGAACCGCGCTCGTTTAGTCCGAGTGATGCACTGGCGCTGCACGAACAGGCGCGAGCATGGCTGGAAGATGAGCTTGCGAAGCCCTTTGACGGCAAGACGATTGTCGTCACGCATCACGCCCCGCTCAAACAGAGTCTGGCTGAAAAGTTCGCGACGGACCGGGCATCGGCAGGTTTTGTGAGCGATCTGCCCTCGCTCGTGCGCGCGCCGGTCGCGCTGTGGGTTCATGGCCACACGCACACGGCATTCGATTATGTCGTTGAGGCAACGCGTGTGATCTGCAATCCGCGGGGGTATCGCGACCGACGCACAGGGGCGCCTGAAAACCCGTTGTTCAAATGGGACAAGGTGGTCGAGATTTGAGCGCTACGCGCGACAAACTGCGGGGCGCGTAAATCGTCACACCACATGCGACTCTACCCCGGCGGCGTTAAAACCGGCCCCATTAACCGCAAAAATGCAAAAAGACCGATAAATCGGTCTTTTTTTCTCAACGATCCGACGAATCTCGCGATTGACGATTCTTGCGCTCGTCGATGCGGATTGGGATCAGGCGCGCGCGTTTCGCATTTTCGCGGGCCGTACGCAGCAGTTCACGGGTAGCGGGCACGGCGATCAGAGCCAGCAGTGCGTAGATGGCGATCATCAGCGGCGTATTCATAACTTCCTCGGATTTTGTCGAAATCGGTAAATAGTGAATCAGTGAATCAGTGAATCAGTGAATCGGTGAAGCAAAGAGACAATCCACAAGCTATCAAGATGCGGCTGAAATAGTCGTAAGCAAGTGTTGCGACGCGGCAAGATCATGAAAATGCCCATCGGCTTGTTCTTATTCTCCTGCTCATAAGCTTACGACGCCACAAATTCCTGCAATGATTTTTCGTCGGCGGCGAGTGCGGCAGGCAACTCATTGCGCAAAAACTCCACCCAGGTGCGGATTTTCGCATCCAGATATTGACGTGACGGATACAGCGCGAAGACGTTGAGCAACTGCATGGTGTACTGCGGCAAGACACGCACCAATGTTCCTGCGCGCAATGCAGGCAACGCGGACGAGGTCGGCAATATGCCAACCCCCATGCCCTCGCTGATTGCCACGGCCATGGCTTCAGCCACGTTGACCGTAAAGGTTGCCGGACCCAGAGTGATGGTTTCCTGGCCGTTCGGGCCATCGAAGGTCCATTTGTTCGGCGGAAACGCGGGCGTGATGAGTTGCAGGCATGTGTGTTTCACCAGATCCGACAACACATGCGGCACGCCGTGCCGCTGGATATAAGCCGGTGATGCACACGCAATGCTGAACACGCCGCCCAGGCGCTGCGAAACCAACCCCGAATCGGGCAGTTCGGTGCCAAGCACGATCGATACGTCAAATCCCTCATCCAGCAGATCGGGCACGCGCTGAGCAAGCGTCAGGTCTATCTGCACCGACGGATGCAGCGTCTGATAGCGCGAAATCATCGGCACGATGTAATGCTGGCCAATGCCCGCCATGGTGTGGATCTTGAGCTTTCCGGACGGCTTCGCGTGCGCATCGCCGGCTTCGGCTTCCGCCTGATCGACGTACGCAAGGATTTGCTCGCAACGCTGCAGATAACGCTCTCCCGCCTCAGTCAGCGCAATCCGGCGCGTGGTCCGGTTGAGCAAGCGGGTACGTAAATGCGCTTCGAGATCGGAGACGGCGCGCGATGCATAGGCCGTGGTCGTGTTCAGGTGCTGAGCCGCAGCGGTAAAGCTGCCAGCTTCGACAACCCGCGAAAACACGCGCATGTTTTGGAGCGTATCCATGAGCCTTGAGTCTCGTTCAAGTGATGCCGCCATTGTTGCGCTCTGGGCAACAATGATTAACTCATAACCCGTAACAATGCTTTGCATTTTTACCAGTTACTCGTTAATACGGGCAAAAATATAATTCTGGTCTGTGTCTCAATCCAATTTGAGAAATAATTTTGCTAGACCGCACGATCAGAAAGACCATCATCCCGATGGTTCTTACATTTATTTTAACAATAGCAGGCTGCGCGAGCACTAAAAACGTCGGTCCCGAAGACACCTTGAAGGACGCGTCGTCGCTCGATGCCGGCGCGACGCTGCGCGCGGCTAACGCCGACGCGGCATGGCCGGCGTCGACCTGGTGGCGCGCCTACAACGATCCCCAGCTCGACGCGTG
>NZ_AEJF01000260.1 GCF_001028175.1 Caballeronia mineralivorans PML1(12)
CGCTCACTGGCGTGGCGCAAGCGGCCCTCGCGCCCCAAGTGGATGGATCGCTGGCGATCGACCGTAAGCAGTGGCCGGAAAACGGCTATTACGGTCCGGGCACCTACAACAACGTCAACACCTGGAACAACACGGCCGCGCTGCAGCTGTCGTACAACCTCGACCTCTGGGGCCGGGACGGCAACGCGGCAGAGCGCGCGCTGGACGCAACCCACGCAAGCGCCGCCGATGCTCGCGCCGCGCAACTCGAACTCGAAGCGAATGTGGTGCGCGCGTACATCGGTTTGTCGCAGGGATTCGCGTTGCGCGATATCGCTCAATCGACGCTCGAGCAGCAGCAGAAAATCGCGGCGCGGGCGCGTCGGCGGTTGCAAGGCGGGATTGGCACACAGCTCGAAGTTGCCCAGGCGGAAGCATCGTTGCCGGACTACGAGCGGCAATTGGAGACCTACGACGAAGCCATCGCGCTCTCCCGCAACCAGCTTGCCGCGCTTGCCGGCGCGGGCCCGGGTGCGGGCGATTCGATCACGCGTCCCGTGTTGTCGCTGGCAACGCCGCTCGGCTTGCCGTCGGCTTTGCCGGCCGAGCTGATCGGACGCCGACCGGACGTGGTCGCGGCGCGCTGGACGGTTGCGGCGCAAGCACGGGGTATCGATGTCGCGAAGGCGCAGTTCTATCCGAACATCAACTTGATGGCGTCGCTCACGCAAATGTCCGCGGGCGGCGCGCTGCTGACCTTCCTCACCGGCAATGGCAGCGGCTGGAGTGCGGGGCCCGCCGTGACCCTGCCGATTTTCGAAGGCGGACGGCTGCGCTCGCAACTCGGGGCGGCATCGGCGCAATACGACCAGGCGGTCGATCACTACAACGCCACGCTCGTCGCAGCTTTGCGCGATGTCGCCGATCAGGTCGTGCGACTCCAGTCGCTTGATCGGCAGCTCGACGCTTCGGGCCGTTCGGTAGCGGCTGCACAGAAGAGTTATCGGCTGGCTGATGAGGGGTATCAGCGCGGCTTGACCGATTACCTCAACGTGCTCGTCGCGCAGACCCAGTTGCTGCGGGCGCAGGACGGCGAGGCGCGCGTGCGTGCCGAGCGGCTCGAGGTATATGCGACGTTCTCGGCGGCGTTGGGTGGCGGGATCGATAGCACGAGTGATAGCCCCGCCGATATCGATACCCAGATGAAACCCGCGAAGCACATCGGGCCATTCGCGGGGCATAGAGAAACGTCGTCCGCCGACCGGAGCGAGTGAGCATGTCCACGCCCTCTTCCGCGCAGAACCGCCCGCACCCCCTGCTAGCAGACTGGGCGCTCACCGACGGCCTCGCGTGGATTCACATCTTCAAGACCGTGCTGGCGGCGTTCCTCGCGCTGTGGATCGCGATGCGTCTCGATCTGCCGCAACCTCGCACCGCCATGACGACGGTGTTTATCGTGATGCAGCCGCAAAGCGGCATGGTGCTGGCGAAAAGCTTTTATCGCTTCTGCGGGACGCTCGTCGGACTCGTAGTGATGCTCGTGCTTATCAGCCTGTTCTCGCAAGAACCGGTTCTGTTCCTGACGGCGACGGCGCTCTGGGTCGGCATCTGCACGGCGGGCGCGGCGCGTAACCGCAATTTCCGCTCGTACGGTTTCGTGTTGTCGGGTTATACGGCCGCGCTCATTGGCGTGCCGGTCGCGCAGCATACGGACGCCGCATTCCTGACCGCGATGACGCGAGTAGCCGAAGTGTCGCTCGGCGTCGTATGTTCGGGCGCGCTCGGCGCGCTCGTCTTTCCACGCCACGCCGGGAGCCAAGTCCGGGCAACCGTGCGGCGGCGCTTCACGGCGTTCGTGGACTACGTGTCGAAGGTGTTGGGCGGAGGGGTCGAACGCTCGCAGATCGAGCGCATCAATGCGGCGTTCGTCGCGGATGTGGTCGGGCTCGAAGCGGCGCGCAGCGTGGCCGTGTTCGAAGATCCCAACATGCGAATGCGCAGCGGCCGGGTCGCGCGCCTGAACGGTGAATTCATGAGCGTGTCCACGCGCTTTCACGCGCTGCATCAGTTGATGAACCGGCTGCGGGTCAACGGTGCCACGATGATCGTCGACGCTTTGGAACCGTACTTCCGCGAAGTCGCGCCCTTGCTGAGCGCAGCAGGCGCGCCGGTGGAGAAAGCCGCCGATGCCGCCCACGCCGCAGCACAACTGGACACGTTCAAAGCTTTGCTGCCAAAGCGCATCGGGGCGACGCGGCGCGCGCTCGATCCGGCAATCGATCTGCTCGAATTCGATACCGCGGCCGAGTTGCTGTATCGATTCGTCGATGACCTGCATGCCTATACGCAAACCTACGCGTCGCTTGCCGTGCCCACGCATGAACGCGAGCACCGCATTACCCGTTATGTGCCGAAGACCAGCATGCTCGCCGCGGGTGTTTCGGGACTGCGTGCGTTCATCGTGGTCCTGATCTTGAGCGGCTTCTGGATCATGTCGGCGTGGCCAAGCGGCGGCACGGCCGTGCTGGACGCGGCGGCGGTGATCGCGCTGGCGTCGTCGTCGCCGCGTCCCACGCAAATGGCTTTCCAGATGGCGGGCGGCACGGCGCTCGCGACCGCCTCGGGAATGATCGTGGTGTTCGCGCTATATCCGCGGATCGACGGTTTTCTGCTGCTGTCAGCTGCGCTCCTGCCGTTCCTGATGCTCGGCGTGTTCATCAGTACGCGGCCCGGCATGATGGGCTATGGCCTCGGTTATTGCATCTTCTTCTGCTTTCTCGCCGGTCCCGACAACGTCATTCAGTACGACCCGTCAGGCTTCATCAACGACGCTATCGCGCTCGTCATCTCCATGCTCATCTGTTCGATGGCATTTGCCGTGCTGCTGCCCACCGACGCGCCGTGGCTGCGCCGTTTGCTCACGCGCGAACTGCGGCGGCAAGTGGTGACAGCAAGCAAGGGCCGTCTGACCCGGCTCGCGATGCGTTTTGAAAGCGGCACACGCGATCTGCTTTCGCAAATCGACGCGCTCGCCGCCGGCCGCGAGGATCTGCAGCGCGAAGCGTTGCGCTGGCTCTTCGCGGTGCTTGAAGTGGGGCACGCGGTAATCGATCTGCGCACCGAGCTAGGCCGCTTCGGCACCAGTACTGATGCCGCGTCGCGTGATTCGATCAAGCGGGCGCTGCATCAGGTAGCCCGTCTCTTCGATCACCCTACCCCGCGGCGTTTCGATGCTGCCTTATCGGCGACCTCCGTTGCCATCGACGATCTGCGCACCCTGCTCGATACCGTGCGCGAGCCTCTCGAGGAACGCCATCAGTTGCAACGGATGTCGAGTCATCTGCATTTCATTCGCACGGCCTTGCTCGATCCGCAATCGCCGCTGGGCGCTTTTAGCCAGCAAGAACACCCGCACGAAGGAGCGCCCCATGCCGCGTGATATCGCCATTCTCGATGCCTACGTGCCGACGATCCTGGTGCTGTTTATCGCGGGCGGCTTGCTGACCTGGTTCATCGATCGGGTGCTGGCACTGACAGGCTTGTACCGCGTGGTGTGGCATCCGTCGCTGTTTCGCGCGTGTCTGCTCGTGTGTACATGCGGCCTGCTTGGGCTCGCGGTGTATCGCTGAAAAATTGTTGAAGGACTAAAGAAGCATCATGATCATCAGGAAAATTTTCGGCATCTTTATGACGGCGCTGATTTTTGCAGCCGCCATTCTGATCGGGCGCGTGCTCTGGGTGCATTACATGGACCAGCCGTGGACCCGCGACGGCCGCGTGCGCGCCGACGTGATCAACGTCGCGCCCGACGTATCGGGCGCGGTCGTGACCATGCCCGTTATCGATAACCAGTTCGTCCACAAGGGCGATCTGCTGATGGAGATCGATCCGTCGCATTACGCGATCGCCGTCGAGCAGGCACGGGCGACGGTCGCCGCCCGCAACGCGGATCTGCGCATGCGTCGCGACGACGCCGCGCGCCGTGCCGATCTGGATAACGAAGTGGTATCGAAGGAATCACGCGATAACGCCACGCAAACTGCATCGGGCGCTGCCGCAAACTTGCAGCAGGCGCAGGCTGCACTCGATGCCGCCGAGCTCAATCTTGCCCGCACCAAAGTGTTTGCGCCGGTGGACGGCTACGTGACGAACCTCAACGTGCATCGCGGCGACTACGCGACGACGGGCTCGGCGAAGCTCGCCATCGTCGATAGCCATTCGTTCTGGGTCTACGGATATTTCGAGGAAACGAAGCTGCCGCGTGTGCGTATCGGCGATAAAGCCGAGATGCGGCTGATGAGCGGCGGCGTGTTGAAGGGCCGCGTGGAGAGCATTTCGCGCGGCATCTACGACCGCGATAATCCGCAAAGCCGCGAGTTGCTTGCCGATGTGAACCCTACCTTTAACTGGGTGCGGCTGGCGCAGCGGGTGCCGGTGCGGATACGCATCGATGAGGTCCCGGCGGACGTGGTGCTGTCTGCGGGGACGACGTGTACGGTGATGGTGGAGCCTTCTGGCAAGTAGCGAGGGTCTACAGCGATTCGAACGTTTCACTCGTCGTATCGATAACCATCAACCCCGCCCTCAATCCCGGCTTCACCGTCGGATTCGGAAACACGATGCGCTCCTCGTCGCGCATCACTTCATACCGGTAATCACCATCCTCGGCGAGCACCGTGCCGCGCGTGAACGGCGTGAAATTCGCGACATCGCCGGCTACGTGCAGCTTGAACTGCTCGCTCTGTTTATCGATTTGCCCGACGACCGTGAATACTTTCAGCGTGCCGCTGGACGGTGCCAGTGGCGCAACGCCTGCGATCAACCGTCGTAGCGCTGCATCGGAAGCCGCGAAGCGCGTCAGGTCGTTGTGCCCGAACGGCCGCACCTTGCCCAACTCCAGCGTGCAGGCCAACGCACCCGATTGCTCCGCCGTGAAATGCGTGAACGTGTTCGACTTCTCACGATGCAGCAACACCGCCGACAACCCCGCGTCCTTCAACCAGTCGAACATCACGCGCGATAGCGGCGCGCCCGTGTAGGGCAAGAGCGCGAATTGCTCGAAGACCGAGGGGCGGATGGCCGTGTGCATATCGATGTGCCACTTCGCGTGGGATGCTTCCGCGAAAAACGCGCGGGTCACGTTCTCCAGTTCCGCCGCACGCGGTGATTCATGACTTGCCGCAAGCTCGAGATAACGGCCGTTGAACAACCGGTTGAGATCGTCGTCGCGATAACGGCACGACGCGCGCATCGCGTCGATGTTGCCGAAGATGATAAGCAGGCGGCTTTTCAACGGCGCTTTGCCACTTGCGATATCCGCGACGAGCATCGAAAGGATCTCGATTGGCGCGGTTTCATCGCCATGAATTCCGGCCGATGCCACCACGCTTTGAAGTACCTCGCCCCCCGCGCCCTGTGGTTCAAAGCACACGATGCCATCGCCAAGCCATGTCCACTTCACGCCCGTCGGCAACGTGCCTTCGCTCAGCGCGGGTTTTTTCCCATCGATGACAAAGTCGAGAAAGTTAGCGAACATAGCCGGCTCAACGCTGGAAATCATAGATGGCACCCAGCTTCAGAATGCCAGTCAGTGCGTCAAGCGCAGCACGCGATTCATCGAGCAGTTTCAGATCGGCAAGATCCCCCGGTGCAATGCGGTCACGATAATGCGTGTCGATCCAGGCATCGAGTTGCGCGAAGAGCACGTCGTCCATCCAGACGCCCGGATTCACTGCAACACGCTCTGCTTCGTTCAAGACCACTCGCAATCGCAGGCATGCAGGACCGCCGCCGTTCTTCATGCTTTCGCGCAGATCGAAGACGAGCACGTCGTCGATGGAAGTGGAACGTATGTGTAACGAATCGAGGTACTTGGCGACACGCGCGTTCTCACGGCATTCCTGCGGCACCACGAGCACTTGCCGGCCGTCGGGCCGTGTGAGCAACTGGCTGTTGAACAGATACGAGGACACCGCGTCGGCCACGCTTACTTCGGCTTCCGGCACTTCGATCGCGGTGAATGCGCCGCCGTGCGCGTCGAGTTTGGCGCTGAGTTGATCGTAGACGCTCGCCTGGTTCATGAACGCGCGTTGATGGCAGAACAGCGTATTGCGGTTGCCTACGGCGATCACGTCGTTGTGGAACACGCCTGCATCGATGACATCGGGCAGTTGCTGCGCGAACACAGTGGCGTCGTCGGAGAGCCCGTGAAGGCGAGCAACCGCACGGCTTGCTTCAAGCGTCTGACGGGCAGGATAGCGCTTCGGTTCGGCCGAGCCTTGACCGTATTCGCTGCGTCCGTAGACGAAAAACTCCACGCCCTTCTCGCCGTACTCATTGCAAAAACGCGTGTGGTTCGCCGCGCCTTCATCGCCTAATGCGGGTGTGCCCGGCAACGCGTGATGAATCTTGAAATGCTTCTCGTCGGTGAAAATGGCCGAGAGCGAACGGCGCGTTTCTTCATGCTCGATCGCGCGATGCAACTTCGTGCTGAGATTGGCCGGCGTGAAATGCACGCGGCCATCGTTGGTATCCGCCGATGGGCTCACCGTCGCCGCGTTCGCGGTCCACATCGCCGAAGCGGAACTGGCGGCGGCCAGCAACTCCGGCGCTTCACGTGCAGCGCGTTCGATCACAGTAGCGGCGTCGCCGGTGAAACCAAGACTACGCAGCAATTTCAACGACGGCCGTTCAAGCGGCGGCAATACGCCTTGATGAAAGCCAAGGTCGGCCAACTGCTTCATCTTGCGCAAGCCCTGCTTCGCTGCGGCCTTGGGATTAGCCGCCGATTTCTCGTTGTTGCGCGACGCGACATTGCCGAACGACAGCCCCGCGTAGTTGTGCGTCGGGCCGACCAGCCCGTCGAAGTTCGCTTCGAATGCATGCATCGTGTGTCCTCAGAACTGAAGGCCGGGCGAGACGCTCGCGGGCATTTGCAACTGGGTGCTTTCGACGGACGCCATCGGATACGAGCAGTAATCCGCTGCGTAGAATGCGCTCGGGCGCTGGTTGCCAGATCGGCCGATACCACCGAACGGCGCCGCCGAAGACGCCCCGTTCGTCGGCCGGTTCCAGTTCACAATGCCCGCACGAATGGTGTGCTGGAAGTGGGTCCATGCGGCTTCGTCGTCGGCCAGGAGGCCAGCGGATAATCCGTAGGCCGTGTCGTTGGCGCGCTCTATCGCCTGATCAAAGGTAGCGTAGCGCGTGAGTTGCAGCATCGGGCCGAAATGTTCTTCGTCGGGGACGTTGCGCGCGTTCGTGACATCGATGATGGCGGGCGTGACGAAGCCGAGTTCTGCGGAACGCTGCGTCATTTCGAGCAACGGCTTGCCACCCGCTTCGATCAATTGCGTCTGCGCCTGCACGAGCTTCGCCGCCGCCCGCGCTGAGATCACGGCACCCATGAACGGTTGCGGATCGGCATCGAAGGCGCCGGTTTTTATCTTCGATGTCACGTCGATCAAGCGCTTGGTGAACCGCTCGCCGAAGACGTTATCGGGAACGAACAGACGGCGTGCGCACGTGCAACGCTGCCCCGCCGATAAATACGCCGACTGGATCGTGTGATGCACGGCGGCATCGATGTCCGCGACTTCGGCCACGACCAGCGGATTGTTGCCGCCCATTTCCAGCGCGAGCACGATCTCCGGACGGCCCCCGAATTGCCGATGCAACAACGTGCCGGTATCCGAGCTACCGGTGAAAAACAAGCCATCGATCTGCCGATGATTCGCCAGCGCAATGCCGGTCTCCTTCTCGCCTTGCGCGAGGTTCAACACGCCCGAAGGCAAGCCCGCCCGCGCCCACAAATCCACTGTCAGCGCAGCCACGCCCGGAGCGAATTCCGATGGTTTGAACACCACCGTATTCCCCGCGATCAACGCCGGCACGATATGCCCGTTCGGCAAATGCCCCGGGAAGTTATACGGTCCGAACACGGCCACGACGCCATGCGGACGATGTCGAAGTACTGCGATGCCATCGGCCATTTCCTGACGTTTCTCGCCAGTACGCTCGTGAAATGACTTAACGGAGATATCGACTTTAGCGGCCATCGTTGCGACTTCAGTGCGCGCTTCCCACAACGGCTTGCCCGTTTCGCGGCCGATGGTGTGAGCGAGCGTTTCCTTGTGCTCGGTCAACAATGCCGCGAAACGCCGCGTGATCGCGATACGTTCGTCCAGCGTCAACGCGGACCACAAAGCGAACGCACGTCGCGCTGAAAGCACGGCGCGCTCGACGTCTTGCACCGCAGCGCTCGCACCTTCCCAAACCACTTCGCCGTTACCCGGATTACGCGACGCAAACGGCGCGCCGCTGCCATCGCTCCACGCGCCATCGATAAACAACTGAGTCGAAATCTTCGTCATGTTCCTTGTCCTTAACTTGCGTTCTTCTGGCGCGGTTGCGATGCCAGCACACGCACCGTATCGCCCTCTTTCACGCGCAATGCCGCCGCTTCTTGTGCCGTCAGCAGGAACGTCCCGTTTTCGGGAACGCCGAACGTCGCGCCACATCGGAAGTCGTCGAGCGACGTATTCGATACCAGGCTGCGGGCCTCGCCGTTCTCTTCACGCTCACCTATGCGCACCGACACGAGCACGCTTTCGCGCACCGTGCGCAAGTCTGCTATGTGGCATTCGAGGACCGGACCGGCGTCGAAGATATCGACATGATTTTCATAACGCAGCCCTTCCGTCTCGAGCATCTTGCGTGCGGGCATGGTGTCGCGATGCGTCAAGCCAACCGCCGCTTGCGCGTCCTCGGGCAGCATCGCCAGATAAACCGGATACCGCGGCATCAACTCGGCGAGGAACGACTTCTTGCCGTGCGAGCTAAGATAGTCGGCTGCGTTGAAATCGATCTGGTAGAAGTGCGAACCCACCGCTTGCCAGAATGGCGAAGCGCCGCTTTCGTCGAAATGGCCGCGTAATTCAGCGCACAAACGCTGCGGAAACCGCTCGCGAAATTGCGCGATAAACATAAAGCGCGAGCGTGACAGCAAACCACCGACACCCGCCGTGCGATAGCGCGGGCTCAGGAACAACGAACAGACTTCAGCGTAACCGGTGAGATCGTGCGAGATGTTAAGCAGCGACATCTTGGTCCACACGCCGAGATCACGGCTGGCATGCACGACCGTCGATACACGATAGTTATAAAACGGCTGCTCAAGCCCGACTTCCGTTTCGATACCGCAAACCCCCGCAATATCACCGGTCGCGGTGTCTTCCATCGCGAACAGATATCCCGCTTCGTAGGGCTCGGCTTCATCGGCCAGCGTGCGTCGAGCACGTTCGACGCGAGCGGTCAGTGCATCGTGATCCGGCTTGAAGGTAGTCAGTCCCGGTCCGGTCTCGTGCGCGAGCGCGACGAGCGCGTCGACATCTCCAGGCTGCACGCAGCGGACAACGATCATTGCAATTCTCCCGAAGCCTGATGAAGTGGCACACAACGCACCGTATCGGAATCTTTCACGCTTAAAACTTCGCACAGTTCCACGGACAGCGGCGCACCGCTCCCACGCGCCGACGGCAAACTAACCAAAGCGCAACGAAACGCATGCGCACCCCCAGCCGCAACCAGATACGGCGTGCCGGACACGCCCGCGTCATCTTGCGCGGCCCGCACGGCGCGAACCTCATTCGCCAGCACGGACGCACTACGCTCCACTGCGACGGTCAGAACGGGACCGGCATCGAAGATATCGACGAAACGATCCGGCTCGAAACCTTCTTCCAGATGGATGTCGTACGCGAGCAAGGCACCGTCGTCCGGCTCGCCCAGCACGCGCTGCGCTTCGGGCGGTAACAGCGGTACGTAGAGCGGGTAACTCGGCATCACTTCCGCGATAAACGTCCGGCTCCGGCCACCCGATTCCAGCTCCACCTGCTCGAAATCGCGCCCGAAGAATTTGCGCCCCACCGCTTCCCAGAACGGCGATACGCCCGCTTCATCGGTCACGCCGAGCATCAGCGAAAAGACGTCGTCGGAGAAACGCTTGCGGTCTGCGGCCACGTACATCATGCGGGCACGCGAGAGCAGATGCGCGGCGGCATCGTGCGTGGCTTCGCGTATTGACGGATCGATGTAGAAGCCCGTCAAGCGGCTCTTGCCCGTGAGTTCATGCGACATGGTGAGCGCGTGGATCTTGCGGTTCACCTTGAGTTCGCGCGAGGCGTGGATCAACGCGTCGTTGCGAAACGCGTAGAACGGTTCCGAATAGCCCGCCGATGCCACGATGCTCGATGTGCCGAGCAATGCGCCCGTCGCCGTATCTTCGAGCACGAACAGATAAAACTCCTCGCCGGCAAACTCGACTTCCGCGCGAAACGAGTCTTCGGACAGCGCGACGCGCGTTTCCAGCACGCGACGGTCGCGCGGCAGCGAATGCAGCACCGGATGCGCGGCGTGCGCCATCCGTTCGAGCGCGTCGAGGTCGGCGAGTCTTGCGGGGCGGACGATTAGCATCGGCGGTTCCGTTGATTTAGAGAAGATGCCGAACTGCGCACGTTCAATGCGCCACGTCGGCGATAGCCTTTTCGATGCGCGCGAAACCTTCGTCGAGATCGGCCATCGGCATGATCAGCGACGGCGCGAAGCGCAGCACGTTCGGTCCAGCGATCAGCATGATCACGCCATGTTTCGCCGCGGCGTTGAGTACGTCTTTCGCGCGGTCCTTGTAGGCATCGGCGAGTTCGGCGCCGATCAGCAGACCCTTGCCGCGAATCTCCTTGAACACCGAGAAACACTCATCGATACGCTTCAGATGCGCCTTGATCGCGTCGCTTCGTTGCTGCACGCCTTCGAGCACCGCCGGATCGCTTATAAGCTCGACCACCTTGTCCGCAATAGCCGCACCGAGCGGGTTGCCGCCGTAGGTCGTACCGTGCACGCCGACCTTGAAATGCGCGGCGATCTTGTCTGTCGTCAGCATCGCGCCAATCGGAAAACCGTTACCCAGCGCCTTCGCGGTCGTGAGGATGTCCGGCGTCACACCGTAGCCCATGTACGCATAGAGCGAGCCGGTGCGGCCCACGCCCGTTTGTACCTCATCAAAAATCAGCAGTGCGCCGTGCTGGTCGCAAGCGTCGCGCAGGCCTTGAAGGAACGCCGGATCGGCGGGCAGCACGCCGCCTTCGCCCTGCACCGGCTCGACGATCACCGCGCAGGTTTGCGGGCCGATCGCCGCACGGGCGGCAGCCAGGTCGTTGTAGGGAAGATGCGTGATGCCTTGCGGCGTCGGACCAAAACCTTCCGCGTATTTCGGCTGGCCGCCTACGCTGACCGTGAACAAGGTCCGGCCGTGGAACGACTGCGTGAACGAGATGATTTCGACTTTCTCAGGACCGGTGTTGTCGACGGCGTAACGGCGCGCCAGTTTCAGCGCGGCTTCGTTCGCTTCCGCGCCGGAGTTGGCGAAGAACGCGCGGTCCGCGAAGGTGAGATTGGTGAGGCGAGTCGCAAGACGCAAGACCGGCTCGTTGGTGTAGCCGTTGCCG
The DNA here is from genome assembly GCF_001028175.1 of Caballeronia mineralivorans PML1(12). Lineage (GTDB taxonomy): Bacteria > Pseudomonadota > Gammaproteobacteria > Burkholderiales > Burkholderiaceae > Caballeronia > Caballeronia mineralivorans. The sequence goes on from NZ_AEJF01000260.1 coordinate 11,484, forward strand.
ATATGCCAGAGTTTCTGGCCTTGATCGTGGAGCACCTTCAGCAGTTCAGGATGCGCATGACCCAGCGCCGTCACCGCGATACCGCCAGCGAAATCGACATAATCGCGGCCTTCCGTGTCCCACACACGGGAACCGAGTCCGCGATCCGGCACGAAATTCGCTGGGGCGAAAAGAGGAACCATCACTTCGTCGAACGTACTGCGCGTTACATTGATATCCGTCATGAACCGCTCCTTTGCTTGTTCGGGTATGCCAGCTTGAGCATCGTTATTGGATGGTAGGCGCGTGCGGGCGTCGCGTCTTGCGGGAACGCGACAAGGTTTCATGGTATTCGAGGGGGATGACGCTTTGTGCCGGGGTTTCGGGGGCCAGGTTTGTTTCGTTTGCAAAACAACCCGCCCCCGGTTCCGTTCGATCCGGTTTCGCCGCGCCGCGGCGTGAATCCAGGCTTACTTGAGGCTGCCGGAAAGGAATTGCCGCAGCCGTTCGCTGTTGGGCGTGGTCAGCACGTCGGCCGGCGCGCCCTCTTCTTCCGTGCGGCCCTGATGCAGAAACATCACATGATTCGATACATTGCGCGCAAAGCCCATCTCATGCGTCACGACGATCATCGTGCGGCCTTCCTCGGCCAGCTTCTGCATCACTTTCAGCACTTCGCCCACCAGCTCGGGATCGAGCGCGGAGGTGGGTTCGTCGAAGAGCATCACGTCGGGATGCATGGCAAGCGCCCGGGCGATGGCCACCCGCTGCTGCTGACCGCCCGACAAATGCGACGGATATTGCTTCTCGACCTTCGGCGCAAGCCCGACCTTCTCGAGACATTCGCGCGCCCGCTCGCTCGCTTCCTTCTTCGATAACCCCAGCACGTGCATGGGCGCTTCCATGACGTTTTCAATCGACGTCATATGCGCCCACAAATTGAAATGCTGGAACACCATCGCGAGTTTCGTACGCACGCGCTGCAGCTGCTTGTGGTCGGCGACTTCGAGATTGCCCATGCGATCGGTTTTCGTGCGCACCGGCTCGCCGTCGACGACGATCTCGCCCGCATTCGGCCGTTCGAGGAAATTGATGCAGCGCAGGAAGGTACTTTTGCCCGAGCCGCTCGACCCGATGATGCTGATCACATCGCCGGCGTTGGCTGCGAGCGAAACGCCCTTGAGCACCTCGTTATCGCCGAAACGCTTGTGGATATCGCGGGCGACGAGTTTGACCGCGGCGTTTTGCGCGGCGGCCGTTGCAGCATTTTGTGCGGATGATTCCAACGCATTCTCCCCGGAAGGTGGGTCTAAGGTTCGGCCCTGTATCGATCATGGCTGCGGATTCTACCGAAAGCCGCCGGTACGCAGGCATAGGGACAAACGCCCTCGCCTGCAAGCGGTCAATGGTCAGTCCTTTGCAACCGGCGCCGGCGTCACGGCGCGCACTTGCTGCGCCACGCGGCCATTCGCCATCGCGACGTCGGGACTGGTTTGCAGCATCGGGAGGTATTGAGTGTCGAAGGCGGCGTTGCGGTCCTTCGCGCCGAACATCGCCGTGACCGCGTGGGCCATGTCGATCCGGGCTTCGGGCGTGGCGTCGGCGTCGTCGAGTACGTCGTCGAGGGCAGCGATCAGCGTGGACAGCGGGCCAAGCCATTTGTAAGCGCTGCCGTTGATCACGATCTGCAGGAACTCACCGGGCGACACCACGCCGAATTCGGCTTCGTGGCGGGTGCGCAATTCGTCGAGGATGCTACGGTGCAGCGCCAGCAGCGGATGGCGCACGTCCTTGAGAAACGTGATCGCGGCCGGGTCGGTCATCCTGGTGGTCATGGTCATTGTCCGGAAGTGGAAAATGAGCCAAGCCTACACCGTCGTCAGGCCGCGCCCTACATAGCGAATAAAATCGGGCGCGGTCAGCGGCGCGGAAAAGAGCCAGCCCTGCCCGAATTGCGCGCCGCGGGTGTGCAGATAACACGCCTGCTCCTCGCGCTCGATCCCTTCGGCCACCACCTGCACGTGCAGCGTCAGCGCCATGTCGATAATGTGCGACGCCACGCTGCTCGACGCTGCATCCTGGCCGACCGTATCGACGAAAGACTTGTCGATCTTCAGCGCGTCCACCTGGAAATTCTGCAGATGCGACAGGCTCGAATAACCCGTCCCGAAGTCGTCGATATACACCGGATGCCCGGCATCGCGGAACGCCTGGATCACTTCCTTTGCGGCATCGGCGTCGAGAAAACAGCGCTCGGTCGCCTCGATCCGGATTTGCTGCGGCGCGATCTGCGCGGCGGCGAGCGCGGGTGTGAGCCGCTCCAGGAAGCGCCGCGAAGTCAGGTCCGCCGCGCTCAGGTTGATCGACACATACAGCTCTTTGTACCGATGCAAAAACTCGCCGAGTTCGAGGAGGATCGTATCGAATACCTGGTCTGTAATGGCCTGAATCAAGCCACGATGCTCCGCCAGCGGGATGAAATAATCGGGGCGCACGATCCGGTTCTGGTGCTTCCAGCGCACCAGCGCTTCAGCGCCGATGCAACGGCGCGTCGTGAGATCGACGATCGGCTGGTACGCCACGATGAACTGATGCCGGCGCACCGCGTCGCTGAGCTGGCCGAGCGGCGACAGGCGCCGCACCATGAACAGGCCGAGCCACGCGGAGAGCGTCAGGCCAGCCGCGACACCCGCGAGCAGCCAGGTCCAGGGCAGCGCGCGCAGGCGTTCGACAAACGTCGCGTCCGATGTCTCCGGGGCGCTGGCAGCGCTCGTCGATCCATAAGCGCGGCGCGCCGGGTTGGCGTTTTCGGGCATGGCGGTCACCGCGAATCCGGGTACGGGAAAGTGGGCAAAGAGCCGGGGCGGAGCCGCAACAGAAGTGTTGGCGATCAGGCCGATCGCGCCTGTGCCGACCATGCGCACGACGTAATTCTCGAGGGCGGCCGTTTCCCGTGCAGCGGCGACACGTTCGTCCACGCCGGGCGCAAACAGGACGCACAACGCCCCCGGCAGCATCGCCGCGATCAGCACGATGCCAGCCAGAAACGCCACGCGCCCACGGCGTTTGAACGTGTTCATCGTGCGCTTTTCATTTCGCGACGCCCTTTGCGCCGGAAGCGCGCTCCATGATCGTTTTAATGCGGCCCCTGATGATGTGTCCATGCTCGCCTGCGTTATTGCAACGACCGGGGTCTTCGCGCCGTTCGTCATGTCTATCCTCGTTGACGACAGTTCTCCCTGCGACCTCCCGGCAAACGACCCAGTGTAGCGGCGGGTTATACCGGGCTTCAATGCTTTGCCATCGACGAAATGCCTGTTTTGGTGGGCTGGCGCACGCCGGCTCGACGCTTTTCAGGCACGAGTGCGCGCACGTCTGGCAAATGGCGGATGAATCCGTGAGTCGTGAGAAAATCAGGCCTCCGGATGATGACCGCTACTATCGTTCGTGTTTCACCTGCCGATTAACGCCAAACCCAGGGAGCCACTCGATGGCATTGCACGACGCCAGCGTTTTCACGATCCGTGACGCGAACCCCGCCGATTTCGACACGATCACGCGCATCTACGCTCACTATGTGCTGCACGCTCTTGCGACCTTCGAGGAGACTCCGCCCAGCGTCGACGAGATGCGCGCCCGGCACGCGTCGATCACCGGTGCGGGCCTGCCCTATCTCGTGGCCGAAACGCACGGCGCGGTAGTCGGTTACACGTATGCGACCGCGTATCGGCCAAGGTCGGCGTATCGGCACACGATCGAGGATTCGGTGTATATCGCCGATGGCTTCGGTGGACGCGGCCTTGGTCTCGCGCTGCTGACGGCGCTGATCGAGCGTTGCGACGCAGGGCCGTGGCGGCAACTCGTGGCGGTGATCGGCAATAGCGGCAACGCCGGGTCGATTGCGTTGCATGCACGGCTTGGATTCGAGCATGTCGGCGTGTTGCGCAAGGTGGGTTACAAACACGGTCAATGGGTCGATACGGTGCTCATGCAACGCTCGCTCGGCGAGGACAAGGCGTTGATACCGCAACGATAAGGCGCGCTGCTACCGGGCTGTACCCGGCCCGCGCCCGCTTTCGCCGTACCATTGCATTACAACCATTTAGCCTGAGCTTTAGTTGCCCACTTACACCCTTGCTGCCGCCGTCAGTGCCGAAATCGACATCCGCAAGAGCCGTTTTATCGCGCTGGCGATTCCTGTCGCCGATCGCGCCGCTGCGATGCTCGAACTCGACACGCTGCGTGCCCAGCATCCCGGGGCCACGCATGTCTGCTGGGCGTTGCTGGCGGGCGGGGAATCCGGCATGTCGGACGACGGCGAACCTTCGGGCACCGCCGGCCGGCCGATCCTCGAAGTGTTGCGCCATCACGAAGTGGATGGCGTGCTGGGCGCCGTCGTGCGCTACTACGGCGGCATCAAGCTCGGCGCAGGCGGGTTGGTGCGCGCCTATACCGATGCCATCGCCACCGCGATGCAACTGGCCGAACGCATTGAACGCGTGGCGCTCGGGTTGCTGCAAGTGGAAGTGGATTACGCCGACGAAGCGCGCGTGCGGCGCTGGGTCGAACAAGAAGGCCATGCACTGGACGACCCTGGATACGGCATGACGGTACGCTTGTCGATCCAGATGCCGCTTGCCGTCCGCGATCAGGCCGCCGACGCCATCCGCGACCTGACCCACGGCCGCGCAGCCATCATGAAAGCACCTTGAGCGCCATGAGCATCCTCGACCTCCCACACGTCTTCACGATCACGCTGCTGCCCTCAGGAAGGAGCATCTCGTCGACGGAGCAGACGACGATCCTCGAAGCGGCGGCGCTCCATGGATTGCGCCTGTCGAGTTCGTGCCGCAACGGCACATGCCGCGCGTGCCTGTGCCGTCTTGTCGATGGCACGGTGCGTTACCGGATCGACTGGCCGGGTCTGAGCGCGGACGAAAAAGCCGATGGCTGGATTCTGCCGTGCGTGGCATTACCCACGTCGAATTTGACTGTCGATCAAGTGGATTATCTGGAAATTCCGAATCCCGCCGATATAAAACCGGGTCGCGACCGGGGCTTCTGATCGCTTGAATAGGGCGCGGTGCGAATTCGATGCGGATGTAAACCAGAACCCGGGTAATCCGGGATTGTTGTCTTTTATCAAAGACATACGATGACATTCCCGAGCGGCGAAGTGCGTCCCATTGTTCACCGGCCTGTAATAGAGCCTCCAAAAAGTGTACAATTGCGTTTTGCCCAATTTTCTGGCAGGGCCAGACCAACTGAGATATCAATGACTAAAGTATTGTTGAAAGAGAACGAGCCTTTCGACGTCGCCATGCGCCGTTTTCGCCGCACCGTCGAACGTACCGGCCTGATTCAGGAACTGAAGTCGCGTATGGCTTATGAAAAGCCGACCACCGAGCGCAAGCGCAAGAAAGCCGCTGCTGTTGCCCGTCTGCGCAAGCAGATCCGCCGCGCACAGTTGCCGAAGAAATTCTATTGATGGTGTTGCACGTCTGAACGGCGGCTTGCAGGTCGACCAGGCTCGATCGAAGCGCCGGGTAGCCGGGGACTTTTCGATACGTCCCGGATACGCGCAACACGCCGGTCACGCGATCCCGGCCCTTCCGCCCGGTGGTTGATTTGCCCCTTGAGGCGAACCCGGGCGAAGCGAACGCGGTAACAGCATTGATCGTGATTTAGAGCGAGCATGACGATCTTGCCACCGACTTTGTGACATGAGTGAATCGCTGAAACGCGTTCCAATCTCTCTTGCGCTACTTTCGTTGGACTGTCGATAAGTCTCAAGCGTAGCGAGCTGCTTCAACCTCGCCGAAACATCCAGAACTCGAAAGCCTGCACGATATTAATCGTCCAGGCTTTTTGTGCTCGCTTCGACTTTGATTCGACGAATGGATCATGCTTCCACGCGCTTCATTTGCCATTCACATTTGCCATTCACACTCGCCATTCACGATCACGCATCAAAGCACTTTCGCACTATGCACGACCGTAAACGCATAAAGCCCGGATAGACCGGGCTTTATGCGTTGAATCCTTGGTTGCGGGGGTAGGATTTGAACCTACGACCTTCGGGTTATGAGCCCGACGAGCTGCCAGACTGCTCCACCCCGCGAAAAAGATTATAGCGCCAAGGGAATGTCAGGTCAAACCGAATCGAAGAATATTGCTATTGAATGCGGGTGCCTTGAATTTATCGCACGGGGGCAGGCTTCGGCGGAGGGAACGGATCGGTCCCGCGACGCACTGCCTCCACACAACGCCGATGCTCTCGCGACAAGCGATTCAACAGCGGCAGCAAAATGACGGCGACAGCCGCCCCGCCCGCGGCGACCCAACCGAGTCCGAAAAAGAGCTTCATATAAAGCGGCAGCGATTGCAACGAACCGAGATCGTTTGATGGCATGCGCGCGAAGTTGGCGACCGCACTACCGAGATACTGCGAGACACCCGTCGCGACGTAATACGCTCCCATCATGAAGCCGCTCATACGCGCGGGCACGTAGTGGGCGATCATCGCGAGGCCGAGTCCAGAGACCAGCAATTCGCCGAGCGAGTACAGCCCATATCAATGTAGGAGTCCGATACATGGCGAGTCGCGATTATCCCATCACCTTCTGAAAATGTGTGGCAAGGGCTTGCACAGACAGCGTTCAGATTTTTGAGACGGACGCGGAGGTTGAAAAAACGATTGAGGTGTTGGAGGGATCGCGGTGTTATCGTTTGATCGGCGTCAATTGTCGGCTTGATTGAATACGTTTTATATGTCTATTGTTTCGCAATCCGATTCATTTTTCCCGGCAGACACGCTCTGTAAACTGTCAGGTACTCGTGGTAACTTTCTGTCTTGACTTTTATCCTCGGATTGTAAGCACATGAACACGATCAAGGCGATTCTCACCGGTCACACACGCGGCCTTGGCGCGGCGCTCGCCGACCTCATGCTGTCGCGGGGCATCGCGGTACTCGGGGTATCGCGGACACGCAGCAATGCGCGCGCTTCAGCTCTGCTAAAGGAAGTTGAACTCGACCTTGCCAATCCGGCAGCGCTCGGCGCGTGGCTTGGAACTGAAACGCTTGCTGGTTTTATCGATGGCGCGCATACCGTGCTGTTGATCAACAACGCCGGGATGTTGCAGCCGGTGGGTGGAATCGAAGAACAGGACGTGAATGCGATTGGCCGCGCGGTGAGCCTCAACGTAGCCGCGCCGTTGATGTTGTCAGCCGCAGTGGCTGCCGCAAGCACGGCGGCTGACGAGCGACGCATCGTGCATATTTCGAGTGGCGCGGCGCGTCACGCGTATGCCGGCTGGAGCATTTATTGCGCGACGAAGGCAGCGCTCGATCATCACGCGCGTGCGGTCGCGCTGGATGACAACCGGGCGTTGCGGGTGTGCAGCGTGGCGCCGGGTGTCGTCGATACGGACATGCAAGCTGAGATTCGCGGCACGGGCCTGGAGCGCTTTCCGTTGCGGGAAAAATTCGATGAACTCAAACGCACCGGCCAGCTTTCGGCACCCGCCGATGCCGCCCGCAAAGTGCTCGACTACGCGTTGAGCGGCACGTTCGGCGACGCGCCTGTGGTGGACGTACGCGATTTGTCTTGAGCGTTTGCCTCGGTACCGCCGCGGATTGCGTGCTGCGAAAGCGCATCGGCGGCTGCGTTGCGGGCGCGCGGAATCCACTGGAGACGGACATCGGCGAGCTGGGCGATTAAATGGCGCGCCTGCGTTGCGTAGGAACTGAGCACGGCCGCACCGCTGGCTTCGTCGCGAAGCACATCTTCGATCACAACCTGGCTGTCGCCGTGGATCACGAGCCTGGCCGGTGTCGGTGTTCGCGATAACGCCGCTTGCAGCACCGCGATCAGCGCAAGATATTCGGCCTCGCAGCTATCGCCGTGACCGGCGAGCGCGCTGATTTTCACGACGTCACCGTCCGGGCTCTCCAGCACGCCGCCAATGCCGATCTTCCCCGGATTCGGATGCGCCGAACCGTCGAACCAGGCGTGCCATGCGAGGGCGTCGCGGGCGGCCGGTTGCGGTTTTCTCGCCGCGCGCGCGGCCGCACGTTCTTGCTCGCGCTGGGTTAGCGCCTGTTCCGCTGCCGCCCTTTCCTGATGCCGGGCGCTCACGAGCTCCGCGAGCGTCTGCAGGCCGGCGGATTTTTCCAACGTCTGTGTCAAAGCAGCGTGCGCGGAGAGCGAGGTGAGCTTCGACAAGCGCCGGCTCGTCGCACGCTCCTTCTTGTAGGCAATTAGAAATAGCTCTTCGAACTCGAACATGCCGGGGATTGAAGTGATCGAATGCCGAGCTTAACAAGTTTTTGCGGCAGGTCGAAAATTGGGGAGTGACAAGCAAAGCGCCTATGGCGATTGCGCAGCGATCACCACACTCACGCGCCGGCTCTCCGCCCCCTTCGCATCACTTCGTCCGGTCAGATCATCCCCGCCCGATGCCGAAACAATACGTGCTTGCACCACCACCTGAGGGCAGGCCGACAGCTTGTCGGCTGGATTGATGGCGAGCGAGTCATCGAGAACAATCGTGGTGGGGAGTTCACTCGCAGACCGGCGGCGCTCGGCAAGCAATGTCGACGCTACATTCGCTGTATCGACCGCGCTCGCCGAATTCGTCACACCTGTCGAACTTGCTGCGTCCTTCGCGCGAGCCGTCACGATCACCGCCGCATCGGACGCGACGCACGCGCCATCGGCCGGTCGGATATCCACCGTAAGTAACCGCGCCCCGCCCGCGACTCGCCGTCGAGGCGCTCAACCCCGCTTCGGAATATTCAGGCCTCTGACCACCGCCGGCCGCGCGACGAAAGCATCGAGTGCCCGCTTCACGTTCGGAAAGTTTTGGATACCCACCAGATCGCCCGCTTCGTAAAAACCAATCAGGTTGCGGATCCACGGAAAGCTGGCCATGTCCGCGATGGTGTAGTCGTCGCCCATGATCCACCTGCGCTCGGCCAGCCGCTGGTCGATTACGCCGAGCAGACGTTTCGACTCGGCAACATAACGGTCGCGCGGCCGCTTGTCTTCGTATTCCCTGCCGGCGAACTTGTGGAAGAAGCCGACCTGGCCAAACATCGGACCAATACCGCCCATCTGGAACATGACCCATTGGATCGTCTCGTAGCGGCTGGCCACGTCTTGCGGGATGAACTGGCCAGTTTTGTCGGCGAGATAGAGCAGGATCGCACCGGATTCGAACAAGGCCAGCGGTTTGCCATCGGGGCCATCGGGGTCGAGGATCGCCGGAATCTTGTTATTGGGATTCAGCGATAAAAACGCTGGCGACATCTGGTCGTTGGTCTCGAAACTGACCAGATGCGGCTCGTACGGCAAACCGGTCTCCTCGAGCATGACCGATACCTTGACGCCATTTGGCGTCGGCAGCGAATAAAGCTGAATCCGGTCGGGAAACTGCGCGGGCCATTTTGCCGTGATGGGGAAAGCGGACAAATCGGTCATGGTTATCCTTATCCTGGTGCAAGAGAGGGAGATCGTTGACGCCTCGCCGATCGGTTGACGGGTCGAGTTCAGCGCACAGGACGACAAATATAGACATTCCGGCTGCGCTTGTCTTTTTACGCGGATAACCGATGCGCAGTGAGGCTCAAAGCGACCTTCCGCAGCCATGGGCCAGATGGCGCGGCAAGGCTTCATTTAGCCTTCAGCGACGCGCTTGCCGCCGAACCCGTGATGCCCACGCCGCACCGCCGCCAAATCGATCGAATAAAGAAGCGTTAACATCGCAACTACAATGCCGAATGTGCTGAACGGCAACGAATACAAACAAAGTTGGAGTGACCCATGAGTCAAATGATCAAGCGAAACGGATTGCAGGTTGCAGCCGAGCTCAGCCAGTACGTCGATGAAGAAGCGTTGTCGGGCGTTGGCATCGATAGCGAAGCGTTCTGGAAAGGCTTCGATGCCCTCGTCCACGACCTCGCGCCGAAGAACCGCGCGCTGCTCGCCGAGCGTGATCGGCTGCAGACGGAACTGGACCAGTGGCATCGAAGGAATCCGGGACCGGTGCGCGACTTGAAAGCGTATCGCGCGTTTCTGGAAGGTATCGGCTACATCGTGCCGGCGAGCGGCGCGGTGCAGGCGACG
>NZ_AEJF01000261.1 GCF_001028175.1 Caballeronia mineralivorans PML1(12)
TGGAGAAGACCGGTTACGCCAGCGCTCGCGATGACCTGTTGAATGGATTGCTGACGATTCCCGTCGTGGAAAAGGCGCAGTGGTCGGAGGCGGAAGTTCGCCAGGAGATCGAGAACAACGTTCAAGGGATTCTGGGTTACGTGGTGCGATGGATCGATCAGGGCGTGGGATGTTCGAAGGTGCCGGATATCCACGATGTCGGGCTGATGGAAGACCGCGCGACGCTGCGGATATCGAGTCAACATATTGCGAACTGGCTGCATCACGGGGTGGTGTCGGAAGCGCTGGTGAACGAGACGTTCGAGCGCATGGCGAAGGTCGTCGATGCACAGAATGCCAACGACCCGCACTATCAGCCGATGGCCGGTTACTTCGAAACTTCGCTGGCCTTCAAGGCGGCGAAGGCGCTGGTGTTTGAGGGGCGTGCGCAGCCTAGTGGGTACACTGAGCCGTTGCTGCATAAGTTCCGGCTGGAGGTTAAGCAGCATCGCGGTTGAAAGTTAGTAGCCTGACACTCGTTGGATATACAATATGAAAACGTATATCCAACGAGGCAGTCATGCAAGTATCCAAGTGGGGCAATAGTCTTGCAATCCGCCTTCCAGCAACGGTAGTGGAAGCGCTCGAATTGCACGAAGGCGACGACGTGGAAGTCGTTATCGCAGGCGCGCGCGAATTCCAGATCAAGAAAAAACCGACCGGTCGCGCGTTGCTCGACCGGCTCCGCCAATATCGTGGCCGGCTGCCCGTCGATTTCACGTTCAACCGCGACGACGCCAATCGCGATGACTAAGGTATTCCTGGACAGTAACGTGGCGCTGTACCTCCTGTCCGGCGATGCGGTCAAAGCAGACCGCGCTGAGGGTTTGATGGCAGATGGCGGTGTCATCAGCGTTCAGGTGCTGAACGAGATCGCCAATGTGACCCGACGCAAACTGGCAATGTCATGGCTCGAAACGAACGATGTGCTGGACGCAGTTCGGGCTGTATGCACGACTGAGCCACTGACCGTGGAGACCCACGATACCGGCCGGCGCCTCTCGGAGCGATACGGCCTGTCAGTCTATGACTCAATGATTGCAGCAGCGGCGCTACTCGCAGAATGTGAAGTCCTCTACTCTGAGGACATGCATGATGGGCTGGTTATCGATGCGCGGTTGCGGATCGTTAATCCGTTTGCCATTACTGGCTTGTGATTGCTCGTTTCAACGTTTCTTGAGACGGACTGTCGGCGCATCATGCGCGTTTCACGACCACGTCCAATGCACTAACCGCCTCACTGCGTACTGGTGCGCCCTCGTTTTAACTTCTGGACATGCAGCGCGCCCTTTTTTTGATCCACCTGCCAAAGATCAAACCCGGCCTGATGAGCTAGCCATGATTCCGCGCTCTTGCCGAGCGCAATCTCAAGCCGCATCGCCATTTCTGGACTAATGGCCGCTCGCGCCGCACCGCCGTTCATCAACGTTTTTGTGCGTATCCGCCCGTCCCGAACCTCTTCTCCACAAGGGGGCTGGCACGAACCCGCGAGTTTGCTATAATCCGCGACTTGCTGGAGAGATGGATGAGCGGTTTAAGTCGCACGCCTGGAAAGCGTGTTTAGGGTCAAACCTAACCGGGGTTCGAATCCCCGTCTCTCCGCCAGAATAGCGTTTTAAGCAGTGTCATGAAATCCCGGAGAGCCTTTAATAATAAGGCTTTTCGGCGAATCTGAAGTCTCTAACAGTCTCGCAAAATCTTACGAAATCACGCAAAATTCCGGGTACTTTTCCGGGTACTTTTTTGCGGGGTTTTACACTTCAATGGCCGAAAGTCTTCTACGCGATCTTCAATGCCGCGCAGCCAAGCCGCGCGCGGCGGTCTACCGTCTGCGTGACGGTGGCGGCCTGTTTCTTCAAGTGCGGCCAACCGGCCACAAGTACTGGCAGTTCCGCTACACGAAACCCAATGGCCGCGAGAGCTCGATCCAAATCGGACCGTATCCGCGCGTGACGCTTGAGCAAGCTAGGACAGCACGCAATGAACATCAGGCGGCGGTCGCTCGCGGCGATGACCCATCGGTACTTCGCAAGCAAGACAAGGCGCGCAGCAAGATCGACGCCGCCCGCTCGATGACCTTCAAGCAGTGCGCCTCGAAATACATCGAGGCCCATGAAGGCACATGGCGCAACGTCAAGCACACGCAGCAGTGGACGAACACGCTCACGACCTACGCCTATCCGATCATCGGTGCATTGCGACCGAAAGACATCGACACGGACCTCGTGTTGCGTGTCCTCAAACCGATCTGGCTGACCAAGAACGAGACAGCTACGCGACTACGAGGCCGGATCGAAAACATCCTTGATGCAGCGAAGGTGCAAGGTCTGCGGGACGGCGAAAATCCGGCACGCTGGACCGGCCACCTGGACCACCTGTTAGCCGCTCCGTCGAAGGTGCAAAAGCCCAAGCACCATTCAGCCTTGCCCTATCCCGAGATGGCCGCGTTCGCCAAGCTTCTGCAAGCGAGTGCAGGAACGGCCGCACGTGCGCTGCAGTTCACAATCCTGACGGCCACTCGCACGAACGAAACACTCGGCGCGACGTGGGCCGAACTGGATCTGTCAGTGCCAATATGGACCATTCCGGCTGAGCGGATGAAGGCCAAGCGCGATCACCGCGTGCCGCTATCTCAGGCGGCCGTGGATCTGCTGAATTCGCTACCAACAAAAGGCAGCGAGGGTGTGGTGTTCGAAGGCGCCAAGGAAGGTCGCCCGCTATCGAACATGGCCTTGCTGGCCGTGCTCAAGCGCATGAAGCGTAGCGACCTGACCACGCACGGTTTTCGCTCGACGTTGCGGGATTGGACCTCCGAATGCACGGCATTTCCGAGCGAGGTTGCCGAGATGGCGCTGGCGCACGCGATACGCGACAAGACGGAGAGCGCGTATCGACGTGGCGATCTGTTCGACAAGCGCCGAGCATTAATGCAGGCATGGGCAGACTATATCGACGGCGAACTGAACCAAGCCGATGTAGCGATCAGCGCTGAATTAGAAATAGGTTGAGAGCGGTGGGAGCAACGCGGCGCGGAAGGTTTCTGCGCGGTGATTTTTTCATGCAGCCGTTCGAAGACATCGTACCAGCGGTAGGCGGCTTCGCCTAATCGCATCGGTTTCGGTAAACGCCACAAGCTGTTCACTAAGTCTCCAATGTCGACTGAGTAAACAAATTTGTTCACTTGTTTACTAACTTTGCGACTTGTTGGCTAGTGCGATGGCGCGGGTCGGCAGCCCCGCTTACTAAAAGGCCTACAGGGGCCTCGCCTTTTTTCCACCCGGGAAACGATTCGATTCGCGCATATTCGCGAACTGTGTGGAAGCGATGATGGATAACGGTCCGAACTGAACTCTGTCTAGAACCCGCAACAATCGATCAGCCGTGGTCACTTCGTTTGCTAACGCTTAGCAGATTAGGAAACCCTGCAAACCTATCCGGAGGCGCAGCAGCGCTCGACCTGGTGCCGATACCCCCGTCGACCGGCCATCATAGTTGTCGCGCAATCGGACGTCGTAGTTGACGATATCCAACCTAGCAGAACTTGAAGCGAAGCAGGCAGAACACGCTGCGGAGAAAGATGCCAGCGAAGCCGCGAAGCCGCCAAAAGGCAAGGATGGTGGCAAGGTAAAAGGCGGCCCGTGCGATCATTTGAAGCAAGGATCTGGCAAGGGACCCTACCGAGGGGGAGCGCACAGCAAGACCAGTAAGCCGGTAAATGATGGAAAGGACTCTCACCATATGCCCGCGGACGATGTGAGTCCACTTGCACGAAATGATGGACCTGCCATCCAGATGGACCCGAGCGATCATTATCAGACCGCGAGCAACGGAAGAGGCGGAAGTGAAGCCAGGCAATACCGACAGATGATCGGTGATCTGTTAAAAAGCGGTAACTGGCGAAAAGCCATGGCAACCGAGATTCAAGATATTAGGGACATCGCCAAGGCCATTGGAAACGCAGGGAAGTACAACGAGGCTATGCTGGAAATGCTGGAGTATTTTCGATGCCTCGAGAAGAACGGCCTGTTACCACTCGGATAATCAATGCTCTCACCTTTCATCATTACCCCCTATGTCAGTGCAGGTCCGGTCACGCTGGGTATGACTCGCACGCAACTGCATGCGCTGCTCGGACCTCCAGACAGTTCGAGAAAAAGTCGATTCGTCCCAAAGGTAACTGATCGCTGGCTCGCGGAAGACCTCACTATCACGCTGTCGCATGATGCAGGATCGGTGGTAGAGATCGGGTTTGGCAGTGACCAAAGCGAGGCGGAGGTCGCTGGTGTTCGACTGTTTGATCGGGTCGGGCCGGATGTTTATCGCGATCTATGCCGGGCTGACGGAGCACCACGTGAGGACGTAGGATTTACGGTGCTTTTCAAATTTGGAATAACATTGGACGGTTTCCTGGTGGCGGAGCAGGACGATCGGGCCGTCACGGTATTTGCGAAGGGAAGCTGGGACGAAAATGATGCTCGTCTGAAGCCGGCAAAGCTGTAGGCCGTTCTAGTGCGATGCGCATTAGCACGGCGGCACCGACAGCGTGGGTACGAATCGTGGATCGCAACAAGATGTACGAGATATTTCCGCGAGTCGGAGTGGACTCAGTCAAGTTCGGCATGTCCGCCGACGCACATGAAATCGCTGTTCGAACGCGCCCTCCATACACTAGGTCCGCTGTCGGCCAGTTTCGGTCGGTCGACCGCACGGAGTAGATCGTCAACAATTACCAGTCAACGGCGGCGATACGATCACGGCCAGTTCCCTCTGCAATTGAATGGCACGCTCTCGCCCAAGGCCAATAGAGTTGGCGCGCCGTTCACGTACTTGATTCCGGCGTCGATAAGCCGCCAGTGATCCATGACGCGAAAGAGCTTGAAAACGTTTCGCTGGTCTGGCTGTCCTGCAGGCGCGTCGAACGCCAAAGCAGGATAGCCGTTGAGTTGCGACTTATCCGCATAAGCAAGGCGGGCTTGAACGGTTGCTATTTTCGACTGGTAGGGACCTGTATCTATTTCCGCAATTCCAGCGCTGGTATCGATCCTGATTTGGTTGATCCAGTACTTTTCTGATCCGCTATAGACGCATGTAAGTTCGCCCGCATAAAGTGGCGCGGACGCGAAGAAAGAGAGCAACAGAATGGCTACGGGAGCAATGATCGCTTTCATGAGGGACGAACGAAAAGTACGTAGGCTAGCATGAAGATGAGCGACCGCTTTCTGCAAACATGACCGACCGCTCCAGGTCGGCTACGGTAGTTCGTCGTGGGACCGGTGCGGCCAGTTTCGGCCGGTCGATATCAGTGCGCAGATCGTAGGCAATCGCGACTTTTGGCGTGTGCTGCGTGATTGTCGAGTGTCAGTTCGACGCTGACTTCAGGGTGGCAGCTAGATAGTCGGTCAACGGGCACAAGGCTTTGACTGCCAAAGCTGACCGGTCCAACCAACCTGACCCGAACGCGTGGGCCTTGCACCACTCTCCGTTGGGCAAAAGCTCTTCAAGCGTCTCCTGATACTCTACTGCGTCAGAACTTCTGCCCCAACTGGTTGTTGGAGTGCGGCCCGTTCGTCCATCTGAAAGCCGGTCCATCTTTGCGAGGTAGATCGCTAGTGCTGTCTACCGGCATGTGGTGTGGATCCTTACCGCCATCCGCCTCACAAAACAAGTTTCGTCATGTCGGCAAGTTCATCGTCCCACCACCCGAGCTTAAAGGCGGTAGCTGTCAGTGCGTCAAAATCGTCGCTCCTGAATCCCGACAGGCTCACGCCGAGGTTTTTGAACACGATGAATCCATCACCTTCAAATGCGTCCGAGTCTAACTGTCTCAACTGCCCGATGGTTTTCGCATGCGGTTGCTGGAAAACTTGAACGCCCTTGAGAGTCAATTGTGCGTACGAAGACGGGAATCCGACCTCGGCAACACCATCATCCGCTCGATCATAAGTGACCAGGCTGGCATCACGAACTTCGGTTTTATTGCCAAGAAAATTCTTTGACTTGCGCGCTGGCGCTCCCCAAAGAGACTCCACATCGTCGGCGGACATGCCGAACTTGACGGAGTCCACTCCGACTTGTGGAAATATCTCGTACATCTTCTTGCGATCCATAGTTCAACCCATCGGTAATAAGTTGTTCTTTTCGAGGCACTTGAAATATTCAAGCATCTCCAGCATCGCCTCATTGTACTTACGCGCGTCCTCCAGTTCGGAGGCGATGCGGCGAACGTCAAGTATCTCCTTCAGCATCGCCTCTCGCCATTTTCCGTCCTTCAGTAGGTCGCCGATCATCGCGCGATAGCGCTTGCCGGCTACACCGTTCTGGCCGTTGCTCGACGTCATTGCATGGTCGTCGGGCTCCATCTGAATGGCCGGCCCGTCGTTCCTCTTGAGCGGGCTCACATCGTCTGCCGGCATGTGGTGTGAATCCTTGCCGTCATTCGCCGGCTTGCTGGTTTTACTGTGTGCGCCCCCCCGGTAAGGCCCCTTGCCCGAGCCCTGTTTCAAATGATCGCACGGGCCGCCCTTTACCTTGCCACCATCCTTGCTTTTTGGCGGCTTCGCAGCCTCGCCGGCATCCTTCTCCGCAGCATGCTCTGCTTGCTTGGCCTCCTGCTCTGCGAGTTGCTTGGCCTCCTGCTCTGCGAGTTGCTTGGCCTCTTGCTCTGCAAGCTGCTTCGCCTCCTGCTCGGCCAACTGTTTGGCTTCCTGTTTTGCCGCCTGCTCCGCTACTTCCTTAGCGCCAAGCTTGGCTGCGCCCTCGATCCCCAACTCCGCGACCTTCCCTGCGGTTCCGGCAATTGGCACGAGATCGAGTGCCGCAGCACCGCCAGATATCGCTGCCTGAGCGAAGTTGCCTTCTCCTGCGTATACGAGAGCATTCGCCCCATCGAAAACCGCGCCGACCTCAGGAATCGCACCAAGTACATCTAGTCCCCCATGTACCCAGGCACCTGCTGAGGCCCACCAGCCGGCTTCTTTTGCGGTTTCGGCTGCGACCGGTGGGTTAGCCGCCGCGGCCGGCACCTTCGACATCGCAACCTCGCCCTGGAGGCGGCCCAGCGTGTTCCCATTCTTGGGTGCTGACGCGACAAGCGGATAGGGAGGCAACCGGTTGAACTCTGGATGCGCAGTGAGCCACGCGTCATATTGTTGCGGTGTCAGGTCCTGGCTGACGAGATCCTCCGAGCCTGCACTCGGCCACGTCGTCAGCGAAGCGCCATTTCCCGTCCCAAACTGAACAGCCGCGCCCGAGCCGTCCGGCAGAGCCTGTCGATAAGCGACGACGGCGACCTCACTAATCTGTTCCATTTACTCCCCGTTCATCCAGAACATGTCGCCGTGCCGCACGACATATTTGCCCTGCACGCGAACGGTGCTGCTTTTCTCCTGGGGCCAGCACTTCGCACCGACCGTATTGCTCTTCACTCCATTGGCCTTGCCGGCGGCATCCCCCTGGGTCGCCGGCGCATAACTCGCATCGAATACGACTACCGGTTTTCCGTTGACACGCACATTGGTCGAGGTTTGCGCGCTCCCGCCAAGATCAGAGGTCACCGGGTATGGAACGGGCGGGGTGCTGCTGCCGATCGGAGTCTTGCAGACGTCCGGCATCATCGAGACGATCTTCCAATTGCCGTCCTGTCGCGCAATCACGTTACTGGCCACGATTCCTCCTTCTGGTCAGATGACCGCGACATATCAAACCGCAGTGCGGGTGCCGTCGGGTCTGTTTCGAAGCGCGCTTCGCACACCCTGACTGCGGGGTTCGCAGGAAATACCGCCCGCCACGTCAGTGACACCGTCATCTCTTCGGTGTCGATCAGCACGGTGTCAAGCCGGGTCTCGATCAGAGCAACCGCGCCGGTTTCGAACCTGAGTGCAGTGATCGCTCGATGCCCTGGCATGCGCGCACGCAGAAAACCCGAGGTGCTATCTTCCGGACGCGCGAGGTGGGCCAACTCGAAACTGAACCCCGAACTCGGCCATGCGATCTGCTGATCATCGGGAGCGCCATTCCAGTATCGGAAGTCGAAGTCTTTGGGCAAATAGGGCCAGCCGTGTTCCAGCCACGATGCATCGTACGTACCGGCACGCGCCAGCCTCGGACTCCAGGCCCGGCCCACGGGACCGAGCCCGACAGGAATCGCGCCATAGCGCGTCGCGACTTCAGTCATTTGCGTCGCGTCAAGGTTCGTAGCTTTGTGGTCTGCGATGTCAAGCGTCGTAACGGGAGCATTCCACGCTTCGATCTGGCATGCCCGGATCTCGCGAACGCGTCGCTCAGTTGACGGCAGTTTCAACACGTCGCTTGTGTGTTCGACATCGGGCCGGGAACTCAGCGACAGATACCGTTTCTCCAGCCAACCCGCACCAAGTGGATTGGTAAAACATACTTCGTTGAGCAACGGCGAGGCGTCCGCATCGGACTGCTCCGATCGCGTTGATGCCGCAACGAGACTCGAGCCGCCGAATGCGCACTCCCAACGCACCGGCACATGCGTCGCCGGCTCTGGCTCACCTAATCGCCACCCGCGCCATCCTTTGTGAAAGCTGCGCGGGCCACACACCCGCAGCGCCTTGTCCACCACGACCGTCTCTCCATCCAATACACGCAGCCGTGCTGGCCAGGACATCGCCGCTTGAGCGCCTGGCGCGTAAGACGTCGCGCGGACCAGCACGTCGCATTTGGGTTTGAACGGAGCAAGGTCACTCTCAACCTTGACGCTGCTTCGGCCTTCTTCTCCTTCGTATTCGTCGCTCATTGCGATCGGCAACGCCGCGTCGCCCTCGAGCAGAACACAATCGTGGGTCAGTCCGTTGTTACTATCGAATGTGGATCGCCTGACGAGGCGATAACCCACGCGCATCACAGCGACGTGAAACTCATTGCCCCGAACGTCGACTGCACTGAACGCCATGGCGTACAACGGTGTCAGATTGCGGAATTCCATCGGGATGCCGCTTAGTTGACGTCAACGGACTGACCGTCGATCTGCACTGACTCCGAGCCGGCAATATTGATGTTCGCCCCGAGAATGGAGATGTTGCCATTGCTCTCCATGACGATCCGAGATTTGCCAACGGTGATCTCCAGGCGATCCCCCGCCTTGATCGTCCAGGTCTTCCCAACGAGGGTGGTTTTCGACAAGCCGACCTCTTCGGCGCTGGCCAGACCGACTGCAGAATTCATCGCGCCGGCAACCGTCACCGTGTAGGCTCCGCCTACCGTGAGCGCCTTTGCGAGCCCCACCGTCTCGGTCGACGTCAGCGCGACCACGAGGTTTTCCATCCCACTGATGGTCTCATTGCGATTGCCGCCGACCGAAAGCGTCTCATTGCTACCAACCTGCTCGGTGCGATTGACGCCGACCGTGATCGTCTCGTTGTTGCCGACCGCTTCCGTGCGGTCGTGATTCACCTGAACGGTCTCATCATGATCGATGGTTTTGACGCGGTCATTGCCGACCGTATGAGACTCGTTGTTCTCCACCTCAATGCGCTGATCCTTCTCCGCATGAATCCAGACCTCTTCCTGCCCGCGCTTGTCCTCAAAGCGAATCGCATTGGCATTGGCCGCCGTTGCTCCCTTGCTCGAACGGGTCAGAAAGCCGCTTTGGGTCGCATTAGCGGGTAGCGCCCACGGCGGCATGTTCTGCGCGTTGTACACGCGCGAGGTGATGAGCGGCCTGTCCGGATTTCCATCGAGGAATGAAACAACCACCTCGTCTCCGATGCGCGGAATCTGGACTGCACCGAATCCTCCACCCGCCCAAGGCTGACCCACACGCACCCAGCACGAACTGCGATGATCCCTCTGGCCGAGCCGATCCCAGTGAAACTGCACCTTCACGCGACCCAGGTTGTCCGTATAGATCTCTTCACCTTTGGGGCCAACCACGATGGCAGTCTGTGGCCCGGGAATGCTGGGCCTGACGACCGACAATGCGGGCCTGAACGGGATTTTCTTGCGGATACACGTGAAACTGTTTGAATAGGTCGCAGCCTGATCGTGCGACTGGTAATTGTTCGCGCCGTGATGGTCGACGAACAGTAGCAGGAACTGCCGATCCTCCTGACTGCCGCTGCCATGATCGTAATGATCTGTTAGCTCGAAATACCGGCCGGCACCCAGCGTGCGGCAGTTGCTTGCGCCACTGAACAGCTTGCCGTTCGCCTCCAGAGCCTCGAGGCGAAAGCGCGCCAGCTCCTCTCCTCGATCAGTTGAATCGAATCCGTGCAGCCCGACATAGTCGTAGACTTCGTATCGGTCGACGTTACCCTGGTCGGTCTTCGTGTCGCCCGACACCAGGCGACGCGCGCCAGGTGCTTTGTAATCGAAGGTCTTCATGCTGATGCTGCCCGACTCGAGCTGCCGTTGCGCGCTCCACGAAGTGACGACCGCTTCATCATCAAGCGTTTCGGTGGTCGCGTACGGTAGCGAACTCTGGCCATCGATGGTTTTCGCATTTTGCGAACCATCTGTAACGATTAACTTGTGTCCGTCCTTCGTGTGCTCGAAGTAGAAGAACAGGCCTTCCTGCTCGAGTATTCGCAAAACGAAGTTCAGGTCGCTTTCCCGATACTGCGTGCAATAGCTGTAGGGTTTCAGATTCTTCTGGAGATGAAACTCGTACGACGCCAGCTTCGAATATTGGGAGAAGACCTTGGAGACAATATCTTCCGCTGTCAAATCCTGAAAAATCCGCGAATCGATCCGGCGGGAAAGCATCCAGATCCAGGGCTGTACTGTCGCCCGGTAAATCGCCAGGCCGCCGTCAGTACCGATATGTGAAAACTGCGTGACATAGCCATTAAAATAGCGTGTAGCGCCGGTCGTGAGTTCTAGTTCAACCGTCACCGATTGCCCGATCATCTGTTTTAGCTCGATCGTCGCATCCTGAGAAACAAGCCCCGCCGTGACACGGAAGAGTTGTGACAACCCTTCTGAGCAATGGAAATCGCCAACCAGCAGTTGTGATTGACCGGACAATGGTGTGGTGATACTAAACAGACGGCTGTTCTGCAGACTCAAAATGCCCGCGATATCTGAGAGTTGCATGCCTTTCCCCGAAGTCGGCGATACAATGCGGATAATAACGTGATTTGTCTGAAAAATGCATCGGTTTGCAGTCTCGGGGGGCTCCACAAAAATATGGATTGCCGTTGCATGGATTAGCTGTTGCTAACGAGCGCCCCGGTTCCTAAAGCAGGAATACCGAAGCGCATTAGCGCGATGAGCTGGTAGTTTCAACCCTTTCAGAAATATAACGCCGTCGGTTTATACGAATGAATCGAGCCCTCAGGGAGCATACGAACCTTAATATCGGCGGCGGATTATATTGGCGCGAGCATTAGAAACGAAGAGCGGCAACACATGAACAATTCACCGTTTTACGCATGCACGGCGGAAGACCCGTACGGGTACGGCCCTTCGCCGGGACTGCTTGGGCCGGGCCAATCGCCCGACCCCAGTCTTTCGCTTTTTCGCCGCGATATCGGGGTGATCCGGGTGCCTCTGGGTGGTAGCTATGCGACCGACAATCTGACCGCCGCGCAGTACATTGTGCAGCGCCTGAAGTCGAACCCGGATCTGTCGGCCGACGAACGTATCCAACTGGTGTTGTGGCTGCGTGAGGCGCTGAGTGCGCTGCGCTCGGCATCGAGCAGGACCAGCCAGTCAGAAGTCGGGAAGGTCTATCAGCAAGCGAGAAGCATCCCGGGTGTCGGCGAAGTGATCGATGTCAGCGTGGCACCGGGTAGTTTGCCAGCCACCCTGGCAGCGGGCTCGGCGACGCTCCATGCGCTCGCGTCCCGGGCACCCGTATCGGGCATGCTGGATCTGCCTCCTAATTTGCAAAAGCGGCTGCTGCAATGGGCGAACAAGGGCGGCAACCAGGGCATCAAGTCCGCTCGCAAGAATTTCGGCGACGTTCTCAAGATCACCAAAGTCGACGGCAAATTCGTCTTCGAGATCCCGGCCAGCGAAACCGCGAAGTCGTTCGTCATTCGAGGGCAGGCCGCGGAGCGCGTCATTCGCATTCCGGCTTACCGGCAACTGGCGCAGGACGCGCTCGAGTCCAAAACGTGGATGAACATGGAGGGTTATGGGGCAACCAGACTTGGCGGCATACTCACCGGGGCAAAAGGAACTGCTGCGCTGTCTTTCGGGCCGCAGATGGTTCTGGATGCGATTGACTCCCACAGTTTTGGTCAATGGCTAAGCCTTGAAGCTCACAATCAACCGGCCAACCTGGCCGCCTGGGGCGTTAGCTTCGTCGTGGCCGCTGTTCTGGGAAGTACATCCGCCGTCGTGGTCGTACCGTTAGCGCTAGGCGCCGGAATCGTCGTGGCGCTGTTTGTGAATCACGAGGGCGTGGGCAACTGGATTGGCAATCACGTCGACGCCTGGCGTGGGTACCGGCCATGATTTCCGCCAAATCCGTAAGCCTCGACTTGAAGCAAATCTTCGCCGTACCCGTTCTCTGGGCGATTACCGCCGCTATGGTGACGTTTATGCACCCCATCCTGGGCGTGCCCTCGCTTGGGATGTGTGTCGCATGCTTGTATTGGGCCATCAGGGCCGCATTTTTTAACAAGCGATATACGTATCATCTTGGCGGCTTGCTGCTTTTCGGCGCTGGCGCCGGCATTGTCTTTTTGCTCATTGCCTGCATTATGCTGTCTGAGGTCTTCTTTCATGTCCCAAAGACGAGCAGTTACCTTGCCGCGCCCGCCGGGCTGCTCTATCTCGCCGCGTGGTACAGCATCATTTACTTCCGCGAGAGTCGCATAACCTGGCAGGATTTCCAGGTAACGAGGGAGAACCGGTATCTGAGCGTCGCAGATGGCAAGGTTGTCTGGCTGAACAAGGGCCGAAGTGCCACGCCAGTTCTGCTCGCGCTCGCCATTGGCGGGGGGATTGCGCTGGTGACGATTGCCGGTGCATTTTTTGGCAAAGAGAATGCGCAAGGCGCTCTGATAGCGCTCGCCGTGGTGGGACTGCCAATTCTGACGCTCAGCTATGGCATGCGCGTCATCATCGGATTGACCGAGCTTCGTAAGCTGGAGAAGGCCACCGGTACGCAGTTTCCATTGCATGACCTGGAAGAAGTGCAACAGGCCCGCGCTGGAAACTGGGTCGGGCGGCTGGTCAATCCCGAACTGCGCGCAATCTACAGGACCGCTACCCAGAACCGCGCAACAGCGGCAACGCGCGCCGCTTCTCATACGCGCAAGTGACCGGTCGATGGAAAACCTGCTTCCGCATTACGAACACGAACTCATGCGGTTGCGCCGCTCGGCGCACGAATTCGCCGCTCGCAACCCTAAGATCGCCGCTCATCTTGCTCTATCTGGCGAGCACTCGGAGGACCCGCACATCGAGCGGATGCTGCAATCATTCGCCCTGCTGGGAGCGCGCATCGATACCCGGCTAGATGATGACTACCCGGAGTTCATCGAGGCGCTGCTTGAGATTCTGTACCCGCGCTATCTCCGAGCACTTCCATCTTGCTCGATTGCCCAGTTCGACGCGAGCAACCTGTTTGCGCAACTGACCGAACCGGTCACCGTGAATCGCGGCACGGAACTGGAGACGCGAACAGGCAAGTGCCGCTTTCGCACAATCTACGACGTCAAGCTGGCGCCGTTGAAGATCCGCTCGGCGCGGTATTCGTCGACCGCTTCTGCGCCCGCTATGGCACGACTGCCCTCCGACGCGACGGGCCTGATATCGATCACGTTCGCGTCGGCAACAGAATCCGGCACGCTGGAGCCACGAACAGCGGGCACGACGCGACTTCACCTCCATGGGCAGCTCCCACTGGTTGGAGCGCTGACGGACACTTTGCTGATGCACACAGCCGCGGCTTTCGTTGAAGCCGATAGTCGAGGCACCTGGAAAGCGCTGTCTGGCATTCCGGTACATGCGGCAGGCTTTGCAGATAGCGAGGCGCTTATTGGCGATACTGACGGATCGCCTCCTGGATTTCGTCTGCTGCTCGACTATTTCGCTTTTCCGGACAAATTCAATTTCGTGGAGGTCGACCTTGCCGCGCTCGCACGAGCGGCAGGCCCTTCCCGGGAACTCACGCTTCATCTGGTGGTTCGTAATATCCCGTCGGACTCGCAGGCCGCACGCGTGCTGGAGACGTTGACCGCCTCAACCTTGAAACTGTTCTGCGCGCCGGTGATCAATCTCTTCGAGCGCGAAGCGGTGCCGATCGAGCTGAGGGGCGCCGGCACAGCATATCCGGTGGTGCCGCAATCGTTGCAGGCATCGACCGCAGAAGTTTATTCGATTGATCGCGTGTACATGACGGAGCAGGACGCTGCAGGCAAGACAGAGACAGACATCCGACCGTACCACGCGCTGCGCCATGGCACATCACATCAGAATTGCGACCTGTACTGGCTGGCCAGCAGGAGTGGTCAGTTCACGACGGACCGATCAGCGAGTGAAACCCTGTTGTTGTCCGTGGTCAGCATCGACGGCAAGCCAACATTACCGGGCAGCCGGAAGATTGGCATCGACCTGACGTGCACGAACCGCGATATCCCTGCCACGCTGCCTTTCGGCTCGAACGATGGAGATCTGTTGAACGAGAGTGCGTCGCTATCCTGTCCGATCACAATGCTGACGCGTCCAACGAGACAGATGTGCCTGCCTCGTGAGCGTGGTTCGCTGTGGCGGTTGATTTCGCGGATGACGCCGCATCCGTTTGCCCTCGCCCCGTCGGGCCTCGCTGGGTTGAAACAAACGCTGCATCAGCACGCCGGCGCGGGGTTCGCGACGGCAACACGGCACATTGACGGCATCGTGGGACTCGATCATCAGGTCGTGACGAGGTGGATGCCGATCAAGCCATTTCCGACGTTCGTGCGCGGCATCGAGGTTCGTCTCACCGTCGACGAGTCGGCGTTCGCGGGAACCAGCATGGCGCTCTTTGCCGGCGTAATGGACCGGTTGTTCGAGCCTTACGCTAATGTGAACAGTTTTGTTCAACTGGTCCTGCTCTCAGTCGGCAGCGGTGCAGAAATACGACGTTGCGCGCCACGCCAGGGCTCAGCGGCGATCCTCTGATCGAGGTGAACGCGCTCTAACGGCAATCCGGATACGTTGAAGTCGATGCGTTCAACGCTGAGCCATACGCCCACCGCTGGTTTGAAAAGAAGCTGCCCTGATGTGACCAATTGTGTTTGCGTTTCATATCGTCAGTGATCGTCACCTACGGTCGACCAGGGAAGTTTGGCATCGGCCCGAGTTCGGCCAGCTTGAGACGTTCGACCTCGAACGCTAAATCGCTGACAATCTGCCCGGCAGTGGTTCGGGGGCTAATGATTTGAGCCGCACGGCTGGCGGACTTCGAACGCTTGAGGCACGTCTTCCGGTCACTGCATTATTCGAAGGGTTCCGCTGGTTTCTCAGTCATCCGAGTTGTGACCACATTGAGATTTCACGCATACCGATGAAACCTTCAAACAAAACCACGTCCTCGAAAAGACGACGTATTTTGCAATTTGCGGTCGGAATCACATTTGTACATGGCGCTCGGAAACAGATACTCGCCTCGGCGCAAGCGGCGCCATCCGCTGCGCTTGCTCGCGTGCGTCCGGGCGATCCGGGCTGGCCGTCCGAGACGCAGTGGAACGAACTCAGCCAGCAAGTCGGCGATGCACTGGTCAAAGTGCAGTCGCCCTTGGTGGCTTGCCTGAACTCGCCCGATCGTGACGACTGCAGGCAACTATTCAAGGATCTCAAGAACCCCTATTTTCTCGGCGACGAGGTAGGCCTGACGCAGTCCCTCGGCTGGGTAGATGCATGGACATCGATGCCAAGTGTCTATGCGGTGGCTGCCCGCAATACGAACGACGTCGTTGCCGCCGTCAACTTCGCACGCCGGAACAATCTCCGCCTTGTGGTGAAGGGCGGCGGCCACAGCTATCAAGGCACATCGAATGCGCCGGACTCGCTGCTGGTCTGGACGCGAAAAATGAACGACATCAGCCTGCAGGAAGCGTTTGTTGGTAAGGGATGCGAGGGGCATGCCTCGCCGGTGCGGGCAGTCACGGTCGGGGCCGGCGCGCTCTGGGCGCACGTCTATGATGCGGTCACCACGCAGGCTGGCGGTTATGTACAAGGTGGCGGCTGCATGACGGTCGGCGTGGCTGGCCTGATCCAGAGCGGCGGGTTCGGCAGCTTTTCGAAAGCCTACGGACTGGCTGCGGGAAGTCTGCTCGAAGCCGAAGTCGTCACTGCGGACGGTGTCGTGCGGATCGCCAATGCCTGCACGAATCCCGATCTGTTCTGGGGGCTGAAAGGCGGCGGCGGTGGCAGCCTGGGCGTGGTCACACGGCTGACGCTGCGGGTCCACGAACTACCCGAGACCTTCGGCGCGGTGAACATGACGATCAAGGCCACGTCGGCGCTTACGTTCCGCCGGCTGATCGGCGTGATGATCGACTTTTACCAACAGAACCTGCTGAACCCGCACTGGGGCGAACAGATCACCCTGCGCCATGACAACGTCCTCAAGATCTCGATGGTGTTCCAGGGGCTCAGCCGCAGCGAAGCGCAAGTAGTCTGGCAACCGTTCATGGATACGGTCGCTCGTACACCGGACGATTTCAAGGTCGAGTTCTCGCCACTCAAGATCGTGGCGGTCTCGGCCCGCAGTTACTGGGCTCCGACGATGTTCAAGAAACTCCTCGGTTTCGTCAGTACCGACGACAGGCCGGGCGCGCCCAAAGGCAATGTCTTCTGGCCGGGCGACCGATGGGACGCAGGCCATGTGTTGCACGGCTACGAGTCCGCGTGGCTTCCGGTGACCTTATTGCAAAACGACCAGCGTCAAACACTCGCCGATGCGCTGTTTGCTGCGAGCCGCCACTGGGAGGTATCACTGCACCTCAACAAGGGTCTGGCAGGCGCGCCGGCCGAGGCTATCGCTGCCGCCAGAGACACGGCAATGAACCCGGCCGTGCTCGATGCCTTCGCCCTGCTCATCTGCCAGGCAGCGGAGCCGCCGGCCTATCCTGGCATCCAGGGCCACGAGCCCGACATCGCGCTGGCGCACAGGAATGTGCAAGCGATCGGACGAGCAATGGCCGAGGTGCGCAAGCTGGTTCCAGGCGCCGGCTCCTACGTGGCCGAAAGCAATTTTTTCAACGCGGAGTGGCAGCGGTCCTTTTGGGGCTCGAATTACAGCAGGCTGCTCGCCGTTAAGAATCAGTACGATCCCGATGGTTTGTTCTTCGTTCATCACGGCGTAGGGAGCGAACGCTGGAGCGCCGACGGTTTCACGAGATTCGTATGAACGGCTCTCCGCCAGAATGCGTTTCACATTGTTGAGCAGCACCCGAAACCCGCATCGAGCCTTGTGCCGACGCGGGTTTTTGGTATTTCAGCGCGTCGAAAAGTCAGAATATTTTGACTAATACCACCTCACGGATGCCGTATGTAATCCACCAGCGCTCGCGTATACGCATCCGGTTTCCGATCGAACAGACTCACCACCACCGCCACCACGAACCCCGCCGGCACCCCAAACACCCCCGAACTGATCGACTCGATCCCGAACCATCTTGCGCCCGAGAACCCCGTCATTTGCGTGAAATACGGATACGTCGACACGATGTAATAGATGCACACGCTCAACCCCGCCAGCATCCCCGCGACCGCCCCGTGCTTCGTCGTCCGCTTCCAGAACACTCCCAGCACCAGCACGGGAAACAGACTGGAGGCCGCCAACGAAAACGCCGCCCCCACCAGGAACAGGATATTTCCGGTATTAAGCGAAGCCACATACGAAGCAAACAACGCCACACCCAATAACAATATCTTCGATATCGTCACCCTCCGCTGACTGCTCGCGGTCTTATCGACCATGCAGTAATAGACATCGTGCGAGAGCGCGTTAGCAATGGTCAGCAGCAAACCATCGGCGGTAGAAAGCGCGGCCGCCAACGCACCCGCGGCGATTAACCCCGACATCACATACGGCAGCCCTGCAATCTCCGGCGCGGCGAGCACCACCATATCGGGTTGCATCTGAATCCTGGACCAGCGCACGATGCCGTCACCGTTCACATCGCCGA
Organism: Caballeronia mineralivorans PML1(12); assembly: GCF_001028175.1. Taxonomy (GTDB): domain Bacteria; phylum Pseudomonadota; class Gammaproteobacteria; order Burkholderiales; family Burkholderiaceae; genus Caballeronia; species Caballeronia mineralivorans. The sequence goes on from NZ_AEJF01000261.1 coordinate 18,135, forward strand.
TACGAATCAGATACGGCTCCACCTTGCGCCATTGCATGACCCACGTCGGTAAATCGGCGAATTTGTGCCCGACAATTCCCGTTAGCATTTCGTACTTGATCAGCACCGCGAGCACGGGCACGGTCAGATAAAACAGCGCGACAAAAAACAGCGTCCAGCCGACCGAACGCCGCGCGGAAGCCACCGATGTCGTCGTGTTATAGCGCGTCAGAATATGCGGCAAGCTCGCCGTCCCCAGCGACAAACACAGCAGCAGCGACAAAAAATTCCGTCGATGCAGCCGCGCGTTTTCATCGTCGGACGGGGGAAACGCTTCGGCCATTGGCACCGGTGACGCAGCGCGTTCGAGCATTGCCTCGCGGGCGCGGCTCCATTGAACGCTCGCCTCCGCGGGTGTCTTCGGGAACGACGCGAGTTCGCGCTCACGCTCGCTGATATCGCGCAACGGCCCGTTATGGCGGCGCAAGTCCGCGATCTCTCCCTGCAGCCTCGCCTGCTCGGTGTGAAACGACGCCGGCAACTCGTCAATCTGCGCCTGGATCTGCTGCGCCTGACGCCGGTAGTCGTCGCGGACTTCGGTTTCCTCGGGCGAACGTTCAACCGCGCGCTCGAGCACTTCCACGCGTTCGAGCAGGTGCCCGTACGAAAGCTGCGGCAACCAGCCGAGCCCTTCGCGATGCGCGATCATCGAGACGGGAATCAGCATGGCGCTAACCAGGATGATGTATTGCGCGACTTGCGTCCACGTCACCGCGCGCATGCCGCCCAGAAACGAGCACACGAGAATGCCGGCGAGCCCGCAGAAGATCCCGATCGCGAAATCGATACCGATAAACCGCGACGCAATCAGTCCGATGCCCTGGATCTGCGCGACGAGATAAACGAACGAACACAGGATGGCTGCAAACGCCGCGATGCCGCGCACGAGGTTGCTCGAAAAGCGCGTGCCGAGAAAGTCGGGGATGGTGTAGCGAGCGAGCTTGCGGACATAGGGCGCGAGCAAGAACGCAACGAGACAATAGCCGCCGGTCCAGCCCATCATGTAGGCAAGACCGTCATAACCGGTTGCATAGATGGACCCGGCCAGCCCGATAAACGACGCCGCCGACAGCCAGTCCGCCGCGGTGGCCATGCCGTTGAACGCGGACGGCACACGCCGCCCCGCCACGTAATACTCGACCAGATCCGACGTCCGCGACAACAAGCCGATCACGGCGTACACGGCTATCGGCACGAACAGGAACACATAGCCGATCCACATGCCCGGCCCGGTCGCGCGCTCGATCCGCGTCATCACGTAGATGAACAGGAAGAAGCCGAGCGTATAAAGCGCGTAGGCCCTGATGAGGCGATGGGTGAGCTTCATCAGCGATTCACGGCTCGGGCTTAACGACGACAAGCGCGGCAAGGGCGCGTTGCAGACGCGCATCGGCGAACTGCATCAGCACGATATAGACGACGATCAACACGACATACACAAGGATCGCGCCCTGCGCGCCGAAGTAAAACGGCAGCGGAAAACCAGCGAAACGCAGGCTGGCGAGGCGCGTCGCCATGAGGGGAATGCCGAACGAGACCGCGAGCCCGATCAGCATCAGCACCGATATCAACGCAAGGTTCGTTCGCCAGTACAGCCGATGAGCACGCGCCATCGCCTCCGTGACGGGCGGTGGTTCGGGAGGACTCGCAGGCGATGGAATCGAAGACATGTGCTTATCTACCAAATGCTTTAAAACGCGGCAATCGGGATCGACATCGTTCCGGTCTCGCTACATAAAAACGGCTCCCTGAAACAGGGAGCCGTTCATTCAAGCCAGATAATACTCAAGCCAAATTCAGCGCACTTCGCCGAGTTGATCGAGGATCGCGGGATTCTCGAGTGTCGATACGTCCTGCGTAATCGCCTCGCCTTTCGCCAGCGAGCGCAGCAAACGCCGCATGATCTTGCCCGAGCGGGTCTTGGGGAGGTTATCGCCGAAACGGATGTCCTTCGGTTTCGCGATCGGACCAATTTCCTTCGCCACCCACGCGCGCAGTTCGTTGGCGATTCTCTTGCCCTCTTCGCCTTCCGGACGCGAGCGCTTCAGCACCACGAATGCAACCACGGCTTCGCCGGTTGTATCGTCGGGACGGCCGACCACGGCCGCTTCCGCCACGATCGGATTCGACACCAGCGCCGATTCGATTTCCATCGTCCCAAGCCGATGCCCGGAGACGTTCAGCACGTCGTCGATACGGCCCATGATCGTGAAGTAACCCGTCTCCTTGTCGCGCACGGCGCCATCGCCTGCAAGGTACAACGCGCCGCCGAGTTCTTCGGGGAAGTAACTCTTCTTGTAGCGACCCGGATCGCCCCACACCGTACGCAACGCCGACGGCCACGGCCGTTTGATGACCAGGATCCCGCCCTGCCCGTTCGGCACGTCCTGACCGGTTTCATCGACGACAGCCGCCATGATGCCCGGCAGCGGCAGCGTGCAGGAACCCGGCACCAATGGCGTCGCGCCCGGCAGTGGCGTGATCATATGGCCGCCGGTTTCGGTCTGCCACCAGGTATCGACGATAGGACACACGCCGCCGCCCACGTTCTCGTGATACCACATCCACGCCTCAGGATTGATCGGCTCGCCGACCGTGCCGAGAATGCGCAGCGACGACAAATCGAAGCTCTTCGGATGAATCTTCGCATCGGCTTCGGCGGCCTTGATCAGCGAGCGGATCGCGGTTGGCGCGGTGTAGAAGATCGTGACCTTGTGCTTCGCGATCATGTCCCAGAAGCGCCCGGCGTGCGGGTACGTCGGCACGCCTTCGAACACGACCTGGGTCGCACCGATCGCGGTCGGGCCATACGCAATATAACTATGCCCCGTGATCCAGCCGATGTCGGCCGTACACCAGAACACATCGTCGGGCTTGGCGTCGAAGGTCCACTTCATGGTCTGCGCGGCCCACAGCAGGAAGCCGCCGGTGCTGTGCTGCACGCCCTTCGGCTTGCCCGTGGAACCGGACGTGTACAAGATGAACAGCGGATGTTCGGCACTGACCCATTCCGGCTCGCACGAATCGGCTCCCTGCGCGGCTTCATGCTCGACGAGCTCGTGCATCCACAGATCGCGGCCTTCGTGCCATTGCGTCTTGCCGCCCGTGCGCTTGTACACGATCACGCTCTTGACCGCTTCGCAGCCGCCGGCAGCGATAGCTTCATCGGCGATGCTCTTTAACGGCAGCGCCTTGCCGCCGCGCATTTGTTCGTCGGCGGTGATGAGCGCGACCGCGCCCACGTCCACGAGCCGTTCGTTAAGCGACTTCGACGAGAATCCGCCGAACACCACCGAGTGCGTTGCGCCGATACGCGCGCAGGCTTGCATGGCGACCACGCCTTCAATCGACATCGGCATGTAGATCACCACGCGATCGCCCTTCTTCACACCGCGCTTCTTCAATGCGTTGGCGAAACGGCACACGCGCTGCAGCAAGTCCTGGTACGTGACGTTCACGACGGTGCCGTCATCGGCTTCGAAGATGATTGCGTTCTTCGCGCCGTTACCCGCTTCCACGTGGCGGTCGATGCAGTTATACGACGCGTTGATTTCACCATCCTCGAACCACTTGTAGAACGGCGGATTCGATTCGTCGAGGACGGTTTCGAACGGCTTGTGCCAGCTAAGCGTTTCGCGTGCGAGCCGCGCCCAGAAACCTTCGTAATCGCGTTCGGCTTCGGACGTCAAAGCCTTGTACGCGTCCATGCCAGAGATCGCTGCTCCTGCCGACGCTTTGGCCGAGGGCGGGAAAATACGGCGTTCCTGGAGTACGGATTCAATCGCAGACATCGACAACCCCTTCTTTGATGGTGAATCTGAAAGCGGCGACGCCGGAGTCCGGCTCCGAAGCCGCTATGTCTTTTCGGCGTAGACGACACACGCGATGTCAAGCGTTGTGCCGTGTCTCCTGCCCTTGTGCATGACCGTTCGATGCAGCGCAGCATACGCTGCCCGGTGTTGTATCGCGAAGATAAGCCGCGTGCCTTACCCACTACTTACGCACCCTGCTCAATGACCACGGGGTATACACGTATGCGCCGGCACAAACGTGCTAACGCAATGATGCGCTTTGCGCTCGCGCGCTGCTTCGGTTGCGCGCGATTCATGACGCACCACACCATCCATGTTAACTGAACTCGTCGTCCGGATTCCAGCTTGAATCGTTACGCGCGCGAGCTCATCGCAGCCACGCTGCTGGTTGCCCTCGCGCGGGCGACACCCAAACCACCGCTACCAGCCCTTGGTCGATTGGGGCCCCCACCTACGGGTTGACCCGCAAACGACCGACTTCATCGCGCTACAATGTCGGACTTTCTCAAAATTTGACGCAAAACCGCGCTTTCGCGCGGCTACCCGACGCTTTTACCCGATCCACCCAACTCCCCACGACCCGGCACCGCTCATGTCCGCATCCCCGAACATCCCCGGCACCCGTCCTCCCCGCCCTTCAATGAAGCCGCTTCCAGCCGTCATTTTCATGAGCCGCTGGCTCCAGGTACCGCTGTATCTCGGCCTGATCGTGGCGCAAGGCGTGTACGTCGTTTTGTTCCTGAAGGAAGTCTGGCACCTCGTCACCCACATGACGACACTCGACGAAACCAACGTCATGCTGGTCGTCCTCGGCCTGATCGACGTGGTGATGATCTCGAATCTGCTGATCATGGTGATTGTGGGCGGCTATGAGACCTTCGTCTCACGACTCGGCGTGGAAGGCCATCCCGACCAGCCGGAGTGGCTCGATCACGTGAATGCCGGCGTGCTCAAGGTGAAGCTTTCAATGGCGCTCATCAGCATTTCGTCCATCCACCTGCTGAAAACCTTCATCAACCCAGACCAGTACTCGGAACACGCGGTGATGTGGCAGGTGCTGATTCACGTGGCGTTCCTTGCGTCGGCGCTGATTATGGCGTGGGTCGACCGCCTGACCACGCACACGCATCCGGAGCATTTTCATGACCCATCCGGCACGCCCGCGAAGGCACACGAATAAGCACGCAGCAACTCCAAGCGAGCGCTTTGTAAAGCGCCGATGAAAGTACCCATGAAGTCCCGATAACGTCCCGTCCCCACACGTTCAAGCCATGACTATCATCAAGCAGGAAGACCTGATTCAGAGCATTGCGGATTCGCTGCAGCACATCAGCTTTTACCATCCGCTCGACTACATCCAGGCGCTCGGCCGCGCGTACGAACTCGAAGAGAGCCCGGCCGCGAAAGACGCCATCGCGCAGATCCTGACGAACAGCCGCATGTGCGCGGAAGGCCATCGGCCGATTTGCCAGGACACGGGCATCGTCACGGTGTTTGTGAAAGTGGGCATGGACGTGCGCTGGGCGAGTGAGTCAGGAACAGCCACCATGGGCGTCACCGACATGATCAACGAAGGTGTGCGCCGCGGTTATCTGAACCCGGACAACGTGCTGCGCGCATCGATCGTGAGCCCGCCCGAAGGCGCGCGCAAGAATACGAAGGACAACACGCCGGCCGTGATCCACTACGAGATCGTCCCCGGCAATAAAGTCGATGTCCAGATCGCGGCCAAAGGCGGCGGCTCGGAAAACAAGACGAAGTTCGCGATGCTGAACCCGTCGGATTCCATCGTCGACTGGGTGCTGAAGACCGTACCGCTGATGGGCGCCGGCTGGTGCCCGCCCGGCATGCTCGGAATCGGCATCGGCGGGACGGCGGAGAAAGCGATGGTCATGGCGAAGGAATCGCTGATGGACGCTATCGATATCCAGGATGTCATCGCACGCGGACCGCAGGACTGGATCGAGGAACTGCGCGTGGAGTTGCACGAGAAGGTCAACGCGCTCGGCATCGGCGCGCAGGGTCTCGGCGGCCTCGCGACTGTGCTCGATGTGAAGATCATGGCCGCGCCGACGCACGCGGCATCAAAGCCCATCGCGATCATTCCGAACTGCGCCGCTACGCGCCACGCGCATTTCACGCTGGATGGTTCCGGCGTGGCGAAACTCGACGTGCCTTCGCTCGACGCATGGCCGAAGGTCGAATGGGTCGCGAATACGGAAACGAGCCAGCGCGTGGACCTGAACACGCTGACGAAGGAACAGGTCGCGGCATGGAAGCCGGGCCAGACGCTGCTGCTGTCGGGCAAGATGCTGACGGGACGCGACGCCGCGCATAAACGTATCGCCGATATGCTCGCCAAGGGCGAAAAGCTGCCGGTCGATTTCACGAACCGCGTGATCTACTACGTCGGCCCGGTCGATCCTGTGCGTGAGGAAGTTGTCGGCCCGGCGGGTCCGACCACGGCCACGCGCATGGACAAGTTCACCGACATGATGCTGTCGCAGACCGGTCTGATCTCGATGATCGGCAAGGCCGAACGCGGCCCGACGGCTATCGAAGCCATCAAGAAGCACAAGGCCGCGTACATGATGGCGGTGGGCGGCGCGGCCTATCTGGTGTCGAAAGCTATTCGTGGCGCAAAAGTTATCGCGTTCGAAGACCTTGGCATGGAAGCCATCTATGAATTCGACGTGCAGGATATGCCGGTGACCGTTGCCGTCGATTCGACCGGGACCTCCGTGCATCAGACCGGACCGAAGGAATGGCAGGCGAAGATCGGCAAGATCCCCGTCGCAACGGTTTAAACTACTGCCTTCCGAGTAACAGCAGAACAAGAGCCGGGCCATGTGCCCGGCTCCCGCATTTTCGGGCGGACCCGCAATCAAACCGTTTGCATTCTCATTTCGCTGGACGGAAACACGAGAATCTCATTGAAATTGCGGGAAAAACACGATTCTTCATCTTGGCTTTTTAAACTTGAACGGTTATGTTTGAAAGGCTGAAACGCCCACACAAGGAACTAATATGCAAGGCGATGTAAAAGCTCTCGAATACCTCAACCAGCAGCTGAAGAACGAGCTGACGGCCATCAACCAGTACTTCCTGCATGCGCGCATGTACAAGCACTGGGGTCTGGAGAAGCTCGGCAAGCACGAGTACGACGAGTCGATCGGCGAGATGAAACATGCCGACTGGCTGATCCAGCGTATTTTCATGCTCGATGGCCTGCCGAACCTGCAGGACCTGCACAAGTTGTTGATTGGCGAAGAGACGCTTGAAATCCTGCAGTGCGACTTGAAACTCGAGCAGATTTCGCAGAGCACGTGCAAGGAAGCTATCGCCTATTGCGAATCGGTTCGCGATTTCATCTCGCGTGAGATCTTCGTGAAGATTCTGGACGATACGGAAGAACACATCGACTGGCTGGAAACGCAGATCGATCTGGTTGCGAAGGTCGGCATCCAGAACTATCAGCAAACCATGATGGGCGAGAGCGAATAAACCACCGCCCGCGATGCCCTTCGACGCCCTCCGCTCCGCTCCGCTGGCGCTCGGTTCGAGCGCGCCCGTCGCCATTTTCGATTCTGGCCTCGGCGGTTTGTCCGTATTGCGCGCGGTACGCACCGCATTGCCGGACGAGCGGCTGATCTACGCCGCGGATTCGCTGTACGCGCCGTATGGTGAACGCGACGACGACTTTATCGCCGACCGGACGCTCGCGATTGGCGAATGGCTTGTCTCGCAGGGCGCGAAGGCGCTGGTGGTCGCGTGCAACACCGCGACCTCTCAGTCGATCGCTCAAGCCCGCGAGCGTTTGCCGATTCCCGTAATTGGCGTGGAACCGGGCATCAAACCGGCGTCGCTGACGTCGCAAACGCGCGTGGTGGGCGTGCTGGCCACCGCCGTCACGTTGCGTAGCGCGCGGTTTCAGGCGCTGGCTGAACGTCATACCGGCGACTGCCGCTTCATCCTGCAACCGGGACATGGTCTTGTGCAGGCCGTGGAACGCTGCGACACGGACTCGCCTGAACTCATCGCGTTGCTGCGAAGCTACGTGCAACCGATGCTCGATGCCAACGCCGACACACTCGTTCTCGGCTGCACGCACTATCCTTTCCTCGATCGGGCTATCCGCGCCATTGCCGGCGACCGGCTAGCACTGATCGATACGAGTGTCGCGATCGCGCGGCAACTCGAACGGCAACTGGATTCGTTTGGCTTGCGAGCAACGCCTGCTCAGGCTCCGGATATCGAATTGCCGCGCTTGTACTCGACCAACGACGGCCAGGCTCTGCGACAACTCGCAGCTTCGCTGCTCGGTCTCGATGTCACCGTGGAACACGTCGTGATCCCCTCGCGGCGCACCCGGACGCTGGAATCCGATCCGGTCTGAGACCACGCCCCAAAGGCCCGATCGTCTCCAGGCCACAAAAAAACACGTTATCGGCCCGGAAAAGGCCCTTCCGGGAACGCGGTTTCAGTTTTTTACACACGCTCACGGCCTTCTGCGACAAGCCTCCTCACCCCGTCCCCTTTTTCTGTCTACGGCACACCGAAAAAAACCGTTCATCCCTATTGCCAACTTTCTCATAAGGAATGATAATAATTCGCATTAACGTTAGCTATCGCGGTTGATCATGATCGTCTGTGTGTGCAAGTCAGTGTCGGATAGAAAGATTCGCGCGTCGATTGCCGATGGCGCATTTACCTTTGACGAACTGCAATTCGAACTGGGTGTTGCCATGTGCTGCGGCAAGTGCGAGGAAACTGTACGCGACGTCATGTTGCAAAGCGGTTGTGCGTCGCATTGCACTATGCGAAGCGATCAGCATCAGGCCGTGCCGCTGACGTTCTACGAACGCAAGGCCGCGTAAGCACGCTCCAGATCGACGGGAATTCGCCTGGCGCAAGTCATCGCGACGTCGCTACGTTGCCATCTGGTCACGTAGGCGGCTTTCGCGTCAGTCATCGTGCGTCCATGGTCGACACCGCAGTCCCCGCTTCTCCGCCCGCAAGCCAGGTCACATCGAGCCAGCCCGCCCACCCCCATCCAAGGAGGGAACGATGGAATTGCTGATCGGTTTCGTGACCACGCTGTTTATTTCTCTGCTCATCTTCCGAAAATGAAGTCCTCCAGTCTCACATGCTGCATGGGCTTTCGCTGTTCGTACGGCGTCCCCGCCGCACAAGCACGCTGATATGCCGTCGTCCTTGATCCCGCCCGGCAATACGGCTGCGGCGCTTAACGCTCACTCCTTCCCTTCAACCGAATCCTCAGGCATCAATCCGCGCATGATTGCCGCGAGCGTCGCCGTGGTGGCGATTCACGTGGGCCTGCTCGCCGTCGCGCTTACCCTGCGTAATGAGCCGGCGCCGCGCCCGATCGAATTGAAGACGATCACCGCCGAGCTCATCAGCCCCGCGCCGCCGCAACCGGTCGCAGCGCCGGTCGCGATCCAGTCGACACCCATGCCTCCGCCGCCAAAACCGGTTCCACCAAAGCCGGCGCCGAAGCCTAGGTCTGTCGTTCAGCCGCGCGTGAAAGCCGCGCCGACACCGTTGCCGGAAACCACGACGCCCTCGCCTGTCGCCGCAGCTTCGCCCGAACCGGCC
>NZ_AEJF01000262.1 GCF_001028175.1 Caballeronia mineralivorans PML1(12)
CTGCAGCACCGGCCACCGCAGCGCCGGCCATCGGGCGTCCGACGATGGCGATCAACGCACCAAAGGACGTCGCGCATCTCGATTGCAACATTGGCGCGCCAGACTATCCGGCTCTGTCTCGACGTCGCGGGGAGTCAGGTACGGCTATCGTGAAGTTCGTCATCGGACTGACGGGAAAGATCGAGAACGTCGAACTGAAGCAAGGCAGCGGTTCGTCGCGACTGGATGCGGCCGCGCTCGATGCCGTGCGCTCGAGCGCCTGCAAACCTTATAAGGAAAACGGCGAAGCGATTCGCGCCGCCGCTTCCGTGCCGTTCGTGTTCTCGCTGAACGACTAGCGCACCAGTCGAGACCCGTCCAACGAACGCTGAACAGACACTAAAAAATTCGACCCAATTTCTAGATATCTACACAGGAACTGCAATGCAAAACTACGGCTTGGCGCATGTCTGGGCGCAAGGGGATTTCGTCACGCGGGGTATCGCGCTCGCGCTGGCGATCATGTCGATCCTGTCGTGGACAGTGATCCTGGTGAAGGGCCTGAACGTGCTGCGCTTGAAACGCCTCACGAAAAACGCGGAGCAGGCGTTCTGGCATTCGGACGATTTCGCCGACGGCATCAAGAAGCTGAGCAACCATTCCGCGAACGCGCAGGACAACCCGTTCCTCGCGCTCGCCCTCTCCGGCCAGGATGCGGCCGATCACCACCATCAGACGCAACCGCATCTGCATGACCGCATGGACGTGTCGGACTGGATCACGCGCTGCCTGAAGGACACCATGGACGAAGGCGTGGGACGCATGCAGGCGGGGCTCGCCGTGCTCGCGTCAATTGGCAGCACTGCGCCGTTCGTCGGTTTGTTCGGCACCGTGTGGGGGATTTATCACGCGCTGCTGACCATCGGCGCGACGGGCCAGACGTCCATCGATCAAGTCGCGGGACCGGTTGGCGAGTCGCTGATCATGACGGCCTTCGGCCTGTTCGTCGCGATTCCGGCGGTGCTCGGATATAACGCGCTGACCCGTTGGAACAAGGCCATTGTGACGAAGCTGAACCGCTTCGCGCACGGCCTGCATGCGTTCTTCGTCACGGGCACCAAGCTGGCGTCGAGCAAGCGCGGAGATGGCTTGCGCTTGGCCACTGGCGTCGCTTCGGGATCGGTTTCCGGTGCCGCGCAGCCCGCATCGCGTGCGAGCTAAGGGGAGGTCGCCATGGCCATGAGCCCTTTCTCCAGCGACGAGGACGACGGCATGATGAGCGAGATCAACATGACACCGCTCGTCGACGTCATGTTGGTTCTGCTGATCATCTTTCTCGTCACGATTCCGGCGATCAATCATGCGGTCAAAATCGACTTGCCGAAAGCGAGTAGCCAGCCGCAAGACACGAAGCCGGCACACGTGGACGTTGCCGTCGAAGCGGACGGCACCGTACTCTGGAACGACCAGAAGGTCGACGATGCCACCCTGCAGGCGCGCATAGCCAACGCCTCGAAGCAGACGCCGCAGCCGGAATTGCGTTTGCGCGCGGACCGCAAGGTGCCGTATGAGCGCGTCGCCGATGTAATGTCGGCCGCGCAAGGCGGCGGGTTATCGAAGATCGGCTTTGTTACCGAGCCTCGGGCAGGCGGAAAGTAGCGCAGCGCGGTTTGCGCGAAGGAAATCGGCAGCCCCGAAGTAAAAGGCCTTCATCGCAATGATGAAGGCCTTTTTTTGTGTGCGCGCCGGCACATTCGGGCTAGCGGTTACTTTGGACTCGAGTAGCTCGAACCCGCAGTATCGCCACATGCGACAGCCGTGCTCGACACGGACAGCGCTATTAGCCCTATCAGGCCTACTATAAAAGTGGCCGTGAGTTTTCGCATAAGCAGCTCCTTAGCGAAGAGATTTCAATATACCGCCCGAGCACAGCGCGTTCAAGCGCGCGGCGATTGAATCTGACCATCGCAAACGCACGCTTCAATGTCAGAAACTTATTGATTCGCCGTGATTAGTCACACTGTTTCGCGAGCGGGCTCTACTTGGAGAGGACATTCTCCCGGGAAGCGATTGCTGTCATTGATCGACTCCACCAGAAAATCCACGAACGCGCGAATCGCCGGCACCATGCCCTGCCGCGACAAAAACACCGCATAGAGCTGCGGTGTGGGAAACGTCCAGCCGGGCATGACCGGCGACATCTGGCCGGTACGCAGCGCCGCGCCGTACATCATCTCCGGCAACGCCGCGATGCCCACGCCGCGCATCACGGCTTCGCGGATCATCCCGAGGTCCGCCGTGACAAGGCGCGGTTCGTGCTCGAATTCGTGACGCGTGCCGTCGGGTGCGATCAGCCGGAAAACGTGGCGGCCATCGCTGGAGGGGGTGTCGATGGTATCGAATTGCGCCAGTTCCGACGGCGTGAGCGGCGGCGCGTTCGGCTTGAGCAGTGAAGGCGCGGCAACCAGCATCTGTTCCGTGCGCCACAGCGGCCGCGCGACGATCGTCGAATTGACGGGTGGCTCGGAGCGCACGCGCAATGCAACGTCGATAGGGTCCTCGAACAGATCGATCACACGATTCGTCACGCTCATGATCACGCGAACCTCGGGGTATCGATGCAGAAAGTCCGGCATTACCGCCGATAAAAACGTCTGCGCCAAAGTCACCGGCACGCTGACTCGCACACTGCCGCGCGGCGAATCGCGCAGGCTATGCACGATATCGACGGCGGCTTGCGCCTCGGCGAGCATCGCCTTGCAATGCTGGTAGAAGAGCTGGCCGGCCTCCGTCAACGCAAGCTTGCGCGTGGAACGCTGCATCAGCCGCACGCCGAGAGAGGTTTCAAGTTCCGACACCCGTCGCGACAAACGCGACTTGGAGATGCCCAGCACACGTTCCGCCGCCGAGAAACCACCGTGCTCGACGACATACGAGAAGTACATCAGGTCATTGAGGTCGTGCGAGTCAGGTTTCATGCGGTCAGTTCTACTCGGGTTCTTGGTTGTCTCACAGGTGGGACAATCCATTGCGGAGGGACGGCTTTTTCCCCGAAATTCGATCCATATAATAGCGCTATGTTTTAAATTTGGCGCTAATGATCCAGCGGCGCCCTACTTGTTGCATCGGCCACGACGGCCACACGCGAGGACAAAATGGACACTACACGCAGTATCGAACGCACTGTTCCGGCGCTCCGCACCGTGGAGGGCGGCGGTTTTGTCGTGCATCGCCCGTTCCCCACGCGGCTGTTGATGGACTTCGACCCTTTCCTGCTGCTGGATGAAATGGGACCCGTCGACTACGCGCCCGGCGAGGCTAAAGGCGCGCCCGATCATCCGCATCGCGGGTTTGAAACCGTGACGTACGCTCTCGAGGGCCAGTTCGGCCACAAGGATTCGGCAGGACATTCCGGCACGCTGCGTCAGGGCGACGTGCAGTGGATGACGGCGGGCGCGGGCGTCGTCCACAGCGAAATGCCCGATCCGGAATTCACGCGCACCGGCGGCCGCGTGCACGGCTTGCAGCTTTGGGTGAACCTGCCCAAGCGCGACAAGATGATTCCGCCGCATTATCAGGAGATTGCATCGGAGCGCATTCCGGTTGCTACTAGCGACGACGGCCGTGTGCGCGTGAAAGTGATCGCGGGCGAAGCGCTAGGCGTGAAGGCGGCTATCGAAACGCGCACGCCGATTCTTTACCAGCACTTTTCGCTGGAACCCGGCGCGTCGATCGTGCATCCGGTGCCGCGCGACTTTCGCGTGTTCGGATATGCGTTGTCGGGCGAGGGCCTGTATGGCGAGGCAAAGCAAGCCGTGGGTGCGCGGCAGATGATCGTGTTCAAGGACGATGGCGACACGGTGACGTTCGCTGCAGGCGACGAGCCGCTCGAATTGCTGCTGCTCGGCGGTGTGCCGTTGAAGGAGCCGGTGGTGCGCTATGGTCCATTCGTGATGAACACGGAAGATGAGATCCGGCAAGCCGTGGTCGACTATCAGGAGGGGCGGATGGGCACGATCAACCATTAAGCAGGCTCGCCGCCGTTGAGCGGTCAGACCGTGCTCGTTTCACCGGCGCGGCACGAATGACACTATTTGCGTCACAATAGTCGTTCGTGCCGCGCCGTTTTATCGTCTGCTTTTTCATTCGATACCGTCCGCCAATCACTCAGCCCTGGAGTACTGCATGTCCGAAAAGTTTGTGACGCCGCTTATCAGCGCCAGTATTGGTGCAACGGATTTCCAGGTTTCGCTGAGCGACGGCGAGCATGAATGGTTCGCCGACGAACCGTCCACACACGGTGGCGCAGATACCGGCCCTACTCCCCACAGCTTGTTGCTGTCGAGCCTGGGCGCATGCACGTCGATCACGCTGAAGATGTATGCCAAGCACAAGGCGTGGCCGCTCGAAGCAGTGCACGTAACGCTCACACTGGACACAACGCCCGAAGGCACCGTGATCGACCGCCAGATCCTGCTGACCGGAGAACTCGATACCACCCAGCGGGAACGGCTCTTGCAAATCGCGAATGCGTGTCCTGTACACAAGATTCTCAGCGGCACGATCATGATCCATTCGGGCCTTACCCCCGCGTGATCCTCGCGATGGCCGGCTAATCGAACAACCCAAGGAAACTGTCGTTTTGAATTTCGAACACCTCATCCAGATCAACGATCCGCTCAATCCATTCGTGGAATCGATGACCCGCGAACAGGTCTGGCACGGGCTCGTGCTGCGCGCGGAACAGCCGCAACTGTTCGTGATCGGCCTGGATCGATGCGCGATCCTGTCACGTGACGGCGACGTGCTCGAACGCGAGTTGCACTATGGTCAGGCTATCGTGCGCGACCGCGTGACGCTGATCCCCGAAAGCAGCGTGCGCTACGACATCCTGCCGACCGCCGAGTACGTGGGCGGCTCGCTGACCATGACGATCGAGCAACCGGACGAGCTTCAGTTGTTCCTGCGCTTCACCTACGCCACTACCCTGCCCGTCGCCGACGATCCCCAGGCCAGCGCCGACGCCCTGCAGACGCAAGAGATCGTGAAGTCGGCGTATCGGGAAGCGGATATCGACACCGTCCGGCTGATCCGGCAATTCGCTCACGGCAGCACGCTCGAAGGTCCGCTGCACTAAAGCGCAATCATGTTTCGACCGTTTCGATAGTCAGACAGTCACTGACTATCGAAACGTGTGATCGATGAAAACTTCGTTGTTGTAAATAAGAATGGTTATCATTAAGATTACTCCATCGACTCAACGAACGGACTCTTCGACATGACCGACATCCTGCGCTCCAATACGCTTCGGCTGCGTCGCCCGGTCGAGCGCTCCGCGGCAGCGACCATTACGCGGGCCCGCACCGCCGCTGTAACGACTGCGCGAGCACCATCGAACGTGTCCTCGGAGAACGGCGAGCGCTCGCTACGCAGCGACACGCTGCTGCAAGGTCATAGTCACATCAGCATCGTGCATAACGGTGAGACGTATCAGTTGCGCGCCACGCGTCTGGGCAAGCTGATTCTCACCAAGTAACGAGCATTGGGCATCACGAAAGAATTGCAGTACCGGGTATTGTGGGGACCACCTCTTCGAGAGGTGTTTGGCACTAGCCAGCAAATGACGGCTTGCACGCGAGAATTTAGACCCCTTCGTGCACACACCAGCCAGCCGTCGATAGCCAGCGAAGCCGCTTTTTTTGGTTCCCGCCGTGTGCTTTGAAAAGCACCATTAGCTATGCAAAAAAAGCATGTTTTCTCGCGAAAACGTGCTTTTTTTGGGGGGAGGCCGATTGGATTCGATCAGCCTCCCATCTTGAAGAATTTAGACGCTCTCGATTCCCAGCGCCGCGATGCCCGCTCGCGCCACCGCCGCATCCTGATCCGACTTCACGCCCGACACACCCACCGCGCCGACGATATCCGCACCCACCACGATCGGCACGCCGCCTTCCAGCATGGCAGTCATTGGCGCGCTCAGAAACGCGACGCGGCCTTGCTTGATCATGTCCTCATACACTTTCGTTTCGCGCCGGCCTAGCGCGGCGGTACGTGCCTTGCCCGTCGCCATCTCGGCCGTGCTCGCGCCTGCGCCGTCCAGCCTGTGCAGATGAAGCAGATGACCGCCGTCATCGACGACAGCAATCGTCACGTTCCACTTGTTCGCCAGCGCATGCGCTTCGGCAGCGGCCGCGATGGTCTTCACGTCGACATCGGTCAATGCGGGTTTCGTTCTCATTTCGTCACCTGTTGGAATCGTTGCGTTGAGATATCGATTGGCTCGATACCCGCAACGTTACCGCGAAAAGCCCCAGAACATCAGGTACCAGGCGCTATCGGCAACGGCGAGCGCGGCGATGAACCACAACATCGCAACGCTTTGCAACACAAAGCGACCCGAGGCATACCGGCCGATGACACGCCAGGCGAGCCACGCGCTCCACAGGTTCGCGATGCCGAGCAAACCCAGACGCACGTCCGTCACCCACCAGAGCGGCAAGTGTTCGGCGCGCAACAGCGACACCGTGGTCGCCGACAAACCCAGGAACACGCCGCAGCCCGCCACGGGAATCAGCGCCTGCGTCAGATGATGCAGGCGCGTGAAATCGAAGCGCCCGAGCACGCGCGTGCCGGCGGCCAGCAGGGCCAGCAGCGCGGTGCCATACACCAACCCCGTCACGACGATATAACCCACGACCATACTGCCATCGAGCCACGAGAAGACATCGTTTTGTTCGGGGTAATGCGTGAAGAGGAACCACGGCGCGTTCGTGTCGAGCGGCCAGAGAATGTTGCGATCGATCAGCCACGACGCGAAGATCTGCTTCAGCTCGACAAACCACGTGCTCACGGTCCAGTGGAACGCGCCAATAGCGATGCCCAGCAAGCCGTACAGAATGAGCGCGGTGTCCCACGGATTAGCTTGTTTATCGCCGAGTTGCACGACTTCGGCCGAGGGCGAACGCCATTCCAGCGAAATAGCGTCCCGATGGCCGCTGCAACGGCCGCACATATGGCAGTCCGACGCGCCTTTCATGGCGCGCAGCGGCACGAGCGGCGCGCAGTTGACGGGGATCACGCGATGCCCGCGCTCGCCCTCTTTATACGAGCGGCGCCACGCGTCCTCGTTGACCTTGTAGTGAAAAGGCGCAAGCCGCGCCAGCAGCGAAAATACCCCGTTCACGGGGCAGAGATACTTGCACCACACACGCTTCTCGCGGCCATACAACGCGCCGATGATCATTGCACCGACTGTCGATCCGCCCAGCACGAGCAACACGGCTTTCGGATACTGATAGACGCTGACCATCTGGCCATAGATCGTAGTGATGCCGAACGCGACGAACGGCCAGCCGCCCCAGCGCAACCAGTGCGGAATCGCCCAGCCGCGGCCGAACCTGCTCGCAAACTCGGTCAACGCGCCTTCGGGACACAGCACGCCGCACCACACGCGGCCGAGCATCACCATGGAAAGCAGGACGAACGGCCACCAGATGCCCCAGAACACAAACTGTGCAGCCAGCGTCAGGTTGGTCCAGAGATGCGCGGTGCCGTCCGGCAGCGGCAGGACGGCTGGAACCAGAATCAGGAACGCATACACGGCGACCACGACCCACTGAATGCCGCGGATCACGCTGCCGTGTTGTTGCATCCATTGCCCGGCTTGTTGCAGCCGGCCGGGCCGATTCATGACATAGCTCATGCCACGCGTCTCGCCGATTTTTGCGCCGTCCGGTTTTTCGAGCGCCGCAGCAGCAGGAAGATCACGGCCCAATACACCGCGTACGCAATCAGGTTCATGCCGGCCGGATGCGCCCGATAACCCGTGAGCGACGCGACCAGCGAACCGAAGGTGCTGGAATCGTCGAGCAACCAGGACGTATCCCACACTTGATTCATGACGACGGGCAGGATTTCCTTGTCGATGAGTTTATCGACACCCGTTTCGAACAAGCCGGCCGCGAGGAACAGCAGCATGATTTCCGTCACGCGGAAAAAGAGCCGCCACGAGAAGATCTTGCCGCCAAGCTGCAGCAGATAGAACGTCAGGAATGCCAGCGCAAGACCGATCGCGACTGCCAGGTACTGCATGGGATCGACGTGACCCGACTGACCGAAGCCCAGGCCGTACAGGAAAATTACGGTCTCGCTGCCTTCACGCGCGATCGCGAGCGCGACCAGCAACGTCACGCCCCACCAGTTCGCGTCCTGCTTGCTCTTTTGCAGCGACGCTTCCATGTCGCGTTTCATCGAGCGCCCGTGCTGCTTCATCCACAGCACCATCTGCACGATCAGCACGCACGCCACCAGCACCATGCCGGTCGTGAAATAGTCCTGCGCATCGCCGGACAATTCTTCCGTGAACCCGATCAGCACCGCGCCCAGCGTCACCGCCGCGAGCAACCCGGCCGCGACGCCGGCCCACAAATACGGTATGCCGCGACGTGCATCGGCATCGCCATTTTTCAGCCATGCATACAGGATGCCGACGACCAGCAGCGCCTCGACACTCTCCCGCCACACGATGAAAAGAACCTGACCCATCACTTATCTCCCGCTCTTGCTAGCCGATTCGGTCTGCGCCCGACGCTTTACATACAACGCACAATCCGGCCCGGTATGACCTTACTTTGCGACGATGACGCCTTGCGCCGATTGATGAAAATCGTCGAAGAACTTGTATTCGCCCTTGTCCAGCGGCGCGATCACGACGAAGGAATCGGCGCCCGGCGCCAGCACTTTTTCCTTGCGCAACTGAATGCTTTCGAATTCCGCCGCGCCCTTGCCGACGTTGTGCACTTCGATCTTGAAGCGCTGCCCCGCCGGCACTTCGATACGCGCGGGATTCAGCTTGCCGTCGTTCATTTCCAGCTTGAAGGTCGGCAGATCGGCGGCTTGCGCTGCAGCCGCACTGACGAGCCATCCGGCCGCCATGGCCAGCGAGGCGGCGACCAACTTGTATTTACGTTTCATGCATGCTTCCTGGCTGCGACGCCGGGGTCAGGATTCTGCCCTCACCCCGGACACCTGAATCCAATACTCAGTAACCGCCCTTCTTGCCGATGCCGGCGAACGGGAAGTCGTATTCGATCGTGTACGGCTTGAACCACGGACCCACGCCCGTTTCCTTGTCGACGTGACGGCCGAACGCCATGTGGCCGGTTTGCATCGGCGGCGCAATGTTGAGTTTCAGGTGGTATTTGCCCGGGCCGAACAGCTTCACGTTGTCGCCGTAATGCGGACCATCGCTTGCGACCATTCCCATCATGTCGCCCTTGATGGTTTGGGTCGTGCCGACCTTGGTCAGCTCGTACGTCACTTGCAGGTACGGCATCCAGTCGCCTTCGGCGAAGCCGTTCGGGTTGTTCTTCACGGCGTGGATGTCGGCTTCGAGGTGGATGTCCGAATCCGAGGCCTTGCGCATCATGCCTTCCGGTTCCATGGTGATCGGCTGCAGATAAACCGCGCCGACTTCAATGCCGTTCTGGATGTTCTGCTTGCCGATCGGATATTCGGCAGCCGATGCCGACGCCATTGCCGCAAACGCGGCTGCGGCCACCGAGCCGCGTACAAAAGTTGAAACCTGCATCCGTCACTCCGTCTTGTTATTGATCGGACATGCGCTGCGAGCGCTCGATCCGATCCGGTCAGTTCACCGATCAACCCCGATGTTGATGATGGGAAATCGCAATGAGAATGTAACCTACAACCTTAATACGAACCATTCTCAATATTTGCGGAGTTTAGCATCGATCGGACGGCGGAACAATTCGATGGAGACCAACGAGCCTTGTGGCAGTTGGGTTATGAGATAGGCAGAGGTTTTTTGGGGTCGGATTTTGCGTACAACAACGCGGCCAGCCCGATCGGGTTGGCCGCGTTGCTTGCTCCGACACCTTACGTTTAGCTGGCGCCCGTAATGTGGTCGCCCACATTGGCGCCAAACACGCGCTCTCGCAGAAGCGACAGTTGGTCGCGGGTCTGGGCGGCTTTTTCGAATTCGAGATTTTTCGCGTGATCCATCATCTGCTTTTCGAGCCGCTTGATTTCCTTCGATAGCTGCTTTTCGGACATATCTTCGAACTTCGCGCGCGTCTGGGCCTCCTTCAATTCGGCGCGTGCGTCGTCGGCGTTATAGACACCGTCGATGATGTCCTTGATCCGCTTGGTTACGCCGCGCGGTGTAATACCCATCGCGAGATTGTGCGCAATCTGCTTCGTGCGGCGCCGTTCGGTCTCGCCGATCGCGCGCTTCATCGAATCCGTCATGTTGTCGCCATAGAGGATCGCCTTGCCGTTCACGTTCCGGGCCGCCCGGCCGATCGTCTGGATCAGCGAACGTTCCGCGCGCAGGAAACCTTCCTTGTCGGCGTCAAGGATCGCGACGAGCGACACCTCCGGAATATCCAGCCCCTCACGAAGCAAGTTGATCCCGACCAGCACATCGAACGTGCCAAGACGCAGGTCGCGGATAATTTCCACGCGCTCGACCGTATCGATATCGCTATGCAGATAGCGCACCTTCACGCCGTGATCCGCGAGGAATTCGGTCAACTGTTCGGCCATGCGCTTGGTCAGCACCGTTACCAGCACACGCTCGTGCACCTTGACGCGCGCGTTGATCTCGCCGAGCACGTCGTCCACTTGCGAGCGCGCCGGGCGCACTTCGATTTCCGGGTCAACCAGGCCGGTCGGCCGCACGAGTTGTTCGGCAACCTGCCCCGCCGTGCGGTTTTCGTAATCGGCCGGCGTGGCCGAGACGAAAATCGCCTGGCGCATCTTGCGCTCGAACTCGTTGAACTTGAGCGGGCGGTTATCGAGCGCTGACGGCATCCGGAAACCATAATCGACGAGATTCTCCTTACGCGCCCGGTCACCGTTGTACATGCCGTTCAACTGGCCGATCAGCACGTGCGACTCGTCGAGCAGCATCAGCGCGTCGGGCGGCAAATAATCGACGAGCGTCGGCGGCGGCTCACCCGGCGCCGCGCCGGAAAAGTGCCGCGAATAGTTTTCGATGCCTTTGCAGAAACCCAGTTCCTGCAGCATTTCCAGATCGAAACGCGTGCGCTGCTCCAACCGCTGCGCCTCGACCAGCTTGCCGTCCTTGTGGAAAAACTCGAGCCGTTCGCGCAATTCCAGCTTGATCGTCTCGATGGCGCGCATCACGGTGTCGCGCGGCGTCACATAGTGGGACGATGGGTACACGGTGAAACGCGGAATCTTGTTGCGCACGCGGCCGGTGAGCGGATCAAAGAGTTGCATCGACTCTATTTCGTCGTCGAACAGCTCTACGCGCACCGCCATTTCAGCGTGCTCGGCCGGGAAGATGTCGATGGTGTCGCCGCGCACACGGAAGCTCCCGCGCGAAAAATCCGCTTCGTTGCGGTTGTACTGCATCGCGATCAGACGCGCGATGATGTCGCGCTGGCCCATTTTGTCGCCGGTACGCAACGTCAGGATCATCTTGTGATATTCCGACGGATTGCCGATGCCGTAGATCGCCGATACCGTCGCCACGATCACCACATCGCGCCGCTCCAGCAGGCTTTTCGTCGCCGAAAGCCGCATCTGCTCGATGTGCTCGTTGATCGACGAATCCTTCTCGATAAACAGATCACGCTGCGGAACGTACGCTTCTGGCTGGTAATAATCGTAGTAAGAAACGAAGTATTCGACAGCATTACGCGGGAAAAACTCACGAAACTCCGCGTATAGCTGTGCGGCGAGCGTTTTGTTGGGCGCGAACACAATAGCCGGCCGGCCCATGCGCGCAATCACGTTCGCCATGGTGAACGTCTTGCCGGAGCCCGTTACGCCGAGCAGCGTCTGAAAAGACAGACCGTCCTCGATCCCTTCCACGAGCGTCGCGATCGCCGTCGGCTGGTCGCCCGCGGGCTGATACGGTTGATAGAGCTGAAACGGCGAGCCTTCGAAGGTGACGAATTTGGATTCGTCGAGCGTGTCGGAGGCTTCGATTAGCGGGGTATCGGACATGAGGGAAAGGTGCCTTGGCCGAGAGCAAACATCCATTCTAGCGGTTCGCGCTGGAGCAAGTTTGACGGTGGATCAGGATTGTCGGAACGGATTTCAGGCGACGTGCGCCAAGCTTTCGCGCGATGCCCGATGTTTCCAAGATGAGGCGTCGACGCTAAATCGCAAGTGATTGTTTTGGCGGATGAAAGCTTGGCGAGAATGTTCCGGTACGCTGTGGCCAGTCGTCCCGGTTCTCGCGAAAAGTCGCGAAATCGACGGAAAAAAATAGCGAAATCACCGGTTTCTTCCAATTCGCGAGGCCGAAAAGCAGCGCCCAATTCGTTACAATGCCGAACCGGGGTTTTCATTGATGGGACGGAGTTTTGTTGGCTCCTCAAGGTCCGCTTGCAGCGCTCGAGCAGCCGATTTCCCATCCCGACCGCCCGTGCCGACTTTCCACTACCGCCGATAAATCATGTCTCTTTTCTCAGCCGTCGAGCTTGCCCCCCGTGACCCGATTCTGGGCCTGAACGAAGCCTTCAACGCCGATCCGCGCACAACCAAGGTCAATCTCGGCGTGGGTGTGTATTTCAACGAAGAAGGCAAGATTCCGCTTCTGCGCGCGGTTCGCGAGGCCGAAAAGGCTCGTGTGGAACTGGCTGCGCCGCGTGGTTATCTGCCAATCGAAGGCATTGCCGCCTACGACGCCGCTGTGCAAAAACTGCTGCTCGGCAACGACTCGCCGCTGATCGCCGATGGCCGCGTGATCACGGCGCAGGCGCTCGGCGGAACGGGTGCGCTTAAGCTCGGCGCCGACTTCCTGAAGCGGCTGAACCCCACGGGCAAAGTCGCGATCAGCGACCCGAGCTGGGAAAACCACCGCGCATTGTTCGAATACGCCGGCTTCGAGGTGCTGAACTACCCGTATTACGACGCAGCCACGCACGGCGTGAAGTTCGACGCCATGCTGGAAGCGTTCAACAGCTACCCGGCCGGAACGGTCGTCGTGCTGCATGCGTGCTGCCACAACCCGACCGGCGTCGACCTGACCCCGGCGCAATGGCAACAGGTCGTGGAAACGGTCAAAGCGCGCTCGCTGGTGCCGTTCCTCGATATCGCGTACCAGGGTTTCGGCGAAAACATCGACGCCGATGCAGCCGCCGTACGTCTGTTCGCCAAGACCGACATCAACGTGTTCGTGTCATCGTCGTTCTCCAAGTCGTTCTCGCTGTACGGCGAACGCGTGGGCGCACTGTCAATCATTACGAGCGCCAAGGAAGAAGCTGCGCGCGTGTTGTCGCAACTCAAGCGCGTGATCCGCACGAACTATTCGAACCCGCCGACGCACGGTGGTTCGATTGTCGCCGCGGTCCTCGCTTCGCCCGAATTGCGCGCCACGTGGGAGCAGGAACTTGGCGAAATGCGCGATCGGATTCGCGCAATGCGCAACGGCCTGGTCGAGCAGATCAAAGCGGCAGGCGTGGAGCGCGACTTTAGCTTCGTGAACCGTCAACGCGGCATGTTTTCGTACTCCGGGCTGACTTCACCGCAAGTCGATCGCTTGCGCGAGGAGTTCGGGATTTACGCCGTGGGCACGGGCCGGATCTGCGTAGCCGCGCTGAACACGCGCAACCTCGAAGTCGTGGCGAACGCTATTGCGACCGTGCTGAAGTAAGTTCGTTTGCGGTGTCGAAAACGGCGCTCCGTGTGAGCGCCGTTTTTTTTTGAGGCTCCCGATTTGCTGAAGACGCCGGACTACCCCTCCTAACGCTCGTCTCGATGAATGTCGTGCGTGATAAAGCCGGAATCGTTCTTCGGCATATCGAGCCACTCACGATGACTCAGCGTGCCGCGGATATCGGACAAGCCGCTTTCCCAGTGCTCACGCATGGTCGACAACCCGAACTGATAGTCCTTGTAATGCCCCTCGTACTCCTTGTGCCGGTAGATGAGGTGAATCACGTTAAAACGCTTTGAGCACGCAAGCTCCTCCGCCGTCTTGCACCATGGGTCGCTCTTGCGGATATCGGGCGGTACTTTGTCCAGCACTTCCCTCAATACGTTCCGAAATCGCTGCGAGCGCTGCATGGTGTCGGTAACAAGTCGCGTCCGGCTGGAATACTGAACGTCCTTCACGCGCCCCATCACATCGACAATGCTGTCCGGCACCGGCCCACGCGCGCTCCACAGGTCGACCTGGAATGCGAGCGTGTCGCGACGCGGCGTGGCTTGCACAATCTCATACAGCGGCGTATTCGACATCAGCCCGCCATCCCAGAAATATTCGCCATCGATTTCAACCGCCGCGAAACCCGGCGGCAAGGCGCCCGACGCAATGAAATGCTCCGCGCGCAACTTGATGCGGGTGTTGTCGAAATACGCGAAATTGCCGGTAGCAACGTTCACTGCCCCCACCGCGACTCGGGTCTCACGCGAATTGATCCGGTCGAAATCGCAGAACCGTTCGAGCGTTCCCTTGAGCGGACGCGTGTCATAGAAGCTCGCCGCGCCCGGGTCCCCCGTAGCCAGCGGCGAGGGCGGCGGGAACCGTGGCACGAAAAATCCCTTCTGCCCCTCTACCAGCGCACTCGCCGCCTGCATTGCAGTGAAAGCCTTGCGAATCTCGTCGGTGGAATTGAAGAACGCGTGTTCGACGAAAGCGGGCAACGGCGGCATGAAGGCAGGCTGGCAGATCGTCTCCCAAAACTCGAGCAGACGCGGCACGCGATCCTCCGGCGCGTTCCCCGCGATGATTGCCGTGTTCAACGCACCGATGGAGATCCCTGCAATCCAGTTCGGGTGAATGCCGGCCTCGTTCAACCCCTGATATACGCCCGCTTGATAAGCGCCGAGCGCTCCGCCACCCTGCAGCATCAACGCGATGGTTTCATACGGCGGCACCTTGATGCGCTTGTCCGCCTCAGGGCCGCCCGAGGCAAATGCCTCAGGCGGTTCGCCGATATCGAGGGTCGTCACGTTGCGAGGCTCTTTCGTCGCCTTCGCTCGTTTGGTTCCTTTCGTCCCACTGCTTGCGCGCGCACTGCTCGTTCGCTCTGCCATCAAAACCCCTTGTTCAAGCCTTATTGCATGTACCAGCCGTGGCTCACCACAATCGATTGGCCGGTGAGCGCTGCCGTGGGAAACGCCGCCAGGAACAGAACCGTTTGCGCCACATCTTCCACCGTTGTAAAGATGCCGTCGACCGTGCCGCCCAGCATCACACGCTTGACCACGTCTTCTTCGCTGATACCAAGTTCCTTCGCCTGCTCGGGAATCTGCTTGTCGACAAGCGGCGTGCGCACGAAACCCGGACACACCACATGCGAGCGCACATGATGCTTCGCCCCCTCCTTTGCCAGCACGCGAGCCAGCCCGAGCAACGCGTGTTTGGCCGTGACATACGCAGACTTGAGCGCCGACGCTTCATGCGAATGCACCGATCCCATATAGATCACCACACCACCACGATCGTCCTTGTACATGTGCTGGAGCACGGCTTTCGTGGTTAGAAACGCCCCGTCGACGTGAATGGCCTGCATCTTCTTCCAGTCGGAATACGCATAGCTTTCGATCGGATTGACGATCTGCACGCCCGCATTCGACACCAGGATATCGACCGAGCCGAATTGCGCCGCCACCCGATCGATACCTGTATTCACCGCCTGTTCGTCGGTGACGTCCATCACGACACCCAACGCCCGGCCGCCCTGCGAGGTGATCTGTTCGGCCACGGCGTTGGCCGCGTCCTGGTTCAGATCCGCTATGGCGACCGCCGCGCCGGCCTCGGCCAGAGTCAGGGCGATTTGCTTGCCGATCCCGCTCGCTGCGCCCGTGACCACCGCCACCTTGCCCGCCAGACTCGTATTCAGAGATGTCATGTGCCGCCCTCCTCGGTGTCAGATTCGAACAATGAAACCACGCAACGCCGCGCCGATCAACCTCGATAAATGTCATAGACCGTTCGGTCAGCTATTCGACGCCACCGCAACGCCACCGGGCCGCGTTATGGTTCTTGCACAAACGCGATGAAGGAAAAGGGCAATACGCAGGGCGTCGGCACACGAATCGTGAATTCGGATTAAGCTTTGAAACCCGCCTGGTGCAACTAAAACCCGAAACTGGAGATCACGAACATGAACTATCGTCGGCTTGGACGTTCCGGCTTGCAGGTCAGCGAATTGTCGATCGGCTCGTGGGTGACTTACGGCACGCAGGTCGATCATCGCGCGGCGCGCGAGTCGCTCGCTGCAGCCCGCGACCACGGGGTGAATTTCTTCGACAACGCCGAGGTCTATTCAAAAGGCAAGTCCGAAGAAATCATGGGGCGCGCGTTGAAGGAACTCGCATGGCCGCGGGTGAGTTACGTGGTGTCGACCAAGTTTTTCTTCGGGCTCAACGAAGGCCCGAACCAGCAGCAGACGCTCAGTCGCAAGTACCTGCATAACGCCATCGACGGATCGCTTGCACGTCTCCAACTCGATTACGTCGATCTCGTGTTCTGCCATCGGCCCGATCCGCATACGCCGATCGAGGAAACCGTCTGGGCCATGAGCGACATCATCGCGCGGGGCAAGGCGCTGTATTGGGGCACCTCGGAATGGAGCGCCGACGAGATTCGCACGGCGTATGACATCGCCGAGCGGCACCATCTGCACAAACCCGTGATGGAACAGCCGGAGTACAACCTGCTGCATCGTAAGCGGGTCGAGAATGAATATAAGCGGCTCTACGAAGACATCGGACTTGGGCTGACGACGTGGAGCCCACTTGCGTCGGGGCTGCTCACCGGCAAATATCGCGATGGCGTGCCATCAGATAGTCGCGCACAGCTTCAGGGTTACGAGTGGTTGTCGAAGAAGCTGACGGACAAGGGCGCGAACAACATTGTCGGGAAGCTCGCGGAAGTGTCCGACCAGCTCGGCTGCTCGCTTGCGCAGCTCTCGCTAGCCTGGATTTTGCTCAATCCGCATGTCAGCACCGTGATTACGGGTGCGTCTCGGGTAGAGCAGATTCACGAGAATATGAAGGCTATCGACGTCGTGCAGAAGATCACGCCGGAGATCAAGCAGCGTATCGAGGAAATCGTCGGCGACGCGTTCGTCTAAGACACGCGGGGTCGTCGGCTACAATAACGACCCCGCAGCGTGCGCCGTGCGGTTTATACGCATCTCGTGCGCTTAGGCACTTTCATCCGTCTGGCTCAGGCCGCGCTCATTCTCGTCTCGCTCATTCATTTGCCATGCTCAGTTATCGACACGCCTTTCACGCAGGCAATCACGCAGACGTGCTGAAACACGCGGTCGTCGTGCAGTTGCTGCAACACCTCGCCCAAAAAGACAAGGCGTTTTGGTATATCGACACCCACGCCGGCGCCGGCGTGTATTCACTGACTGACGGCTTTGCGACCAAGACGGGCGAGTTCGAAACGGGGATTGCCAAGATTTGGGCCAAACGCGATTTGCCGGGTTTGCTCAAGGACTATGTCAAAGAGGTAAAGGCGCTTAATGCAGACGGTGCGCTGCAGTTCTATCCCGGTTCGCCCTATCTCGCCTGGCGAGTGATGCGTGAGCAGGATCGCATGCGCTTATTCGAGCTGCACTCCACCGAAATCGACGTGCTGCGCCACAATTTCCGCGACGCGGGCCGGCGTGCAGTGCTCTTCGAAGGCGATGGCTTCGACGGCATCATCAAGCTGTTACCGCCACCGCCGCGCCGCGCGCTCGTCCTGATCGATCCGTCGTACGAAGACAAGCGCGACTACGCGCGCACGCTGAACTGCCTCGAGGAAAGCCTGAAGCGCTTCGCGACCGGCACTTATGCGATCTGGTATCCGCAAGTGACCCGGCTCGAATCCCAGCGTTTCGCCGATCAGTTGAAGCGTGTGCAACCCAAGAATTGGCTGCACGCGTCATTGACGGTGAGCAAACCTCCTGTTGACGGCTTTGGCCTGTTCGGGAGTGGCCTTTTTATCGTGAACCCACCGTACACGCTTGCGGGTGAGCTCAAAGAGACGCTCCCTTATCTCGTCGATGCGCTCGGTCAGGACAGCAAGGCGGCGTTCAAACTCGAACACCGCGGTGACTGACAACGTCTACGTCGTTCGTCGTTAATCCAGCGACGTGGTGACCGTGCCAGTCGCGCTGTGCGGGTCCGATGACCGGGATGGTTTGGTAGCCGCAGGTTTCGGCGTTGCGACGGGTTTCGACGCTGCGATGGGTACCGATATGACGATCGAAGACTGCGGGGTTTGCGGCAACGCTGGCTGCGTTTGAGTTTGGGCTTGCGTTTGAGTGCCGGTCGGCACGCCGTAAGATCCGCCGGAATGCGGCGACACCGAATATGACCGGTGCCCATAGTTGGAGGGCGATGACTGCGATCCCCTGGAAGAGCCGTATCCCTGCCCGCCCTGCGGAAGTTCGATGTAAGGCGAAACCACGATTGTCTGTTGATCTTGCTGCGGCAATTCGGGCAGCGTTGCCATCGGACGCGCTGGGACCAACCCCGAGCCATTGAGCGGCGCAGTTTGCAGAACAGTACCGCCCGCGCCGCTGTGAATCCCGGTCTGCGTATCCAAAATGAGCGGTCGACCACCCGCTTGCGCGAATGCGTCCAACGCAGTTAAGCCCGAAACCAGCCAAAGCGCCGCAGTCGCCGCACATTTGATCGGTCGAAGTTCTGGACTCATAGCGCCCCCTTATCGAATGAATAATCGCCGACGCGCACATCCGGCCAATTCAGTTCATATCATATAAATGCGCTTTACCTTACCGCGATGGCAAGCTTTAGGCTAGCTCTCTCGAAAGTCGACACTTAAGGAGATTCGATGACATTCCCGAAAACCTTCCTCGCCGTCGCTGGCGCGTTTGCAGTTTCAATCGTTGTATCGATGCCCGCCGCGTTTGCACAAACGCCGGCATCGTCAGCATCAATGCAGGGCATGGACATGTCCGCCTCAAGCGGCAGCCAGAGCGATCCTGCATCGACGAAGGAATTCCAGGCTGCCGATCATTCGATGATGTCCGGCATGTCCAGCGTTCAGTACACCGGCGACGCCGATCATGATTTTGTCGCGCACATGATTCCGCATCATCAAGGCGCGGTCGCGATGGCAAAAGTTGAGCTGAAGTACGGTAAGGACGCGAAGTTGCGAGCCTTGGCCAAGGAGATCATCGCCTCGCAGGACAAGGAAATTGCATTCATGAAGCAATGGCTCGCAGCGCACCCGCAGAAGAAAAAGTGAGCATCCCCGCCTGATTCCCTAGCGCAGCCCAAAAATGACAAAGCCCCGCATGCGGGGCTTGTTCAATGTTTCGACCGGATACTTTCGGCCGAAATTACAGCGAGTAGCCTTCGGTTTCCAGCGAACGGATACGCTTTTCGAGCTGGACGATATCCGACGATTGCGCCAGATATTCTTCGCGACGATTGCGTTCGGCGGTTTCAAACCAAATGCTGACTTTTTCGAGCAGGAATGCAAACATGATTTTTTCTCCAAGGATTTCAAATGAATCCCCGGCGGTTCGGGTCAGGGATATCCCTCGAAAGGGTTAACCCGGATTATAGACTAACCGTGCTGACGGTGTTAGTGAAATGCCTGCATTGGGTGCATTCTTTTTTGGAATGGTGCATGCACCGGCCCGGAACAAGTGGTTGATTTCGCTAGTTTTATCCGGGGTTTTCTGCATACTCACCGAATTTTGCACATTTATAGTGCATAAATCCGGCAAACGGACATCACCAAACGCACCAAGATGATCATTCCGCCAGTCTTTCCAAAATAGGGCAATCTGGCCGTTCGTCGCCATGACAATGGACCGCGAGATGGGCCAGCGTATTCCGCATATCCGTAAGTTCCGCGATCCGGCGGTCCAGTTCCGCGACATGTTCGAGCGCGATCGCTTTGACCTCCGCACTGGCGCGTTGCCGGTCCTGCCACAACGCCAGGAGTTTGCGAATATCGTCTACGAGAAAGCCAAGTCGACGCGCTTGCCGAACGAAACGCAGCGCATGAACTTCGTGGGTTCCGTACATCCGATACCCCGATGTGGTCCTGTCAACCGGCGGCAAAAGACCAACGCTCTCGTAATACCGAATCATCTTGGCCGTCACGCCGGACGCGCGGGCCGCTTCGCCGATGTTCATAGCAGACACTCCTAAATTTTCACAAACTCTACACCTTCCAACAATGGGAAGGTATAGCATGGTGCGCTCTTACGAAACCAAATCAAAGGAAATCGACATGGCCGAATTTAAAGTAGAAGGTATGAGCTGCCAGCATTGCGTCGCCGCCGTGACGCGCTCGATCCACGAAATCGACGCCGTTGCGCAAGTGCAAGTGGATCTTGAGCACGGGCGTGTTGTCGTGGCGTCGACCGAGACCTTGGACGCGCTCAAGGAAGCCATCGATGACGCTGGTTACACGGTCGTATCAGCGAAGGCAGCATGACTCGGGGGGCACGCTTCAAGGTTGCATTGATCGGCGCGTCTGGGTTGCTCGGACGCGCCGTTGCGAACGAACTCGCCGCGGCAACACAGTGGCAGGTGGTGCGAACAGCGTTTCGTCATGGGGACGTGAACACCGTCACACTCGACATCCGCGATGAAGGCGCCGTCCGCGCGTTCATCTCGGAACAAGTGCCCGACGCAATCGTAGTGGCTGCGGCTGAACGACGTCCTGACGTTTGCGAGAACGATCCGGCGCTTGCGCGGGCATTGAACGTCGACGCGTTGCGCTTTATCGCCAGCGCCGCGAAGGATATAGGTTCGTGGGTGCTCTCGATCTCGACCGATTATGTCTTCGATGGCACACGACCACCCTATCGGCCCGACGATGCCCCGAATCCGCTCAACGCTTACGGTCGCAGCAAACTTGACGGAGAACAGGCGTTGTTGCGGTCAGGAGCGCAGGCCTGCGTGCTGCGTTTGCCGCTGCTTTATGGTCCGGTGATCGACTGGGGCGAATCGGCGGTGACAAGCCTGACGCCGGCAATCGTGGAATCTGCGCGTGGAGAGACGCCTGCGATGATGGATGCTTGGGCGACGCGCTACCCCACGTTCACGCCTGACGTTGCGGTCGTGATCCGGCAATTGCTGATGCGTCACGAAATTGGCGAGTCGGTGAACGGCGTGACGCACTGGTCCGGCGATGAGCCGATGACAAAGTTCGACATCGCGCAAACCATCGCGCGCGTACTGAACATCGATGCCCGGATCACAGCGCAACACAAACCGGTCGACGCCACGCCGCGCCCGCGGAACTGTCATCTCGCATCGGATGTGTTGGAGGACTTGAAGATCGGCCAGCGAACACCTTTCGAGGCCGCGATCCGCGCTGTCATGCAAAACTGGCCGCGTCCGACAACAAGTCTGTGAGCGGTAGCGAAATTCGGGCATTGTCGACGAAGCGATGTTCCAGTCCGTTGCACCCTCGCGTCGACGCTCGCTACTGGACGAATGCGCTAAGACAACGACGTTTACCGATTTTGAGGCGCCTCTGACACGACGGTCTTGTATGTCCGCTAAACGCGGTTGATGAGTGATCCGAAGCATCGATATACCATCGAATGAGGATCGGGAAAACGGACACAAGTGCTAAAGAGCGGATCAGG
>NZ_AEJF01000263.1 GCF_001028175.1 Caballeronia mineralivorans PML1(12)
ACCGAAGACGACGTTTTCGCCTACGTGACATCACCGGCATTCGACGCCGACAACACCACGGGCGGCGTGCGCGCTCCCATGTTGCGCCGCGGCCGCACCGCACCTCAGAAACGCGTGCTGGAAGCGGACGACGACACCCCGAAGCTTCACAAGGTGCTCGCCGAAGCCGGCATGGGTTCGCGCCGCGATATGGAAGAACTGATCGTGGCCGGACGGGTATCGGTGAATGGCGAGCCGGCGCACATCGGCCAGCGCATCATGCCGACCGACCAGGTGCGTATCAACGGCAAGCCGGTGAAGCGCAAGCTCGCGAGCAAGCCGCCGCGTATCCTGCTGTATCACAAGCCGACGGGCGAGATCGTGAGTCACGCCGATCCCGAAGGCCGTCCTTCGGTCTTCGACAACCTCCCGCCGATGAAAACGGCCAAGTGGCTCGCGGTCGGGCGTCTCGACTTCAACACGGAAGGTTTGTTGCTGCTGACAACATCGGGCGATCTGGCCAACCGGTTCATGCATCCGCGTTACAGCGTCGAGCGTGAATACGCGGTGCGGGTGGTGGGCGAATTGTCAGAAGGCATGCGCCAGAAGCTGCTGCACGGCGTGGAGCTGGAAGACGGCCCGGCCAATTTCCTGCGTATCCGCGATGGCGGCGGCGAAGGCACCAATCACTGGTATCACGTGGCGCTGGCTGAAGGCCGCAACCGCGAAGTGCGCCGCATGTTCGAGGCGGCCGGCCTGATGGTGAGCCGGCTGATCCGTACCCGGCACGGCCCGATCGCGTTGCCCAAGGGGCTCAAGCGCGGCCGCTGGGAAGAACTTGAAGACAATGAAGTGCGTGACCTGCTGGCATCGGTCGGACTCAAGGCGCCGGCCGAAGAGCGGGGTTCACGCAGCGCCGCGCCGCGCGTGCAGATTGATCCGCTGCAAACATCGATGGGCATCATCTCGCGTGAGCCGGTGCTCAGTTCGCACGGCCGCTT
>NZ_AEJF01000264.1 GCF_001028175.1 Caballeronia mineralivorans PML1(12)
GTGCTAACGCCGAACATATGACCGGTGGCATAAACCAGGAAAGGTCGCAGGCGCTTACCACCTAATAATGCGCCATACTGCATGGTTTCGACCACGGGAGTGTTCTGAAAGGGCAGTGGGGCGATAAAACGGCTCAGCGCCTGGTTGGCCTGCTTAACGCAGGCTTCGAGTTGCTGCGGAAAGTCCATTACTCATTGTCCGGTGTAAAAAGGGGGTTAGAGAGGCGTCTTCATTGTCAGACAGCAGAATTTGTACGCGCTGTTCGGCTTGTTGTAATTTGGCCTGCCCCTGACGTGCCAGCTGCACGCCGCGTTCGAACTCGTTCAGCGCCTCTTCCAGCGGCAGGTCGCCACTTTCCAGACGGGTTACAATCTGTTCCAGCTCGCTCAGCGCCTTTTCAAAGCTGGCGGGCGCCTCATTTTTCTTCGGTCATAATGAATGTCTGACTC
>NZ_AEJF01000265.1 GCF_001028175.1 Caballeronia mineralivorans PML1(12)
CCAGCTTGCGCGCCAGCGGCAGCCTGAGCGCGTCGCAGCTTCTTGAACAGCCACTGGCTCGCAAAGAACACAAATATCAACAGCAGAAGTTGGCGCATGATCTTACTAATAGTAGAGGCAACAAAAGCCCGATGATTCGAACAACCGCATCAAACGACCGCGCGATGCAGCAGCACTTCGAACACGAAGCGGCTACCCACGTAAGCGAGCAGCAACGCGACGAACGAAGCCAGCACCCAGCGTAACGCCGCTCGACCGCGCCAGCCCGACACGCGGCGTGCGGTCAGCAATGCGCCGAACATCAGCCACGACAGAATGGCGAACACGGTCTTGTGATCGAGTTTGAACGCTTTATCGACGAGTTGTTCGTTGAAGGCGACGCCCGAGATAAGCGTGAGCGTCAGCAGCACGAAGCCTGCCGAGATCAGGCGAAACAGCAATTTTTCCAGCGTGAGCAGCGGCGGCAAGGTATCGAGCCAGCTCGACACCCAGCTATTCGATGTATGCCGCGTGGTGGTCCCCCGCATGTTCTGCAGGCGCTTCTCGACCATCAGCATGAGGATGGCGTGGAGCGCGGCAATGGCAAACAAGCCATACGCGATGTTCGCAATCAGGAAGTGCAGCTTGAACATGGGCGCAGCGGAATACGACAACACGTGCACGCCGCCAAAGACCAGTGGCATCACCGACGCCACGCATGCAAGCGGTAGCACGAGCAGCCGCAAGCCGTCGAGCGGGAAGAAAAAGCTTTCTATCCAGTAGATGCCCGCGCCCAGCCAGAACATGGCGGAGAGCGCGAAGGCGAAGCCGAACACCATGGCATTCTGCGGAAAGATGGTGGTGTGCAGCAAGACACCGTGCACAAGCAACGCGACGCCCAGCAATACGCGTCCCATGGAACTCATGCCCGATGCCTTCGATGCCCGGCCGCTCTGCATGGTGTCGGCCATGTCCGTGCTCATTCCGCCGGCCAGGCGACCGCCCGCAGGCATGCC
>NZ_AEJF01000266.1 GCF_001028175.1 Caballeronia mineralivorans PML1(12)
TGAAAGGGATGGTAGCCGCAGTTTCTGTCGGAATTGTGAACGGCGAAGCGGTTTGCGATCTGGAATACGTTGAAGACTCTGCCGCAGAGACCGACATGAACGTAGTGATGACCGAAGACGGGCGCATCATTGAAGTGCAGGGGACGGCAGAAGGCGAGCCGTTCACCCATGAAGAGCTACTCATCTTGTTGGCTCTGGCCCGAGGGGGAATCGAATCCATTGTAGCGACGCAGAAGGCGGCGCTGGCAAACTGATTTTTAAGGCGACTGATGAGTCGCCTTTTTTTTGTCTGTAGAAAAGTAAGATGAGGAGCGAAGGCATGAAACCATATCAGCGCCAGTTTATTGAATTTGCGCTTAGCAAGCAGGTGTTAAA
>NZ_AEJF01000267.1 GCF_001028175.1 Caballeronia mineralivorans PML1(12)
GTTTTACTTAAAAACCATCGTTATCTGTCTGCGCTTGCGTTCCGGTATTACCATAGGCAACAACATCATAACCATGAGTATGGGCATAATCGCCCAACAGCGTTACCCGTGTCTTATCCCCCAGTTGTTGCTGCGTAGAGACATCATAGTTCTGATAACTATTGCTTCCCCACCCTGCTGAAATTTCCGTTCCGGGTTCATCGCGCGTCGTGATGATATTCACCACCCCGCCTATTGCATCGGAACCATAAACAGCGGAGCGCGGCCCACGGATATATTCAACACGCTGGACAAGCGCAATAGGGAACTGGCTAAGGTCGGCAGAACCACTCACCCCCGCCAGATTCAGGCGTACGCCATCAATTAACACCAACACATGACTGGCATTTGTACCGCGAATAAAAATAGATGAGAGCTGACCTGAACCGCCGTTTTGGGTGATATCGACGCCCGGAAGACGGCGCAGCACATCATTGACCGAGGTCGACTGCCAGCGGTCGATATCC
>NZ_AEJF01000268.1 GCF_001028175.1 Caballeronia mineralivorans PML1(12)
TAGCGGCAATGGCATCGACGTTATCTACGCCCTGCTGACTTTCTATCTGGACCAGAATAGTGATGTTCTTGTTCGACTGAGCGAAATAATCCGCCACGGTGCCAAACATATTGGCGCGGTGAGAAACGGAGACGCCGCGAATGCCTTCCGGTGGGTAACGGGTTGATGCCACCGCCAGCTCTGCTTCCTCTTTTGTTTCTACAAAAGGAATCAGGAAGTTATAGAAACCGATATCCAGAAGACGCTTAATAATTACCGGCTCGTTGGTCGGCACTCGCACTACTGGCGCGCTGGCGCTGCCTTCAAGGCCATTAACTGCGGAATAAACGTGGAGATATCGTTTGGCGCATGTTCGCCATCCAGCACCAGCCAGTCAAACCCAGCCAAACCAAGAACTTCAGTGCTAATCGGGTTAGAGAGTGCTGACCAGCAACCAATTTGTACCTGTTTCGCAGCCAGTGCGGCTTTGAATTTA
>NZ_AEJF01000269.1 GCF_001028175.1 Caballeronia mineralivorans PML1(12)
TATTACGCCGCAGCGCCGGTCCGGCTGGGAGGCGCAAAAGTACCGCACCTGATGCCGGGTGACTCACTGAACCTGCAGGCGGCTCAGGATACGGATAACGGCTACTCCGTGTTTGAGCAGTCACTGCTGCGGTATATCGCTGCCGGGCTGGGTGTCTCGTATGAGCAGCTTTCCCGGAATTACGCCCAGATGAGCTACTCCACGGCACGGGCCAGTGCGAACGAGTCGTGGGCGTACTTTATGGGGCGGCGAAAATTCGTCGCATCCCGTCAGGCGAGCCAGATGTTTCTGTGCTGGCTGGAAGAGGCCATCGTTCGCCGCGTGGTGACGTTACCTTCAAAAGCGCGCTTCAGTTTTCAGGAAGCCCGCAGTGCCTGGGGGAACTGCGACTGGATAGGCTCCGGTCGTATGGCCATCGATGGTCTGAAAGAAGTTCAGGAAGCGGTGATGCTGATAGAAGCCGGACTGAGTACCTACGAGAAAGAGTGCGCAAAACGCGGT
>NZ_AEJF01000270.1 GCF_001028175.1 Caballeronia mineralivorans PML1(12)
GGAAAAAGCGCCCTTCGGGGCTAATGCCGTTCAGTTAAGAGCTGAGCGGCATTTTTGTTTTTGACGCGGGAAGTGGTTGTAAACGATGCGCCGAGCTGTTAACTTTTCGGCACGATGCTCTCCAGCCACCTCACTTACCTGATCGAAGCACAAGAGCCTGCCGATCTGCGCCGGTTAGCCGAGCATCTGCCCTACGAGTGGATCGAACGTGCGGTGCAGGCAACGGGCACAGCGAGCATCCGGCGGCGGCGCCTGCCGGCTGAACAGGTGGTGTGGCTGGTAATTGCACTGGCGATCTACCGGCACTGGTCGATCAGCGAGGTGCTCGACAGTCTTGATCTGGCGTTGCCCAACGAGGCCGAGCCGTTTGTCAGCAAGAGCGCGGCGGCGCAGGCGCGTCAGCGCGTTGGCGAGGCGCCGATGGCTTGGCTGTTTGAGCAGACAGCACGTGCCTGGACGACGCAGGACGCGGCTCACCATGCGTTCAAGGGATTGAGTCTGTGGGCGATGGACGGCACCACGTTGCGCACGCCCGACAGCCCAGCCAACCGCGAGCACTTCGGCGCACAAGGTTACGCCAGCGGCAAGGTGGCCAGTTATCCGCAGGTGCGCGCAGTGACGCTCACCGCGATTCCGACGCATCTGGTCGCCGATATCAATTTCGGACGCTACGACACTAACGAAATGGTGTACGCCAAAAGCCTGCTGCCGCAGATACCGGAAGATTCGCTGACGGTGTTCGACAAGGGCTTTCTGGCCGCTGAGATCCTGTGTGGCCTGACGATGGGAGCGCGCAATCGCCACTTCCTGATTCCAGCCAAATCCAATACCTGCTGGGAAGTGATCGCGGGTACCGCTGACGATGCGACGGTGCGCATGCGCGTCTCGCAGCAGGCGCGCAAGAAGTGCGCGGCTTTGCCTGAATTCTGGAATGCGCGGGCGATCCGCACCATCGACGCGCGCGGGCGCGAACGTGTATTGCTGACTTCGCTGGGGGACCGCCGGCGCTTCAAACCCGCAGATATCGTGGCCTGCTACGAGCGCCGCTGGCAGATCGAAACCAGTTTCCGGGAGATCAAGCAATCGATGCTGGGTTCGGAATTGACCTTGCGCAGCCGCACCGTCCAAGGGGTGTATCAGGAAATATGGGGCGCGTTGATCGCCTACAACCTGATTCGCCGTGAGATCGCCAGCGCCGCATGGGCAGCCAAACTCGAGCCCACCGATATCAGCTTCGTGCGGGCCTTTCATACGATCCAGCACGAAATGATGTGGGCCGCCGTTACTCCGGCCTATGCAAAGTTGCCAGCCTGTCTTACGCGTCTGCGTGAACGGCTCAAGTCCCTTCCCAATGAAAAACGACCCGGGCGCGCATGCGACCGGGTCGTCAAATCCCGCCCTCACCGTTACTCCGTTCGATACTTAAAGAAGGACCTTAACTGAACGGCATT
>NZ_AEJF01000271.1 GCF_001028175.1 Caballeronia mineralivorans PML1(12)
TGAACGCGCTCTCCACTGCTTAATGACATTCCTTTCCCGATTAAAAAATCTGTCAGATCGGATGTGGTCGGCCCGAAAACAGTTCTGGCAAAACCAATGGTGTCGCCTTCAACAAACAAAAAAGATGGGAATCCCAATGATTCGTCATCTGCGAGGCTGTTCTTAATATCTTCAACTGAAGCTTTAGAGCGATTTATCTTCTGAACCAGACTCTTGTCATTTGTTTTGGTAAAGAGAAAAGTTTTTCCATCGATTTTATGAATATACAAATAATTGGAGCCAACCTGCAGGTGATGATTATCAGCCAGCAGAGAATTAAGGAAAACAGACAGGTTTATTGAGCGCTTATCTTTCCCTTTATTTTTGCTGCGGTAAGTCGCATAAAAACCATTCTTCATAATTCAATCCATTTACTATGTTATGTTCTGAGGGGAGTGAAAATTCCCCTAATTCGATGAAGATTCTTGCTCAATTGTTATCAGCTATGCGCCGACCAGAACACCTTGCCGACCAGCCAAACGTCTCTTCAGGCCACTGACTAGCGATAACTTTCCCCACAACGGAACAACTCTCATTGCATGGGATCATTGGGTACTGTGGGTTTAGTGGTTGTAAAAACACCTGACCGCTATCCCTGATCAGTTTCTTGAAGGTAAACTCATCACCCCCAAGTCTGGCTATGCAGAAATACACCCTGGCTCAACAGCCTGCTCAGGGTCAACGAGAATTAACATTCCGTCAGGAAGCTTGGCTTGGAGCCTGTTGGTGCGGTCATGGAATTACCTTCAACCTCAAGCCAGAATGCAGAATCACTGGCTTTTTTGGTTGTGCTTACCCATCTCTCCGCATCACCTTTGGTAAAGGTTCTAAGCTTAGGTGAGAACATCCCTGCCTGAACATGAGAAAAAACAGGGTACTCATACTCACTTCTAAGTGACGGCTGCATACTAACCGCTTCATACATCTCGTAGATTTCT
>NZ_AEJF01000272.1 GCF_001028175.1 Caballeronia mineralivorans PML1(12)
GGCCATCCGCGCAAGAATGGATGGCCATTTCGATAAAGTTTTAAAACAGGCGGTTTAAACCGTTTAACGCAGCTACCCGATAGGCTTCCGCCATCGTCGGGTAGTTAAAGGTGGTGTTGACGAAGTACTCAATAGTGTTGCCGCCACCTTTCTGTTCCATAATCGCCTGACCGATATGAATAATTTCGGCAGCGCGCTCGCCAAAGCAGTGAATACCCAGAATCTCTTTTGTTTCCCGATGGAACAAAATTTTCAGCGTGCCCACGTTCATGCCGACGATTTGTGCGCGTGCCAGATGTTTAAACTGGGCGCGGCCCACTTCATATGGCACTTTCATTGCGGTCAGCTGCTGTTCGGTTTTGCCCACAGAGCTGATTTCCGGGATGGTGTAAATACCGGTAGGGATATCTTCAATCAGATGTGCGGTGGCTTCGCCTTTTTACCAGCGCCTGCGCGGCAATGCGCCCCTGGTCATAGGCCGCCGACGCCAGGCTCGGAT
>NZ_AEJF01000273.1 GCF_001028175.1 Caballeronia mineralivorans PML1(12)
GCCCAGCTTATGATGCGCGGACGACGCGGACATCGTCAGTTCGAGCACGGACATCCGGGTGGGCATCGACGGCAACTGGAAGGTCCGGCGAATCCCGAGCTGCGCGATGCGGTGCGGCGCGAGCGGATCGATGCGCCGCCCGCCGAAGCGGATCGCGCCGCTCGCGAGCGGCGTAAAACCGGTGATCGCGTTCAGCACCGTGCTCTTGCCGGAACCGTTCGGTCCCAGCAGGCCGACAATCTCGCCGCTGTCGATCGACAGGGTGAGACCCGACAGCACGGTGTTGCCGCCGTAACGGATGGCGATGCCGTCCAGGTCGAGAAGCGTCGTCATGAGCGCGTCTCCAGGCGTTCCGGCAGCAAGCCGCGCGGCCGCCATAGCAGGCAGGCGAGCAACATCAGGCCGACGAGGCCGAGCCGCGCCGAACCGGCCAGGTCGCTGCTGACCCCGAGCCAGTCTTTAAGGAACGGCGCGAACGAGTACACGGACTGCACCAGCAGCGCGCCGAGCAACACGCCGAGGTTGCTGCCGAGCCCGCCCACCATCACGATGGTCCAGAGCGCAAAAGTCTCGGACGACACCATGACGTCCGGGCCGACGTAGCTGATGTAGTAGGTAAGCAGCGCGCCCGCGAGCGCGGCGGGAAGGGCGGCGGCGACCGACGCGCGCGTCTTCAGCGACACGGGGTCGTAGCCGAAGCACACGGCGAGCGAGGGCTCTTCCCGCATCACCTTCAGCGCGCGTCCGAAGCGGCTGCTGATGATCCGCGCGTAGCCGCCGTAGATGAGCGCGAGGCAGAGCGCAGCGAGCGCGAGAAACGCGACGTCGCTCCACGGTGCGGCGAGGCCGGCGAACAGCGGGCGGATGCCGCCTATGCCCTGCGCGCCGCCTGTCAGCCAGGACTCGTTGAGTGCGA
>NZ_AEJF01000274.1 GCF_001028175.1 Caballeronia mineralivorans PML1(12)
ATTCTTCTGGTTGCCAAACAGATTTAGCAGGCGACTGCGCAATCCGTAGCGCCTCCTCATACGCCTGACGAAGTTGTTTAAAACCCTGCGGATCGGTTTCTGGATGAAAGGACGGTAACAGCGCCAGATAAGCGCGGCGGATAATATCGACGTCAGTCGTTTCCTCTATATCGAGGATCTTCCAGCAATTTTTCATAGGTCGCTCATATCCTTAAGCGTTTCCGGGCATGCAGAATAGTAAGCCAATGGTTGCCAGGACAAGGTAGGGTAATACGCATCATCACGGGCAAATAATTGATAAAACATATCATTGCCGGAATCGTCGTATTCTTTACGCGCTAAGAATTCGCGTAATAAAGGCAGATGATCATCTTCGGGAGACTG
>NZ_AEJF01000275.1 GCF_001028175.1 Caballeronia mineralivorans PML1(12)
GCTCGCCGGCACGCCGCTGATCGTGCGCACCCGGCATCTGGCGCTCGCCATCACGTCGCGGGCAACCTACACGTGGCTGCCGCACAAGGTGGTGGCGGTGAGCCAGTCGGTGATGCGTTACCTAGTGTCCGCCGGCGTGCCGGAGAAGGATATCGTGACAATCTATACGGGCACTGTGAAACCGCAGCCGGTGAGCCGCGTGAGTTCCACGTTGCGCGCAGAACTGGGTCTCGGCGAGAACGCAGTGATCGCCGGCACGGTTGCAATCATGCGGGACAAGAAAGGCCATTCCGATCTGATCCGCGTCGCGAAGCCGTTGATCGAACAGCGCCCGAACCTGCATTTCGTATTCGCCGGCGACGGTCCGCTCTTCGACGAAATCCGCGCGGACGTGCAGGCGCAAGGCCTCTCCGATCACATCCATTTGCTGGGTCTGCGCCGTGACATTCCGAACGTGCTGGCGGGCTTCGACCTGTTCGTCCTGCCGACTCATCAGGAAGCGCTGGGTACATCGTTCATCGAGGCAATGGCGTCCGGTCTGCCGGTGATCGGTACGGCGGTGGATGGCGTGCCTGAAGTGATCGCCGACGGCATCAACGGCCTGCTCGTGCCGGCGCATGACGACCGTGCGCTGGCGGCTGCGCTGCTGCGCCTGGTCGATGCCCCCGA
>NZ_AEJF01000276.1 GCF_001028175.1 Caballeronia mineralivorans PML1(12)
AGCGGCTACCGGAGCCACCTGCCATCACAACTGGATAGAGTTTCGACTGCGCCATAATTATCCCCGAATATCATTTATAAATTGACGTAACACGTTCTCTTTATCGAGCGTGCGTTCGGCATATTCACGTGCCACCGTGTTGTGTTTGGGCAGCAGGAGCGCCTGACGGATCCCCGCCACCAGCGCCTCGACCGATTCCGGTTCAACGCAAACCGCAATGCCCGGAAAGGTTTCGCAAAGCTGCCCCAGTTCTGTGTAGGCTTCAGCAGTAATCACCGCGTTACCGCCTACTGCCAGAATATTGGTCAGTTTCGACGGCAATACGGCATCTGCCGCGCCGCGTT
>NZ_AEJF01000277.1 GCF_001028175.1 Caballeronia mineralivorans PML1(12)
GGACTTCGGCGGCGGTGGCTTCGGCCCGCGCATGCCGATGCTCAACCAGTTCCGCAATAACCCGCGCATGCCGTTGATCATCGCCGTGGCCATTCTCGCCGTGGTGGTGGCGGGTCTCGTGATGTGGTCGCGCCAGCCGGATTACCGGGTGTTGTTCAGCAACCTCTCCGACCGTGACGGTGGCGCGATCGTCGCTGCGCTGCAGCAAGGCAATATCCCCTACAAGATCGCCGAATCGGGTGGCGCGATCCTGGTGCCGAGCGACGCGGTGCACGAAACGCGCTTGCGCCTCGCGTCGCAAGGTTTGCCGAAGAACGGCTCGGTCGGCTTCGAATTGATGGACAACCAGAAGTTCGGCATCAGCCAGTTCGCCGAACAGGTCAACTATCAGCGCGCGCTGGAAGGCGAACTGGAAAAAACCATCGCGTCGATTTCGTCGGTGCGCGAAGCGCGCGTGCATCTCGCCATTCCGAAGCCGACCGTGTTCGTGCGCGAAAAGGAACTGCCGACCGCGTCGGTGATGCTGAATCTCTACCCCGGCCGCGCGCTCGACGAGGGCCAGATCCTCGCCATCCAGCACATGGTGTCGTCGAGCGTGCCGGACATGCCGGTGAAGAACGTGACCATCGTCGATCAGGACGGCAATCTGCTCACGCAGCAAAGCGTGTCGAACGGCCTGGATGCGTCGCAGCTCAAATACGTGCAGCAGATCGAGCGCAACACCCAGGGGCGAATCGATGCGATCCTCGCGCCGCTGTTCGGCGCGGGTAATGCGCACTCGCAGGTGAGCGCGGATATCGACTTCTCGAAGCTCGAGCAGACGGCTGAAAGCTACGGTCCGAACGCCAACCCGCAAAACACCGCGATCCGCAGCCAGCAATCGAGTGAATCGAAAGATGGCCCCGGCGCCAGCGTGG
>NZ_AEJF01000278.1 GCF_001028175.1 Caballeronia mineralivorans PML1(12)
CCAGCCATCCTGCTGCAACGCGACGTCCAGCGGGCGCGAGGTGTAATCCATTTTGCCGGGCGTCATATCTGCGCCCGGCGTTGACGCCGTGACCAACGTGCGCGTGGGCAGAGAAAGCCCTTCCACTGGCACCGCGCGTAAAGCATTCAACTGCGCGCGAAAACCGGGCGTTGAGGCATTGGCCAGATTACTGGCGGTTACCGCCTGTTGATTCAGTGTCTGGCTGGCTGCTCCCATCGCGGTATAAATTGCGTGATCCATTGAGCTATCCCGTCAGCGATTAGCGTAAGTTAACCAGCGTGTTGAGGATCTGGTCCTGGGTTTTGATGGTCTGGGCGTTAGACTGATAGTTACGCTGGGCAACGA
Organism: Caballeronia mineralivorans PML1(12); assembly: GCF_001028175.1. GTDB lineage: Bacteria > Pseudomonadota > Gammaproteobacteria > Burkholderiales > Burkholderiaceae > Caballeronia > Caballeronia mineralivorans. The sequence goes on from NZ_AEJF01000278.1 coordinate 367, forward strand.
TCA
>NZ_AEJF01000279.1 GCF_001028175.1 Caballeronia mineralivorans PML1(12)
TCGATGATGGCGTGCCAGATCTCATCGATTCCACGTTTTTCCAGTGCGCTACAAGTCAGAACCCGTGGCTGCCATTCGTCGTATTTACGTCGCAGAATATGCAGGGCACTCTCGTACATATGCCGGGCAATGGCGACATTGGTATGGTTATCGCCATCGTCTTTGTTGATAACGATCAGATCAGCCACTTCCATCAGCCCTTTTTTAATGCCCTGCAGATCATCGCCGCCACCGGCAATTTGC
>NZ_AEJF01000280.1 GCF_001028175.1 Caballeronia mineralivorans PML1(12)
CAAAATGGTAATTACCACGAGGGCTATGGCATTCACAAACGCCGCGAGCGTGGTCAGTCTTAGCCAACCGAAAGTGTGGCGAATGGTGGGAGGACGACGTGAAAATTGCACGGCGAGTAGGGCGAAAAGCAGGGCGGCAGTATCGGTCAACATATGACCCGCATCGGCCAGCAATGCCAGAGAACCAGAAAGAAAACCACCAACGACTTCTACCAGCATAAACCCGGCAGTCACGCCGAAAGCATACAACAAGCGACGAGCATTATTATCTTCTGGCAGGTGTGAGGACGTGTGTGAGTGTGAGTGCGCCATGACGAGTCATCCCTTAATTATTCTCACTTAACTTTATGACATCATACTGCTTTTAGAAGTGAAAAATTAAAAGGGAGAGACTCCGCTCT
>NZ_AEJF01000281.1 GCF_001028175.1 Caballeronia mineralivorans PML1(12)
CGAATCAAGTGTGGTGGACAGCGGCACGCCGCCTTGCGTGGGCACGCGCGCAGCAGTCGGTTTGAAGCCGGTGAGCCCGCAGAGCGCGGCAGGGATGCGGATGGAGCCGCCGGTGTCGGTGCCGAGCGCGATGGCCGCCATTCCGTCCGCCACCGATGCCGCCGCGCCCGACGACGAGCCGCCTGCAATCCGCTCGTCACCCGCCACATCCCTTCGATACGGCGAGTGCGGCGTTCCGTAATGCGGGTTCAGCCCGAGCCCGGAGAACGCGAATTCGCTCATGTTGGTGCGCCCGATGATCACGCCGCCCGCCCGCCGCAGCCTTGCAACGGCGACGGCGTCGGCCTTGGCCGGCAGTGCGTCGGCCAGTACACGGGAGCCCGCGCGTGTCACCTGGCCTTCGATATCGAAGAGATCTTTGATCGACACAGGAATGCCCGCCAGCGGCGAGAGCACGGTACCCGCACGGCGCAATGCGTCGTGGGCATCGGCGGCGGCGCGGGCGCGTTCTGCGTCGACATGCAGGAAGGAAACCGATCCCTGTCCCGAAGGATCTGCAATGCGCTCGAGCGCCTGCTCCACCAACTTGCGGCTGGTGGTTTTGCCGTCGCGCAGAGCGGCGGAGAGTTGCGCGAGCGGAGCGAACTGAGGCGAAGTGATGGGCATGATGTCGAGATAACCAGTGGCGTGACGGGCTACAAAAGCGGGCAAGAGGGCGCGGACAGCAACGACTGCGGATGAGGCGCAATAAGCGGCCGTTCGCGCAATGGCGTCGCGGACCCACCGTGCTGACGCCCTCGATGTAATGCCTTATGACACTTGCGACACTTGCCCAAAAGTGGCTGTCATTCTAAGCCAGCCCAGTAATAAATACTCGACTTGGGCGCGCTGCGCGCTCGATAAACCGGGCCCCTCGGCCATTCGGCTGATAGCGCCGTGATCGCTTCCTCCCTAAGCTTGGACAGTCCCTGCGGGTTATGTTTTGCGGCGGAAAACAACGATCTTACGAAAAACCCAAGCGTTTGGGTTTTCGACCTGACAACGATCGAGATCACGGCGTCGGGCATGGGTCTGTATTTTCCCGCCGTCGACGCCGATATTCTCGTGGCTCCGCTACTCGCCGGCGTCCTGGGAACGCGGTCGTTCATGGCTCAGCGGCTGGGTCGGGCGGGGGGGCCAGCCGCAGCGCTTCCAAAGCGGCCGCGGCGCGCGCG
>NZ_AEJF01000282.1 GCF_001028175.1 Caballeronia mineralivorans PML1(12)
GGTGATGACCAACAGCCTGCATATCGTCAATGCGCTATCCGAACTGGATAACGAACAAACTATCCTGATGCCAGGCGGAACGTTTCGCAAAAAATCGGCCTCATTTCACGGGCAACTGGCAGAGAATGCCTTCGAGCATTTCACCTTCGATAAATTGTTTATGGGCACCGACGGCATCGATCTCAATGCGGGCGTAACCACCTTTAACGAGGTTTATACCGTCAGTAAGGCAATGTGCAATGCCGCGCGCGAAGTGATTTTGATGGCGGACTCATCAAAGTTTGGCCGTAAAAGCCCCAACGTAGTTTGCAGTCTTGAAAGCGTCGATAAGCTGATTACCGACGCAGGTATCGATCCGGCGTTTCGTCAGGCGCTGGAAGAGAAAGGGATCGATGTGATCATAACCGGAGAGAGCAATGAGTGAAGCACTACTGAACGCGGGACGTCAGACGTTAATGCTGGAGTTGCAGGAAGCAAGCCG
>NZ_AEJF01000283.1 GCF_001028175.1 Caballeronia mineralivorans PML1(12)
CGCCGCAAGCGCAGGCACGCGGATCCTCGCCGTATATCGGCCGTTCGAACTGGGGCAAGGCGTCGCCGCAACAACCCGAGCATAACCACTGAGGCCGCTACCCCGGCTTCATTGACGCGCTCAAAGCCGTCCGCAATCTTTCGGATTCCGGGCGGTTTTTATTGTCTACGGAAAACCGGAATGGCGTCGACGGCCATACCGCTAGATCTTTCGCACTTTTCACAATACGAGATACAATCATTATTCCGCTGATTGACGTATCAACTGATTTTCTCCAATGAGCGATACGAACCCGGAATCCAGAACGTCCATACAGGTGATCGAGCGCATGATGCGCCTGCTTGACGCGCTCGCCGCGCACACCGACCCTGTCAGCCTGAAAGAACTCTCGCAGAGCACGTCGCTGCATCCGTCCACCGCGCATCGCATCCTGAATGACATGGTGACATGCCGTCTGGTCGATCGCTCCGATCCCGGCACGTACCGGCTGGGCATGCGCCTGCTGGAGCTCGGTAACCTGGTGAAGGCTAGGCTCTCGGTGCGCGAAGCCGCCATGCCGCCCATGCGCGAACTGCATCGGCAAACGGGCCAGACGGTCAACCTCTCCGTGCGCCAGGGCGATGAGATCGTCTATATAGAGCGCGCTTATTCGGAACGCTCCGGCATGCAGGTCGTGCGGGCCATCGGCGGACGGGCGCCGCTACATCTGACGTCGGTGGGAAAACTCTTTCTCGCCGCCGATGAATCCTCCCGGGTACGCGCCTACGCTACGCGGACAGGCCTTTCCGGGCACACGCAGAACAGCATTACGGATATCGGCAAGCTCGAGCGCGAGTTGTCGTTCGTGCGCAGTCAGGCGTGCGCCCGCGATAACGAAGAACTGGAACTGGGCGTGCGCTGCATCGCGGCGGGTATCTACGACGACACCGGGCGGCTCGTTGCGGGCCTGTCTCTTTCGGCACCTGCGGACCGGCTGCAAGACTCATGGCTGAATCAACTGAGCGGCACCGCGCTGGAGATTTCGCGCTCGCTCGGATATCGCCCGGAACCCAGCGCCGATTCGCAGCAGCGCTAGATTTGAACGGGCAACAAAAAGCCGGCTTGATCGAAACGATCAAG
>NZ_AEJF01000284.1 GCF_001028175.1 Caballeronia mineralivorans PML1(12)
CACGCACCTATCTCTTCCGCATCTGCGGCGTTGACCTGACCGCGATTGACGGCATCGACGTCACGACCGCACTCAAGGTAGTCGCCGAGATCGGCCCAGATCTGTCGCGCTTTCAGAACGCCAAGCACTTCGCCTCATGGCTTGGCTTGTCTCCTGGCACTAAGATCTCTGGAGGCAAGCGCCTGTCAGGGGCCACCAAGGGCAACGCTAATCGCGCTGCTCAAGCTCTGAAACTGGCTGCCGCTGCACTCCGACCCAGCCAGTCGGCTCTGGGCGCCTACTATCGTCGAATGTGCGGGCGGTTGGACAAGGGCAAGGCCGTGACAGCGGTCGCACACAAGCTCGCCCGCCTGGTCTACGCCATGCTGACCAAAGGCACTGCCTATGTCGATCGGGGGCAGGCCTACTACGAAGAACGCTACCAGCAGCGCGTGATCTACCACCTCAGGAGAAAAGCCGCAGCCATGGGCCTCGAACTCGTCCCAATCCAGGCACAAGGACAATCCGCTTGAAAAACAACCAATCAAATCATGTGCTTAAAATGGTTTCTTGAGAGGGGG
>NZ_AEJF01000285.1 GCF_001028175.1 Caballeronia mineralivorans PML1(12)
TGACTTAATAAAATAGCGTGATTGTGGCAATCATATTCACCACGAAACCGACTGCCATGGGGATCGCTGTCCGCTTCACCACCGCAAAAGGCGAAACGCCTGCAATTCCTGACGTAACGACCACCACCGCAGTAATCGGCGAAACCGCGCGCGCTAGCGTCGTGGCAAAATGCATCGGCATAATCATTACAACCGCTGGTACATGTAGTCCGGCTGCGATATTCGGAATAAGACTGGCAAATGACATAAACGGCGCATTGCCAGAGCCCATCACAATGGCACAAATGGCAATGACCAGCGCCATAATAATCATCACGCCAATACCGCCCAGACCAGAATGCTCCG
>NZ_AEJF01000286.1 GCF_001028175.1 Caballeronia mineralivorans PML1(12)
TGTGCTTTTATAGTGGCGCTTGTTGTTGTCAATATTCTGGGTAGTCCATGACCATTAAAAATGTAATTTGCGATATCGACGGCGTGCTGATGCACGATAACGTCGCCGTACCGGGTGCAGCGGAATTTTTGCACGGGATTATGGATAAAGGCCTGCCGCTGGTGTTGCTGACCAACTATCCTTCGCAGACTGGGCAAGATCTGGCGAACCGCTTTGCCACCGCAGGTGTCGATGTACCTGACAGCGTGTTTTATACCTCTGCGATGGCGACTGCCGATTTCCTGCGTCGCCAGGAAGGCAAGAAAGCGTATGTGGTGGGCGAAGGCGCACTGATTCATGAACTGTACAAAGCCGGTTTCACTATTACCGATGTGAACCCTGATTTCGTGATTGTTGG
>NZ_AEJF01000287.1 GCF_001028175.1 Caballeronia mineralivorans PML1(12)
CGCCGAACGCGCCGCCGCGCGGAACCCCGACCGCAAGCCCGGCCTGAACGAGAACCTTGCCCGCGAGATCATGGAGCTGCACACGCTCGGCGTGCGCAGCGGCTACGATCAAAACGACGTGACGGAGTTCGCCCGGGCGCTGACCGGCTGGAGCATCGGCGTGATGGGCGGCGTGGGTGCGGGTGCCGGTGCGCAGCGCTATAACGCCACCGCGCCCGGACAATTCGTGTTCCGTCAGCAGCTGCATGAGCCGGGAACGCGCACGATCATGAACCGTCAATACGATCAGCGCGGCGAGCAGCAAGCGCTTGCCGTGCTGCACGATCTCGCCGCCTCGCCCGCGACCGCGCAGCACATTGCGGGCAAGCTCGCCCGGCATTTTGTTGCCGATACCCCGCCGCCCGCGCTGGTCGATCGCCTCGCCAGCGTGTTCAGCGCGACGAACGGCGACCTGCCCAGCGTGTACCAGGTACTGATCGATTCACCCGAAGCCTGGTCGCCAGTCGATGCGAAGTTCAAGACGCCGTGGGACTGGACCGTGTCGTCACTGCGCGGACTTGGGCTCAACGATATTGGCAGCATGCAGATCGCGCCCTTGCTGACGCAGCTCGGCCAGCCCGTGTGGCGACCCGGATCGCCTGCGGGTTACGACGACATTGCCGCAAGCTGGGCCGCGCCCGATGCGCTCGTGCGTCGTGTCGAGATGGCCCAGCGTTTTGCGTCGCGTGTCGGCGACACGTTCGATGCACGCACGCTCGGCAACCAGTTACTTGCTGGTTCGCTGAGCGATGCTACGGCATCCGAACTATCTCGCGCAGAAAGCGCGCCTACCGCGCTCGCGCTGCTGCTTGTATCCCCCGATTTCCAAAGGAGATGACACGATGATCACGCGTCGGAATTTCTTGTGGTGTGCCGGTGCGGGCGTCGGTGCGATGCTGGTTGGGCCGCGCATCGCGTTGGCGTCTGTGGAGTCGGAGCGGCGTTTTGTCTTCGTGATCCAGCGAGGTGCCGCCGATGGACTCAACATCGTGGTGCCTTACGCCGATCCCGCTTATGCAAGCCTGCGCGGGGCACTGGCGATCGATTCGTCGACCGCAACCAAGCTTGACGGGACGTTCGCGCTGCATCCGTCGCTAGTCGAGACCGCGAAGATGTATGCAGCACAGCAGGCGTTGTTCGTGCACGCGGTTGCGTCGCCATACCGTGACCGCTCGCACTTCGACGGCCAGAACGTCCTTGAAACCGGCGGCACTGCGCCCTATCAGATCAAGGACGGCTGGCTGAACCGGCTGGTGTCGATGCTGCCTGCTTCCAGGGCGAATGCTATTGCGCTGGCGCCCACCGTGCCGCTGGCGCTGCGGGGCCGCGCTGAGGTTACATCGTACGCACCGTCCGCGCTGCCGCAAGCACCCGACGATCTGCTCGTGCGCGTCTCGCAACTCTATGCCGGTGACGCGCAGCTGCATGCGCTCTGGACCTCTGCGATGGACGCCCGCGGGCTCGCCGCCGATG
>NZ_AEJF01000288.1 GCF_001028175.1 Caballeronia mineralivorans PML1(12)
ACCTGCTGGGCTGGCGTTTGCCATTAACGCGGCGGCGCGTGGGCATCAGGTAACATTGTTTGACGCTCATAGCGAGATTGGCGGGCAGTTTAATATCGCCAAACAGATCCCCGGCAAAGAGGAGTTTTACGAAACGCTGCGCTATTACCGCCGGATGATCGAAGTGACGGGCGTGACGCTAAAACTCAATCACACCGTGACGGCGGATCAGTTACAGGCTTTCGATGAAACGATCCTCGCCAGTGGGATCGTGCCGCGCACTCCGCCCA
>NZ_AEJF01000289.1 GCF_001028175.1 Caballeronia mineralivorans PML1(12)
GCGCCGACGGCCTGTGACGGATCCGTGACGATGGCTTGCGGCATGGTGGTGAGGTCGCCGTCGCGGGGAATCAGGTCGGCGGCGCTCAGCACTTCGCCGGGTGCAACGGCGCGCGCGGCGAGGTAATACGTGGCCATCACCGAGACACGTGCCTGCAGGTAGAGCGTCCACGGCCGCTCGCCGGAGCAGCGTACGCCGACGGTGGTACGGCCCCAGAGGCGCGAGCCTGCGGGCAGGAACGGTTCGAGCGTCGAGCATGCCGCGAGGCCGCGCGGAAAGACCGGTGTGACGGTGATGTCGGCCTTGCCGGGCAAACCCGCCGCCTGCTGCATCAGGAACATGAGGGCGGCGGCACGGATGGAGTCGCCGTCCTGCGTGAGCTGATTGGATCCGTCAGCCGTGGCCGGCGTGGGTTGGAGCGGGGCGCGGATGGGCGCGGGGGAGCGCATCGAAACGGGCATCATGCCGGCGGCGGGCGTTGCAGCAATCGGTCTGGCCTGAAAGCCTCGCGTGGCAATGCGCGTGGCGCCTTGAGCCGATGCGCTGCCATTGGGAGTGACGACCACGGGCATCACGTCGCGCGACGAGGCGGATGCCTGGACCATGACGCGCGGCAGGGCATCGGCGGCTGCGGCCGGAGTGCGGGCGCTGCTTCCAGCGTTATTTCCAGCGTTATTCCCAACGTTACTAATAGTAGTAGCCGCTTTGGGCTCGCCATTGCCCGGGATCTCGATCAAACCACCGGCATCGGGCGCATCGTTCGATGCAGCGCTGCGGCTTGGCGACATCGCCAGCTTGGGCGCCGTAGCAGCGGCCCTCGCTTCGCCCGGACCCGGAATCACGATCAAACCGCTGGTATCGGCGGAAGACGACGATGCATCGGCGGCGTCGGCGTGGGCATCGAGCGCGAGCGCGGCTGCGCGCATGGCGGC
>NZ_AEJF01000290.1 GCF_001028175.1 Caballeronia mineralivorans PML1(12)
TTTCTGCCACGCGCAGACCCATTTCATCTTCAGTACGCACCACTTTACCGCGCAGAGAGTTCGGGTAGACGTCGGTAATTTCTACATCGACGAATTTACCGATCATATCCGGCGTGCCTTCGAAGTTGACCACGCGGTTATTTTCCGTACGCCCGGAAAGCTCCATGATGCTCTTACGCGATGTACCTTCTACCAGAATACGCTGGGTGGTGCCGAGCATCCGGCGGCTCCACGCCATCGCTTGCTGATTAATGCGCTCTTGCAGAATATACAGACGCTGCTTCTTCTCTTCTTCCGG
>NZ_AEJF01000291.1 GCF_001028175.1 Caballeronia mineralivorans PML1(12)
AATATGACCGAGGAGTTAGAGCACTGCCACGAAGCGCCGTTTTACGACTCTGGGGCCGCTAACTACCGATATTGCGCCGGGCTATGACCACTTCACGTCGGGGATTGGTGCGGCGATGATTGGCTGGTTTGGCTGCGCGATGCTCTGTTACGTAACGCCAAAAGAGCATCTGGGTCTGCCCAATAAAGAAGATGTTAAGCAGGGGCTTATCACCTATAAGATTGCTGCCCACGCCGCTGACCTGGCGAAAGGGCATCCGGGCGCGCAAATTCGCGATAACGCCATGTCGAAAGCCCGCTTCGAATTTCGCTGGGAAGACCAGTTTAATCTGGCCCTCGACCCGTTTACCGCCCGCGCTTATCACGATGAAACCCTGCCGCAAGAGTCAGGTAAAGTCGCCCATTTTTGCTCCATGTGTGGGCCGAAATTCTGCTCGATGAAAATCAGCCAGGAAGTGCGTGATTACG
>NZ_AEJF01000292.1 GCF_001028175.1 Caballeronia mineralivorans PML1(12)
CGCTGAACATGAAATACTACGTGCATTCAGGACATTACTGGATTCAGAAAGTGATCGTTTTCAGCCTTCCGCCTGGCAGAAATTTATTCAGCAATTAAATACCTGGAACATGGAGGATGTCGATCAATTACGCTGGCCGCTGTGTGCAATCGCCATAGAAGCGCGATATCTTTCATTAAATTGTGCTTCTTTGCTGGCAGAGCGTTTGAACTGGCATTCATTTAATGACAGCGAAGGAATGGATGAGGAAGAAAGGGAGGCTTTTCTTGAGGCCATTCAGGCTGGTGATTGTTTCGATTTCCTTAGCCTTCTGGAATATCCCATTGCGTTGCAGAACCAGACTGTTGAGTATTACTTCGCGCTGGAACGTTGCTGCCGTTACCATCCTGACTATGTCACTGCG
>NZ_AEJF01000293.1 GCF_001028175.1 Caballeronia mineralivorans PML1(12)
GGGTCTGCGCAGAAGCACGCATCGCACCCAGCAACGAGTATTTGTTGTTACTTGACCAGCCCGCAAACAGCACCGCGTAAACCGCCAGACCTGCCATCATCAGGAAGAACAAAATCCCGATGTTCAGGTCGGCAACCACCCAACCCGGACTGACTGGCACAATCGCAAAGGCCAGCAGCAGCGAGGTAAAGGCAATCATCGGTGCCAGGGTAAAGATGACGCGATCCGAGAATTTCGGGATCCAGTCTTCTTTAAAGAACATTTTGATCATGTCCGCAACCAGCTGGAGCGAACCGCCCCAGCCAACACGGTTAGGTCCGTAACGGTTCTGGAACAGACCCAGCAGGCGACGTTCGCCAAAGCTCATGAATGCCCCGCAGGTGACAACCACCAGCAGGATCACCACCGCTTTGAGGATGGTCAGCAGGATCTCAATCAGTTCCGGTGATATCCAACTCATTGTTGTG
>NZ_AEJF01000294.1 GCF_001028175.1 Caballeronia mineralivorans PML1(12)
TGGTTGAAGCCAGCGCGGAGAACCCCTCTTTCGACAGTTCCTGTACGGTCATGCGCTTCTGGAAATCTGCCAGCCCGAGGCTGGAACAGGTGGCGGTGTAACCGTAAGTCGGTAGAACGTGGTTGGTGCCGGAGGCGTAATCACCTGCCGATTCCGGTGACCAGTCACCAAGAAATACCGAACCGGCGCTGGTGATGCTATCGACCAGTTCACGGGCGTTGCGGGTCTGAATGATCAGGTGCTCCGGGCCGTACTGGTTGGAGATCTCCACGCACTGCGCTAAATCTTTAGTCACGATCAGGCGGCTGGCGTTCAGTGCCTGGCGGGCGGTTTCGGCACGCGGCAGTTCTGCCAGTTGGCGTTCGACGGCCTCGGCAACGCGACGCGCCATATCAGCAGCGGGCGTCAGTAAAATCACCTGTGAGTCCGGGCCGTGTTCAGCCTGAGAGAGCAAATCAGAAGCCA
>NZ_AEJF01000295.1 GCF_001028175.1 Caballeronia mineralivorans PML1(12)
TGACGGCCGGGCCGAACCCGACCGCCATCTTCCGACGAACCGGCGAGCACAGCGGGCAGCGCATCGCGCAAACTTGCACGCGGAATCGCCAGCAACGCGGGGGCGGAATCGAGCAGCAGTCCGCGCAGGCTATCGACTTCGAGCAACGCCAGCAGGATCGTGCCTGAGCGGATCTGCTGCTCGCCGAGCAGCATCGAACTCAGCAGCCACGCCTCCTGAAACAACGGAGAAAAATTCGGCGACAACGCCGGCGTGCGGCCATTGCCGCGCTTGAATTGGTCGACGGCCTTCTGCAACTGAACGGTGACATCGGCCGCAGGTACATTGAAACGTTCAAGGATGGCGCGCAGATCGGGCGCATCGGACTCGACCAGTTGCAGCAGCAAATGCTCGACGTCCACGTTGTAGTGGGTTTGCCGCACGCAGAGCTGCGCGGCCAGTTCCATAGCGTGCTTGCATACCGGATTGAGTCGGCTCAACAACGTGCGAATGTCGATATCCATAGGTGATTGGTCGCTTTATGGTTGCCGCATGGGCGCAACGGCAGCGGCCGCGCGCAGGGTGAGCCGAACCGGCGCGGGCAGCGCTGCGCC
>NZ_AEJF01000296.1 GCF_001028175.1 Caballeronia mineralivorans PML1(12)
CTGTTTCAAGGTTCTTACCTTGCCGGGGCGCTCGGCGATCAGCCAGTCCACATCCACCTCGGCCAGCTCCTCGCGCTGTGGCGCCCCTTGGTAGCCGGCATCGGCTGAGACAAATTGCTCCTCTCCATGCAGCAGATTACCCAGCTGATTGAGGTCATGCTCGTTGGCCGCGGTGGTGACCAGGCTGTGGGTCAGGCCACTCTTGGCATCGACACCAATGTGGGCCTTCATGCCAAAGTGCCACTGATTGCCTTTCTTGGTCTGATGCATCTCCGGATCGCGTTGCTGCTCTTTGTTCTTGGTCGAGCTGGGTGCCTCAATGATGGTGGCATCGACCAAGGTGCCTTGAGTCATCATGACGCCTGCTTCGGCCAGCCAGCGATTGATGGTCTTGAACAATTGGCGGGCCAGTTGATGCTGCTCCAGCAGGTGGCGGAAATTCATGATGGTGGTGCGGTCCGGCAAGGCGCTATCCAGGGATAACCGGGCAAACAGACGCATGGAGGCGATTTCGTACAG
>NZ_AEJF01000297.1 GCF_001028175.1 Caballeronia mineralivorans PML1(12)
GCGTCTTTGACTTGCGCCGCGTTATCGGCTTTTTCGACCACTTTTAAATTGTCGTTGAGGGTTTCCATATTGTCTTCGAGATCAGCAGCAAATGACGCCGAACTGAATACCAACGAGGAGACTGCAAGAATAGTTCCTTTTTTATTTACACTTCATCCTTCACACTGCCTCATCGACGACTACGCTCATTCGACCGGGTCACGTACTGCGAGTACGCTCCCCGGCCCTCATTCACTTTCCGTCTCGATGCAGTGCGAATGATTTTGTGTAATTTTTTAGTTTATAGCGCGGCAGGTCGCGCCAGTTTTTTTACTGTCCGGCGATTTTCATCTCCGGCAACAGCACAGAACCACACTGTATATTACTGCGTGTTTCAATATCGTTACCGACGGTGAC
>NZ_AEJF01000298.1 GCF_001028175.1 Caballeronia mineralivorans PML1(12)
CTGGCTAATCGCCGCCGGGTTAAACCAGTAGCGGGTTTGTACATCAATAAGCGGTTCAAAAGTCTGCCCGTTGTCCTCCGCTCGCTGCATTTGCCAGATCTGCCAGATCCCTTCGACATACCCCTGTACAAAGTTAGCGGTATTCGGCTCACTGCCGTCGGTGATCACCTGAATCGGTGCGGTGGCGTTGGCGCGCTCCATCTGTTCCGCAAAATCCACCGGAATAACCACCAGACCGCGAATTTTCCCCGCCTGCATTTTGGCGATCAGTTCCTGACGGTTATCGCTGATGGTGGCGTCGATGTAGGGCGAACCGGTCATGGTGTGGGTGAA
>NZ_AEJF01000299.1 GCF_001028175.1 Caballeronia mineralivorans PML1(12)
ATGGAACAGTCACTCATCCCACAGACACCGGTACTTCCACTGACCGCACAACGCACGGTAAAACGCGCCTTAACGCTGCTTGACCGACACCTGCGCGAAACAGGCGTGGCATTCACCTCCACTCAGGCTGCTCGTGACTGGCTGAAGCTGAAAATGGCGGGGCTGGAGCGTGAAGAATTTATGATGCTGTATCTGAACCAGCAGAACCAGTTGATTGCCCACGAAACCCTGTTTGCCGGTTCTATTAGCAGTACCGAGGTACATCCCCGTGAGGTGGTCAAACGCGCCCTGTATTTCAATGCAGCAGCAGTGATACTGGCGCATAACCACCCCTCCGGCGACACTACTCCCAGCCAGGCAGATAAGACTATAACGCAGCGTCTGGTGCAGGCGCTTCAGCTCGTTGATATCCGTGTCCCTGA
>NZ_AEJF01000300.1 GCF_001028175.1 Caballeronia mineralivorans PML1(12)
GGTACTGGCGACTCACGATCACAACGATCATATCGACGTTAACGTCGCTGCTGCCGTGATGCAGAATTGTGCAGATGACGTACCGTTTATCGGACCGAAAACCTGTGTGGATTTGTGGATTGGCTGGGGCGTACCGAAAGAGCGTTGCATCGTGGTCAAACCGGGCGATGTAGTAAAAGTGAAAGACATTGAAATTCATGCGCTTGATGCTTTCGACCGTACTGCACTGATCACCCTGCCTGCCGATCAAAAAGCGGCTGGCGTACTGCCAGATGGCATGGACGATCGCGCGGTGAACTACCTGTTCAAAACGCCTGGCGGCTCCCTGTATCACAGCGGCGACTCCCACTACTCTAACTATTATGCGAAGCACGGTAACGAACATCAGATCGACGTGGCGTTAGGATCGTACGGCGAAAACCCGCGCGATATCACCGACAAAATGACCAGCGCCGATATGCTGCGTATGGGTGAAGCGCTGAATGCGAAAGTAGTGATCCCGTTCCACCACGATATCTGGTCAAACTTCCAGGCCGATCCGCAAGAGATCCGCGTGCTGTGGGAGATGAAAAAAGATCGCCTGAAGTATGGCTTCAAGCCGTTTATCTGGCAGGTGGGTGGCAAATTTACCTGGCCGCTGGATAAAGACAACTTCGAGTACCACTATCCGCGCGGTTTCGATGATTGCTTCACTATTGAACCGGATCTGCCGTTCAAGTCATTCCTGTAATCTGTCGT
>NZ_AEJF01000301.1 GCF_001028175.1 Caballeronia mineralivorans PML1(12)
ATGCTCGATCGCAGCGCGGTTGCGATCGCCCCAGCGTGCGTCCTCGAGCTTGGTGCCCGGAGGCAGTTGGTCAATTGCATGGTCGATCCGGTCGAGCATGAACGCTCGCCAGTCGGTGAAACCCTCCGGCACCCAGGCGCGATGGGCCGCGAGCGCTTCCATCACTGCGTCGTAGCGCGAGCTCGCGGCGCGATAGCCGAGTTGCAGGCCGGGCGCGGCGATATCCGCGTCGAGCTTGCCGAACCAGGCGTCATAGAGCGAAAAGTAGAACGCGCGCACCAGCCGGTAGCCGGTTGCATCGGCGTCCGCGCGACCGTTCCAGGTCTCGATCTGCCGTCGGAATTCCGCGCGTTGCGGATGGTCCTTCAGCGCGTCGGTGTCGAGAGCGGAAAGAGCCAGGCGTCGCCAGTTGTCGATCCACAGCGCGCGGTCGTCGGTCTGAATCGAAAGCATGTCGCGTTCGCTGGCGCGCGGCACGGCAAACAGGTCGTCGCGGATTTGTGACGCGCGCGCGCCGACGTCGGCGCCGGCA
>NZ_AEJF01000302.1 GCF_001028175.1 Caballeronia mineralivorans PML1(12)
CAGCGATTAAAATGGATATCAAAACCGATCGCCCGCGCTTTTGGGCATCGTGGTTTTACCCACAGTCTGCTGGCGGTATTTGCGCTGCTGGCAACCTTTTACCTTAAGGTTCCGGAAGGCTGGTTCATTCCGGCTGATGCGCTACAAGGAATGGTGCTGGGTTATTTGAGCCACATACTTGCCGATATGCTGACACCCGCCGGTGTTCCCCTGCTCTGGCCATGCCGCTGGCGTTTCCGCTTGCCTATCCTGGTTCCCCAAAAGGGCAACCAACTGGAACGTTTTATCTGCATGGCATTATTTGTCTGGTCGGTATGGATGCCCCATTCATTACCCGAGAACAGCGCTGTTCGTTGGTCATCGCAAATGATCAATACCTTGCAGATCCAGTTTCATCGGCTTATTAAGCATCAGGTTGAATACTAAAAAAGGCAAAA
>NZ_AEJF01000303.1 GCF_001028175.1 Caballeronia mineralivorans PML1(12)
TCATTGTTACAAACGAGGCTGTACCTTACCGTTTTTATTGTTATGTTGAATCAAGCTAAAATGACAAATTATCGCTAAGTTCGGACAAAATGATGCACAGGTTGAATCTCAATGGCTATGAACCCGACCGACACCATGAAGCCGCGGTCGCATTTTGTATTCACGCCGGAACGGATGAGTTAACCAGTCCTGTACATCAGCACCGCAAAGGACAGCTGATACTGGCGCTACATGGTGCAATTACCTGTACGGTGGAAAATGCTTTGTGGATGGTGCCGCCACAATATGCGGTTTGGATACAGGGCGGGGTGGAACATAGCAATCAAGTAACAGCTAATGCTGAACTCTGTTTTCTGTTTATCGAACCCAGCGCAGTGACAATGCCGACAACATGTTGCACATTGAAAATAATCGCCCTTATGCCGGGA
>NZ_AEJF01000304.1 GCF_001028175.1 Caballeronia mineralivorans PML1(12)
CGAGGTGCCAAACACCGCCGTCGATATGAACTCTTGGGCGGTATCAGCCTGTTATCCCCGAGTACCTTTTTATCCGTTGAGCGATGGCCCTTCCATTCAGAACCACCGGATCACTATGACCTGCTTTCGCACCTGCTCGCGCCGTCACGCTCGCAGTCAAGCTGGCTTATGCCATTGCGCTAACCTCCTGATGTCCGACCAGGATTAGCCAACCTTCGTGCTCCTCCGTTACTCTTTAGGAGGAGACCGCCCCAGTCAAACTACCCACCAGACACTGTCCGCAACCCGGATTACGGGTCAACGTTAGAACATCAAACATTA
>NZ_AEJF01000305.1 GCF_001028175.1 Caballeronia mineralivorans PML1(12)
CAGGGCGATTTGCTGTTCCGCATCGACCCGCGCCCGTACGAAGCCAATCTGGCGAAAGCTGAAGCCTCCCTCGCGGCGCTGGATAAGCAAATTATGCTCACCCAGCGTAGCGTTGACGCGCAACAGTTTGGTGCCGACTCGATTAATGCCACGGTAGAAAAAGCCCGTGCCGCCGCGAAACAGGCCACAGATACATTACGCCGCACCGAGCCATTACTGAAAGAAGGTTTTGTCTCAGCGGAAGATGTTGACCGTGCAAGAACGGCGCAGCGCGCCGCAGAAGCGGATCTTAATGCCGTATTGTTACAGGCGCAGTCAGCCGCCAGCGCCGTCAGCGGCGTGGATGCATTAGTTGCCCAGCGTGCGGCGGTCGAAGCGGATATTGCCCTGACCAAACTGCATCTGGAAATGGCGACCGTTCGCG
>NZ_AEJF01000306.1 GCF_001028175.1 Caballeronia mineralivorans PML1(12)
AGCGGCGATGATGGATGGCCTCAACCGTCTGCAAATTATCTTCCGCATCACCGTGCCGTTGGCGATGTCCGGGCTGATATCCGTGTTCGTCTACTGCTTTATGGTGGCGTGGAACGACTATCTGTTTGCGTCGATTTTCCTCTCCAGCGCCAGCAATTTCACCTTACCGGTGGGCCTGAACGCGCTGTTCAGTACGCCAGATTACATCTGGGGACGGATGATGGCGGCCTCACTGGTGACCGCATTGCCGGTGGTGATTATGTATGCGCTTTCGGAACGTTTT
>NZ_AEJF01000307.1 GCF_001028175.1 Caballeronia mineralivorans PML1(12)
CGGTGGAGCGGATTTTCATTACGTTACCGCAAGAGCAGCTAGCAGTAATTTCTTCGTATTTCGGGTGAATATCTTTTTTCATGGGAAAACCTCGGTTTAAGGCCGCGTCGCTCTTCCAGCCCTAACGCCAGACACCACGCGATGTTAAAAGTATAGCTTCAATACGATCATTTCGTACGAAGGCGCGAAATCATACAGAAATTAACCAGCGTATGCAAACTGATCCGCACTCTTCTACGGCAATGTGTATACTAACCCACCGAATTTCAAGTCAGGATGATGCTATGCCCGTTGCCCACGTTGCCTTGCCCGTTCCGCTTCCTCGTACCTTTGACTATCTGCTGCCAGAAGGCATGACGGTTAAAAGCTGGGTGTCGCGTGCGCGTGCCGTTTGGCAAACAGCAGG
>NZ_AEJF01000308.1 GCF_001028175.1 Caballeronia mineralivorans PML1(12)
GAGGATAAGCCATGCCACGTTCTCTCAAGAAAGGTCCTTTTATTGACCTGCACTTGCTGAAGAAGGTAGAGAAAGCGGTGGAAAGCGGAGACAAGAAGCCCCTGCGCACTTGGTCCCGTCGTTCAACGATCTTTCCTAACATGATCGGTTTGACCATCGCTGTCCATAATGGTCGTCAGCACGTTCCGGTATTTGTAACCGACGAAATGGTTGGTCACAAACTGGGTGAATTCGCACCGACTCGTACTTATCGCGGCCACGCTGCTGATAAAAAAGCGAAGAAGAAATAAGGTAGGAGGAAGAGATGGAAACTATCGCTAAACATCGCCATGCTCGTTCTTCTGCTCAGAAGGTTCGCCTTGTTGCTGACCTGATTCGCGGTAAGAAAGTGTCGCAGGCTCTGGATA
>NZ_AEJF01000309.1 GCF_001028175.1 Caballeronia mineralivorans PML1(12)
CGGCGCGCGCCGCACGTGCCGGTGATCGTCTATCCGGCGCCGGTGCAGGGCGCGGGCGTTGCAGCGAAGCTCGCCGCGATGGTCGACGAGGCCAGCGCACGCCGCGAGGTCGATGTGCTGATCGTGTGTCGCGGCGGCGGTTCGATCGAGGATCTGTGGGCGTTCAACGAGGAAGTACTCGCCCGCGCGATAGCCGAAAGTGCCATGCCGGTTGTAAGCGGTGTAGGCCATGAGACGGATTTCACCATCGCTGATTTTGCCGCCGATGTCCGCGCGCCCACGCCCACCGCAGCGGCCGAACTTGTCAGTCCGCAGCGCGTGTTGCTGCTGCGCGATCTGGATCACCGCCATGCGTCGCTTGCACGCGGATTTGGCCGGATGATGGAGCGGCGCGCGCAGCAGCTCGACTGGCTGGCGCGCCGGCTGGTCAGTCCGGCCGAGCGGCTGGAACGCCA
>NZ_AEJF01000310.1 GCF_001028175.1 Caballeronia mineralivorans PML1(12)
TTTGCAAAGGGCTTGGCGAGGCAAAGCTGAATGCTAAACCGGCACGCGTAGTCATGGAGAAACCGCTGGGGACGTCGCTGGCGACCTCGCAGGAAATCAATGATCAGGTTGGCGAATACTTCGAGGAGTGCCAGGTTTACCGTATCGACCACTATCTTGGTAAAGAAACGGTGCTGAACCTGTTGGCGCTGCGTTTTGCTAACTCCCTGTTTGTGAATAACTGGGACAATCGCACCATTGATCATGTTGAGATTACCGTGGCAGAAGAAGTGGGGATCGAAGGGCGCTGGGGCTATTTTGATAAAGCCGGTCAGATGCGC
>NZ_AEJF01000311.1 GCF_001028175.1 Caballeronia mineralivorans PML1(12)
GAGGGGCTTTCTCCTGCCATCTCAATTGAGCAGAAATCGACGTCTCATAACCCGCGTTCTACGGTGGGGACAATCACCGAAATCCACGACTATTTGCGTTTGTTATTCGCCCGCGTTGGCGAGCCGCGCTGTCCGGACCACGACGTCCCGCTGGCGGCGCAAACCGTCAGCCAGATGGTGGATAACGTGCTGTCGCAGCCGGAAGGCAAGCGTCTGATGCTACTCGCGCCAATCATTAAAGAGCGCAAAGGCG
>NZ_AEJF01000312.1 GCF_001028175.1 Caballeronia mineralivorans PML1(12)
TGAAATGCGGCTGGTGCGCTTCATCCGGGCGAAAGAAACCCGTATTGGCAAATATTGACGGCCAGTTAAGCCATTCATGCCAGTAGGCGCGCGGACGAAAGTAAACCCACTGGTGATACCATTCGCGAGCCTCCGGATGACGACCGTAGTGATGAATCTCTCCTGGCGGGAACAGCAAAATATCACCCGGTCGGCAGACAAATTCTCGTCCCTGATTTTTCACCACCCCCTGGCCGCGAATGGTGAGATTGAGAATATAACCTTTCATTCCCAGCGGTCGGTCGATAAAAAAATCGAGATAACCGTTGGCCTCAATCGGCGTTAAACCCGCCACCAGATGGGCGTTAAACGAGTATCCCGGCAGCAGGGGATCATTTTGCGCTTCAGCCATACTT
>NZ_AEJF01000313.1 GCF_001028175.1 Caballeronia mineralivorans PML1(12)
CAGCTCCAGCGACCATCGCTTACGGTCAATTGTTGACGAGTAATTTGCCACGGCAAATCGAGCAACGGATCGCCGTTATCCCGTGCCAGCACGATCAATTGCCCGCTATTTTCCTGCCAGTCCAGCTCGGCATCCACCAGTGACGGTTCCTGCGGCAAGTTTAACGTCGCAGTAGCATGCCCACTTACAGGAAGTCCATCCGGCACGAGCGGCATAGCAAATTCCCCCACCAGTTTTACCGGCGGCTGATTTTCAAACGCGACGACATCCAGTTCGCTGACTGTAAGTTGTTGCCCTTTCAGCTGGCCTTGAAATTTAACTTTTTCGCCCTGATAACGCAGTTGCTGGATATCAGAGGTTAATGCGAGAGAGAGTTTTCCCTGCCATTCCTGCCA
>NZ_AEJF01000314.1 GCF_001028175.1 Caballeronia mineralivorans PML1(12)
AGCAGATGCAGGAAGTGACCGCCGATGGAGTCGTCATCGGTTTCCGGTTGGATGCGTTCGCCGTTGTGGCTGTAGTGATACCAATAAAGGAGAATCGAGCTAAGCGACGCCAGCAGTTTGTCGGCAATATCCCGCGCGCCAGAGACGGTATGCCCCTCTTTTTCTGGCAGCGTGCAGCCGAGCGCGGAAACACCGGTGCGCATAACATCCATCGGGTGCGACGCCGCCGGTAAGGCTTCCAGCACGGTACGCACGTTAGCCGGTAAACCGCGCAGGGCTTTCAGTTTCGTTTTGTAAGCGGCGAGTTCGTCACGGGTCGGCAGTTTGCCGTGGATCAGCAGATGCGCCACTTCTTCAAATTCGCAATGTTTCGCCAGATCAAGAATATCGTA
>NZ_AEJF01000315.1 GCF_001028175.1 Caballeronia mineralivorans PML1(12)
AAGTCAGCCAGTGATGCCAGCACATCAGCCCGTGAGGCGGCAACCCATGCGGCTGATGCTGCGGACTCAGCACGCGCAGCCAGCACGTCAGCCGGACAGGCCGCGTCGTCGGCTCAGTCAGCGTCTTCCAGCGCAGGAACGGCATCAACAAAGGCCACTGAAGCATCAAAAAGTGCTGCCGCTGCAGAGTCCTCAAAAAGCGCGGCGGCCACCAGTGCCGGTGCGGCGAAAACGTCAGAAACGAATGCTTCA
>NZ_AEJF01000316.1 GCF_001028175.1 Caballeronia mineralivorans PML1(12)
CTAACGATGCCATCATAGCCCGCATCTACCAGTGCTTTAGCCGGAAGATCGGATGCGTTAGCGTAGTTATAAACAATGCCGACTTTCGGCAGTTCATTCAGCTTAGAGACATCGAATGGCGTGTCGCTGGTATGCTTACGTGCCGGGGTACGCTGGTAGTCAATCTTACCGTTGTGAATGTAACCCAGAGGACCGTAGTTAACAGACTTGAAGGTCGCTACGTCGGTGGTGTTGGTTTTGGTGACGTCACGGCCATCAAGCACGGTGTCATTCATCACTACCAGCACGCCACGGTTGGCGGAGGCTTTATCAGCTGCGGTCACTACCGCGTTATACAGGTTGAATGGACCGTCTGCGCTCATAGACGTGGACGGACGC
>NZ_AEJF01000317.1 GCF_001028175.1 Caballeronia mineralivorans PML1(12)
TTCGCCACACAAGACGCACCAACCGAAGTTTGGGGCACACATTTTACCGCGCGAATTGCGCCAGACGCGATCAACAAATGGCTAAGTGGATTTTTCTCCCGCGAAGTGCAATTACGCTGGGTGGGGCCACAAATGACCCGGCGCGTGAAACGCCACAACACTGTACCTCTGTCATTTGCTGATGGCTATCCTTACCTTCTTGCTAACGAAGCCTCGTTACGTGATCTCCAACAACGTTGTCCGGCCAGTGTAAAAATGGAGCAATTCCGCCCCAATCTGGTGGTTTCCGGCGCGTCAGCCTGGGAAGAAGATCGCTGGAAAGTGATTCGCATTGGTGATGTGGTG
>NZ_AEJF01000318.1 GCF_001028175.1 Caballeronia mineralivorans PML1(12)
CGACGTCTCCGGGCGCGGCGTCGGCATGGACGTCGTTAAACGTAATATCCAGAAGATGGGCGGTCATGTCGAAATCCAGTCGAAGCAGGGTACTGGCACTACGATCCGCATTTTACTGCCGTTGACGCTGGCCATCCTCGACGGCATGTCCGTACGCGTTGCGGATGAAGTTTTCATTCTGCCGCTGAATGCTGTTATGGAATCACTGCAACCCCGTGAAGCCGATCTCCATCCACTGGCCGGCGGCGAGCGGGTGCTGGAAGTGCGGGGTGAATATCTGCCCATCGTCGAACTGTGGAAAGTGTTCAACGTCGCGGGCGCGAAAACCGA
>NZ_AEJF01000319.1 GCF_001028175.1 Caballeronia mineralivorans PML1(12)
ATCCGCTCCAGCGCAGCATCAATATGCGTAAAAGCGCGCTCAAAATGCGGATCATGTTGATAAGGCTGACGCAACAAAATACAGCGTGACAGTTGCTGGCACGCCTGGCCCTGCATCGACATCAGCCGCTGAAAACGGAACAGCACGTCGCTGTGGCGAAAATGTTCACGCAATGTTTGATACTGAATATGAGAAGAGCTGGCACGCTCGTGAATATCCTGTGCGACAAAGTAATAATGCAGCGTGCGACGCGTTCCCCGTTGACCACGATCGCCACGTAAGCGGGTCAGCAGCGAGAGTTTCGTCTGATTCAATGTCGCCATCAGCAGACCGTTGGCGAGAGCCAAATCGTACAGCGGTGCCTGGC
>NZ_AEJF01000320.1 GCF_001028175.1 Caballeronia mineralivorans PML1(12)
GTGGACCTTCTCAACTAACGGCGTATCTATCATGGGCCGTCACGGCATTCCGGTGATCGGCTTTGGCCCGGGTAAAGAACCTGAAGCGCATGCACCTAACGAAAAAACCTGGAAATCTCACCTGGTGACCTGTGCCGCGATGTACGCTGCAATCCCGTTAAGCTGGCTGGCAACAGAGTAATTACTCTTCACTTATTCCCCTCCGGTTCGCCGGAGGGTTTTTGGAGTTTGCTATGCGCGTATTGATCAAAAACGGCACTGTCGTTAACGCAGATGGACAAGCCAAACAGGATTTGCCGATTGAAAGCGGGATTGTTCG
>NZ_AEJF01000321.1 GCF_001028175.1 Caballeronia mineralivorans PML1(12)
GCGCTGATGTCAAACTCTGCGGTCAGGCGACTGCCCTTGCTGAAACCCACATACTGACCGTTAACATAGACTTCAAAATAGGTTTCGACGCCGTCAAATTTAATCAGCGTCTGTTTACCCTGCCAGCCGTCGCTGAGGGTGAAAATACGTTGATAGGCACCGGTTGGGTTATCGCTGGGGACAAACGGCACATCGATGGGGAACGGAAAACCTTCGTCGGTATATTGCAGTTTGCCGTGACCTTCCATTTGCCACATGGCG
>NZ_AEJF01000322.1 GCF_001028175.1 Caballeronia mineralivorans PML1(12)
AAAAAGTAAAAGAAGCGTTTTAACGCCACGCCGGAGACTTCACTGGAAAAAGATCTGACTGTAGGAGTTAAGCCGGAACAGCAAAAAAGCCGTTGTGCATGAAGAAGATGCCGACGCTTACCAGCGCGATACCCATCAGGATCACCCACGTAAGATTGGTCTCCACGCGGTTCATGGTAAACAGCGGACGGCGCGGTACATCAGCAACGCGTTTGCGTAGGCGGGTTTTGTAGGTGACATAGTAAACCGCGTAGAAGCAGCCCGCAGAAAGCAACGCCTGCAACAAGATTTCTGGCGGCGCGACACCAACATCAAAGCGAAATACCAGCACGCTGGTCAGCGGGAAGCCGAAGAAAAAG
>NZ_AEJF01000323.1 GCF_001028175.1 Caballeronia mineralivorans PML1(12)
GCGCGTGGCGAGCCGGTGGTCCAGCGCGGCGAGCACGAGCTTCGCGTCGGCTGCAATCGCCACATCAGGCCGGAAATTACGCATGACCTGCTGGGCGTCGATGTCGACCCTGATCAGCTTGCCGTCGATCGCGAACCCGTCGTCGAACACCACGTCGTAGTCGGTCTCGCCTAGTTCGGTGCCAACCGCAAGCACCACATCGGCCTCACGCACCAGCGCGCGCGTCACGGCGAGCGACTGGGTCGAGCCTATCGACAGCGCATGGCCGCGCGGCAGCAGTCCCTTGGCATTGATCGTCAGCGCCACCGGCGCCTGCAGGCGTTCAGCCAGCGCGCGCAATTCGGCGGCGGCCTC
>NZ_AEJF01000324.1 GCF_001028175.1 Caballeronia mineralivorans PML1(12)
GACCTTCGCGTGTTGAAGTGAGCGGCGGCACCGATAACCCGTCGGCGCCGCCTGCGGATTTTATTCCGCCGGGTGCTGGAGCCGCTGCTGGCGAAAATAGGAATTCATCAGCAAACCACGCTGTTACGCCACGGTTTTTACCCTGCCGGAGGCGGTGTGGTGGCAACGGAAGTCTCGCCCGTGGCATCGTTTAACACCTTGCAACTTGGCGAGCGCGGGAACATTGTGCAGATGCGTGGAGAAGTTCTATTAGCTGGTGTGCCGCGCCATGTTGCTGAGCGTGAAATCGCTACACTGGCGGGGAGTTTTTCCCTGCATGAACAGAATATTCATAACCTGCCG
>NZ_AEJF01000325.1 GCF_001028175.1 Caballeronia mineralivorans PML1(12)
ACGTGCTGCTTCTTTGTAGTAGTTACGGAACTGACGCTCCAGCACACCATAGATACGGCGAACTTTTTGCTTTTCACGCAACTGCACACCATAGTCAGACAGACGCGGTTTACGCGCACCGTGCTGGCCAGGAGCTTGTTCAATTTTACACTTGGTATCGATCGCGCGAACGCCAGACTTAAGGAATAAGTCGGTGCCCTCACGACGGCTCAGCTTGAGCTTAGGACCCAAATATCTTGCCATTTTCTTTCTCCAACAAACCTGGAAAACGAGGCGTTATACGCGACGTTTTTTCGGCGGACGACAACCGTTATGAGGGATCGGAGTCACATCAGTAATGTTAGTGATGCGG
>NZ_AEJF01000326.1 GCF_001028175.1 Caballeronia mineralivorans PML1(12)
GCGACTGTGGCCACAGCAGAATGCCACCCGACGCGGCAATGGAACGTTGACCAGGTTTGCCTTCGCAAAAGGTATTAAAGATAGCGAGTTGTTTCTCGGTTGCGCCACATTTTGGTTCATCCGCGCGCGCAAAATGGCTGACGATATTCACCGGCTGACGAACGTTTTTGCACTGGGTCAGGCGATGATAAAACGCCTCAGCCTGTTCCGGCCTTACGCCCAGACGGTGCATACCGGTATCGAGTTTCATCCAGACGGTAACCGGCTCGTCCAGGCTAGCCTCTTCCAGCGCAGCCAGCTGTTCTTCGTTATGCACGGCGGTATGAAAATGTTGCGCAGAAATCGTCGGC
>NZ_AEJF01000327.1 GCF_001028175.1 Caballeronia mineralivorans PML1(12)
GACCGATGCCGACCTGCTGCTCGGTTATGTCGACGAGCGTTCGTTCCTTGGCGGCGACTTTGCCCTCGACCGGCCCGCCGCGAAGGTGGCAATGGCACGCCTGGCAGATAACCTCGAGATCACGACTGAGCGCTGCGCGTGGGGGATCCATGACATGGTCAATGAAAGCATGAGCAAGGCGGCAGCCATGCAGGCGACTGAAAGTGGTGTCGACCCGCGCGGATTGCCGTTGATTGCTTTCGGCGGGGCGGGACCTGTGCATGCCTACGGCGTCGCGCGCAAGCTCGGTATCCGCAAGGTGATCTGCCCGCTGGGCGCCGGCGTGACCTCGGCGATCGGGCTCCTGGGCGCTCCGGTGGCAGCCGACTTGTCCGCGAGCCGTCCGCTCGCCGT
>NZ_AEJF01000328.1 GCF_001028175.1 Caballeronia mineralivorans PML1(12)
ATCGCGCAGCTTGCCAATCGGCCCGCCCGCCAGCGCCTCCGGCGACACGTGGCCGAAGCAGGCGCCCGTCGACACGCCCGAGAAGCGCGCATCGGTGATGAGCGACACCGTCTTGCCCCACGAGATATGCTTTAGCGCGGAGGTGAGCTGGTAGGTCTCTTCCATGCCGGTGCCGGACGGCCCGCCGCCGATCACCACCATGATATCGCCCTGCACAATCTCTTCCCGCTTGATCGCCTTGATCGCCTGCGCTTCCGAGACAAACACCCGCACCCGGCCGGTGTGGTGGTATACGCCATCTTCGCCCACCACCGACGGGTCGATCGCCGTGGCCTT
>NZ_AEJF01000329.1 GCF_001028175.1 Caballeronia mineralivorans PML1(12)
TGCCCAGGTGACCAGCACGCCGCCAAGAACGGGGCCTAAAAATTGGCCCCCACCAGACCCGGCATGGCGACAAAATTCAATACTGGAAGAAGTTCATTACGAGGATAAGCGCGCAGTAAGGCCAGCCGAGCAACAGGCATCATCATTGCGCCGCCTATCCCCTGAATAACCCGGAAGACAACCAGCTGTGGTAGCGAATTAGAAAGTGCGCAGGCCAGAGAACCCAATGTGAACAGACTCACGGCAAGGGTAAAAATGCGACGCGTACCGAAGCGATCGGCTAGCCATCCGCTTACCGGAATAAGCATCGCCACCGTCCAGCGTATAACTGATGATG
>NZ_AEJF01000330.1 GCF_001028175.1 Caballeronia mineralivorans PML1(12)
ACTGAAAATCGACAAAATGTTTGTTGAAGGCTTGCCGGGAGATAGCAGCATGATTGCTGCAATTATCATGCTGGCGCAGAGCCTGAACTTACAAATGATTGCCGAAGGCGTGGAGACTGAAGCACAACGCGACTGGCTGGCAAAAGCGGGCGTTGGTATTGCCCAGGGCTTCCTTTTTGCTCGCCCACTCCCTATTGAAATCTTCGAAGAGAGTTACCTGGAAGAAAAGTAGCTACCCCAAACTGATTACAAAACTTTAAAAAGTGCTGGTTTGTGCGAGCCAGCTCAAACTTTTTAACCTTTTTGTTTCAATTATGATCCAGGTACAT
>NZ_AEJF01000331.1 GCF_001028175.1 Caballeronia mineralivorans PML1(12)
CACCTGCCCGTAAACCTGGAGAACCATCGCGTGTTTCAAAAAGTTGACGCCTACGCTGGCGACCCGATTCTTACGCTTATGGAGCGTTTTAAAGAAGACCCTCGCAGCGACAAAGTGAATTTAAGTATCGGTCTGTACTACAACGAAGACGGAATTATTCCACAACTGCAAGCCGTGGCGGAGGCGGAAGCGCGCCTGAATGCGCAGCCTCATGGCGCTTCGCTTTATTTACCGATGGAAGGGCTTAACTGCTATCGCCATGCCATTGCGCCGCTGCTGTTTGGTGCGGACCATCCGGTACTGAAACAACAGCGCGTAGCA
>NZ_AEJF01000332.1 GCF_001028175.1 Caballeronia mineralivorans PML1(12)
GACGGGCAATGCGCCGTCGCCATCGACAATATTGGCGCGGGAACCGGGGAGTGGGTGTTACTGGTGAGTGGCAGTTCCGCCCGCCAGGCGCATAAAAGCGAAACGTCACCGGTCGATCTGTGCGTGATTGGCATTGTCGATGAGGTGGTGTCTGGCGGTCAGGTAATTTTCCACAAATAAGGCAGAACATCATGAATCAACAGGATATTGAACAGGTGGTGAAAGCGGTACTGCTGAAAATGCAAAGCAGTGACACGCCGTCCGCCGCC
>NZ_AEJF01000333.1 GCF_001028175.1 Caballeronia mineralivorans PML1(12)
TGATTGGCCGTACGCTCTCCAACGCCATGTTGTCGCTAGGAATTTACGAAGATGTACAGGGCGCACTGGAAGCGATGGGGTTAAATCTCGAAGAGCTGATTGATGAAGAAAATGACCCAGGCCTCGGTAACGGTGGCCTGGGACGTCTGGCGGCTTGCTTCCTTGATTCTCTGGCGACGTTAGGGTTGCCGGGGCGCGGTTACGGCATCCGCTATGACTACGGTATGTTCAAGCAGAACATCGTTAACGGTAGCCAGAAAGAGTCGCCAGACTACTGGCTGGAATACGGTAACCCGTGGGAATTCAAACGCCACAACACGCGCTATAA
>NZ_AEJF01000334.1 GCF_001028175.1 Caballeronia mineralivorans PML1(12)
AAGAAGGATTCTTCACCCAGTTAGCCACCGATGAGCTGGCAAAGGGGATAAACGAAGAGGTGGTGCGCGCAATTTCGGCGAAGCGTAATGAGCCGGAGTGGATGCTGGAGTTTCGTCTAAACGCCTATCGCGCATGGCTGGAGATGGAAGAACCGCACTGGTTGAAAGCGCACTACGACAAGCTGAATTATCAGGATTACAGCTACTACTCAGCACCATCGTGCGGTAATAGTGACGACACTTGCGCGTCTGAACCTGGCGCGGTGCAGCAAACTGGCGCGAACGCCTTTTTAAGTAAAGAGGTGGAGGCGGCGTTTGAGCAGTTGG
>NZ_AEJF01000335.1 GCF_001028175.1 Caballeronia mineralivorans PML1(12)
CGCCGCGCTAACGATACCGACTACGGCCTGGCGGCGGGCATCGTGACAGCGGACCTGAACCGCGCGCATCGCGTCATTCATCAGCTGGAAGCGGGTATTTGCTGGATCAACACCTGGGGCGAATCCCCGGCAGAGATGCCCGTTGGCGGCTACAAACACTCCGGCATTGGTCGCGAGAACGGCGTGATGACGCTCCAGAGTTACACCCAGGTGAAGTCCATCCAGGTTGAGATGGCTAAATTCCAGTCCATATTCTAACCAGGAGGTTTATTTGCAATT
>NZ_AEJF01000336.1 GCF_001028175.1 Caballeronia mineralivorans PML1(12)
TGCTCGCTCGGGCAACTGACCTGCATTTCGCAAGTCCGGTCAACGCGGCGGCGATGATGGCTGCCAGTCGTCGACTGAATCTGAATTGCTACCATTTTTACATGGCCTTTGATGGCGAAAATGCTTTTCTTGGCTCTTCACCGGAACGGTTATGGCGGCGGCGTGACAAAGCGCTGCGTACTGAAGCGCTGGCGGGAACAGTAGCAAATAATCCTGATGATAAGCAGGCGCAGCAGTTAGGAGAGTGGCTGATGGCGGATGATAAAAACCAGCGCGAGAACATGCTGGTGGTGGAAGATATCTGTCAACGATTACAGG
>NZ_AEJF01000337.1 GCF_001028175.1 Caballeronia mineralivorans PML1(12)
ATCATTTTTTACAATGCGTTTACGTAATGTCTTTTCTGTGATCTTAATTGTGATAATTATCCAAAATTGATAAAAACAATACTATTGCCGTGACTCAGAGCACGAAAGAGAATTATCGTAAGTGGGAAAACAAATAACGTAAAAATAATAAGCTCTATGATGGAAATATTAAACCGGCGAACGATTCAGATTGCAGACGAAAGAAAAAAAAGGACGCTCCGTGGAGCGCCGAATAACAGTCACAAGTTGGGATAACGTAAGTTGAGGGTGCAGCGGCATAACATTGGCAGAACAACA
>NZ_AEJF01000338.1 GCF_001028175.1 Caballeronia mineralivorans PML1(12)
TCGCTGCCTGGGCCGCGCGCATCTTCGCGGGCTTTGAACGGACGGCGTTCGCTGTCGCCTGAGGGGCGGTCGCCACGGGGGGCGCTGCGGTCGCCAAACGATGGGCGTGGGCCTCGATCACCAAAGGAAGGTCGTGGACCGCGATCGCTGCTGGGGCCCCGCGGAGCATCGCCACGCGGCGTGAAGGGACGACGTTCGCCGTTGCCGGAAGGCCGATCGCCACGCGGCGCGCCGCGGTCGCCGAACGACGGACGCGGCCCGCGATCATTGCTCGGGCCACGTGGTCCGCCTCGATCATTAAATGAAGGACGAGGCGTACGATCGCTGCTCGCACCACGCGGGGCATCGTCGCGCGGGCTGAATGGGCGACGTTCGCCATCGCCGGAAGGCCGGTCACTACGCGGAGCGCCACGGTCGCCAAATGAAGGGCGGGGGCCGCGATCGCTGCTCGGACCACGCGGAGCATCTCCACGGGGAGTGAACGGACGACGTTCGCCATCACCAGAAGGCCGATCGCCACGCGGCGCGCCACGGTCGCCAAACGACGGACGCGGCCCACGATCACCGCTCGGACCACGCGGCGCGTACGGACGACGTTCGCCATCACCAGCAGGCCGATCGCCACGCG
>NZ_AEJF01000339.1 GCF_001028175.1 Caballeronia mineralivorans PML1(12)
GCGTGCTGAACCAACAGCCGTATGGATTTAACACGCGTTTTGAAGGCGAAAAAGGAACCAACCCTGAAGAACTGATTGGCGCAGCGCATGCCGCATGTTTCTCAATGGCGCTTTCATTAATGCTGGGGGAAGCGGGATTCACGCCAACATCGATTGATACCACCGCCGATGTGTCGCTGGATAAAGTGGATGCCGGTTTTGCGATTACGAAAATCGCACTGAAGAGTGAAGTTGCGGTGCCGGGTATTGATGCCTCTACCTTTG
>NZ_AEJF01000340.1 GCF_001028175.1 Caballeronia mineralivorans PML1(12)
ACCCATCAGGCGCGACGCCTCCTCGCCTCCGCCGGTGGCCAGCACGCTGCGACCGGCCGAGGTGCGGTGCAGGATCAGCGAGCCGAGCGCGTAGAGCGCGACCACGATCAGCGCGGGGACCGGAAAGATGCCCAGGTCGGCCTGCCCGATATCGGTGAAGCCGCTGGTGTAGGACACCGCGACCGACTGGTTGCCGGCCAGCAGCAGCGCACAGCCATTGGCCGCCAGCATGGTCACCAGGGTCGTGATGAACGGAAGCAGCCGCGCCCGCGTGACCAGCAGGGCGTTGACGACGCCGGCCGCGAA
>NZ_AEJF01000341.1 GCF_001028175.1 Caballeronia mineralivorans PML1(12)
AAACCGGCGAGATACGTGACGGTAAGACGGTGTTATTGCTTAACTATTTGCAAACGTCACATTTAATGGACTGAAAAATAACAATAATATTTCGTTGTTTATTATTGGCTCAATCCGACAAATCCGATTGAGCCGCGCTACCTGCGCAACGAAGATACGACTTGTGCTGTTTGTTTGAACTTCTGGGGTCGTACCGTCCATGCGCCATCGCATTTTCCTTCTCTTTTTTTTCGCTTTGTTGCCGACGTCTTTGGTGTGGGCGGCACCAGCGCAACGGGCGTTTTCCGACTGGCAGGTCACCTGTA
>NZ_AEJF01000342.1 GCF_001028175.1 Caballeronia mineralivorans PML1(12)
GCGTCGCACGAGGGACATCCGTTCGTATGGGAACGTTGGATCCCCTGGGGACGAATATCAAACTGGGTAAAACAAGCTATTCAGAATTCCTGAGTCAATTAGCCAACCAGTATGCGAGCTGCCTGAAAGGAGATTAATGAGGAAGTGATTACGTGCAACAGATAGCCCGCTCTGTCGCCCTGGCGTTTAATAATTTACCGCGACCACACCGCGTTATGTTGGGGTCGCTCACCGTTCTTACTCTGGCCGTCGCTGTCTGGCGGCCTTATGTTTATCACCGTGATGCCACGCCAATTGT
>NZ_AEJF01000343.1 GCF_001028175.1 Caballeronia mineralivorans PML1(12)
TTCTCATTACCTAAAGGTGGTGCAGGGGCACGACCTGAAGTGAAAAAAGAGCTGGCGGTATTAATGCGTCCGCAGGTGCTGTCTGCATTGCTGACGACGGTACTGGGAGCTGGTGCAATGTTTACTCTCTACACCTATATCTCTCCGGTACTGCAAAGTATTACCCACGCAACACCGGTGTTCGTCACGGCAATGCTGGTGCTGATTGGTGTCGGATTCTCTATCGGTAACTATCTCGGCGGCAAACTGGCAGATCGTTCAGTTAACGGCACGTTGAAAGGCTTTTTGTTGTTGTT
>NZ_AEJF01000344.1 GCF_001028175.1 Caballeronia mineralivorans PML1(12)
GCGGGCATGCGCGCACTTGCGGCGGCACCCGGCGAGACAGCAGACGCAACCGGTACCTCGGGGGCCACGAAGCGCGCGCCGATCTCGAAGCCCAACAGGAACAGCAGCGCGCACAGCAACAGCGCGCAGCTCGCCGCGATGGTCACCATCCGCGAGGTCATCGAAAAAACGTAGGGCATCGTGCGTCGTCCTCAGGGAATCAAAGTCGTGAACTGGGCCGGTGCGACGATCGCGATCACGCCACCCCACGCGCACATCAGTTTCGAAGCGTCCTGCAGCGCCGGCAGGCCGCCGATCAGCACCGTTGGCGAACCGGGCAGCCACGGCGCC
>NZ_AEJF01000345.1 GCF_001028175.1 Caballeronia mineralivorans PML1(12)
CTCGGCCTGAAACCGAGCCAGTACGATCCGCAAAAAGCGAAAGCGTTGCTGGAAAAAGCCGGTTGGACGCTGCCTGCGGGCAAAGACATCCGCGAGAAAAATGGTCAGCCGCTGCGCATTGAACTTTCGTTCATCGGCACCGATGCGTTAAGCAAATCGATGGCGGAAATCATTCAGGCTGATATGCGCCAGATTGGCGCAGATGTCTCGCTGATTGGCGAAGAAGAGAGCAGTATCTATGCTCGTCAGCGCGACGGTCGTTTTGGCATGATTTTCCACCG
>NZ_AEJF01000346.1 GCF_001028175.1 Caballeronia mineralivorans PML1(12)
CAATAAACGGTTTATGGGCGAACTGGCTGATGTTTTGCGCCAGCAACACGCCATCCAGCGACGGAATATTGATATCCAGAAAAATGGCGTCGACGCGGTTATGCTGCAAAAACTTCAACACGTCCAGACCGTCGTCAAAGGTGCCGACAATCTCCATCTGGCTGTGCTCTTTAATTAGCCAGCTCAGTTCCTGTTGTGCCAGGAATTCGTCTTCAACAATGATGACTTTCACAATATCACTCCGGCTCAAAGACAATAACGTAGCCTGTGAGGC
>NZ_AEJF01000347.1 GCF_001028175.1 Caballeronia mineralivorans PML1(12)
TAATTTGCTGCGATTAAAATCAGCCCCTTATCAACCGGACGCTGTTTTAACTCCAACAGTCGCATCACTGCTGTTTCGCTATCAGGATCGCACCCAACACCGAAAACGGCTTCCGTTGGATAGGCGATGACACGTTCTTCATTGAGAACATCTATCGCAGCTGCGATAGCGTCTCTTTGCAGGTTATTATTCACGTTATTATTCCGCCGAAACCGGCTTTCCACATTGTTTACTGGCACAAAAGTGTTTTACACCCTGCGCGGTTCTTTTCGTT
>NZ_AEJF01000348.1 GCF_001028175.1 Caballeronia mineralivorans PML1(12)
GTTCAACCGTATCGCCGGGGAAAACTGCCTCTACTTCGAAACCGGACAAGGCTCTGCGCTATCCGCTGGCGCTAACTTCGGCGCAGACCAGGTAACGATGGAAGCACGTAACTACGGGCTGGCGCGTCATTACGATCCGTTTATCGTCAACACCGTGGTCGGCTTTATTGGGCCGGAGTATCTCTACAACGACCGCCAGATTATCCGTGCTGGCTTAGAAGATCACTTTATGGGCAAGCTGAGCGGCATCTCTATGGGCTGTGACTGCTGTT
>NZ_AEJF01000349.1 GCF_001028175.1 Caballeronia mineralivorans PML1(12)
CTGTTCGGTCATCATTTTGCGGCCATTGCCGGAGCAGGTCCGCTGGTGGGGCCGGTACTGGCGGCGCAAATGGGCTACCTGCCGGGGATGATCTGGCTGCTCGCTGGGGTGGTTCTCGCCGGTGCGGTGCAGGATTTCATGGTGCTGTTTGTTTCTACGCGCCGTGACGGTCGCTCGCTGGGTGAGCTGGTCAAAGAAGAGATGGGGCCAACCGCCGGGGTGATTGCGCTGGTGGCCTGCTTTATGATCATGGTCATTA
>NZ_AEJF01000350.1 GCF_001028175.1 Caballeronia mineralivorans PML1(12)
ATGGCTGGCGGCACAAGGTCATGAGGTGCGGGTCATTACCGCACCGCCTTACTACCCGCAATGGCAGGTGGGCGAGAACTATTCCGCCTGGCGCTACAAACGAGAAGAGGGGGCCGCCACGGTGTGGCGCTGCCCGCTGTATGTGCCAAAACAGCCGAGCACCCTGAAACGCCTGTTGCATCTGGGCAGTTTTGCCGTCAGCAGTTTCTTTCCGCTGATGGCGCAACGTCGCTGGAAGCCGGATCGCATTGTTGGCGTGGTGCCAAC
>NZ_AEJF01000351.1 GCF_001028175.1 Caballeronia mineralivorans PML1(12)
TCGTCGGCGGTTGGCGCGAGATCGACGCGCGCGACACGCTTCGTCTTGCCAGGGCGGGCGCGGGCGCGCCGCGTCTCGGCGGTCTTGCCGTGCTCGGGCGTCGCAGTTGGGACCAGGCTGCGGGTATTCGTATCGAGTTTCTCGATCTGGACCCCGCGCGCTTCACGGCGCTGTTGCCGGGCGGCGATGCGCATGAACTGGCTGCGTGGCTGATTCGCTGTTATCTCCAGCAGGACCTCGACGTTCAGTTCCTGCTGCAACCCGGGTCGCCACGCGCGGCCTGCACC
>NZ_AEJF01000352.1 GCF_001028175.1 Caballeronia mineralivorans PML1(12)
CCTAGATACTATGTAAGGGGCCAGCGAAAGTAAGCTCCCAAGAGTAAAACGAGGATTCAGACACTCGTTTTCGAAAGGAGCATGCAAATGGACGCGCCTAACACGGCCCTTCGAGGGCAAGATACAAGGATCGTCGGGCGGCTGTATGTCGCCTTCGAATTAGGTGAGAAGAGCTGGAAGCTGTCGCTGGGTGATGGGGTGCGCGCGCCGAGCCGGTGTACGGTGGCGGCCGGCGATACGACAGCGGTCCTGATGGCGATCGCCAAGGCCAGGGCGCGCTGCCACCTGGCAGCCGATGCCCCGGTTCGCAGTTGCTATGAGGCCGGGCGAGACGGCTTCTGGCTGCACCGCTGGTTGAGCGCACACGGGATAGTCAACCTGGTGGTGGATCCGGCCAGTATCGAAGTAAACCGGCGGGCACGCCGCGCGAAGACCGACCGGCTCGACAGCGACAAGCTGCTGTCGATGCTGATGCGCTACTACGGAGGTGAGCGGCGGGTGTGGGCGCTCGCACGGATCCCGACCCCTGAGCAGGAAGATGAGCGACGCGTGCATCGGGAACTCGAGCGCCTGCGGCAGGAGCGCACCGCACACAGCAACCGGATCCGCTCGCTGCTGGTGCTGCACAATCTGCGCGTCGAGCGCATCGGTGGGCGCGCGTGGGCGCACTGGTGGGCCCAGCAGGCGGGGCAACTGTTGCCGGGTTTGCGCACCGAGATTGAACGCGAGTTCGAGCGGCTGTCACTTGTTGCCAGGCAGATCAGGACGCTTGAAGCGCAGCAAAAGCAACAGGTTCGCAGCGGCGCACAACCCGTGATCGCGGTGCTGTCACGGCTCGCGGGTATCGGCACCGGAAGTGCGTGGACCCTGGTCAAGGAACTGTTCGGCTGGCGACAGTTTCATAACCGCCGTGAAGTCGCCGGCTGCCTGGGCCTGGCGCCTACGCCTTACGCGAGCGGCACCAGTGAGGTCGAGCAGGGTATCAGCAAGGCCGGCAACAAACGGGTCCGATGGCTGATGGTCGAACTCGCGTGGAGCTGGCTGCGCTTCCAGCCGGGCAGCCAGCTGAGCCAGTGGTTCAACGAGCGCTTCGCGGGAGGCGGCAAGCGCATGCGACGCATCGGCATAGTGGCGCTTGCGCGCCGTCTGTCGATCGCCTTGTGGCGCTATCTGGAACAGGGTGAGATTCCGCGCGGGGCAACACTCAAGCCACCCGGCGGCAACACGGTTGCGAGCTGAGCGGCGAATATCGATCGACGACAGGGCTTGAAGGTCAGCGCGCCCGGACAGTAGTAGGGTTGCCCGGCGGGTAATCGTAGTTCTAGATGGGGCGCGTCGGTAACGGAGTGGTTCCAGCGCTGTGCGCATGTGGTATGAGGTGACCGGCCTGGCGCCGGCACGGATAGAAGTTAGTCCGGGGGCGGTTGCCCGGACATCAAACACTCCGACCTAAGTCGTTTTGAAGTTTGGTTTTATCAAAAGGACTCCGAATATGAATTAGACACCCTTTCGCGTGCAAGTTGTCCACCGCCGGCCAGCGTCGTGGTCGTGACAGGCGACCCCGCTGGTCGACCGTGGACAACTTGCAGCACCCTTAAAGGAGATAACTGACATACGGAAAACAGATCACCAAGGGCTTGACTTTCAATGCCCCATAG
>NZ_AEJF01000353.1 GCF_001028175.1 Caballeronia mineralivorans PML1(12)
CTTCGACGCCGACCGTCCCGGCGCAAGACCCGCCGAGACGATGCCGCGCGCGCCGGCGGCCACGAACGCATCGATGGCGACGCCGTCCGCACCTGCATAGGACATCGCAATATCGACGCGCGGCAGGGTCGTCACATCCTGCGGCAGATCGCAGCGCGGCGCGCGTTCGGCCATGCGGCGTCTCCAGACCACGCTCGCGTCCGCATCCACCCGGCCGAGCGGGCCGAACGGCGGCGCTTCGAATGCGCCGAGCTCGAAGCTCGCGGCCTTCGT
>NZ_AEJF01000354.1 GCF_001028175.1 Caballeronia mineralivorans PML1(12)
TCGTAGATTTTTTACTATACTAATGATATTTAGGATAACTAGTAAATAGGACTATGCACTCGACTGCAAAAGCGTGGGAGCACGAGCTGGAGGCGCTGCACCATCGACTCGGAGAACTGTTCAGGCGTCCCGAGCCCCGACAGCGCTCGCTGGCGTACCTCAAGGGCCTGCTGGGCACGGTCGAGCGTAAGAACGGCTGGCAACTCGCCGAATGGATCGGCGAGGCGACACCCGACGGCGTGCAGCACCTGTTGGAGCGGGCACAGTGGGATGCCGATGCCGCGCGCGATGTACTGCGGGAGTATGTTGTTGAACAACTGGGCGAACGTGACGCGGTGCTGATCGTGGATGAAACCGGCTTCGTCAAGAAGGGGCAGCACTCGGCCGGTGTGCAACGCCAGTACAGTGGCACCGCAGGCCGTATCGAGAACAGCCAGATCGGCGTGTTCCTCTGCTATGCCGGGCGTGGCGGCAGCGCGTTTATCGACCGCGAACTGTATGTGCCCAAGGCGTGGACCGATGACCGTGTGCGCTGCGAGGCAGCGGGTATTCCCGAGTCGGTGGAGTTTGCAACGAAGCCGCAACTCGCGCGCAGTATGCTTGAACGGGCGCTGGATGCAGGTGTGCCGTGCGGCTGGGTCACGGGCGACGAAGTCTACGGCGGCGACCGTCACCTGAGGCTATGGCTCGAGTCGCGCGGCCAGTCTTTCGTGCTGGCCGTCGCGAAGAACGAACCTCTATGGTGGCAGGGTCCCGACTACGTACGGGCCGACCAGATCGCCGAAGGCCTGCCGGCACGGGCGTGGCGACGCCTGTCAGCGGGTGCCGGTGCAAAGGGCGAGCGCCTGTATGACTGGGCACTGACCCCGCTGTGGCGCTTGCAGATCACTACCGAAGAGCGCCGCTTCGGGCATTACCTGCTGGTGCGACGCAGCCTGGATGAGAAACGCGAGCATGCGTATTACGTCGTGTACGCGCCGCGCAGCAAAACCACACGGCAAACCCTGGTCAACGTCGCGGGCCGCAGGTGGGAAATCGAAACCGGCTTCGAGGCGACCAAAGGCGAATGCGGGCTCGATCAATATGAGGTACGCCGATGGCAGGGCTGGTACCGCCACATCACGCTGGCCTTGCTGGCTCATGCCGTGCTCGTCACCCTGCGGGTGCGCGGCAAAAAAAACACCTGAAGGTTCAGTGCCGCTCAGTGTGCAGGAGATTCGCCGACTACTATGCCGCCTCCTATGGCGCGGCGCTCACTCTGTCGAGTACGTGTTGTCGTGGTCGCTATGGCGTCGCAGGCATCAACACCGCGCACAGCAGTGCCACTACAGGCGACGCGGCTGCGTACCGCCAGCTTCCTTACATCTACGG
>NZ_AEJF01000355.1 GCF_001028175.1 Caballeronia mineralivorans PML1(12)
GATGGCGGAGGCAAGCGAGATGAAGCGGTTCGTTCAAGGCGACAATCGTACGCAAAGCTTTCTTCTTCCCGAAGCGCTCGACGACTATGTGACGGACACGAACCCTGTGCGCGTAGTCGACGTTTTTGTAGATGAACTTGATCTTCAGAAGCTTGGGTTTGAAGGCGTCGAACCAGCACTTACTGGCCGGCCTTCATATCACCCGGAGGTAATGCTTAAGATCTACATCTACGGTTACCTGAACCGTGTTCAATCCAGTCGTCGCCTTGAGCGCGAGGCCCAACGCAACATTGAATTGATGTGGCTCACCGGCCGCTTGGCACCGGACTTCAAGACCATTGCGCGGTTCCGCAAAGACAACGGCAAAGCGATCCGCCGCGTCTGCCGTCAGTTCGTCATGCTATGCCAACGCCTGGACCTGTTCTCCGAAGCGCTCGTTGCGATAGACGGGAGCAAGTTTAAGGCAGTGAACCATCGCGACCGCAACTTCACGAGCGCAAAACTAGAACGGCGAATGCGGGACATCGAGGCAAGCATCAGCCGTTATCTAGTGCAAATGGACACCGCCGACCGTCAGGAGCCTACGATTGCGAAGGCGAAGACAGAACGGCTGCAAGACAAGATCGCGGCTCTCAAGGAGCAAATGCAAACCCTCAAGCAAGTCGAAGTTCAACTCGACGCGGCGCCGGACAAGCAAGTGTCGCTCACGGACCCGGACGCGCGCTCGATGAAGACGCGGGGGACAGGCGTCGTCGGCTACAACGTTCAAGTAGCGGTCGATGCGAAGCACCATCTGATTGTCGCGCACGAGGTCACCAACAACGGCATTGATCGTGACCAACTCACGTCAATGGCCAAGTTCGCGCGTACGGAAATGGGTGTCGATAAACTCACGGCAGTAGCCGATCGAGGCTATTACAAGAGCGAGGAGATACTCGCCTGCCACGAGGCCGGCATCACGGTGTTTGTTCCCAAGACGAAGACCTCGGGCGCGACCTTCGACGGCCGCTTCGACAAAGAAGATTTTATCTACGACGCTGAGAAGAACGAGTATCGATGTCCGGCGGGCGAGCGTCTCATATGGCGCTACAGGACAACCGAACGTGGTCTGAAGTTAGATCTCTACTGGAGCTCGCAGTGCCAACAGTGCTCATTGAAAGATCAATGCACTCCAAGCACCGAACGCCGGGTAACGCGCTGGGAGCACGAAGGATTGCTCGAAGAGATGCAGGTCCGGCTTGATCTCGCCCCGGACATGATGCGTATCCGACGACAGACTGTCGAGCATCCCTTCGGCACGATCAAGGCGTGGATGGGAGCGACTCATTTCCTAACGCGCACTATCGAGCGAGTAAGCACCGAGATGAGCCTGCACGTGCTTGCCTACAACATGAAGCGGGTTATCAAGCTAATCGGTTCAGAAACGGTTATGAGGGCGATGCGGGCGTGAAGCCCGCGCGGGGCGGACGGGTCCTTGCAATACGTTCAGCTCTGATCTGACCTTTGTGGTGCCGCAATCAATAAGCCGCGATCTGCCGCCGAGATAGCGTGTCGTCAAATTCCCGACGGCTACGCGTTTTGACACGGTCTGGGCC
>NZ_AEJF01000356.1 GCF_001028175.1 Caballeronia mineralivorans PML1(12)
TAGTGTCCTGTCCCGCAAATAACTGGCATTAGTTTTGCGTGCTCATGCGGTATTTTTCTGGTGGAGATATCGACATGACGATGGGCAGGCCGAAGACCGAACTGGTGTTGACCGAAGACGAGCGATCGCAGTTGCAGTCGTTTGCGAAGAGTCGCTCGTTGCCTTCGGCCCTCAGTGACAGGGCTCGCATTGTTTTGAGCAGCGCTGACGGCGAAGCCAACAACTCGATCGCGCAACGGCTGAAACTCACCAATGCCACGGTGGGCAAGTGGCGCAGGCGCTTCATTGAACGCCGCATTGCTGGCCTCTACGACGACGTTCGCCCTGGCAAGCCACGCACGATCGATGACGAAAGCGTGGCGCAATTGATCAGGATGACGTTGCACACAAAGCCAGCCGATGGAGCCACGCATTGGAGTGTGCGCTCCGTGGCCGCCGAGACCCGCATTTCCAAGAGCAGCGTGCAGCGCTACTTCCAACTCTTCGGGCTGCAGCCGCACCGCACCGAAAGCTTCAAGTTGTCGAACGATCCGTTCTTCATCGAGAAACTACGCGACATCGTTGGCCTCTATCTGAGCCCGCCCGACAACGCCTTGGTCATCTGCGTCGACGAGAAGAGTCAGTGCCAGGCACTCGAGCGTACGCAGCCGATGCTGCCTATGGGTTTCGGCTACGTCGAAGGCGTCACTCACGACTATAAGCGCCATGGCACCACCACGCTGTTTGCTGCGCTGAACGTGCTCAACGGAGCCGTGCTCGCTACCTGCAAGGAGCGGCATCGCCATCAGGAATTTCTGTCGTTCTTGCGTGAGATTGACAAATCGGTGCCGGCTGATCTGGACATCCATTGCATCGCTGACAACTACGCCACGCATAGCCATCCGAAGATCAAGGCATGGCTGGCGACGCGCCCACGTTGGCACATGCACTTCATCCCGACCTACAGTTCCTGGCTGAATCAAGTGGAACGTTTCTTCGCGCTGATCACCGACAAGGCCATCCGCCGTGGCTCATTCACCAGCGTCAAGCAACTCGTTCAACGCATCGATCATTTCGTCGATTCATACAACGAGAAGTGCCAGCCATTTCGATGGACAGCCACCGCGGACTCAATTCTCGAAAAACTCCATCGACTTTGCTCACGTATTACCGGGACAGGACACTAG
>NZ_AEJF01000357.1 GCF_001028175.1 Caballeronia mineralivorans PML1(12)
CGTTCCTGGTGCCCCACAAGCGTCGCGAAGCCGAACCGGCGGTGCGCTTCGAGACTGCGCCCGGCAAACAGATGCAGGCCGATTTCACCGTTATCCGGCGAGGCCGCGAACCATTGCTCGCGCTGGTCGCGACGATGGGTTATAGCCGCGCAAGCTTCGTGCGGTTCACCGCGCGCGAGGACGCCGCGACGCTGTGTGAATGCCTGCGTGAAGCGCTTGTCTACTTCGGCGGCACGCCGGAACATGTGCTGTTCGACAACGCGAAGTCGGTGGTCATCGAACGCGATGCATTCGGCGAGGGCGAGCATCGCTGGAACCCACAATTGCTTGCGCTGGCGGAAACCTACGGCTTCAGGCCGAAGGTGTGTCGTCCGTATCGCGCGAAGACCAAGGGTAAGGTCGAACGCTTCAACCGCTATCTCAAGGAGAGCTTTGTCGTGCCGCTTGCTGCAACGCTCAGGTCATCGGGATTGAAGCTCGATGTGGACGCCGCCAATGCACACATCGGCCGATGGCTGGCAGAGGTCGCCAACACGCGCCGTCACGCGACGACGGGCGAGCGTCCCGCGGTGCTGCTTGCTGCCGAGCAGACGGCGCTTTTGCCGTTGCCGGCGCAGGCACCCGCGCTTGCTGTGCCGGACAACCGCCGCGTGCTGCCACGTGAGAGCCTGCAGCATCCGCTGGCGGTCTACGACGCGTTGCTGGAGGCCAGCGCATGAATCTGCAACATGAACGCATCGCCGCGCTGTGCGCACAACTGAAGCTCGACAGCGTCGCCACCGACTGGGCGCCGCTCGCACAACGCAGTGCAACGACCGATTCGAGTATGGCCGACTTCCTTGAACAGCTTCTGCAAGCGGAACTCGGCGCGCGCGAGCAGCGCAAGCGTCAAGTGCTCACGAAGCTAGCGGCGTTGCCCAGCGTCAAGACGCTGGAGCAATACGACTTCGGCTTCGCCAGCGGCGCGCCGCGAGCGCAGATTCAGGAGCTGGCGAGCCTGGCGTTCGTCGAGCGTACCGAGAACGTCGTGCTGCTCGGGCCGTCCGGAGTCGGCAAGACGCACATTGCGACCTCACTGGCTTACCGCGCGGCGCAGGCGGGCATCAAGACGCGGTTCATCACGGCCGCCGACCTGATGATGCAACTGGCCGCCGCGCGCCAGCAAAACCGCTTGCGGGAGTTCTTCAATCGCGCAGTCATCGGGCCCAGGCTGCTGGTCATCGACGAAATCGGCTATCTGCCGTTTGGACGTGAAGAGGCAAACCTGTTCTTCAATGTTGTCGCCAAACGCTACGAGCGCGGTTCAATCGTATTGACCAGCAACCTCCCGTTCACACAGTGGGCGACGGCGTTCGCCGACGACCAGACGTTGACGGCAGCGATGCTCGACAGACTTTTACATCACGCTCACATCGTGCAAATCAGCGGTGAGAGCTATCGATTGAAGGACAAGAGAAAGGCGGGACAAACGACCACGCGGACAAGCGCGAAAGCGGCCGCGTGATACACGACCCGGGTGGGTCAGATTTACTTCGGCGAAACCTCGAAATGTGGGTCAGGTTTCAGTCGGCGTTGACAA
>NZ_AEJF01000358.1 GCF_001028175.1 Caballeronia mineralivorans PML1(12)
TGTGGATCTGGCGCGCGACTTGATTCGCTTGTATG
This sequence comes from Caballeronia mineralivorans PML1(12), assembly GCF_001028175.1. Classification (GTDB taxonomy): domain Bacteria; phylum Pseudomonadota; class Gammaproteobacteria; order Burkholderiales; family Burkholderiaceae; genus Caballeronia; species Caballeronia mineralivorans. The sequence continues at coordinate 36 of NZ_AEJF01000358.1, forward strand.
GGTTCTCGGAGGAGCAGATCCGGATCGTGTTCACGGGTTTGCGGCCGGGCGAGAAGCTGTATGAAGAACTGCTTGCCGATGACGAAACTACGACCCGCACGCCGCATCCGAAACTGCGGATCGCGCAGGCGCGAGGCGTGCCGAATCACTTCCTCGATGAATTGTTGCCGTGGCTGATGCAGCATCG
>NZ_AEJF01000359.1 GCF_001028175.1 Caballeronia mineralivorans PML1(12)
CATGCCCAGATACGTCGAACCGAAGTCGGAATTGGCGTTTCGCAACGCCAAAACGGGGCCGAAGCCCTACCTCCTGTCGGATGGCCAGAGCCTTTCCCTGCGCATACGTCCGAACGGCGCAAAGACCTGGTTACTCCGATATCGCCGTTCTGGCACCGGGAAAGAAAACTTCCTGAGCCTTGGCCCCTATCCCGATGTCACATTGACCGAAGCGCGGCGTCGCGCCGCCACTGCTCGCGATCTCGTGCGCGAGAGCAGCGATCCGGTCGAACAACGCCGTGCCGACGTTGCTGCGCGAAAGCGCGCTGCCGACGGGGCCTTCCATCTCGTCGCCAAGGCATGGCTTGAATTCAAGCGCAAAGAGTGGGCAGATGAAACCTACCGCAAGGCCGAATTTGTCCTGCGCGAGTATCTGACGCCGGCGCTGCGTAACAAGTCAATCTCGACCTTGTCCACCGCGCAGGTCAAACCCGTTCTCGAGACGATCGCAGCGAAAGCGCCCAACCTTGCATCGAAGGCCCGTCAATACTGTTGGCGGTATCGTCAGTTACGCCATCCACAATGACCTGCGCGAAGACGGATTGCCGCTGGCGCTGCGAGGTGTCCTTCCTCGGCACAAAAAATGTCACATCCCTGCGATCACAAAACCGGCCGACATCGGCCCGCTCGTGAAGGCCATCAACGCTTACTCGTCCCCTATCACTCGCGCCGCGCTGAAGCTCGCGATGCTGACCGGGTTGCGACCCGGCGTCATCGCATGGGCTCCTCGCAGCGAAATT
>NZ_AEJF01000360.1 GCF_001028175.1 Caballeronia mineralivorans PML1(12)
CCAACGCGGTTCACGTGGCTATAGAAGCCCGACACATTGAACGGGCCGCCGTTGTAGCCGAGCGCTGCCTGGTAGTTCGAGTTGGAGCCAAAACTCGTTGAGTTCCCGAACGCGTAGCCCGCGCTGGCGAAGATGCCGTTGCTGAACAGTTTCTTCCACGCAAGGCCATTCGTATAACGCGTACCCGTCGCGCTGGCCGCGTAGAAAATCATCTGCTTGAAGTTGTTCGAGTTCGTCCAGCCGCCCTCTTCCGTCGTCAGTCTGGCGCTGCCATACGCGTCACCGTAGATCGTCGATGCGTCGCGTGCGATGGTGTTCTGGAACCCGGCCGTGATCTTGCCAAACGTGTCGTCCTCGATACCGACCCATGCATCGCGATCGAAGATCTGACCCGGGTCTTCCATCTGGCCATTGGCGACCACGAATTCGCTCTCGAGCCGGAAGATGACCTTCGTACCACCGCCGATGTCTTCGACACCCTTTAAGCCCCAGCGGCTGCCGCTGAACCATGGCTCGCCGGCGTTGCCCATGCCGATGACATGATCGCCGTTCGCATCCGCGTGCGTCCGATAGGTGGGCACGCTCAGGTCCATCA
>NZ_AEJF01000361.1 GCF_001028175.1 Caballeronia mineralivorans PML1(12)
AACGCAAAAACCCCACCTTTTGGGTGGGGTTTCTGTGAGCTGCAGTTGAAGCGAGCAGCAAATGAGGAGCCTGACGATTACCTACTTTCACACGGGAATCCGCACTATCATTGGCGTGGAGTCGTTTCACGGTCCTGTTCGGGATGGGAAGGGGTGGTACCAACTCGCTATGGTCATCAGGCATGAGGGGGTGTTGCGCTGGGGTTTGCTCAGCGCAACCAATCTGGGGAAGAAGTAGTCGAGCGCATGGGTTGAGCACGCCTCGTTATTACTGGTGTTGCTTGGGGTTGTGTTTGTTACTAGGCACAACACTGATCTCAACCGTGGCGTGCACTGTCGATTGACCGCCCCCCTTCGGGGGTGGGGTCCAGCTAAGCGCTCGCGCGCTAACTTTGACCGACATAAAACACACTGGTTATAGGATCAAGCCTTACGGGCAATTAGTATCAGTTAGCTTAATGCATTACTGCACTTCCACACCTGACCTATCAACGTCCTGGTCTAGAACGACCCTTCAAGGAGCTCGAAGCTCCAGGGATATCTCATCTCAAGGCGAGTTTCCCGCTTAGATGCTTTCAGCGGTTATCTCTTCCGAACATAGCTACCCGGCGATGCCACTGGCGTGACAACCGGTACACCAGAGGTTCGTCCACTCCGGTCCTCTCGTACTAGGAGCAGCCCCCTTCAAATATCCAACGCCCACGGCAGATAGGGACCAAACTGTCTCACGACGTTTTAAACCCAGCTCACGTACCTCTTTAAATGGCGAACAGCCATACCCTTGGGACCGGCTACAGCCCCAGGATGAGATGAGCCGACATCGAGGTGCCAAACACCGCCGTCGATATGAACTCTTGGGCGGTATCAGCCTGTTATCCCCAGAGTACCTTTTATCCGTTGAGCGATGGCCCTTCCATACAGAACCACCGGATCACTATGACCTGCTTTCGCACCTGCTCGACTTGTCGGTCTCGCAGTTAAGCACGCTTATGCCATTGCACTATCAGCACGATTTCCGACCGTACCTAGCGTACCTTCGTACTCCTCCGTTACACTTTGGGAGGAGACCGCCCCAGTCAAACTGCCTACCATGCACTGTCCCCGACCCGGATCACGGGCCAAGGTTAGAACCTCAAACAAACCAGGGTGGTATTTCAAGGACGGCTCCACCGAAACTAGCGTTCCGGTTTCATAGCCTCCCACCTATCCTACACAGATCGGTTCAAAGTCCAATGCAAAGCTACAGTAAAGGTTCATGGGGTCTTTCCGTCTAGCCGCGGGGAGATTGCATCATCACAAACACTTCAACTTCGCTGAGTCTCGGGAGGAGACAGTGTGGCCATCGTTACGCCATTCGTGCAGGTCGGAACTTACCCGACAAGGAATTTCGCTACCTTAGGACCGTTATAGTTACGGCCGCCGTTTACCGGGACTTCAATCAAGAGCTTGCACCCCATCATTTAATCTTCCGGCACCGGGCAGGCGTCACACCCTATACGTCCACTTTCGTGTTTGCAGAGTGCTGTGTTTTTATTAAACAGTCGCAGCCACCAGTTTATTGCAACCCCTTCACCCTTTGCGCGCAGGCGCATCAAGCTACAGGGGCGTACCTTATCCCGAAGTTACGGTACCAATTTGCCGAGTTCCTTCTCCCGAGTTCTCTCAAGCGCCTTAGAATACTCATCTCGCCCACCTGTGTCGGTTTGCGGTACGGTCTTGTTAAACTGAAGCTTAGAGGCTTTTCTTGGAACCACTTCCGATTGCTTCTTCACCTAAGTGAATGGCCTCACACCCTTGAATTACGCGCCCGGATTTGCCTAAGCGCCTTCTCCAATGCAAGGACCGGGACTTCCAACACCCGGACAACCTTCCGCGATCCGTCCCCCCATCGCATTTAACAATGGTGCAGGAATATTAACCTGCTTCCCATCAGCTACGCATTTCTGCCTCGCCTTAGGGGCCGACTCACCCTACGCCGATGAACGTTGCGTAGGAAACCTTGGGCTTACGGCGAGGGGGCTTTTCACCCCCTTTATCGCTACTCATGTCAGCATTCGCACTTCCGATACCTCCAGCACACTTTTCAATGCACCTTCACAGGCTTACGGAACGCTCTCCTACCATGCGAGATAAATCTCGCATCCGCAGCTTCGGTATATTGCTTAGCCCCGTTACATCTTCCGCGCAGGACGACTCGATCAGTGAGCTATTACGCTTTCTTTAAAGGGTGGCTGCTTCTAAGCCAACCTCCTGACTGTTTTAGCCTTCCCACTTCGTTTCCCACTTAGCAATATTTGGGGACCTTAGCTGGCGGTCTGGGTTGTTTCCCTCTTGACACCGGACGTTAGCACCCGATGTCTGTCTCCCGTGATTGCACTCTTCGGTATTCGGAGTTTGCTATGGCGTAGTAATCCGCAATGGACCCCACAACCATGACAGTGCTCTACCCCCGAAGGTGATACACGAGGCACTACCTAAATAGTTTTCGGAGAGAACCAGCTATTTCCAAGTTTGTTTAGCCTTTCACCCCTATCCACAGCTCATCCCCTAATTTTTCAACATTAGTGGGTTCGGTCCTCCAGTACGTGTTACCGCACCTTCAACCTGGCCATGGATAGATCACTTGGTTTCGGGTCTACGCCCAGCAACTGAACGCCCTATTCGGACTCGCTTTCGCTACGCCTGCCTTAATCAGTTAAGCTTGCTACTGAACGTAAGTCGCTGACCCATTATACAAAAGGTACGCCGTCACCCCTTTCAAGGCTCCGACTGTTTGTATGCATGCGGTTTCAGGATCTATTTCACTCCCCTCCCGGGGTTCTTTTCGCCTTTCCCTCACGGTACTGGTTCACTATCGGTCGATCACGAGTATTTAGCCTTGGAGGATGGTCCCCCCATCTTCAGACAGGATTTCACGTGTCCCGCCCTACTTGTCGTACACCTAGTTCCACACATCCGCTTTCGCCTACAGGGCTATCACCTGCTATGGCCACACTTTCCAGAGTGTTCGGCTAACGGTCGTGCTAAAGAGTACAGGCTGATCCCATTTCGCTCGCCACTACTTTGGGAATCTCGGTTGATTTCTTTTCCTGCGGTTACTTAGATGTTTCAGTTCACCGCGTTCGCTTCTCTGAGCCTATGGATTCAGCTCAGGATGACCCAGAAGGGCCGGGTTTCCCCATTCGGACATCGACGGATCAAAGCTCGTTTGCCAGCTCCCCGTCGCTTTTCGCAGGCTACCGCGTCCTTCATCGCCTGTGATCGCCAAGGCATCCACCACATGCACTTGTTCGCTTGACCCTATAACGAGTGTGTCTCTCCGACACCCCGCCATAGGTTGAGTATTCGTGTTGCGCCGTATTCCAAGAGCAATCTTTCGATTCCCCTTTTCATACATTGATACAATCACAACCCTGATTCACCTACTCACACACCCATCTCTAAGTGTATTTTCGTGAATCTCTTTACTACTTCTTCCAGATTGTTAAAGAACGACAGCATCACTTAAAGCGCCTTGCCTTAAATGACTCACTGACTGGCTCAATCGCCAATGCATAATCACTCTCTATTCAAGAATCCTATGCGTTGGTGATTGGTGGAGGATGACGGGATCGAACCGACGACCCCCTGCTTGCAAAGCAGGTGCTCTCCCAGCTGAGCTAATCCCCCAGTACCTTGATGCTGAAGGGTCCGTAATTCCTTTTGACGGTGATTAACTTCTCGTTAGCCACCTTCAAGCGAATCATGGTGGGTCTGGTTGGATTCGAACCAACGACCCCCGCCTTATCAAGACGGTGCTCTAACCAACTGAGCTACAGACCCTTAGCCTGTCTTCTTACAGCCGATAAGCGTGAGCGCTTTAGTGCTTCGTTTGAAGCGTTGAGCTCGAGAAAGGAGGTGATCCAGCCGCACCTTCCGATACGGCTACCTTGTTACGACTTCACCCCAGTCATGAATCCTACCGTGGTGACCGTCCTCCTTGCGGTTAGACTAGCCACTTCTGGTAAAACCCACTCCCATGGTGTGACGGGCGGTGTGTACAAGACCCGGGAACGTATTCACCGCGGCATGCTGATCCGCGATTACTAGCGATTCCAGCTTCACGTAGTCGAGTTGCAGACTACGATCCGGACTACGATCGGTTTTCTGGGATTAGCTCCCCCTCACGGGTTGGCAGCCCTCTGTTCCGACCATTGTATGACGTGTGAAGCCCTACCCATAAGGGCCATGAGGACTTGACGTCATCCCCACCTTCCTCCGGTTTGTCACCGGCAGTCTCCTTAGAGTGCTCTTGCGTAGCAACTAAGGACAAGGGTTGCGCTCGTTGCGGGACTTAACCCAACATCTCACGACACGAGCTGACGACAGCCATGCAGCACCTGTGTATCGGTTCTCTTTCGAGCACCCCCACCTTTCAGCAGGGTTCCGACCATGTCAAGGGTAGGTAAGGTTTTTCGCGTTGCATCGAATTAATCCACATCATCCACCGCTTGTGCGGGTCCCCGTCAATTCCTTTGAGTTTTAATCTTGCGACCGTACTCCCCAGGCGGTCAACTTCACGCGTTAGCTACGTTACTAAGTCAATGAAGACCCAACAACTAGTTGACATCGTTTAGGGCGTGGACTACCAGGGTATCTAATCCTGTTTGCTCCCCACGCTTTCGTGCATGAGCGTCAGTATTGGCCCAGGGGGCTGCCTTCGCCATCGGTATTCCTCCACATCTCTACGCATTTCACTGCTACACGTGGAATTCTACCCCCCTCTGCCATACTCTAGCTCGCCAGTCACAAATGCAGTTCCCAGGTTAAGCCCGGGGATTTCACATCTGTCTTAACGAACCGCCTGCGCACGCTTTACGCCCAGTAATTCCGATTAACGCTCGCACCCTACGTATTACCGCGGCTGCTGGCACGTAGTTAGCCGGTGCTTATTCTTCCGGTACCGTCATCCTCCCACCGTATTAGGGCAGAAGTTTTCTTTCCGGACAAAAGTGCTTTACAACCCGAAGGCCTTCTTCACACACGCGGCATTGCTGGATCAGGGTTTCCCCCATTGTCCAAAATTCCCCACTGCTGCCTCCCGTAGGAGTCTGGGCCGTGTCTCAGTCCCAGTGTGGCTGGTCGTCCTCTCAGACCAGCTACAGATCGTCGCCTTGGTAGGCCTTTACCCCACCAACTAGCTAATCTGCCATCGGCCGCCCCTATAGCGCGAGGTCTTGCGATCCCCCGCTTTCTTCCGTAGATCGTATGCGGTATTAATCCGGCTTTCGCCGGGCTATCCCCCACTACAGGACACGTTCCGATGTATTACTCACCCGTTCGCCACTCGCCACCAGGGTTGCCCCCGTGCTGCCGTTCGACTTGCATGTGTAAGGCATGCCGCCAGCGTTCAATCTGAGCCAGGATCAAACTCTTCAGTTCAATGCCTGTTACTGTTTTCTATTCTTCCGAATAGGTCGCTCACTCAACGTACTGACAAGTTCCTCCCATCTTCCCTTTTACAGAAAGACGCTCAAAACCTACCTTAATACTAGTGTGAGACTTGATACTTTCGCTTCACGGCAGCGCCTCCGAAGAAACACCGCCACCCTCCAAAGCCAAGCACCAAGCGCCCACACTTATCGGCTGTTAGTTTTTAAAGAACATGCGCCAAAACCG
>NZ_AEJF01000362.1 GCF_001028175.1 Caballeronia mineralivorans PML1(12)
GGCCATGAGTCGAATCGCCATTCGCCGTAGATTTTGTGCCGTTGCTGCCAGTAAGAACTCATCGTGCACACCACTTGGCCCGCGCAGCCGCAAGCGCTCAAGCTTCAGGATGCGTTTGAGGTGCGCGAAGAGCATTTCCACCTCTCTCTCGCTCACGTCGAGATTGTTTGTAGGCAGGTGTTGTCGCGATGCGTTTCGCCTCGTCCCGCGCAGCTTCGTGGATACTGCGCGTGACCTTGCGAACCGGGGTCTTCGGATAGCAGCGTTCCTTCATTGAACAGCCAGCGCAGTCGAGTTGGCTTGATCGATAGATAATCGTATCGGCCTTGGTGACGTGCGTACGCGAATTCTTGAATTGGCGACGCTCACTGCGCAGCGCGTTCCCAGCCGGACAACGATACTCGTTGGCCATCTCATTCCACTTAAACTCGCTAGTGGAGAATGCGTCGTCTTTGCGCGCGTACCTTTCCCAAACTGGGACGTGCAGTGCGATCTCTTTCTGCTCGACCATCCAGCCAAGCATCGCTGCAGTGCCGTAGGCGGTGTCGCCGACAAGGCGAGCGGGCTTGAGACAAAACCGTTGTTCGACTCTATCAATCATCGTTCTCGTTGATTCGACCTCGTGGGATCGGTTTGCGGGCGTCGCCTCAACGTCCATGATGATCCCCGCTCCCAGGTCGATCAGATAATTGGTCGAGTAGGCGAAGAACGCAGGGCCACCAGGCGCAGCGGTCCAGCTCGAGGCAGGATCGCTCAGGGAGATCATCTTCGGGGGAGTAGACGACTCTGCGGATTCGGCTGCGTCGGGGGCTACTGGATTGCTCTCTTCGAGGGCCTGGAGATACTCCCGCACGGAGCGACTCTGTTTCGCGGTAGGCCCCCAGTCGATGGGATCTGTTCCCGGTACTGCGCTTGAACGGCTTGCATCCGCCTTGATAATACTTGCATCGATGGCGAATCCTTCACCCCTCACAAGCCCCTCGGCCATGCAACGGCCCAAGACAGACTCGAACACATGGCGTAAGACATCGCTGTCGCGAAAGCGTCCGTGGCGATTCTTAGAGAACGTCGAATGTTCAGGTACCGCGTCATCCAAACCCAGGCGGCAAAACCAACGATATGCCAGATTCAGATGGACCTCTTCGCATAGCCTGCGCTCGGAGCGAATGCCGAAGCAGTAGCCCACGATCAGCATGCGGATCATGAATTCTGGATCAATCGAAGGTCGACCAATCGGACTGTAGAAAGGTGCGAGATGCTGACTCAAGTCGCCGAGATCGAGCGCCCGGTCGATGCCTCTCAGCAGGTGAGTTTGAGGCACGTGATTATCGAGGTTGAACGAGTAAAAAAGCTTGTCCTGCCCGCTATCCAATTGACCCATCATGATGATTCTCTCCTCGTCTATCAATACCTAAAGGATACTTAACCAT
>NZ_AEJF01000363.1 GCF_001028175.1 Caballeronia mineralivorans PML1(12)
CCGCTGACCAGGTGGCCTGATTACCCTTAGCATCAAGATTTTTTAAGGTGATAGCATCAAGCTTGAGAATGCCGTGATACTGCTTTTTGAATTGATCTTTTAAGATATTTTTCAGTTGGCGGTTCGCCATCTGCCCAGGCATTACCAGTCATCAACATAAGCAGTGCCGTGCCAACAATCCATTGCTTTTTCACCCGAAAAACCTCACGCGGAATAATTTATTCCGGTGATTATCATTAGGGTAATTAAAATTGGCAATGGACGTGAGTCTGAAGTGAAAAAGCCCCGG
>NZ_AEJF01000364.1 GCF_001028175.1 Caballeronia mineralivorans PML1(12)
AAAACACAACCAACAAGCGGCATATCTGCTGACACTGTCATTAAGATTGCGAAATAGAAAAAAACAAAAAAAGAACAACTAACAAAAACATTCCCACCGGTAATTCCATAAGAAAATCGTTGTCCGTTAACTTCCATATTAGCATAAAGATAACGCTTACATTTCATTAATGCCCATGGTAAATAGATACCTAGCGTTATAATCGTTAACAACACATTCACCACACAAATAAGAAAATATCTCTCACCCGTACCATGAAAAACAAACGAATGGGACGGAACATCCATTTCATTAATAACTT
>NZ_AEJF01000365.1 GCF_001028175.1 Caballeronia mineralivorans PML1(12)
TTTTATCAGGCTTAAGCGCGAAAAACCCTGCAGTTCACGGCAGGGATGAATAGCGCGGCCCGGCGGTCAGCCGGCATTGTGCGGTTGCTTTGCTGGGCGAGCACAAACACTGTATGTATGTCCATACAGTGTTTGTGCTCGCCCAGCCTACGCCTTGATGCCCCGTGCCGCCCAGCCCGATCCGAGCATCACCACGCGAGTGCTGCGCCTGCGCATCAAGGACCAAGCACGCGCCATGGCTGGGCGAGATGGCTTTGCACGTCAATCAGGTCTGGAATTACTGCAACGAACTCGGCTTCAAGGTTTGGCTGCGCGAACGCCGTTTCATGTCAGGCTTCGACTTTGCAGCCTACACCCGCGGGGCAACG
>NZ_AEJF01000366.1 GCF_001028175.1 Caballeronia mineralivorans PML1(12)
CGCTGCAATACTCCTCGGCGAATTTCTCGATGCGCTTCTCGACGATGCGCGTGTCGTCGGGCGACATGGTGCCCGAAATGCGCATCGCGACCGAGTGCGCGACGGCATCGTGCGCCAGGTAGACCGTGGCGATGCCGCCGAGATGACGGGACACGCGGTCTAACTGTTCCGCATCCAGATCGTCCTGTACGGGTAGCGCTCCTGACAGGACATAGTCTCCCTTCTCCATGAGATTTCTCCGCTACGTCTGCGCCGCAGGTGACGATGCGGCGGCACGCCCCGGCGCCGGGCACGCTGCCAATGATCGCGGGTGATGCGATCACGCCGGCTGTTCAAGTCGCGCCAGAATCCACGCTTGTCGCGCACGCATCGCACGGACCTGCTGGTCCAGATCGTCCAGTTCGGTGAGCAGTTCGACATGACGTTCAAGCCCGATCGGCAAGAAGGACAGATCGCCATACAGGTTCCTGCTGAAGACCGCGCCGGTGCGCGCCCACTTCTGCGCAAACTGACTGAGCATGTCCTCGGTCTCCGACTGTTCCGTTTCGGACAGCCGCCCACTTACGCGAAGCAGGAGCGTATGCGTGACCGCATCGGTCGCAAAATAGACGTGAGCAGGGTTGGCGAGCCGCTCAGCGAGGCGCGC
>NZ_AEJF01000367.1 GCF_001028175.1 Caballeronia mineralivorans PML1(12)
ATCCTCACCGGCTCGCCCATATCCAGGATAAAGATCTCCCCGCCCCGCCCCATGCTCGAGGCCTGCAACACCAGTTGCGCCGCCTCCGGAATCGTCATGAAGAAGCGCGTGATCTCCGGATGCGTCACCGTCACCGGTCCGCCCTTCGCAATCTGCTGCTGGAACTTCGGGATCACGCTGCCCGCGCTGCCCAGCACGTTGCCAAATCGCACCGTCTCGAACTGCGTACGCGGTGCGGTCTGCTGCAATGCCTGGCACGCCATCTCGGCCAGGCGCTTGCTTGCGCCCATCACGTTGGTCGGGTTGACGG
>NZ_AEJF01000368.1 GCF_001028175.1 Caballeronia mineralivorans PML1(12)
CATCAAACTTAGGGGCATTTTTGGCCTTGCCGACGCGGCGCTTGGACGGCCCGGGTTCAGCTTCGCTCCGGCTCAACGCCTTAAGCATGCTCTCCAGTTGGACGTCACAGCGCTGTAGCGCTTTGGAATAAGCATCAAATAGCTCAACCGCTTGGGTCAGGGCGAACAGGTGTTCTTCCCGCCAGTTGCCCTGCAACGACTTGGCGATCTCTTCTTTGCTCGCCTCGATCCGGCCGTTTTTGAGGTCCGCCAGCTTCAGTGGGTCGCGCTCGCCGGCGATGATCGCGCGCAGAATCTTCTGGCCAGTCTCACCGACAACGTCAGAAATTACATTGGCCAACTGTACATTCATGAGCGTCAGCGCTTTCTGCATATGCTGTACATGCCGCGACTGGTAGGACAGCAGCATGGCGCGCTGACGCATCACTGAGCGTAATGCGCAAATCTCGTCCTTGGGACGAAACGCTCCAGACAGTAGTCCGTAGCTCATCAGTTGCTGTAGCCACTGGCAGTCGAGCACATCGGACTTGCGGCCCGAGACGTTTTTCACGTGGCGGGCATTGACCAGAAATACATTCAGACCTCGCGACTCCAGCAACTCGAACAGGGTAATCCAGTACACCCCGGTCGACTCCATAGCCACTGTGTCAATGCCGCACGAAACCAGCCAATCCGCCAGGTGCTCCAGGTCTTCGGTGAAGCTCTTGAACTCCCGAACTGGCTCATCGTCGCGGTCTGGCGGTACGGAGACAAAGTGACTCGCCGAGCCAACATCAATTCCCGCTGCATTGGGGTTGGCAATTTCCATCCTCTTTAACTGGCTGCGCTGCGCCATTGACTACTCCCTCATAAGTGGAAGAGTGCCGCGCCGCCGACGGTACGTCGTCATTGCTCAACCTCTCAAGCGGGATGTCCGTTCGCACGAACTCACCAATGTCGCCGACGTGACCTTGGACCACGCTAAGAAACGGGCGTTGATAGCACCAATGGGGAGTCGGTCTTCAGCGGCGCGACGCCCAAGCTTACCAAAGCGGCGACCGGTACCTGGTTTCTTCGGGGCGCCCACCGCGGCCGCGGTTACTGCGCTAAGAAC
>NZ_AEJF01000369.1 GCF_001028175.1 Caballeronia mineralivorans PML1(12)
CCCGCCGCTAAGCGTCTTGCGACGCTGTAGCGGGGGTTTCGCGGGTCACAGACTTTGACTTCGCGCGTTGCCGCGCCAGCGGTTTCGGTCTCGCCGCCACGCCCGTTCCAGGCGTGTGCGCATCGATCAGCACGACCGACGCACTGTTCTGGTCGCGTGGCATTTTGAGTCCGCAGTGCGGGCACTCATGCATGCGTTGCGCGAGCGTCTTGGGCACAATCTCCCAGCACGCGGCGCAGCGCTGCGACGGCTTTAATTGGCGCGTGTCTGACACATGCACTCGCGTACCAGCCTCTACCGCTTTGTACGCGAGCATGTGGTGCGCCATGCTCAATCCGGCCGACAGAATCTCGCGATTCAGTCCGGCCTTTTGCTTGACCCTCCGGCCGGGCTTGTCCAGCGTGCCCTTGGCCGAGCGGCTCATGTTCTGTGTGCGCAGTGCTTCGGTCGCGATGAGCGCGCAGGACTTGACGAGCCGAGTCGTTGTCTTGTGCAGGAACTCGCGGCGCAGGTGGCCGATGCGCTCGTGCAGCTTCGCTACTTGCTTGCCCAGCCGCTGATAGCGAATGGAGCCGCGCTTTTTCCTCGCCTGCTGCCGCTGCAGATCCGCCATACGCGGCATCTCGTTGCGCACGAATCGTGGATTGTCGATCGTCTCGCCGTTATCGAACGTGGCCCAGTCGGTCAGCCCGAAGTCGACGCCGCGATGCTCCTCACCCGTGCGGGCACGGGCGCAGGCGTCTTCCGAAACGCGCAGCGTGACCGAGGCGAACCACTCCCCGTTCTTGCGCGTGATCGTCAGATCGTTAGGCTTCGCGCCGTCGCCAAACCGGTGCTGGCCTCGGGCACGGATCGACATCGCATCCTCGCCGCTACCGAGGCGAAGGGTCGCGCCACGCGTGCCGTTCTGTGCGAGTTTCCAGCCCGCCGGATCCGGATAACAGAAGCCCGAAAACCGCTGGCTGGCCTTAAAGCGCGGGAACCCGGGCGTCTGCCCGGCTTTGATGCGGCGAAAGAACGCCTGAAACGCCAGATCGAGCTTGCGCAGGGTCTGCTGCAACGCGTGACTGCCGAGCTCGACGAACTCGGGACGAGCCGCCTTGATCTCTGGCAACGCGTTTTGCTGGTCGTAGTAGCTGATCGACCTCCCGGCCTTGCGGTATGCGTCGATGCGCTCCTCGAGCGCCGCGTTGTACAGCTCACAGTGCAAGCGGATCCACGACGTGAGGCGTTCGGCCTCGCGAGCGTTGGGGTAGAGCTTGAAGGTGACTTTGCGGCGTTCCATGACGACGAGGCTAGCACAAGAAAACCAACGGTATGGGCGTACGTCGACGCG
>NZ_AEJF01000370.1 GCF_001028175.1 Caballeronia mineralivorans PML1(12)
CTGTAGTGTGTGTCACGAACACGGGCGGAAGCCTGTGATGCTGTATCAAAGATGGGAGCAGGCCTCCCGAAGCCGGCCTGCAGGGGCAGGCTTCAAACCGCCCGGTGCTGCTGCGTTCAAAAGGCGTGGTGGTGAGCGACCGAGGAAAAGTCATCCGTGAAGGATGGCAGGTACGTATTGGGAAGATGAGCGAAAGCAAACTGGCCGATGACGCATCGTTACGTACAAACATACTGTCAAAACCGGGGTTGACTACAGGCTCCGGGACAAGTCGGGACGATACCTGTTTACGGACCCGTCGGCAGTCGGTGTATAGGCGGCATGAGCCCAATACAGGCTTTGATATGGAACGTGAGAACCTTTCTCCGGATGCAAAGGGAAATGACGAATGGCAGACACCATAAGGAAGAATACCGATGCCGGAGCGAGGGGCGGAGCCGCCTGTAGTAGTGTCGAAGCTCCTGTAATGGGAGTGGAGCGAAGGGGCGGCGTTATCCAGCTGACGAAGGTCATCAACCTGCACTGCGGGGAGGAGTGACATGACATCAGCGAAGCCTTACTGCATAGCGAAGCGGGTCGTGTGGGAAGCGTATCAACTGGTAAGGGCCAACCGTGGCGCTGCCGGCGTGGATGATGAAACCATCGCCATGTTCGAACAGAATCTCTTGGGAAATCTGTACAAACTGTGGAACCGGATGACATCGGGGTCGTACTTCCCGCCGCCGGTGAAGCAGGTGGAAATTCCGAAGGCCAAGGGTGGCACGAGAAAGTTGGGCGTGCCCACCGTGTCTGATCGAATTGCTCAAAGCGTTGTCAAGCTCATGATCGAGCCGACACTCGATCCGGTGTTTCATCCTGATTCTTACGGATACCGGCCGGGCAAGTCGGCTAAACAGGCAATTGCTGTGACGCGCAAGCGTTGCTGGCAGTATGACTGGGTTGTTGAGTTTGACATCAAGGCGGCGTTCGATCAGATCGATCATGCGTTGTTGATGAAGGCGGTGCGAAGCCACATCAGGGAGGACTGGATCCTGTTGTACATCGAGCGGTGGCTGACTGCGCCGTTCGAAATCGCGGACGGAACGAAAATGTCCCGGACGCGAGGTGTTCCACAGGGTGGTGTGGTCAGTCCAATCTTGATGAATCTGTTTATGCATTACGCGTTCGATAGCTGGATGAAGCGGACGTATCCACAATGTCCCTTCGCGCGCTACGCCGACGATGCGGTGGTTCACTGCCGCACCCAGGCGCAGGCTGAAGCGGTGATGCGCTCTATTGCATTACGGCTGGAGGAATGTGGGCTGACGATGCATCCGGAGAAGTCGAAAATCGTGTACTGCAAGGACAGCAAGCGTACTGGGGCCTTTCCGAACGTGCAATTTACGTTTCTGGGCTTCACGTTCGGGCCCAGGGGAGCGCGCAGTCGACACAACCGGCTATTTACCGGTTTCCTGCCGGCGGTGAGTGGCGACGCGCTCAAACGGATGAGGCAGGTGGTGCGGGGCTGGCGGGTCCATCGCCGCACGCCAGCGACGCTTGAAGAGATCGCGCAGTTATGCAACCCGATGATACAAGGGTGGTGGAACTACTATGGGGCGTTCTATAGGTCGGAGATGCGAAAGCTCTTCCACTATATAGACCAGAAGCTTGCACAGTGGGCCAGACGCAAATACAAGACACTCCGGCGGCGAAAGCAGCGTAGTGTCCGATGGCTCGGCAAGATGAAGGAACTCGCTCCACGGTTGTTCGTTCACTGGCGTATCGCTCGGCGCGAGGTCGGGTAACGGGAGCCGGATGAGGTGCGAGCCTCACGTCCGGTTCTGCGAGAGCCTCGGGGTGAAACTCCCCGGGGCTACTCACCA
>NZ_AEJF01000371.1 GCF_001028175.1 Caballeronia mineralivorans PML1(12)
CGCGCAAAGCAGCGTGACTTTGTACGGAATCCTTGATACCGGCATCGAATATGTCTCGCATGCGAACGCGGCAGGGGGACCACGTGGTGCGGATGCCGGGGATCACCGGTGAGCTTCCCTCGCGTTGGGGCTTGCGCGGAGCCGAAGATTTGGGCGGCGGATATAAAGCGGTATTCGCTCTCGAAAGCGGCTTTAATACACGCGGTGGCGATTCAGGTCAGGGCGGGCGTTTGTTCGGACGTCAGGCATGGGTGGGTATCGCGAGCCCGTATGGTCAACTGTCGCTCGGCCGTCAATACACGATGACCTACTGGGCAATGGCGGATGCCGACATTCTCGGGCCGGACATCTACGGCAGCGGTTCGCTCGACTCGTATCTGCCGAATGCCCGCAGCGATAACACCATCGGCTACAAGGGCAGCTTCCACGGCCTGACCGTGGGCGCGACATATTCGTTCGGCCGCGACAGCGCGGGCACCGGCAACTCGCCGGGCCAGGGCACGTGCGCCGGGCAGGTTGCCGGTCATTCGACCAACTGCCGTCAATGGTCCGCCATGCTCAAGTACGACGCCTCGGTGTTCGGCGTGGCCGCCGCTTACGACGAGCAACGCGGCGGCGCGACGGCTGCAGCCAACTTCTTCGATGGAGTCGCCCCGTTCCCGCTAACCAGCGGTGCAGATAAAGACATTCGCATGCAATTAAATGCATGGGCGAACGTCTTCGGCGTAAAGCTCGGCGGCGGCTGGGTGGGCCGTCATGTCGATACCGACTCGCCTGCCACACCTAACGTGCACTCGAACCTGTTCTACCTCGGCGCGGCGTATTCGATCACCCCGGCGTTCACGCTGGACGGTGAAGTCTTCCGAATCACCAACGCCCAGCAGGATGCCCGCGCCACGATGGGTACGCTGCGCGGCACCTATTCGCTGTCGAAAGCGACGGCCGTTTATCTGCAGGGCTCGTATCTGGGCAACAGCACGCACGGACGCTACTCGCTCAGTTCGGGCGGCGGGGGCACAACACCAGGTGCGGGGCAGAACCAGACGGGTTTGATGGCGGGCATTCG
>NZ_AEJF01000372.1 GCF_001028175.1 Caballeronia mineralivorans PML1(12)
AGGTGTCCTACCCGGATCGTCAGATCCCAGCCTTCTTCCATGAGGTCGACCACACGATCATTCAATCCGAGATCGATGGTGACCTTGGGGTGTTGCTTGCTAAAGGCCGGAATGAGCGGCGCCACGTAGCGAACACCGAACGAAAGAGGGGAGTTCAGCCGGAGCAGTCCGGTCGCTTCCACGCGTTGTGACGCGATCATTGCCTCCGCTTCCTCCAGGTCGGGAAGGAGCCGCGTGCACGCTTCCAGATACTGTTGGCCCGCCTCGGTGAGGGTGAGCTTGCGCGTGCTTCGATGAAACAGGCGCACGCCCAACCGCTGTTCCACCGCATCCAGATGCTTTGTCGCCATTGCTGGAGACAAGCCGAGTTGCCGGGCGGCGGCTGAGAGGCTTCCCGCGTTAGCGGCACGAGAAAACACCTGCATTCCTGTAATGCGATCAAGCATTGCAATTTCTCACTTGCGGTAAAAACTGAATCGC
>NZ_AEJF01000373.1 GCF_001028175.1 Caballeronia mineralivorans PML1(12)
TCATGTTTGCACCGCAATCGTCGGTTTCGCGCCAGGGTACGAGCGGTTATCGTGCGGACCTGAATGCGAAAAATCCTGAGCAGTGTTCGCTGGATACCGTCGCTGGATTCGAGCCGTGTGCGAACACCGGCGAGGCGTGGACGCAGGCCTGCGATGAGATCGACCGCGAGTTCGGGAAAGGTATCTCGCCGCGAGAGGCCGGCGAATACGTCAAGGCCGCTGCTGGTTTTAAAAGCGAGTGCGATAACAGGCGTTTCACAGAAGCGGTGCGGGTGCTAAGCGAAAAGACGCCACCCGTGCCCGACTTCAGGGAGGGTGTTACGCGCGATCAGGTCAATCTGCTGGTGACGATCTACGTCACGGCGGTTGGCGCGACAAATGCGTTTCTGGAGCGCGGCGATCTGAATCGGGCGGGCTTTGCCGGATTCACTGCCCGCTGTCTGGACATGACACCCGACGCCGTGCGCGATGCGATGCTGGCCGGTCAGCTTGACGGCATCGTGCTGGAAGATGAGGTGTGCCGTGCTGCGGGAACGGGACCCAAGGCGACGGAAAGAAAGGTCACGCTGCGCGGCGCGCAATGCTGGGTGCGGGCCGGGACGGCATGCGGGTTCGACGTGCTGCCTGCGGAAATGCAGGAGCTGATCGTCGAGTTCCTGCCCTCGCGAGCGGATCACTTGCGCCTGGCGGCGACGAGCCGGACGATGCATG
>NZ_AEJF01000374.1 GCF_001028175.1 Caballeronia mineralivorans PML1(12)
ACAAATTATTCGATTTTCCGGCCGCAGCACGGGCACCGCTCGAGACGGGCAAGCAGCGCGGCAGCAAGCTCCAGTCGCAGCGTTGTAATGGAGTCCGGCACATGGCGCTGCTTACGCAGGGGCGCCCCGGGGCCGGAAGCCTTCGGGTAAGGAAGACACTTTGCCGGGTAACCGATGAGCTGGAGTTTTTTTTTGCGCCACCAGGCGCTCGGTGACGAGAAAGCTGTATGCCGCTATGCACAGCGTCGCGTGGTGATGAAAGCCGCGCCAACTGCGTCCCTCGAAATGCCCCAGGCCAAGTTCCTGCTTGAGCTCCTGGTAATCACGCTCAATACGCCAGCGCAGTTTTGCGAGTCGCACGAGCTCCTTGATTGGTGTATCAGCCGGCAACGTACTGAGGAAGTACCTGGTCGGCTCGACTTCTTCCCTGGGCCACTCGACGAGCAGCCATTGCTCCTCGAGGGTGTCAGCTGGCTGGGCTGCGCGGGAGGTGCAGTGCACCCGTATTGCCGCAAAGCGCGACGACAGGGCGGCGTTGGTGCCTTCACGCCATGTGAGCGTGCGAAAGCGCCGCGACGGCAGCTGCATGGCCAGCTCTTTCGCCTGCAATGGCGCCTGAGCTTGCATCTGCAGGCTGAGCGCGCCTGTTACCCCGACCACATACGTGAAGCCCATCGCTGTGAGCTGCTCGCGGAACTCGGTGCCTGCCCCGTAACCGGCGTCGGCGATAACCAGTTCGGGCAGCGATTCCACCTCGGCGAGATTTTCGAGCAGTTGCAGCGCGAGCATCGGCTTGGTGACGAACTCAAGCGCCTCGGGCACTTTGGCAGCCTTACGACGGTCTGCGTCATCGGCCCAGCTTTGCGGCAAATACAGCTGATAGCGCACCGGCAGACTGAAGCGTTCATTTGCGAGCGAGACGCTGACTGCGACCTGGCAATTGTCCTGTTTCCCGAGCTGGCCACAATATTGCCGAGCGACCCCGACCGAGTGCTTACCCTTCTTCGGAACGCCGGTATCGTCAATAATCAGCGCCTCAGGCGAACCCGCGCGCCGGCTTACTCGCTCAAGTACGTAACCGCGCACCGTATCAAGCACCGCCTGATCCGACCACGGTGCATCGGCTACAAAGTGATGCAGACGCTGGTGTTCCGAGCGCACTCGGTCCGGTGACAGATGCGCAGCCATGGGCTCAACGCTCTTGCGCTTGACCGGCAACATCAAGCCCGTACAGTAGCCACGAAAAGGCTCGACACGATCAGCGTGCCCAAGCGACTGAGCCATCAGGGACACATACTCCTCGAATCTCTTCGAAGTAGTTTCCATCGCTCTCCTCACAATGTGCTTGAAGATAAGCGAATCATGCCTTATTTTG
>NZ_AEJF01000375.1 GCF_001028175.1 Caballeronia mineralivorans PML1(12)
CACCCAGAACGTCGATACGGAAATCGCCGGGCAAGCCGGGCCGCAACTCGTCGTGCCGCTGTCGAACCAGCGCTACGCGCTTAACGCGGCGAACGCACGCTGGGGCAGCTTGTACGATGCGCTCTATGGCACCGATGCGATCCCCGACACCGACGGCGCGCAACGGACCGCGCAGTTCAACCCGGTTCGCGGTGCACGTGTGATCGCACGCGCTCGCGCATTTCTCGATGAAGCGGCGCCGCTCGCCAACGGCTCCCATGCGAACGCTACTGCTTATCGCGTAGAAGGCGGCAAGCTTGCCGTGACGTTGAAAACCGGCACAGCGGCGTTGAAATCTCCCGAGCAGTTCATCGGTTTCCAGGGCGACGCGGGCTCGCCGTCCGCAGTCCTGCTCAAGCATCATGGCCTCCACTTCGAGATCCAGATCGACGCGACCGATTCCATCGGCAAGACCGATGCCGCGCGTGTGAAGGACGTGCTGATGGAGGCGGCTGTGTCGACCATCATCGATTGCGAGGATTCGGTTGCAGCCGTCGATGCCGCCGACAAGGTCCAGCTCTACCGCAACTGGACCGGTCTGATGAAAGGCGATCTGGCAGAGGAAGTCACGAAGAACGGCAAGACGTTCACGCGCCGCCTGAACACCGACCGCGAATACACCGCGCCCGATGGCTCGACGGTGACGCTGCATGGCCGCTCCTTGCTGTTTATCCGTAACGTCGGGCATCTGATGACGAATCCGGCTATCGTCGATCGCGACGGGCACGAGATTCCCGAAGGCATTCTCGACGCCGTGATGACATCGCTCGGCGCGATGCACGACCTCAAGAACAAGCTCAATTCGCGCACGGGATCGATTTATATCGTCAAGCCGAAGATGCACGGCCCGGCCGAAGTCGCGTTCTCCGATGAACTGTTCGGACGCGTGGAAGACCTGCTCGGCCTGCCGCGTTACACCATCAAGATGGGCATCATGGACGAGGAACGGCGCACGAGCGTCAACCTGCAGGCGTGCATTGCGGTGGCATCGGCGCGGGTGGCGTTCATCAACACGGGCTTCCTCGACCGCACCGGCGACGAGATGCACAGCGCGATGGAAGCCGGCCCGATGATGCGCAAGGGCGACATGAAGTCGTCGGCGTGGATCACGGCTTATGAGCGCAATAACGTGCTGGCAGGACTTAGCTCGGGGTTGCGTGGACGTGCACAGATCGGCAAGGGCATGTGGGCAATGCCCGACCTGATGCACGCCATGCTCGAGCAGAAGGTTGCTCATCCGAAAGGCGGGCGCGAATACGGCATGGGTGCCCTCGCCGACCGCCGCAACGCTGCATGCGCTGCATTACCACCAGGTCGATGTGCAAGCGGTGCAGCAAGAAC
>NZ_AEJF01000376.1 GCF_001028175.1 Caballeronia mineralivorans PML1(12)
GGCAGCGGTACGGTGACGCTCGATCGCGCAGCGCAGAAAGGCACGCTGGACGCGACCATCGACATGACGACGGTCGATATCGGCAATGAGAAGCTGACTGGCGAACTGAAGAGCGCGCAATTCTTCGACACCGACAAATTCCCGACCGCGACCTACAAGGGTACGTCGATGAAGTTCAAGGGCGACGTGCCGGTGGAAGTGATCGGCGAGCTGACGCTGCATGGCGTGACGAAGCCGGTGAACCTGAAAATCGACTCGTTCAAATGCATCATGCACCCGATGCTGAAGAAGGAAGTGTGCGGCACGGAATCGACGGCAACGTTCAATCGTGACGACTTCGGTGTGGACTACGGCAAGGCGTACGGCTTCAAGATGAAAACGACGCTGCACATTCAAGCCGAAGGCGTGAAGCAGTAAG
>NZ_AEJF01000377.1 GCF_001028175.1 Caballeronia mineralivorans PML1(12)
ACTTCGCATTTCGTCAACAGGTTTTTTACTCAACCCCGACTTTCCGATTCGCTGCGAAGCCCGTCCTGCTTGGCTCCGCGACATCCTCTATCGCGCCACGCTTCACCCACTTTCTCACTTCCCTTCGCCTCATCGAGAAGCGAAGGAACGGAATTCTAGTGCCCGTTTCAGCCTCGCGCAAGGGGTTCGCGAAAAGATTTTCAGCGATGCTTGAAAACCGGTTTCCGCTTCTCGACAAACGCGGCCATTCCTTCCTTCTGATCCTCGGTGGCAAAGAGCGAATGGAACAAGCGACGCTCGAAATGAACCCCTTCTGCCAACGTCGATTCATATGCGCGATTAACAGACTCCTTCGCCATCATCACGGCCGGCAACGAGAAGCTCGCGATTGTCGATGCTGCCTCCATCGCCTCCTCCAACAGGCTTGCAGCCGGGACAACACGGGACACCAATCCTGCGCGCTCCGCCTCGTCGGCGTTCATCATGCGTGCGGTCAAGCACATGTCCATTGCCTTCGCCTTCGACACCGCGCGCGGCAAGCGTTGCGTGCCGCCAGCACCAGGAATAACGCCAAGTTTGATTTCCGGCTGACCGAACTTGGCGGTATCGGCGGCAATAATGATGTCGCACATCATGGCCAACTCGCAGCCGCCGCCGAGCGCGAAGCCGGACACCGCTGCAATCACGGGCTTGCGAATGGTGCGCACGGTCTCCCAGTTGCGCGTGATGTACTCGCCCTTGAACGTGTCCATATAGGAGTAGCCGGCCATCATGCCGATGTCCGCCCCCGCTGCGAACGCCTTCTCGCTACCGGTCAGCACGATCGCGCCGATGTTCTCGTCAGCATCGAATTGCTTTAGTGCGACGCCAAGTTCGTCCATCAGCGCATCGTTTAGTGCATTGAGCGCCTTCGGCCGGTTCAGCGTGATCAAGCCGACTCGCCCGCGGACTTCGGTCAATAGATTCTCGTAAGCCATTCATTCCTCCTATGTGAACTCGCGCGAAAACGCTTCGCGCACACGTCTCGAAAATGCTAACATTCGCAAACCAACCGGTCGGTCAATTAATTGATCAAGCGCATATCATCGTCACTCATCCCTTGCCGCCATGACACATCCGCTATTCACGAAGCACGAAGCGACGCTTAATCAAGCGCTTGCCGCCATTGCAACACGTGGCTACTGGAGCCCGTTTCCCGAAATGCCAAGTCCTAAAGTGTACGGTGAAACCGCTAGCTCGGACGGCGAGGCGGCCTTCAAAGCGCACCTGAACCGGACGTTCGATCTCGACCAGCCAACCACCGGTGAGACGGTCGGTAATGAACGCTCGCCCTTTGGACTCGCGCTCGGAATCCGTTATCCGAAAGCGAGCGTCGACGCACTGCTGGCGGCATCTGCCGCGGCGCAAAGTCAGTGGCGCGCTGCCGGGCCCCACGCGTGGGCAGGCGTAAGCCTCGAAATCCTGACTCGGCTGAACAAGGCAAGCTTCGAGATCGGCTATAGCGTCATGCACACGACCGGACAGGCCTTCATGATGGCCTTTCAGGCAGGCGGTCCGCACGCGCAGGATCGCGCGCTCGAAGCGGTGACCTACGCGTGGGACCTGATTCGCCAAATTCCAGCCAACGCTTATTGGGAAAAGCCCCAGGGTAAGAATCCGCCGCTCGCGATGCACAAACGCTATACCGTCGTACCGCGCGGCACGGGCCTTGTGCTCGGCTGTTGCACGTTCCCCACCTGGAACGGCTATCCCGGCATATTCGCCGATCTGGCCACGGGTAACACGGTCATCGTCAAGCCGCATCCTGGCGCCATCCTGCCGCTGGCTATTACGGTGCGCATCGCTCGCGACGTTCTTCGCGAAGCGGGATTCGATCCGAACGTGGTCATGCTGCTGGCCACTGAATCAAACGATGGTCCGCTCGTTCAGGACCTCGCCCTGCGCCCCGAGATCAAGCTGATCGACTTCACCGGCAGCACGCAGAACGGCACCTGGCTCGAACGCAACGCACACCAGGCACAGGTCTATACCGAAAAGGCCGGCGTGAATCAGATCGTGATCGATTCCGTCGATAACCTCAAAGCCGTCGCCAGCAACATTGCGTTCTCGCTGGCGCTGTACTCCGGCCAAATGTGCACGGCGCCGCAAAACATCTACGTCCCACGCGAGGGCATCCGCACGAGCGACGGCCAGATGAGCTTCGACGATGTCGCGAAGACACTCGCGGCTGCCGTCGAAAAGCTGATTGGCGATCCGGCCCGCGCAGTCGAAGTGACGGGCGCCATTCAGAATGACGGCGTGATGGCGCGCATTGCCGACGCCCGGCAACTGGGTGAAGTGCTTGTGGACAGTCAATCGCTAGCTCACCCTGCTTTCCCCGATGCCCACGTGCGCTCCCCCCTCATGTTGAAACTGGACGTTCGCACCGACACCGCAAAATTCACGCAAGAGTGGTTCGGCCCGATCTCGTTCGTCATTGCTACGGATTCGACTGCGCAGTCTCTCGATCTGGCGGGATCGATTGCCGCGGAACACGGTGCGCTCACGTTCTCCGTGTACAGCACCGACGACGCGGTTGTTGACGCTGCTTACGGCGCAGCCATTCGCGGCGGTGTCGCGCTCTCGATCAACCTGACCGGTGGCGTTTTCGTCAACCAGACGGCGGCATACTCGGACTTCCATGGCACCGGCGCCAATCCTGCGGCGAACTCGGCGTTGTCCGACGCAGCATACGTAGCGAACCGCTTCCGCGTTGTTCAAAGCAGAGTGCATGTTGCACCCAAGACCGCGCCGCCAACAGCTAGCCAACCGGCATAGGTGCCCGGCCCGCAACATCGCGTGGAGACATAGGCCGTTCGACCGAATGGAAAGCGGCGGTGGGCGCGGCTAGTATCGAAGACATGCGTATTTGCACAACGTAGCGAGCAAGGAGACACCATGCACGACAACGGCAATTCAATCGTCATCAGTATCGACGCCGGCACGCACGTCGCCACGCTGACGCTGAATCGTCCCGACAAGCTGAACAGTTTCACTCGGACGATGCATGAAGAATTGAGCAAGGCGCTCGATCAGGTCGAAGGAAGCGACGCCCGTGCGTTGATCATCACGGGCGCGGGCCGCGGTTTTTGCGCTGGCCAGGATCTCGCCGATCTCGATTTCACGCCGGGAGCGATGACCAATCTGGGCGCGCTGATCGACGGGTACTTCAACCCGCTCGTGCGCCGTCTGCAGGCTCTGCCGTTACCCGTGATTGCCGCCGTCAACGGTACAGCGGCCGGTGCGGGGGCTAATCTCGCGATGGCGTGCGATCTGATCGTAGCGGGGCGTTCAGCGAGTTTCGTTCAGGCCTTTGTGAAGATCGGTTTGGTTCCTGATTCCGGTGGCACATGGCTATTGCCGCGGCGAGTCGGCGAAGCGCGGGCGCTGGGCCTTGCGTTGACCGGTGACAAGCTGGGCGCCGAGCAAGCCGAAGCGTGGGGACTGGTCTGGAAGGTCGTCGACGACGCGGAACTACAGAGCGCGGCATTGAAGCTTGCCACGCAGCTCGCGCAGCAGCCCGCGAAGGCCGTCGCCGCGATCAAGCATGCCATTCGGGCGAGCGCGAACAACACGCTCGATCAGCAACTCGATCTGGAACGCGACGTTCAACGCGAATTGGGTGACTCGCACGACTATGCCGAGGGTGTCGCCGCCTTCAAGGAAAAACGCGCGCCGCGATTCGATGGCCTCTGAGATTCGACCAAAAAATTCCAGGAGAACCCGGCAATGACGCCTGAAGAACTCGCCAACGCGACCGCGCAAGCCATGTACGAAGCGGACGCCTGTAGCCGTGCGCTCGGCATCGAACTCAAGGAGGTTCGAGCGGGGTATGCGCGCATGCAGATGAACGTCCGCGACGACTTTCTGAACGGTCACGGCATCTGCCACGGCGGACTCATCTTCACGCTGGCCGATTCAACGTTCGCGTTCGCCTGCAACTCGTACAACATCAATACGGTCGCGGCGGGCTGTTCCATCGAATTCCTACGTGCTGTCAAGGGCGGCGACCGCTTGTCGGCAGAAGCTGTCGAGCAATCACTGACCGGGCGAACTGGCATCTACGACATCCGCGTCACGAACCGTGACGGCGAAACAGTCGCCATGTTCCGCGGCAAGTCGTCCCAGATAAAAGGGAATCTGGTTACGGTGGAGTCCTGACTGACCCACTCTACAAAACACAGCGCCCGTACGAACATGATTCGGGCCATTGATCGACGATCGAGAAGGAGACATTCAATGAGCACCGCGCTTTCGCTGGACCCGATCGAGACGGCCAGCCGCGACGAACTGACGGCACTGCAACTCGAACGCCTCAAGTGGTCGCTCGCCCATGCGTATGAAAACTCGCCGGTGTACCGCCGCAAGTTCGACGAAGCAGGCGTGCATCCGGATGACGTGAAAACCCTGGCCGACCTGGCGCGTTTCCCGTTCACGACGAAACAGGATCTCCGCGATAACTATCCGTACGGTATGTTCGCCGTTCCGCACGAGCGGATTTCGCGAATTCACGCGTCGTCGGGGACGACGGGCAAGCCGACAGTAGTCGGCTACACGGCAAAGGACATTGACACCTGGGCCAACCTCGTCGCGCGTTCCATTCGTGCAGCGGGTGCACGCCGCGGCGACAAAGTCCATGTCAGCTACGGCTACGGTCTCTTCACTGGCGGCCTTGGTGCTCATTACGGCGCGGAGCGCGCAGGGTTGACCGTGATCCCGTTCGGCGGCGGCCAGACAGAAAAACAAGTACAACTGATCCAGGATTTTCGTCCTGACATCATTATGGTGACGCCAAGCTACATGCTGTCGATCGCCGACGAACTCGAGCGACAAGGCGTTCACCCCGCGGATTGCTCGCTGCGCATCGGCATCTTCGGCGCCGAGCCGTGGACCAACGACATGCGCGCGGCCATCGAGAAACGAATGGGTATCGATGCAGTCGATATATACGGACTATCGGAAGTAATGGGACCGGGTGTGGCGTCGGAGTGCGTGGAGACGAAGGACGGTCCGACGATCTGGGAAGATCATTTCTATCCCGAGATCATCGATCCGGATACCGGCGAGGTGTTGCCCGACGGGGAACTGGGCGAACTCGTGTTCACTTCGCTGACCAAGGAGGCGCTGCCGATCGTCCGCTATCGGACCCGCGATCTCACGCGGCTTTTGCCTGGCAGTGCACGGACAATGCGCCGGATGGAAAAAATCACAGGTCGCTCGGACGACATGATGATCGTGCGCGGCGTGAATGTATTCCCCACGCAGATCGAAGAGCTGCTGCTCAAACAGCACGCGTTCGCACCGCATTACCAAATCGTGCTGACGAAAGAAGGTCCACTCGATGTGCTCACGTTGAATGTCGAACCCTGCCCTGAAACGGCGCCGGATACGAACGTGCTCGATCAAGCCAAAGCGGCGCTCGCTTACGACATCAAAGCGTTGATCGGGGTCAGTGCAGTTGTTCAGGTGCTGGGGGTGAACGGTATCGAGCGGTCGGTCGGGAAAGCGCGGCGGGTGATAGATCGGCGAAAGGTAGCGAGTTGATTTAGCCCGCCGCTGTGCTCGCGGTGGGGGCAAAGCAGCGAGTTCATCAACAAACAGCCGCTCGAAGAAAACGGCTGGTCCGACTTCGCAACAACCTCCCAACCAGCCGTCTATGAATTCGGCAGCAGCAGCCACATCCGCCCGGCCTGCTTCATCCGGCCGGCGAGATCCCCGGCATCGTCGCCCAAACCCCAGAAATAGTCCGCGCGCACGCCGCCCTTGATCGCGCTGCCGGTGTCCTGGGCGAATACGAGCCGATTCATCGGCGAATTGCTCAACGGGCGAGTGGTCTGCAAGAAAACCGGCGTGCCGAGTGGAATGGAGGAAGGGTCGACCGCAATCGAGCGCTCGGGCGTAAGCGGAACACCTAGTGCGCCAACCGGCCCGGTTCCAACGCCGGCCGCCAGCGTTTCCGTTCCCGGCATCTCGCGGAAAAACACAAAGCGCGGATTCACGTCGAGCAACGCGTCCACACGCGAGGGATTCGCTTTCGCCCACGCCTTGATGCCTTGCATCGTGGCCTGTGCGGGCGTGAGTTCGCGTCGATCCAGCAGCTCACGCCCGATCGATTTGTACGGCTGGTTGTTGGTCCCGCCGAAACCAACGCGCATTGTGGTGCCGTCTTCCATCACGACTTGTCCCGAGCCTTGGATCTGCAGGAAAAACGCCTCGATCGGATCGTCGACCCACACCAGTTCGTTGCCATTTAGCACGCCAGAACTTTCAAGCTGAGCGCGTGCCGGCAGCGCGGAACCGGCTTTGAACCGATACGGCCATCGATACAACGCGTACTGATACGACCCGTGTCGGGTCCGCGAGCCTCGGAGCAGCGGCTCGTAGTAACCGGTCACGAGACCGTCGAGCGTGCCATCGGTGTTGGCCAACTGGAATGGCGTGAAGTACGCCTCGAAGAATTCGCGGGCGGCGTTCATGTCGAGATCGTCGAGCCGTTGCGCCGCCGCGCACGCCCGACGCCAGGCGGGTTGTTGCGCGAGACGGCTGCAATTCTGTCGCAGCGCGGCCGTCGCGCCGAGCAACGAATCGTCCTGCCAGCCCGGCACCTGCTGCCAGCTCACCGCCGTCAGGCGGTTAGCCGCGCGCTGTCCGGTGATGATCGGTGCGCCGGTTGGCGGCGCCAGATACCCGGACTTGCCGGCGCCACCACCGCACGAAGCGAGCAGGACAGCTGCTGTGATCGACGCCACCCAGCCCGCCAATCCGGCGAGCGAGCGGGTGAAACGCATACAATGTTCGTTCTTGATGAGAACCGCCATGTCTGATCTATTCGACGAATATCCAATGCTTATTTTTGCGCTCGAGTCTCTCGTGGCGCTGCTTCTGCTGATCTTTATCGTCGTGTGGACGGCTTCTGGCAAGAAGAAAAACAGGCGTTAGCAGCAACACACGCGCCATAACGCCACGTGCTTTAGCGCTAGTTCAGTGCAGCGTACGCGGCATGTGCAGCGCAAATTCGGCAATGGGCGCCTCGAAACGCTCGCCATCTTCTGCCACGCAAAAATACGAGCCGCGCATCGTGCCAACGGGCGTCGCAATGACGGCCCAGCTCGTGTACTCGAATTTCTCGCCCGGCGGCAGCAACGGCTGGTTGCCCACCACGCCAAGTCCCTTTACTTCCTGAACCACGTCGTCGCTGTCGGTAATGATCCAGTGGCGCGAGATCAGTTGTGCCGCGACCTGGCCGGTATTCCGAATGGTCAGGGTGTACGCGAACGCGAACTGGCGGGCATCCGGATCCGATTGTTCAGGCAGATATTGCGTCTGGACGGATACGCTGAATTCATACTGGCTCATCGCTTTTCCAATTCAAAATGTGCTGCGCGGGTTCGAACCCTTTGCGGACGGAGGTCGGCCGCGGGTTCCGCGAATTTGCGTGAACGTCAGGTGACGCATTCTGCTTGATGCAGCCGGTGCCCGCAACAGAACGCCATGGCTTGCAAGGGCTTTGTCAAGCGCCCGGAACCGCCGCGGAAGACCGCAGGGCGGGACGTTGGCCATTCGGTCAGCGGTCAAAAACGTCGTCACACTGTAAAATGCATTTTCCGCTCGCAACCGGCCGACGTCATGACGCAATTTCGCCTGTCCCCCAGTATTTTGTCCGCCGACTTCGCCATTCTCGGCGAGGAGGTCCGCAATGTGGTCGCCGCCGGTGCGGACTGGATCCACTTTGACGTGATGGACAACCACTACGTGCCGAACCTGACAATCGGCCCCATGGTCTGCGAGGCGCTGCGTCCGCACACGGACGTGCCAATCGACGTGCATCTGATGGTGCGCCCGGTCGATCGCATCGTGCCGGATTTCGCAAAAGCGGGCGCCAATGTGATCAGCTTTCATCCGGAAGGCTCGGATCACATCGATCGTACGCTTTCGCTGATTCGCGATCACGGCTGCAAGGCGGGCCTGGTCTTCAACCCGGCCACGTCGCTGAATTATCTCGATCACGTGATGGACAAGGTCGACCTGGTACTGATCATGTCGGTGAATCCGGGTTTCGGAGGGCAGTCTTTTATTCCAGAAGCGCTCAACAAGCTACGCGAGGTGCGCCGGCGTATCGATGAATACTGCGAGCGGACCGGTCGTGAGATTCATCTCGAAGTGGACGGCGGCGTCAAGATCGACAACATCCGGGAAATCGCGGAAGCCGGCGCAGACACGTTCGTGGCGGGATCGGCGATTTTCGGCAAACACGATTACCGCGACGTGATCGCCCAAATGCGCGCCGAGTTGGCGAAAGTTAATACCGGGGAAGCACGATGAGCGAACTCACGGCAGAACTTCCGGCGTTCACGAACAAGACGTTGCGCGCGGCAATCATCGACCTGGACGGCACGATGATCGATACAGCAGACGATTTTGTGGCGGCCCTGAACGGCATGCTGGCGCGCATCGGCACGAAGGCGACTGAGCGCGACGAAGTGATCGGCTATATCGGCAAGGGGTCGGAGAACCTGATCCGCAGCGTACTGGCCGTGCGTTTTTCAGCGCTAGAGGCAACCACGAAGTTCGATGACGCGCTCGCCATCTATCAGACCGAGTACGCGCGCATCAACGGACAGCGCGCCACCCTCTTTCCTGAGGTCACCGAAGGCTTGAAAGCGCTGCGGGATCTCGGTCTGCCGCTGGCGTGCGTAACGAACAAGCCACACCGGTTCGCCGTTGAGTTGCTGACAAAATTCGGCTTGGCCGAGTACTTCAAGGTCGTGCTCGGGGGCGATTCCGTCCCGCAAAAAAAGCCTGACCCCGCGCCTATGCTGATCGCCTGCGAACGGCTTGACGTGCTGCCGCGCGAAGCTGTGGCGATCGGCGACTCGGAGAATGACGCACTGGCGGGTCGTGCGGCAGGCATGGCGACGCTTACAGTGCCTTACGGTTACAACCACGGCAAACCCGTGCACCTGGTGAAATCCGATGGTATAGTTTCTTCCCTGCTGGCTGCCGCACAGGCAATAGCAGCAACCATGGCCGCGCCCGATGCACCCGGCGCGACAACATCGACTGACTAGTTCAATCCTCATGTTTCTGAACAAAAAACGGAGTCTGAGCAGCATCGACCGGGGAGCCTGGCCCTGGCGTCGCTGGTCGCGCTAACCTCGCCTGAGGTCCGCCGAAGCTCGTCTTCGGCAACCGTTTTTTGTTTCGCTGCGCATTCCGCGCGCCGATCCCGCCGACTTGTTTTATCTTGATGCCAGGCCTGATCCGCATCATTCGCTGCGCCCGAGTTTTAGCTTGAGGCTTCACCGTTCCCCCGAACGGCTACAGCCCCGATAATCGGAACAGCGCGTGAAGTCTCAGCCGATGCACAAACCAAAGCGGGTTTCGCGCCACGCGGTAAATTGCCCGCAGCGCCCAGTGTGTGCTCGATGTCGCCAAACTCAACAAGCGACACGTAAAGGATCAGAACATGACCGAACTCGAATTCCAATCGCTGGCGAATGAAGGTTTCAACCGCATTCCGCTGATCGCCGAGGCGCTTGCCGACCTCGAAACGCCGCTCTCGCTTTATCTCAAGCTCGCTCAAACCGAGCGCAATGGCGCTAACTCTTTCCTGTTGGAATCGGTGGTCGGCGGCGAGCGCTTCGGCCGGTACTCGTTCATCGGCTTGCCGGCCCGAACCATGATTCGCGTGCAGAACGGCGTATCGGAAGTGCTGACCGACGGCAAAGTAATCGAAACGAGCGAAGCCGATCCGCTGGGGTTTATCGAAGAGTTTCAGAAACGCTTCAAGATTGCGCAACGCCCGGGATTGCCGCGTTTTTGCGGTGGCCTGGCCGGGTATTTCGGCTACGACGCCGTGCGTTATATCGAGAAAAAGCTCGCGCATACGGCTCCGCGCGACGATCTCGGACTACCCGATATCCAGTTGCTGCTGACCGAGGAAATGGCGGTTATCGACAATCTCGCCGGCAAGCTATACCTGATCGTCTATGCCGATCCGACCGTGCCCGAAGCCTTCACGAAGGCCAAGCAGCGTCTGCGCGAATTGCGCGCGCGTTTGCGCACGACCGTGCAGCCGCCGGTGACGTCGGCGAGCGTACGTACAGAGACGTATCGCGAGTTTGCGAAGGACGATTATCTGAACGCCGTGCGCAAAGCGAAGGAATACATCGCGGCCGGCGAATTGATGCAGGTCCAGGTTGGCCAACGCCTGGTGAAGCCGTTCCGCGATAACCCGCTCTCGCTGTATCGCGCATTGCGCTCGCTGAATCCGTCGCCGTATATGTATTACTACAACTTCGGCGGCGAATTCCATGTGGTGGGCGCGTCGCCGGAAATTCTGGTGCGGCAGGAAAAGCGCGGGGACGAGCGGATCGTCACGATCCGCCCGCTCGCCGGTACCCGTCCGCGCGGCAATACGCCAGAACGCGACGCTGAACTCGCCACCGAATTGCTGAACGATCCGAAGGAAGTGGCCGAACACGTCATGCTGATCGATCTGGCACGTAACGACGTGGGCCGGATTGCACAGACGGGATCTGTGGTGGTGACAGACAAGCTGGCGATCGAAAAGTACTCGCATGTCCAGCACATCGTAAGTTCGGTGGAGGGTAAGCTGAAACCCGGCACGACCAACTTCGACGTGCTGCGCGCCACCTTCCCCGCCGGCACGCTCTCAGGCGCACCGAAAGTGCGGGCGATGGAAATCATTGACGAGCTGGAGCCGGTGAAACGCGGTTTGTACGGCGGCGCTTGCGGTTATCTGTCATTCACTGGCGAGATGGATCTCGCCATCGCTATCCGCACCGGTCTCATCCACAAGGGCAATTTGTATGTGCAGGCGGCGGCGGGTGTCGTCGCGGATTCGGTGCCCGAGTCGGAATGGCAGGAGACGGAGAACAAGGCGCGAGCAGTGCTGCGCGCCGCCGAGCAGGTGCAAGACGGCCTCGATAGCGACTTCTGATCCGGAGACAGACCATGCTGCTGATGATCGACAACTACGATTCGTTCACCTATAACCTGGTCCAGTATTTCGGCGAACTGGGCGAGGACGTGCGGACCTTCCGCAACGACGAAATTACCCTCGATGAAATCGCGAAGCTGAATCCCGAGCGGATCTGCCTGTCGCCCGGGCCGAGCAACCCGCAACATGCGGGCATCACGCTCGACGTGCTGCGCGAGTTTTCTGGAAAGATCCCCATTCTCGGCGTCTGCCTGGGCCATCAGGCTATCGGCGAAGCGTTCGGCGGACGCGTGGTACGCGCGCAAACCATCATGCACGGCAAGGTGAGCACGATCGAAACCGATTGCCGCGGCGTGTTTTCCGATCTGCCGAAACATTTCAGCGTGACGCGTTATCACTCGCTCGCGATCGAACGCGAGTCGCTGCCGGACTGCCTGGAAATATCGGCGTGGACGCCCGACGGTGAAATCATGGGCGTGCGCCATAAGAAACTCGCGGTCGAGGGCGTGCAATTTCACCCGGAATCGATTCTGTCCGAGCACGGCCATGCGCTGCTCGAAAACTTCGTCAAGAGCCCGGCGCAAGGCATTCGCGCGTGAACCGAGATCCGATCATGACTATTACGGCCCAGGAAGCGCTGCAACGGACGATTGAGCATCGCGAGATTTTCCACGACGAAATGCTCCACCTGATGCGCATGATCATGCGCGGCGAAATGTCGCCGGTGATGTCCGCCGCGATCATCACCGGTTTGCGCGTGAAGAAGGAAACCATCGGGGAAATCGCTGCCGCGGCGACCGTGATGCGCGAGTTCGCGAATCACGTGAGCGTGCCGGACGACGCCAATCTCGTCGATATCGTGGGCACCGGCGGCGACGGCTCGCATACCTTCAACATTTCGACAGCTACGATGTTCGTCGCGGCAGCCGCCGGCGCGAAAGTCGCCAAGCACGGTAATCGCGGGGTATCGAGTAAATCAGGTAGCGCCGACGTGCTCGAAGCGCTGGGCGTGAATATCGATTTGAAGCCGGAACAAGTGGCGCAATCCATTGCCGAAACGGGCATGGGTTTCATGTTCGCGCCAAACCACCATCCGGCCATGAAAAACATTGCGCCGGTGCGCCGAGAACTCGGCGTGCGGACGATTTTCAACATCCTCGGTCCGCTGACCAATCCGGCCGGCGCGCCGAATCAGTTGATGGGCGTGTTCCATGAAGACCTGGTCGGCATCCAGGTACGTGTGATGCAGCGGCTCGGCGCACAGCACGTGCTAGTGGTGTACGGCAAGGACGGCATGGACGAGGTATCGCTGGGTGCGGCAACGGTAGTGGGTGAGCTGCGCAACGGCGAAGTTCGCGAGTATGAGATTCACCCCGAAGATTTCGGCTTGCAGATGGTGTCGAACCGGACGCTGAAAGTGGCCGACGCGCAGGAATCGAAGACCATGCTGCTCGGCGCGTTGAACAACAAGTCGTGCGTCGCGCGCGAAATTGTGACGCTGAACGCGGGCACGGCGCTATATGCCGCGAACGTGGTGGAATCGATCGAGGCCGGCATGGCTGTCGCGAAAGAGGTGATCGCGAGCGGACAAGCGCGCGAAAAAGTCGATGAACTCGTGCGTTTCACGCAGCAATTCGTCAAATAAAGGGCCCAGGAAATGAGCGATATTCTCGACCGCATCATCACAGTCAAACGCGACGAAATTCGCGTCGCGAAGGAAAGCGTGTCGCTCGAGGAACTGCGTTTGCAGGCAAGCACACGCGACTCGCGCGACTTCGTTGGTGCATTGCGCGCGAAGCACGCCGCGGGGAAGCCCGCGATCATCGCTGAAGTGAAGAAAGCGAGTCCGTCGAAGGGCGTAATACGCGAGAACTTCGTCCCCGCCGACATCGCGAAATCGTACGAGCAAGCGGGCGCCGCGTGTTTGTCGGTGCTGACCGACGTGCAGTTCTTCAAAGGCAGCGTCGCATATCTGGAGGAAGCGCGCGCCGCGTGCAGTCTGCCAGTTCTGCGCAAGGATTTCATCATCGATCCTTATCAGATCCTGGAAGCCCGCGCGATGGGTGCCGACTGCATTTTGCTGATCGCCGCCGTACTCCAGCCTTCGCAAATGCGTGATCTGGAAGCGTTCGCGCACTCGCTCGGTCTGGCTGTGCTTGTAGAGGTTCACGATCGCGATGAACTCGAGCAAGCGCTTACCTTGAAGACACCGCTGATGGGCGTCAACAACCGCAACCTGCGCACGTTCGAAACGTCGATCGAAACGACTATCGGCATGCTGGACATGGTTCCCGAGGATCGTATCGTGGTGACGGAATCGGGCATTCTGAGCCGCGTGGATGTCGACCGGCTGCGCGCGATGGACGTGCAGACTTTCCTGGTCGGCGAAGCGTTCATGCGCGCCGATGACCCCGGTACCGAACTTGCACGAATGTTCTTCTGACGCTGTCGCACGGAGTTTATTTTGAGCATTGAACGCGAGATCAAACTGTCGTTGCCGACGTCGGAACACGGCGAAATTGCGAGAGTCCTGACGCAACGTACCGGTCGGGAAGGCCGCAAGATCCAACTCACCAACGTCTACTTCGACACCCCCGATCGCGCGCTCGCCAAGGCGAAAAGTGCGGTGCGTCTACGTGGCACGCCGGATCAATGGCTGCAAACGTATAAGACGGCGGGTGAAGCCGAGGGTGGCTTGCACAACCGGCACGAGTGGGAAATGCCCGTGGCCGGCGAGGCGCTGGAAATCCCCGCCCTGCTCGAAATCTGCGACGACGAAAATGCCGCCAGCGCGCTCAGCGACGCCGCGCCGGAATTGACCGCCCTGTTCCGTACCGATTTCTCGCGTGTGATCTGGGATATCGACATTGACGGTACGAAGATCGAAGCAGCGCTGGATCTGGGCGAAGTGACGGCTGACGTGGATGGCGAGCGCCGCACCACGCCGATCAGCGAACTCGAACTCGAACTGAAATCCGGCAATGAAGAGGCGCTGAACACCGTCGCTGCGCAAATGCGGCGGGCGTTTCTCTATCTCCAGCCCGAAGACGCCAGTAAGGCGCGCCGGGGTTACGACCTGTGCGAGGCGAAAGTGGCCGGATCCAACGGTGGCGTGAAATGAGTCAGGTGTCCCTGTTCGAAGCTGACGCCCCGAAATCCCAGCAGGCGTTCACCTCGCTGGAAAGCCAGTTCGATGCGTTGCCGGCAGACTGGCGCAAACACCTGAAGTCGTTCATCGACAGCCCGCATTACGCCACGTTGTGCGCATTCGTCGACGCCGAGCGCGCCGCCGGCAAGACCGTGTATCCCGCCGATGTCTTCCGCGCATTGCGCCTCACACATCCCGGCGACGTGAAGGTCGTGATCCTCGGACAAGACCCGTACCACGGCGAAGATCGCGGTGCGCCGCAGGCTCACGGTTTGGCGTTTTCAGTACCCGCACCGGTTCGGCCGCCGCCATCGCTGAAAAACATCTTCAAGGAAATCAACGCCAGCCTCGGTTTTGCCGCGCCCGCTCACGGTTGTCTCGACGCGTGGGCGCAGCAAGGCGTGCTGCTGCTGAACACGTCGCTGACCGTGGAACGCGATAAAGCCGGCAGTCACGCCAAACGCGGCTGGGAGCATTGCACGGACACGTTGATTCACGAACTCGCCCTTCGGCACGAACATCTCGTGTTCATGCTTTGGGGCGCGCATGCGCAGGCGAAACGGGGGTTGATTGCATCGGCGGTAGCGGCCGGAAAAGCACATTGCGTGCTGCAAGCGCCTCACCCCTCACCGCTGTCGGCGCATCGCGGTTTTCTGGGTTGCGGGCACTTTGCATCGGCGAACGCGTATCTGGCACAACACGGGCGATCCGCCATCGATTGGCGTCTACCGGACGTCGCGGCGTGAAGCGCCAAAGCAGAAGCACAAACAAAAACCCGCCGATGTCTCAGACACGGCGGGCTTTTTCAAACCGTCCTACTGCTTGCAAGGCTTAAAAACTCACAGCGCGGCGATCGAGTCGCGTGCGGTAGCCAAGGCGGCGCCGGCGGCGTCCGGGCCCATATTCAGGCCTTCGGCGAAGATGAAGCTGACATCGGTCATGCCGAGGAAGCCCAGGAACGTCTTCAGATACGGCGTTTGCGTGTCGTTCGGCGTGCCGGTGTATTTGCCGCCACGTGCCGACACCACGATCACCTTCTTGCCCGTAACCAGGCCTTCCGGGCCGTTCGCACCGTACTTGAACGTGATACCGGCGCGCGCGATCCAGTCGAAGTACGTCTTCAGTTGCGACGAAATGCCGAAGTTGTACATCGGCGCTGCGATCACGACCACGTCAGCCGCTTGCAGTTCGGCGATGAGCGCTTCGCTCTTGGCGTGAATCGCGTTCTGCTCCGGGTTACGCTGGTCGGCGGGCGTGAAGAACGCGCCGAGGGTAGCGTCGTCCAGATGCGGGAGGTTGTCGGAGAGAAGATTGCGCACGACAAGCTTGGCACCCGGGTGCGCTTGCTGCAGCTTCGCCGACACTTCGTCAGCGAGCAATGTGGATTGGGCGCCTTGCGAGCGGGCTGCGGAATTGATTTGAAGAATGGTCGTCATGATGATTCCTCTGTCCTGGTAAGTTTGAGCACGGATCGCGCTCTGACAGGACGCATTCTTCTTTTTTCCGACGTTGGGAACAAGCTGTGCAATCGTGACGGATTGTTGCAATGGTAGAACAATCCGCGTTTAGCTCCTCAACCTTTCAGCCAGCGTTCGCGCCATTGCTTCGACGGACCGCGGCCATCGGCGGTGGAAAGCACGTAACGCGATACTTCCGGCGGATCAAGTTTGACCTGCGCGACGCGCAACTCGTCGCGCCGAAATGCGTGCACCTCTACCTTCGCGCCCGGCAAATAACGCGAAAGCAGCGTGTCGAGATTCGATCCCGTCACGCGCAAGCCATCGATTGCAACCAGCACGTCCCCCGCCGATAACCCCGCTTTCTGCGCCGCGCTGTTCTCGTGGACGGCCGCGAGCACGCAATCCGCGCCATTTCGAACGCGCGCGCCAAGCGATGGTTTCGCCGCCGTGCCGTTGGTCGCGACGTCAGCCGCGAACGTGATCCCGAAGGGTTCGAACAAGGTCTCGAGCGGCAGATCGCGTGTGCCGTGGACGCCGTCGCGGAACAGCTTTTTCAGGTCGGCGCCGGTGGCTTCGGCGAACAGCGCTTCGACTTCGTGTTCCTCGATACCCCGCGCTTTGCCATGATAAAAATCGCGTCCGTAGCGTTGCCACAAGAGCCGCATGACGTCGTCGAGCGACTTCTTGCCCTCGGTTTGCGCACGGATCGAAAGATCGAAAGCGAGCGCGACAAGGGATCCTTTTTGGTAATAACTGACGATCGCATTCGCCGCGTTTTCGTCCTGCCGATAATATTTGACCCACGCGTCGAACGAGCTTTCCGCCACGGTCTGCTTGAGCCGCCCCGACCCGCGCAACACGCCGCCGAGCGTTTTACCCAGAAGCGAAAAATACTCGCTCGCGCTGATCAGGCCGCTGCGCACAAGCATCAGGTCGTCGTAATACGACGTGAAACCTTCGAACAACCACAACAGCGACGTGTAATTTTCCTGCGATAAATCGTACGGTGCGAACGCGGCCGGTTTGATGCGCTTCACGTTCCACGTATGGAAATACTCGTGGCTGCAAAGACCAAGATACGTCCGATACCCCTCCGTCACGTCCGGGCGTCCGGTCACAGGCAGATCCGCGCGATTGCAGATCAACGCCGTCGATGCCCGATGTTCCAGCCCGCCGTAACCATCGGCTACGGCAACCGTCATGAACACATAACGATCGACCGGCGCCTTCTTCGTACGCGGCTCGAACAACGCAATCTGCGCTTCGCAAACACGCTTGAGGTCGTTTTCCAGCCGATGCATATCGAGCCCGGTCACGCGGCCTGAAATCACGATGTCATGCTTCGAGCCGTGGGCATCGAAGGAACCGAGTGCAAACTCGCCCAGCGTGACCGGATGATCGATCAGCGCGTCGTAGTTCGGCGCTTCATAGGTGCCAAAACCATAGCGCTTCGTGCCGCGCGCCTCGGGCAATGCCGTCGCCACACGCCAGCCTGCGTAGTGCGCGCCAGAAGGCTTTTGGATATCGACTATGCAGGGCGCATCGGCCTGCCCTTCCACCGCCAGAAACACGCTCGTGCCGTTGAAAAAGCCGATGGTGTCATCGAGATGCGCGGCACGCACCGATAAATCCCAGCCATAAACCTCGTAACGCAGCGTGATCGGGCCATCGTGCGGCGCGGTTGCCCAAGCATGTTTGTCGGTTTTATCAATGGCAAGCTTGCGGCCAGCCGCGTTGAACGCCTCCAGCGCCACGATATTGCGGGCAAATTCGCGGATCATGTAGCTGCCCGGAATCCACACCGGCAGCACAAAACGCTGGCCCGACGGATCGGGTTGCGCGACGCTCAACGTCACTTCGAACAGATGCGCCGCGGGATTTTTCGGAACGATGGTGTAACGGATGGCGTTCATGCGTCGAGGTCCTTTGTTCTTATCGCCGGGCGCGGTGGTTGGCCCAAGCTTTTCGCGGTTGAACCGCTCATTGCAGAATCAGGCAAGTGGAAGTTCATAAAAGCGAAAGAGGCGCTTCACGCGCCTCCTTTGTCGTCTGTCGACGAATCGACAGTTAAATCAGCGAACCGCCGACAGTTCCTTCTCCAGCCGATCCGCCGGCACCGCGCCGGGCAGACGGCGTCCGTCCGCGAGGAAAACGGTTGGCGTGCCGGTGACGTTCATCGACTGGCCGAGTTTCAGGTTTTTGTCGATGGCAGTCGTGTCGCAACTGGCCGCAGCCGTGGGCGCCGTATGATCGAGCATCCAGCCTTCCCACGCGGTCGAGCGGTCCTTCGAGCACCAGATCGACTTCGACTTGACAGCCGAATCCGGCGACAAAACCGGGTAGAGGAAAGTGTAGACAGTGACGTTATCGACGGATTTGAGCGTGGTTTCGAGCTGCTTGCAGTACGGGCAGTTCGGATCGGAAAACACCGCGATCTTGCGCGCGCCCGTGCCCTTCACCACCTTCACCGCGTTCTCGAACGGCAGCTTGGCGAAGTCGATCTTGTTCGTTTCCGCGAGACGCGCTTCGGTGAGATTCGTGCGCGTGCGGGTATCGACGAGATCGCCCATGAGCAAGTAGTTGCCCGTGGCGTCCGTGTAGACGATTTGCGCGCCGAGGTTCACTTCATAGAGTCCCGGAACCGGCGACTTCTGCACGCTTTTGATGTCGGCGTCGCCTATGCGCGATTGCAGCGTTGCCTTGATCTTGTCGGTGGTCTGATCGGCTTGTGCCGCGATGCCGATACCAAACACCGCGGCCAGCGTGGCTGCAGTGACCAGAGCGCGGCGAAGAGTGATTTTCATTCGATTGTCCGTCAAGCTGAAGTATGTGGGATGTTCTTAACCAAGCGCCGCCGACACAAGCCAGCGCTTAATGAGCGGCTGTGCACCCACGAGCGCCATGCCCGTGTTGCGCGCTGCGCGAGCGAGCGTGCCGGGCATGGCGAAGAGTTTCTGCAAGCCGTCGCAGGCGAGCGTCAGTTTCTGGATGTCCTCGCGACGCGTGCGTTCGTATCGGCGCAGGAGAACGGGGTCGCCGGCCGTTCGGAACGCTTCCTTACCCGCGAGGGTTTCGGCCAGCGCGGCGACATCGCGCAAACCCAGGTTCATGCCTTGGCCCGCCAGCGGATGAATCAGATGTGCGGCGTCACCGACCAGCGCCACGCGCGGGCCGATCAGCCGGTCCACGGTTTGCAGCGCAAGCGGAAAGCCCTGCGCTGGCGTCACGCATTCGAGCGTGCCGAGCATGTTCTGCGTAGCCTTCTCGACTTCCGCCGCGAGCTGCGCGGGATCGAGTTTGAGAAGGGCATCGGCGTGTTCGGTTCTTGCGGACCACACGAGCGACACGTGATCGCCCGGCAACGGCAATAACGCAATGATCTCGCCATCGCGAAACCATTGATACGCGGTTTCAGCGTGCGGTTTTTCGCACTTGAAGTTCGCCACCACACCCGTCTGCCGATAATCCCGCCGATGCATTTTCGCACCCGTCTGCGCCCGCACCCAGGAATGCGCGCCATCCGCGCCGACCACCAGATCCGCTTCGAGCGTGTCGCCATTTGCGAGCGTGAGATGCGCGGCGGCGTCGTGGATCGTCAGGCCTTGCGCGCGCGAGTCGATCCAGGTGAGATTCGGCTGGAAACGCAGCGCGGCGTCGAGCGATCGTTCGATCAACGACGATTCCACGATCCACGCCAATTGCGGCACTGCGGCCTGGAATGCGGAAAAATGCAACTCGGCGAAGGCATCGCCGAAAACACGCATGTCCAGCACCGGCCCGAGTTTTTCGTGCTCCAGCGCCTGCCAGACGCGCAGCCGTTCCAGCAGTGCCTGCGAGCTCGATGAAAGCGCGTAGATGCGGGAGTCGAAGCTATCGGCGGCAGGCGGCGCAGCGGCGGGCGTTGCGAGCAGCGCCGTGCGCAAGCCGGATTGCGTCAGCGCAAGCGCCGCCGTCTTGCCGACGAGACCGCCGCCGACCACAGCCGCATGAAAATTTCGTGAGTGGAAAGTCATGTGGGCATTATAGCCGCCGGGGTATTTCGCGATTCGATGTGGAATCCGGTGTTTCGGCGAGAGGGCGATGTCTGTAGCCGTGGAGCCTTACCGCTCGCCTCGGCCGCAGCGACGGATAGTGACTTTCACTCCCTGCGCCCCGAGGATCGGCCCTGCCCGGCTCACCCAGCAGACTCAACCTCGGCGGTACAATAGCGGTTTGTCCGGCCCCGCAAGACGTGGCCGCCCGCTGCGCGCGGGTCGCCGGGCCCTTACGCCCGCGACGCGCGAAAACCAGCGTTGACCCACGCGGCGCACGCCGTTTCACCAGTTCGAAGGATTCCATGAGCCTCCAATGCGGCATCGTCGGCTTGCCTAACGTCGGCAAGTCCACACTGTTCAATGCACTGACCAAGGCCGGCATTGCCGCCGAAAACTATCCGTTCTGCACGATCGAGCCGAATGTCGGCGTAGTCGAAGTGCCGGATCCGCGGCTTGCTGCACTTTCCGAGATCGTCAAACCCGAGCGCGTGGTTCCGGCCATTGTCGAATTCGTCGATATCGCGGGCCTCGTGGCGGGCGCCAGCAAGGGCGAAGGCTTGGGCAACAAGTTTCTCGCAAACATCCGCGAAACCGATGCCATCACGCACGTCGTGCGCTGTTTCGAAGACGAAAACGTGATTCACGTCGCGAACAAGATCGACCCGCTGGCGGATATTGAAGTCATCAATACGGAATTGGCGCTGGCGGATTTATCGACAGTGGAGAAGGCTCATCACCGCTATGCGAAGTCCGCCCGGTCGGGCAACGACAAGGAAGCGGCAAAGCTCGTCCCCTTGCTGGAAAAGATCCAGGCGCAACTCGATCAGGCGAAGCCGGTGCGCGGTCTGGACTTGAGCGAAGACGAACTCCTGCTGATCAAGCCGCTGTGCCTGATTACCGCCAAGCCGACCATGTATGTGGCAAACGTGAAGGACGACGGCTTCGAGAACAATCCGTATCTGGACGCGGTGCGCAAGTACGCTGAGACCGAGAAGGCGCCGGTGGTGGCGGTGTGCGCGGCGATCGAAGCGGAAATCGCGGATCTCGACGACGCCGACAAGCACGAGTTTCTCGCCGATATCGGCATGGAAGAGCCGGGTCTGGATCGCGTGATTCGCGCGGGCTACAAGCTGCTTGGATTGCAGACGTATTTCACGGCGGGCGTGAAGGAAGTGCGGGCGTGGACGATTCATATCGGTGACACCGCGCCTCAAGCCGCCGGCGCTATTCACACGGACTTCGAGCGCGGGTTTATTCGCGCCCAGACGATCGCCTTCGATGACTTCGTCGCGTTCAAAGGCGAGCAAGGTGCGAAAGAAGCCGGGAAGATGCGGGCGGAAGGGAAGGAATACGTTGTGCACGACGGCGACGTGATGAATTTCTTGTTTAACGTCTGATGTAATAATTCGTCGTCCGAGCTTGTTATTAAAAGCGGAGTCCTTGATAAAGGAACTCCGCTTTTTTTATCAGGCTCAAGCGCGAGTTGGTCCTGCCGGCCGAGCCCGATACGCCGATCAACGCGCCAACTTTGGACGCCGAACATGAAGACCGAACTGATCTACTCGTTGACCGAGCATTTCGAAGCGCACGCCTAGCAGACCAGTAGCGGTGTCGAGTTCTGGCTTGCCCGCGACCTTCAGCATCTGCTGGGATATGCCAAGTGGGAGAACTTCGTCAAGGTCGTGAACAAAGCCGAGATAGCCTGCGAAACGTCCGGGCACGCGGCTACAGACCATTTTCCTGACGTCAGGAAAATGGTCGACCTGGGCTCGGGCAGCCAGCGTGAAGTCGACGACATCATGCTCACTCGCTATGCCTGCTATCTGGTGGCGCAAAACGGGGACCCGAAGAAGCAAGAGATCGCTTTTGCACAGACCTATTTTGCCGTCCAGACCCGGCGCGCCGAATGGATCGAGTAGCGCCTGCTTGATTCCCAGCGTCTCGCGGCCCGCATGAAACTGACGAACACGGAAAAAAAATTGTCGGAAGTGATCTTTGAACAAACCGGTGGAAACGAGGATTTCGACATGATTCGAAGCAAAGGTGACCATGCACTGTTTGGAAAATCGACCGTTCAGATGAAGTCGCACTGGAAGGTTCCCGCCCAAGCGGCCACTCGCTGATTTCGCCCCCACGATCGTTTTCAAACAAAGGATTTCGCTGCCGAGATCACGATTTTCAACTCACGACAGAACGGGCTTGGAGCGAGGGTGCGATCTCAAAAGAGCACATCAATAACAATCAAGCGGTGCGTAACACACTGCTTGAGCGCGGCATCCGACCAGAAACCTTGCCTGCGGCCGAAGACGTGAAAAAGGTTGCTCGCCGGTTGGCGCTGGAAGATAAAACGCACGCGAAGAACCCCGACGCCCTCGATTCCTGATTGTTGCGAACGGATAGCTGCATCGATAATGCGGCTATCCAAAATGACGAGCGCAGAACAACAACAAATGACAATCCGTTTCCATCGCCGCAGCGCCTCAATCCTCCTCGCCGCCTTTCTCGCGCTCAACTGCACCGCCTCGTTCGCTTACGCCTACTCCACCCCGAACGAATCCGACCTCGATAACCACCAGACCTATCGCAATCACGACGGCGAAACCGTCCACTCCCCTGCGCATTCACGTTCGGGCAAAGCCCCCGACGGCGCCACTGCCCAATGCCGCGATGGCACGTGGAGCTTCAGCCGACATCGCAGCGGCACGTGTTCGCGTCACGGCGGCGTCGCAGCCTGGCGCTAAACGCCAGGTGCTGATGGCACAGCCAACAAACGCCCGGCAGGCCGCCATATTCATCGAAGTACAATGTCGTCACTTCCCGCG
The DNA here is from genome assembly GCF_001028175.1 of Caballeronia mineralivorans PML1(12). Taxonomy (GTDB): domain Bacteria; phylum Pseudomonadota; class Gammaproteobacteria; order Burkholderiales; family Burkholderiaceae; genus Caballeronia; species Caballeronia mineralivorans. The sequence goes on from NZ_AEJF01000377.1 coordinate 22,467, forward strand.
CGCTGCGGGAAACGCATCGTCGCGTACTGAATCCAGGGACTTCCCGGCAGGGGGCTTAAAACCCAGAACCCGCCCGGCCGAAGCCCGCTTCGAACCGTCAACCTCAGACAACTGAATCCAAAATGGCCCAATACGTCTTCACCATGAACCGCGTCGGCAAGATCGTTCCGCCGAAACGTCAGATCCTGAAAGACATCTCGCTCTCGTTTTTCCCCGGCGCCAAGATCGGCCTGCTCGGCCTGAACGGTTCCGGCAAGTCGACCCTGATCCGCATCATGGCCGGCGTCGACAAGGAAATCGAAGGCGAAGCCACGCCGATGCCGAACCTGAACATCGGTTATTTGCCTCAAGAACCGCAACTGGATCCGGAGCAAACCGTGCGCGAAGCGGTGGAAGACGGCCTCGGCGAAGTCTTCAGCGCGCAGAAAAAGCTCGATGCCATCTACGCGGCGTACGCGGAACCCGACGCCGACTTCGACGCCCTCGCCGCCGAGCAAGCCAAATACGAAGCCATCCTCGCGACCAGCGACGGCGGCACGCCGGAGCAACAACTCGAAGTCGCCGCCGACGCACTGCGCCTGCCCGCGTGGGACGCAAAAATCGAACACCTGTCGGGCGGCGAAAAGCGCCGTGTGGCGCTGTGCAAGTTGCTGCTGCAAAAACCCGACATGCTGCTGCTCGACGAGCCGACCAACCACTTGGACGCGGAATCGGTGGATTGGCTCGAACAATTCCTCACACGCTATCCGGGCACGGTCGTGGCGGTCACCCACGACCGCTATTTCCTCGATAACGCCGCCGAATGGATTCTCGAACTCGACCGCGGCCACGGCATTCCGTGGAAAGGCAACTACAGCAGCTGGCTCGACCAGAAACAGGATCGGCTGAAGCAGGAAGAATCGACGGAATCGGCGCGGCAGAAGGCGTTGAAGAAAGAACTGGAATGGGTACGCCAGAATCCGAAGGGACGCCAGGCGAAATCGAAGGCGCGGATCGCGCGGTTCGAAGAACTCAACAGCCAGGAATATCAGAAGCGCAATGAAACCCAGGAAATCTTCATCCCTGTCGGCGACCGGCTGGGCAATGAGGTGATCGAGTTCAAGAACGTGAGCAAGGCTTACGGCGACCGGCTCTTGATCGATAACCTGAACATGAAGATTCCGGCGGGCGCGATTGTCGGAATTATTGGGCCGAATGGCGCGGGGAAGTCCACGTTGTTCCGCATGCTGACGGGTAAGGAGCAGCCGGACTCGGGCGAGATCGTCACGGGGCCGACGGTGAAACTGGCGTATGTGGATCAAAGCCGCGATGCGCTCAATGGCAACAAGACCGTGTTCGAAGAAATTTCGGGCGGCGCGGATGTGCTGACCGTGGGCAAGTACGAAACGCCGTCGCGTGCCTATATCGGCCGCTTCAACTTCAAGGGCGGCGATCAGCAGAAGACCGTCGGTGCGTTGTCGGGCGGTGAACGCGGCCGCCTGCATCTCGCGAAGACGCTGATCGAAGGCGGCAACGTGCTGCTGCTGGACGAGCCGTCGAACGACCTGGACGTCGAAACGCTGCGCGCGCTGGAAGACGCGTTGCTGGAATTCGCCGGATCGGTGATGGTAATTTCTCACGATCGCTGGTTCCTCGACCGTATCGCGACGCACATCATCGCGTTCGAAGGCGACTCGCAAGTGACCTTCTTCGACGGCAACTATCAAGAGTACGAAGCCGACAAGCGCAATCGTCTGGGCGAAGAAGCGGCAAAGCCGAAACGCCTGCGCTATAAGCCAATCGTCCGGTAAGCACGGCAAGGGCCAACAGCAAGGCACCGTATCGCCGCCCGTGCGCGGCTTGGATGGGAGACATCGGGATGGCGGGTACGAAGGCGCAACGCGTAGCGCTGTGGGCGGGCGCGGTCGTCGTGGTGCTGCTGTTGGCGGCGATCGGCGGCGGGTTCCTCGTCGCGCAGGAAATGAAGTCGCGCGTACTCGAAACGCTTGGTCCGCTCGGCTCGGTGGAAGATATCGAGGTCGGTTATGCGCGGATCACGCTGAGCCACGTGCGTCTGCGCGGGCCGCAAGGCTGGCCCACGGACGACGCACTGCGCGCCGAGCGCGTGACGATCAACGTCGATATGCGTTCGCTCTTGAGCAACCGCGTGCATCTGCAACACGTGACGGTGGATGGCTTTTATCTCTCCGTCGTCCGTTTCGCCGATGGCAGCGTCCAGTTGCTGCCGAATCTCCGGCAATCGACACGCGAAGCTCAAGCCGGTTCAAGCGAAGCCGCGGCGCATGCGCGGGAAGACCGGCAGATCGATCACGTCACGTTCGAGCGCGGCGCCATGGAGTTCTTCGATGAATCCGTGCAGAAGCCCCCGTATCGAATGCTGATTTCGGACGCGAAGGCGAACGTCGACAACCTGCATCTGCCCGCGCTCACCGAACCCACCATGCTCGACATGACGGGCTCGATCAAAGGGCCGTCGCACACAGGCACGGTCGCGTTCAATGGCTGGATAAAGATAGCAAACAAGGATTCGCAGACGCACACGACCTTGCACAACGTCGATATCGCCACGCTCGATCCATATCTGCTGCAGAAAGCGGGCACGAAAACGACCGTCACGGGCGGCACGATCGACCTCACGCTTAACACGACCGTGCACGACTACCGTATCCATGCGCCGGGTTCGATCGTGCTGAACCATTTGCAGTTATCGGATAGCGGCAACCCGCTCGACACGTTCCTCTCCATGCCGACGAAGATCGCATTCGCGGCGTTGAAAAATCACGATCAGATCAAGCTGGACTTCGAACTCGACGGCGATCTGCGCGACCCGAAATTCTCGCTCAACGAGAGTTTGATGAAGAAGCTCGCCGCAGGCTTCGCGAAGGCGCTTGGCGTGAACGCGGAGGGCGTGGCCAAGAATACCGGCGGCGTGGTGAAAAGCATCGGCGACGCGCTGAAGAACCTGTTCGGAAAGTAATCACACAGGCAAACCGAGCGCCCTCAAGCGCGCTTCGGTCTGCTCTGCGTTCGTGTGATGTACAGCGTTCCAGCCAAGCGCGGTCGCGGCCTGGATGTTCTTCGCGTTGTCATCGATAAAAACAACTTCCTGCGGCTGAATGCCCGGAAGATGCTTTTCGATTTCCACCCACATCAACGCGAAAATGGCTGGATCGGGTTTAGCGACCAGCACGTGCCCCGACACCACCACCTCGCGAAAACGCTGCAGTACCGGGAAACGCTCCCAAGCCCACGGAAAAGTTTCAGCGGACCAATTGGTCAGCCCGAACAGCGGAATATCCGCTGCCTCGAGTTTGTCGACCAGCGCGACGCCATCTTCCAGCGCGCCTGCCACCATGTCCTGCCAGCGCTCGTAAAACGCGCGGATCAGGACTTCGTGCTCGGGAAACCTGGCGATCAGTTCGGCGTTGCCGTCGGCAATAGTCTGTCCCGCGTCTTGCTGCAGCACCCAGTCCATCTTGACGACGTTCTCCATAAACCAGCGCCGCTCGGTTGGATCGGGAATCAGCCGGCTATACACATACTCGGGATTCCAGTCGATCAGCACGCCGCCGAAATCGAACACCACCGCCTTGATCGCCATGCGTCGCTCCGTTCAGATTGCCTGGGTGCGTTTTTCGAGCCAGGTTTTTGCCGCGCCTGTCACGTGCGGCGAAACGCGTTCGAGAACCGTTGCGTGATAGTCGTTGAGCCACGCGCGTTCGTCCTCGCGTAGCAAGCTCAAGTCGATGCAACGGGTGTCGATAGGGCACAGCGTCAGCGTTTCGAACTTGAGGAAATCGCCGAATTCGGTTTTTTCGGCGGGCTCGTTCATCACCAGGTTTTCGATGCGAATGCCCCATTTCCCCGGCCGATAAAGCCCCGGTTCGATCGAGGTGATCATGCCGTCTTCCATCGCCGTGTACGGCTCGGCTGGCGCGTAGTGCGAGATCACCTGCGGGCCTTCGTGCACGTTCAGGAAATAACCGACTCCATGCCCCGTGCCGTGTCCGTAATCCGCGCCCGCTTCCCAGATGGGCGCACGCGCGATAGCGTCGAGCATCGGTGAACGAATGCCGCGCGGGAAATGCGCCCGCGACAACGCGATCGTCCCCTTCAGCACGACGGTGAAATCGCGTTTGTGCTCGACCGTAATAGTACCGATAGGCACCACGCGCGTGATGTCGGTCGTGCCGCTCAGGTACTGGCCGCCCGAATCGATCAGCAGCAAGCCGTTGCCTTCGATCACCGAATGCGAGGCGTCGGTGGCGCGGTAATGCGGCATCGCGCCGTTCGCGTTGAAGCCGGCGATAGTCGCAAAACTCAGCGTGACAAAACCTGGCCGGCGCGCACGCGCGGCCGTCAGTTTCTCGTCGATGGTGAGCTCCGTGATCGTCTCGCGCCCGAGCGCGTCTTCGAACCACGCAAAGAATTCGGCGAGCGCCGCGCCATCCTGCTCCATCGTCGCGCGGATGTGCGCCGCGTCGGCGGGCGTCTTGCGCGACTTGGCGAACGTCGACGGATTCACCGCTTCCACGATCTTCACTTCGGCCGGCACCTTTTCCAGCGAGCCGAACGTGATCCGGCGCGGATCGATGAGCAGCGTGGATCCGGCGGGCAACGTGGCGAGCGCCTCGGCGACGGTCGAATACGGCTCGACGCGCACGTTCTCCTTCAGCAGCGACGCCTTCAGGTCGGCCGGAATCTTGCCATCGCCGACAAACAACGCGGCGTCGTCCAGTCCGATCAACGCATGTGCGACGAATACGGGGTTATAGGTGACATCGGCGCCACGCAGGTTGAACAGCCACGCGAGATCGTCGAGCGTCGAGATGAAATGCCATTGCGCACCCTTCTCGCGCATCACGCGCCGCACTTCTGCCAGCTTCTCCGGACGCGCGACGCTCGCTTGGGGCGCGACGTGTTCGTAGACACTCTCCGATGGCAAGCCCGGCCGCTCCGGCCAGACGGCATCGAGCAGATCCAGGTCCGTGCGCAACACGATCCCGCGCGCTGTCAGCGCGTCCTTCAACGTCCGCGCCGCCGCGACGCCCAGCACGGCGCCGTCGACGGCCACTGTCTCACCGGCCGCCACATTTTCCGCGAGCCAGTCCACATGCGGTGCGGATTGCTGCCCGGCCATCATCTTCATCAACGCGATACCGGTCCCGGCCAGTTGCGCTTCGGCCTGTGTCCAATATCGGCTATCGACCCACACGCCGGCGAAATCGGCCGTTACGACCAGCGTTCCGACCGAGCCGGTGAATCCTGACAGCCACTGCCGCCCTTGCCAGCGCTCCGGCAGATATTCAGAGATGTGCGGATCCGACGACGGCACCAGCACGGCGGCCAGCGCCTCACGCGCCATGGCGCCGCGCAGCAGCTCGATACGCCGGGCGAAAGTCTTGCCATCGGGGGAATTCAGTCGATCGTTCATGGAGTCACCTGCAGAATTTTGTTACGTTGAACCATCAGGTCGACGCCGCGCCGCCAGCCCCACCGTGACGGTCACGGCGACCAGCGCAAGCAACGCACATGCGAGCCATTCAAGAGAATCGCCATCGTGAAATGCGCCGGTCAAGTTGCCGAGCATTTTCGCGAGCATCGCCGCCAGAATGCCCACGAGGCCCGCCGCCCATATCCGGCCGAACGGTTTTGAGACCACCCGCCGCAAGGGATGCCGCCACCAACCGGCCAGTCCCACCACCAAACCGAGAAACACAATCCCCGGCCACCCCATTAGCGGCGCGTTCCGGCGGAATTAAGACTAAACCTATGGGTTGAATCGGATCGGTGAACTAGCATTTTCGGTCCTGTAAAACTAGAAGGTCTGGAAGGCGCTCGCAGCGTAGCGGATGAGTTTAGGGGCCTGGAATGGCGATGGCAAGCGCGTGCCACGCCGCCCAACCTGCTCTCTCAGTGCGCGCGGCGGCGTCGGAAATCATGCGAATCGCCATCATTGACGCGCACGTCCAGCACGCCGCACTCATCCGCCGGACACTTGTGCTGGCCGGCCATTTTTGCCACTTCTTCCCAACCGCGCCCGCGCTGCTGGATCGAATGAAGCACGACACCTTCGACCTGCCGATCGCCGCCAATGAAGCGCGTGACATGATCGGCGCGGAAATCATCGAACGCGTCAGGCAGCTTGCGCCGCAACTTCCCGTCGTGTTGATGGCAGCGAGCCAGAGCGAGGCCGACATGGTTGCGTGCCTGAAAGCCGGCGCCGACGATTGCGTCGCGAAACCCGTGCGCTGCACCGAACTGGCCGCCCGAATAGAAGTGCTGGCGCCAAAGCGCGGTTCGCACGCCCGCGGCCGAGCATTTCGGCGAATATCGGTTCAATGCATCGGAGTTGAGCGTGAGTGTCGCGCATCAGCGGGTTTTGCTCACGCCGAAGGAATTCCGCTTCGCCCGGCTGTTGTTCACCAACCTGTCGCGCGCCGTATCGCGCGCGCCTCATGGAAGTGGTGTGGCCGCGCGGGAGCGACATGGCGTCGCGGACGCTGGACACCCAGGCGTCCCGCCTGCGCACGAAATTGCATCTCCGGCCGCAAACCGGTTACCGGCTGACGCCGCTCTACGGCTACCAACTGGACCGGATTGAAACGGACGTCATTGCCGGCCCCTTGCCCGGCATGGGTTTGCCGGGTGGAACTGAAGAAATCCGCGAAAGGCTATAATATCTGGCTCATTCTTAGGCATTTCCAAAGGCCATCAGCTTAGGCCCAAAACATGCAGCTCCTCGCGATCGGAATCAACCACCACACTGCGCCTGTCGCCTTGCGCGAACGCGTGGCGTTTCCGCTCGAACAGATCAAACCGGCGCTCGGGGCGCTGAAAGATCTGTGGCTGGGGCCGCTGGGAAAAGCCGCACCGGAAGCCGCGATCCTGTCCACGTGCAACCGCACGGAGCTGTACTGCGCCACCGACGACAAAGCCGCCCGCGACGCCGCCATCCAGTGGCTGTCGAAATATCACAAGCTGCCTGTCTCCGAACTGGCGCCGCACGTGTATGCGCTGCCGCAGTCGGAAGCCGTGCGGCATGCGTTTCGCGTCGCCTCGGGACTCGATTCGATGGTGCTCGGCGAGACGCAGATTGTCGGCCAGATGAAGGACGCAGTGCGCACGGCATCCGAAGCCGGCGCGCTCGGCACGTATCTCAACCAGCTGTTCCAGCGCACCTTCGCCGTTGCGAAGGAAGTGCGCACGACGACTGAAATCGGCGCGCAATCCGTTTCCATGGCCGCAGCAGCCGTGCGTCTCGCGCAGCGCATCTTCGAGAACATTTCGGGCCAGCGCGTGCTGTTTATCGGCGCGGGCGAAATGATCGAGTTGTGCGCAACGCATTTTGCAGCGCAAAAGCCACGCGAACTGGTGGTGGCAAACCGCACCGCCGAACGCGGTGAAAAGCTCGCCGATCGTTTCAACGGCCGTTCGATTCCCCTCTCCGAGCTGCCAGCGCGCATGCACGAGTTCGACATCATCGTGTCATGCACGGCGTCCACATTGCCGATCATTGGACTGGGCGCGGTCGAACGGGCCGTCAAGGCGCGCCGCCATCGACCAATTTTCATGGTCGATCTTGCCGTGCCGCGCGACATCGAACCCGAAGTGGGCAAGCTGCAGGACGTATTCCTCTATACCGTCGACGACCTCGGCGCGATCGTGCGTGAAGGCAGCGCGTCGCGGCAAGCGGCAGTCGCGCAGGCTGAAGCGATCATCGACACCCGTGTGCAAAATTTCATGCAATGGCTCGACGCACGCAGCATCGTGCCGGTGATCCGCCACATGCACACGCAGGCCGACGCGCTGCGCCGCGCTGAAGTCGAACGCGCGCGCAAGATGCTCGCGCGCGGCGACGATCCGGCGGCGGTGCTTGAAGCGCTGTCGCAGTCGCTGACCAACAAGCTGATCCATGGCCCCACGCACGCGCTCAGCCGTGCCAGTCATGAAAATCGCGACCAGCTCATCGACCTGATGGGCGGACTTTACAAACACGGTCATCCGTCCGGATCGAACGATCCTTCCGATCCGTCGGAAACTTAGCGCCCCTCTTTCGTCACCTCTTCAGTTGCGCCGCGTCTCGCGGTCGCGTTCCTGATCGCTGTCTTCTCCGGAGCTTGGCTCCTGCCTTCCATGAAAACGAGCATGCAAAACAAGCTCGACCAGCTGACCACCCGGCTGGCCGAACTCAATGACCTGATGAGCCGCGAAGACGTGACCGCCGACATGGATCAATATCGGAAGATCACGCGAGAAAACGCGGAAATCGGGCCGGTTGTCGAGCAATACGCGTTGTGGCGCCAGGCGTCGAATGACGAATCAACCGCAATGGAACTGCTCGCCGACCCGGCGATGCGCGATTTCGCCGAAGAAGAAATTGGTGAGGCGCGCGAGCGGATGGCGGCCATCGAACGTGATCTGCAGGCCATGCTGCTGCCGAAAGATCCCAATGACGACCGCAATATCTTCATCGAAATCCGGGCGGGTACGGGTGGCGACGAATCCGCGCTGTTCGCGGGCGACTTGCTGCGTATGTATCTGCGATACGCCGAGCGCAATCGCTGGACGGTCGAGATGATGTCGGAGAGTGCGTCGGATCTCGGCGGTTATAAGGAAGTGATCGTGCGGATCGCGGGCCAGAATGTGTATTCGAAGCTGAAGTTCGAATCGGGCGGGCATCGCGTGCAGCGGGTACCGGCGACTGAAACGCAAGGGCGCATCCACACGTCGGCGTGCACGGTCGCCGTGATGCCGGAAGCCGATGAAATCGGTGAGGTAGTGATCAACCCGGCGGACCTGCGCATCGATACATTTCGTGCTTCCGGTGCGGGCGGCCAGCACATCAACAAGACGGATTCGGCTGTGCGCGTGACGCATTTGCCGACGGGAATCGTCGTGGAATGTCAGGACGACCGTTCGCAGCACAAGAACAAGGATCGCGCGCTGAAGGTACTCGCCGCGCGAATCATGGACAAGCAGTATCACGAGCAGCACGCGAAGGAAGCGGCCACGCGTAAGAGTTTGATCGGCTCGGGCGATCGCTCGGAACGGATCCGTACGTATAACTTCCCGCAGGGGCGGATGACGGATCACCGGATCAATCTCACGCTGTATAAGCTCGACGCGATCATGGATGGCGATATCGATGAACTCGTCGCCGCGCTCGTCAGTGAGCATCAGGCCGAGTTGCTGGCCGCGCTGGGCGATTCGGAATGACGACGGTTGCCGGGCTATTGCGCGCGTCTTCGCTGCCCGCGCTCGAGACGCGGATTTTGCTCGAACATGTGCTCGGCTGGCGCCGGACCGAATTGATCACGCGCGATAACGAGGACTTGGCTGAGGATTGCGTCGGACGTTTCGAAGCGCTGGCACAACGACGCTCGGCTGGCGAACCGATCGCGCAGCTTGTAGGAGCGCGTGAATTTTTCGGACTGAAATTCGAGGTCACGCCGGATGTGTTGATTCCGCGGCCGGAGACTGAATTGCTCGTGGAAATCGCGCTTGAAAAGATGGCGGGAATTGATGCCCCGCGCGTGCTCGATCTCGGCACGGGCAGCGGGGCGATCGCGGTGGCGATCGCTTTTTCCCGCGACGATGCTCAGCTCTGGGCAGTCGATCGGTCGGCGGGAGCGCTGACTGTAGCCGCCCGCAATGCGGCACGGTTGCTCGGCCCCGGCCGCAAGATCACGCTATTGGAAAGCGACTGGACCGATGCCCTCGATCCCGCGCTGCGCTTCGAATTGATCGTGAGCAATCCGCCGTACATCGCGCAGAACGATCCGCATCTGTCCGAAGGCGATCTGCGCTTCGAACCGCGCACCGCGCTCACCGATGAAGCCGACGGACTCGCCGCGATCCGCGCGATTGTCCAGACGGCGCCGTTTTTCCTGGCGTCGGGCGGCTCGCTCTGGCTGGAACATGGCTACGACCAGGCCGCGAACGTGCGCGCGCTGCTGACGGCGCGCGGGTTTTCGGACGTGCGCTCGGAGCGCGATCTGGCCGGCATCGAACGCACCAGCGGCGGTTTTTTCACGGCTTGACGCACGCGCCGCCGGCCGCAAGCCACCTTAAGCCGCCCCGATTGAATTCCGCTATCATTTCAGATTGTTAGCGTGTGAAATTTCGCTTGAAGTAGTGCACCCTTCACCGCTCGACCCAAAATCAACCCCGCATTACAACGCCTCGCAGGAAAGACCATGGATACGCAAGAACGCATCAAGCAAATCGTCGAAGGAGCACCGGTTGTGCTGTTCATGAAGGGCACCGCGCAGTTCCCGATGTGCGGTTTCTCCGGCCGCGCCATCCAGGTCCTGAAGGCTTGCGGCGTAACCGACATCAAGACGGTCAATGTCCTCGAAGACGAAGGCGTGCGCCAGGGCATCAAGGAATTCTCCAACTGGCCGACCATTCCGCAGCTTTATGTGAACGGCGAATTCATCGGCGGCTCGGACATCATGATGGAAATGTACGAATCGGGTGAACTGCAACAATTGTTCGCCGCTGCCTGAGTTTGTCCGCCGCACGTTCTTCGCCCCTGCCCCCCGTGCCGCGACGGCTGATCGTCGCGATCACCGGGGCAACGGGGTCGATCTACGGCATCCGGCTGCTGGAAACACTGCGTCGGCTGGGCGCGGTGGAAACGCATTTGCTGATCTCCAGCGCCGGTTGGCTGAACATCCAGCACGAACTGGATCTGGATAAAATCACCGTCCACGCGCTTGCGGACGTCGTGCATCACGTCCGTGATGTTGGTGCAAGCATCGCGTCGGGATCGTTTGCCACCGACGGCATGGTCGTCGCGCCTTGCTCCATGAAAACGCTGGCGAGCATCGCGCTGGGACTATCGGACAATCTGATCACCCGCGCCGCCGACGTCGTGCTGAAAGAGCGTCGCCGGCTGGTGCTGATGGTGCGCGAAACGCCGTTCAACCTCGCGCATTTGCGCAATATGACATCGGTCACCGAGATGGGCGGCATCATTTTCCCGCCGCTGCCGGCGTTTTATCACCGTCCAGCTTCTATCGATGAAATGGTCGATCAGACAGTCGAGCGCGTGATTGACATGTTTGCGCTCGGCAGCCCGATCGCCGCCGCTTGGCCAGGACTGAAAGACGCGGACGATTAACAACACCGGCGACACAATTCATTGCCTCGCTGGCTGTTTATCAACGGCCTGACCGTCTCTATATTCGTAGTAACGACTCTTTTGAGGTTTGCTGCGATGTCTCGCCTTCCGACCGTTTTCATTTCCCACGGCGCTCCGACGCTGCCCATCGATCCGTCGATGCCTTCCGCCGAGTTCGCCTCCTTCGCGACGCGCTTCGAGCGGCCGCGTTCGATACTCATGCTTTCCGCACATTGGGGCACGGCGCAGCCAGTGGCGAGCGTTGCCGAGCAGCCGGAGACGATCCACGATTTCTACGGTTTCCCGCGCGAACTCTACGAGATCCAGTATCGCGCGCCGGGCGCACCGGAACTCGGCAAGCAAGCCGCGACGCTGCTGACGCAAGTGGGTATTGCGTCGGCAATCACCGAGCACGGCCTTGACCACGGCGCGTGGGTGCCGCTGCTTCTGATGTTCCCGGACGCAGGGATTCCGGTCGCGCAGCTATCCATACAACCCCGCCTCGATCCGGCGCACCACTATCGCGTGGGCCGAGCACTGCGGGCGTTGCGCGACGATGGTGTGATGATCGTGGGTTCGGGACAGATCACACACAACCTGCGGACGGCGGATTTCAGCGCACGGCCCGAAGACGCCGATCCGCGTGTAACCGAATTCACGGACTGGTTCGAGGACCGGCTGGCGAAGCGGGACATCGAAGCGCTGCTGGATTACCGGAAACAGGCGCCGCACGCCGTGCTGATGCATCCGACCGACGAACACCTGCTGCCGATTTTCGGCGCGCTAGGAGCCGCCGGCGATGACTTCGAACTAGGCATTCAGTCGCTTGGCACATTTCAGAAAACGTTGGCCATGACAAATTACGTTTTCAGCGGTGCCTAAATCCCCACGAAATGCAGCGATTTGCCACGAAGGGAAATAAAAAACCCGCTTGATTGCTCAAGCGGGTTTTCTTAATTGAGATCGCAGGGTTTTACGAGCCGGCTATCACGCACCCACTTCGGCGAGGATATCGTCGTGGCTTTCGCGTTCTTCGAGATATTGGGACCGATACCCGGTTTGCACGCCCCAATAATAAAACGCCAGCGCCATCACGGCCACCAACGCCATATCCCAACCGTACGGCAATAATCCGCGTCCGCCGAATTCCGTGCTACCGATGAGCGAAACGACGGCCATCGCCGGCAAATACACGATCAGCCACCACGCCGCCCTCAGGTCATCGCTCCAGTCGTGGAAACCCGTCTTGGATTGATAGTAGAAATACACCGGCAACGCGACCACCATCAGCAGGATAATTTCGCCGGTCAGCGGCCACTTTGCCCAGTACAACACCTCGGAAGCGCACACGAACGCGAACGGCGCGATGATCGCCATGCCTTTGATCATCAACGGCCGGTGCAGGTCCGTGGCCGCGCGCCGTAACGCCATCAGGCTCACCGGGCCAGTCAGGTACGAAATCACGGTGGCGACCGAAATCACTGCGGCCAGCGAGCTCCAGCCGCGAAAGAAGAACATGAAGACAAACGCGACGCCCAGGTTGAAGAACATCGCGGGGCGCGGCACACCGTAAAGCGGATGGACATTGCCGAGTATCTTCGGCAGCGTGTTGTTGCGCTCCATTGCGTAGATCATGCGCGAGGTGGTCGCCATGTAGGTCGTGCCGGTACCGCTCGGGCTGACGAACGCATCGACGTAAAGGAGGAACGCCAACCAGTTCAGGTTCAGCGCCAGCGCGAGTTCCGCGAACGGCGACGCGAAGTTAAAGTGGCTCCAGCCCTTCATGACATCGCCCGGGCTTACCGCTCCGATATACGCCACCTGCAACAGCACATAAATCACGAGCGCGAGCAAGATCGAGCCGATCACTGCGAATGGAATACTCTTCGACGGATTGCGCGCTTCCCCGGCCAGATTAACCGGACTCTGAAAGCCGTTGAAGCTGAATACAATACCGCTGGTCGCCACGGCAGTCAGGACTGCGGACCAGCCATAAGGCGCGAAACTCGACGATGTACCGAAATTTTCACTATGAAAACCAGTGAGCATAAGACCGAGAATAGTCGCGCCGGGGATAATGAATTTAAAAACGGTAATTGCAGAATTGGCCCGGGCGAATAACTTGACGCCCCAATAATTCAGCAGGAAATACACGATGACCAATAGCGCCGACAAACCGAGTCCGACCGGCGTGAGCGATCCATCCACAAAAAGTGCATGCGCCCATTGATACGGCCATGTACTCATATATTGAATCGATGCTTCCGCTTCAATTGGAATGACAGAAACAATCGCGATCCAGTTTGCCCAGGCACTAACGAAGCCGACCAGAGCGCCGTGTGAATAACGCGCATACCGAACCATTCCGCCGGACTCCGGAAACATTGCGCCAAGCTCGGCATAAGTCAGTGCAATGACCAGTATGACCACTGCGCCAATAACCCATGCCACGATGGCAGCCGGACCTGCAATTTTGGCCGCTTTCCACGCGCCGAATAACCAGCCTGAACCGATGATGGAACCCAGCCCGGTCAGCAGCAGCGCAACCGGCCCAATGTTCCGTTGAATAGAACTTTTCACTACGTCTCCTTCAGTCAAAAAACTTTCAAATACCTTATGCCGGTTAATGCGGAATCTTCAGCCAAATCCATGCCCGCCCCAACGTGGCGCGTAGTTTAACGGGTGCGCTCGCATCATGCTCTATCTGTTACGACTGAGGGTTGAGCGAGTCCGGCGCATATGTAAAAGATGCATCGAAAGGTTTGTAATATGACGTTCCGATGTCGCGAAATAGACTCAAAAAACCCCAATTTCCGGTCGGATATTATTTGACCTTGGGTTTGATTCGCCGTATAAACCTTCTTGCAGGATTTCAAGTGGCGAGTGAATTGGTCTTTCGTAGTTCGCCCATCACGGTACTCCGGTTGGTCCCATTGCCCCTTCCTTGATTTTCATGCACATTCGGGCTTCGGCCTTATTCAACATCTTTAGGAACAAGTAACATGGAAACCGGTACCGTCAAGTGGTTCAATGACGCAAAGGGCTTTGGCTTCATCACGCCGGACGGCGGCGGCGAAGATCTGTTTGCTCACTTCTCTGAAATTCGCGTGGAAGGCTTCAAGACGCTTCAGGAAAACCAGAAAGTTACCTTCGAAGTGAAGACCGGCCCGAAGGGCAAGCAAGCTGCAAACATCAAGCCGGCATAAGTTTTATTGCTCGTTTGATTCGCAGACAAAAACCCCGCATTCGCGGGGTTTTTTCTTTTATATCACGGGTTTATCAGTAGTTAATGAGAAACCACTTTAAATCGACTGACCGGACGGTAATAGCAAGTAATGCCGATCAGGCAAATAGTCGACGTGCATATATGCCGAGTCCGGTCGCCACGCTGGCCAGCCGGTCGCCAAACACGGCTTCGGCTTCCGGGAACGCGTTGGACAGGGATTGCGACAGGAAACCCAGTCCCGTCGATCCGCCCGTGAAGTAGATCGCGTCCACATCCTGCGGCGCCACGCCCGCGCGGTGCACCGTTTCCCGCGCTGCCGCCACGATCCGCCGCGTCTCCTCCAGGCCTGCGTCAATGAGCTGCTGCTCGTCGAAACCGATACGCAGCGCCTCTTCCACCTCTTCCATCCCGATGATCGTCGCGCCGCCCCCTGCTACTTCGATCTTCGCGGTCTCCGCGTGCGACGCCAGTGCGTGCCCAAGACGGCGTTCGACCACGCGCATCAAGCGGTCGTGGTGCCTCGGATCGCTGTAGAGATGCCGCATCAACTGCAGTTCGTTAACGCGTTTAGGTCCGTAGACCGTGTTGATCAAATGCCAGGTGGCGAGATCGAAATACACGCGATTCGGCACTTCGCGGCCTTCCGGCGCCATCGATTGATAGCCGAGTTCGCGCAGGATCGTGGCGAGTTCCACACGCCGGTCGAAATCTGTTCCCGCGACGTGGACGCCGTAATGCGCGAGCACGTCTTCTTTTCGCGACAACATCTTGACGCGCGCTGGCCCGACCCGCACCAGCGAGAAGTCCGACGTACCGCCGCCAATGTCCGCGACTAGCACCAGGCCTTCCTTCGTCAAGCGCGCTTCATAGTCGAAAGCAGCGGCGATCGGCTCATACTGGAAATGAATATCCGTCAGACCAATGGCTTGCGCAGCGGCCTGCAACTGGTTTTGGGCGAGCTGATCGGCGCGCGGATCGTCATCGACGAAAAATACCGGCCGACCCAGCACCCCGCGCGTAATCGGCGTGCTGGAAACGGCCTGCGCCTTCTGCTTCAGATGCTGCAGGAACAGCGTGATGACATCGACGTAGCGAATCGCTGAGCCGTCGCCCAGGTCCGTGCTCGTCTCAGCCAGCGGCGAGCCGAGAATACTCTTCATGGAGCGCATCAGGCGGCCGTCGAAACCGTCGATGTAAGACTCGAGCGCGGCCCGGCCGTAGGCCTGCTCGTCCTCGTCCGTGTTGAAAAAGACAGCGGTTGGCAGCGTCGTGGCGTTGCCTTCGACCGGCGCGAGCCGGATCGATGCCCCATCGGGCAAAGCGACCGCTGAATTCGACGTGCCGAAATCGATCGCGCAATAAGTCATGAGGTGAACGACGGCAGCGTGAAACTGCGCCGAGCGTCGCAAACAAAAAGTGGAGCGCGTTTTTAGCACGTAACGCGCTGTACATCAACCGTCAATCAAAAACATTGCCCAGGGAACGGATTTTGCTCAAAAACCCGGTAATTAATGCTCCATGCCGGTGATCCGTTCTGCCGGTCATTCCTACGTTATCGGCCAAACGCATGAACGACACGAGGACCAGCCACGCTATCGAGGAAGCGGATGAAGCGCCGGCCAGGATCATCGAAACTGATCTGCCCGGGCGGCTCGACCGGCTGCCGTGGGGCCGTTTTCATACGCTGATTGTGCTGGCGCTAGGGATCACGTGGCTACTCGACGGGCTCGAAGTGACGCTCGCGGGTGCCGTAGCCAGCGCGTTGAAAGCAAGTCATGTACTGAAGTTCTCGAACGCCGACGTTGGGCTCGCCGGCAGCGCATACATTGCCGGCGCGGTGATAGGCGCGCTGGGATTCGGTTGGCTTACGGACCGGCTCGGACGTCGCAAGCTCTTTTTCATCACGCTGTTTTTGTACGTGGCGGCCACGGCGGCGACCGCGTTTTCGTGGGATATCGTCAGTTTTGCGCTGTTTCGCTTCCTGACCGGCGCGGGGATTGGTGGCGAATACACGGCGATCAATTCCACAATTCAGGAATTCACCCCCGCGCGCGTGCGCGGCTGGACGGATCTCGCGATCAACGGGACGTTCTGGGTAGGTGCAGGCCTAGGCGCGGCAGGTTCGATCGTGTTGCTCGATCCTGGTCTGCTGCCGCCCGACTACGGCTGGCGCGCGTGTTTTCTGATCGGCGCGATTCTGGGACTGCTGATCCTCTTCATGCGCATGTGGGTGCCAGAAAGTCCGCGCTGGCTTATCACGCACAACCGCGTGGACGAGGCGAAGGAAATTGTGGAGGGCATTGAAGCCAAGTTTGCCGAACATGGCGTGAAATTGCCCACCGATCCCGTTAAACCGCTGCGACTGCACGCCCGCGATCATACGAAACTCAGCGAAGTGTTCCACTCGCTGTTTCGTTCGCACCGGCGGCGTTCGCTCGTCGGCTTGACGCTGATGACCGCCCAGGCTTTTTTCTACAACGCGATATTTTTCACCTACGCGCTGGTGCTCACGGATTTCTACGGCGTGCCGGGGGATCACATCGGCTGGTACGTGTTGCCGTTCGCCGCCGGCAATTTCCTCGGGCCGATCATGCTTGGCAGGCTCTTCGATGTCCTCGGCCGGCGCAAGATGATCGCCTTCACCTATGGGATTTCGGGTGTTTTACTGACGATCAGCGGTTATTTTTTCGAGCAGGGTTGGCTGACGAGCACGACGCAAACCCTCTCGTGGATGGTGATTTTCTTCTTTGCGTCGTCGGCGGCGAGTTCGGCGTATCTCACCGTCAGCGAAACCTTCCCCCTCGAGATTCGAGCGCTCGCCATCGCGATTTTTTATGCGTTTGGGACGGCGCTGGGCGGCATCATCGGGCCAGCGCTGTTCGGCTGGCTGATCGACACGCATCGGCGCGGCGCCGTGTTGACGGGCTATCTGATCGGCTCGGCGCTGATGGTGCTCGCGGCAGTTGTCGCGGGAATCTGGGGGGTATCGGCGGAACGCAAGTCGCTGGAGGACGTGGCGAGGCCGTTGTCATCGGTGGAGGATTGAGCGAAAACGCGCATATCAGCCTGCGCGTGGTTTGGCCAGAAGCTCCGAACGGCCAATGATCTCGCGGAAGGTATCAGGAGCTTCCGGCTCTGAGAAACCCGCGGCTTCTATGGCCGGACTAAGACCGGTAAACAACGCTGCCCGCTTGGGGCTCCGCAATGACGCCATGCCGTCGTTCCAGACGTGGAGCATCTGTTTGGCTATTCCGTTCCACTGCGGTTCGTTCCTGGCCGCCTCGATGATTTCATGACCCACGGTAATCGCCGACTCACACAGGCGCTCGACCATCTCGGCATAGTGACGCGGAGCGATACCGAGACGGGCATTGAAAAACCGCTCCAGCGTCTTACCGGGTGCCCAGGTTTTGCGTCCATCGACGGACAAGCCCGGCGGGTTGGACGCAAAGCGCGGATAAGCCTGAGTAGTGACGATGTTGTATGCGGGCGTGAATGAGACGTCGTCCATGGACGTGTAGTACAAGGCGATGTTTTTCGCATGGCAGTCCGCGTTGCGCACGACGTAATTCGTCAACAAGAGCCAGCCGAACTGCTCCAACTGCGGCCGAACCCCCGACCTGACCAGATAGGGCCGCACAGCGTTGAGCACCTTTTCCGTCGTCGCGTTGTACTTCTCGTGCGGCGGCAGACCGAGCAGTCCGCACGCGTCCTCCAGGCCATAGGCCGGTACGCCGTTCTCATCGACGTCGAACCGGTCGACAATCAGCACGCGTCCATCGTCCGACATGCGCGTCCTGGCAACCTGCGCAACGCCCAGTCGCTCGAGCACTCGCATGGAGTAGAACTCGTTGAATCCGAGATATGGAGTTTTCTCGTCGGAGCCTTTGATGATGTGCCGGCTCGTGCGAATCGTCGATTTACCCAAGGACGTGGTTGATTCGCCAGGCAGCGCTTCCGGTGCGATGAACTTCGGTACCGCACCGGAGATAGCGGCGCGCGCGTACCTGCGCACGAGTGAAGCGAAATAGTCCGCGGTGTTTTGCCTGCCAAGCAGGTCCTCGACTTGCAAAGGCTCTAGCTCATTGCCGGGCACGACACCCTCGGGCGTGACCGTAACCCGACCGACGCCCATGCCTCCCACAACGGCGAGCAATGACAGATCGGTCCCATCGAGATAGGGGCCAAACTCCTCGCGGATGACATCCAGCAAATAACCTTCGGGCAGGTTTTGCCGAAAGAACGGGTGCAGGTCGCGCGGCCATTTCCACGGCTCTTCGCGAACGGGCATCGTGAGACTGACGAAGTCATTCTGTTGCGCGTCGGCGCCGTACTTCAGGACATATTCGTCCCGCTCCCGATAGAGCTGTGCGACGTTCTTGCCTTTGACATGAACGTCAAGCTTCATGGTGTGCTCGCGCCTTCTCGCTGTTCAGCGAGGATATCTTCGAGGGTACGGGTGTGACCGTGCTTTACTGCTTTTAAGTCATAACCAGCCGCTTCGAGCAAACGCACGAGCGCTGAAACGCTCATGTCGCCCTTTGCAAGCGTTTCCATGCGAGCCACCGTGGTACGTGCAACCGCAGCGCGTCGAGCCAGCTCGGCTTGCGATAGTTCGGCTTCGCGGCGTGCCTCTTTCAGCATGTCCGCCACATCGACAAGAGTCGTCATTTGTAGCCCCAGGGCATCAAAATGCCAGATTGTGCGAAGATTGTAGCCTGTAAGGCACAAAATTCAAGATCTAATTTGTAGCCCTTGAGCATCAAATCTAAGCGAATTTACGGTTTTGTAGCCCGATGGACACAAAAACAAATTAGGTGTGGGCGGGGTGTAGCGTCTCCTTTTAATTGAATTGACGCTTGCGAGCTACGGCCCGGCCATCTCTGCACGAAGATACTTCCGGCGAGACGAATCCCAATGCATCGCGGCTTTAAAGATTCGGGCCAACAATCTCCCGATCGCGCGGCGCCTCTGCGGCAGCCGCGCTTTCCAGCATTTCCAGTCGATCAAAAGCGCTTATTTGAACGCCTTGTCCCACGCGCCATCGAATGCGATTTCACCGATCGGCGCCCGCGCACGCGGTGCGTCTTCGCGCTCACGCAAGACGTCGTCGAGCAAGGCCGGATCGCCGTGATGCCCGAGCGCAATCATGGCGATCGCCTCGACATCGTCCGGCACCGAGAAAGCCTCGCGGAACGCGTTGATATCGAAACCGGCCATTTGGTGGGTCGCCAGACCGAGCGCGTGCGCCTGGAGCGTCAGCGACATCGCCGCCGCGCCCGCATCGTACGCAGCCGTACGGTTCACATCGCCCTTCGGCGTCAAGGTCTTCGCCAGCACGCAAATCAGCACCGGAACATTGGCATTCCACCCCTGGTTGAACGGCACCAAGGTGGCGAAGGCCTTCTGGAAAGCGGCTTCATCGTGATGGCGATCGAAGCTCAGGAAGCGCCACGGCTGCATGTTGTACGAGGATGGCGCCCAACGCGCGGCTTCCAGCACGCTGCGCAACAACTCGCGGCTTACCGCCTTGTTCGATATCGCCCGCGGGCTCCATCGGCCGGCCAGCAACGGGTCGATTGCGACTTCAGTAGGTGCGATTTTTTCGGTCATGCGGGAATCCCTGGTTGATTGGTCTGGACAGCGTGCAGTCAGATGCACGCCGCAAGGCCATAAGAATAACCAAGCTATTAAACCCGCGCTTCAGCGTTGAAATCGCCACCGCAGTGGTGGACGTCAGGTCGCGACAGCCTGCACTGAACGCGACTCCTTGTTGATCCGCAACACCATCACCGCCGCCACAATACACAAGCTGCCCGAAATCATCGTGGCGACGGTGTAGGTGCCAAGACTCGCGCGCAGCATGCCGCCGCCGAGCGCTGCGAACGCCGCGCCGAACTGATGCGCCGCGACCACCCAGCCGAACACGATAGGCGCCGATTCCTTGCCATAGACATCGGTGGCGAGCCGCACGGTCGGCGGCACAGTTGCGATCCAATCGAGTCCGTAGAACATCGCGAACACCGGCAACCCGTAGAAATCGATGCCAAACGCATACGGCAGGAACATCAGCGACAACCCGCGCAGGCCGTAATACCAGAACAACAGCACGCGGGCGTTGAAGCGGTCGGACAGCCAGCCGGAAAGCGTGGTGCCAAAGAGATCGAAAATGCCCATGGCGGCGAGGAGGCCCGCGCCCTGCACTTCGGTCATGCCGTGATCGGCGCACATCGCGATCAGATGCGTGCCGATATACCCGTTCGTGCTTGCGCCGCAGATAAAAAAGCTGCCGGCCAGCAGCCAGAAATCGCGCGTCTTGCTCGCCATGCCCAATGTGCCAAAGGCCAGCTTGATCGGATTCTTCTGCGCGACGGGCGCGGGCGGCGGCGCATCGGCGGCTTCGCCAAACGGACGCAGCACAAGATCGGCGGGATGCTCCGGCAGCAGCCACGCCACCAGAGGCAACACCAGCGCCGCGGCAGCCGCCACGATCAACACCACGGGACGCCAGCCGAAGCGCTCCGCAATTGCGGCGAGCATCGGCAGGAACACGAGCTGACCGGTGGCCGAACTGGCGGTGAGAATGCCCATCGCCAGTCCGCGATGCGACGTGAACCAGCGATTCACCACCGTCGCCGCCAGTGTCATCGCAGCCACGCCGGTCGCTCCACCCACGAGCACGCCCCACACCAGGATCATCTGCCAGGGCGCGGTCATCAGCGCCGACAACGCCACGCCCGTTGCCAGCGTCCCCAACGCGGTAAGCACCGTCGGCCGCACCCCAAAACGCTGCATCGCGGCGGCGGCGAACGGTCCGGTCAGGCCGTATAGCGCGAGATTGATGGAGATCGCGAGCGAGATGGTCGCGCGGCTCCAGCCGAATTGCTGTTCGAGCGGCAACATCATGACGCTTGGCGTCGCACGCGTGCCGGCGGCCGCGAGCAACACAAAAAACACGACGCCAACTGATATCCACGCGTAATGCATGCGGCCCGAAAGCCGCCTGGCTGCCCAATTCATCCTTCGCTCCGATTTCTTCTGGTTATCTGGTTATATGGTTATCTTATCGACGAACGTTACCGCTCAGTCACATTTAGGTTGCGAGCTTAGTGACTGCTCGGTAACATGTCAAGAATCCCTTCGGAAATAAAGGACATGGCTGTGGTACGTGTATCGAATGAAGGCGCTCTCGCCGATAAAAAACCCGTACGCCGGCACATGGACGGCGCCACCGCGCAGGAGCAATTGCTCGACGCCGCGGAGGATCTTTTTTATCGCGACGGGATTCGCGCGATCAGCGTGGACGCGGTGGTCGAACGCGCTGGCGTGAACAAGATGAGCGTGTACCGGCAGTTTTCGTCGAAGGACGATCTCGTGGTCGCGTATCTCCGGCGCATGGACGCGCGCTTCAGGGAGCGGATCGAGCGCAGCATCGCAAAACATCCTGGCGAACCGGCCCATGCGCTCGTGCAGAGCATTACCGACCTGGTCGAGCGTGCGTCGAACCCGGATTATCGCGGCTGTCCATTCGTGAACGTGGCATGTGAATTCGCTGACCGCGAGCATCCGGCGCGGGTGTCGGTGGCGTGCAATAAGGAGTATTTGATGGCACGGTTGCTGGAGTTATCGACGGCTGCGGGCGCCGCCGATCCTCAACTTCTCGCCGATTCCCTCGCGTTGCTGGTGGAGGGCGTGTACGCGACGAGTCAGACTTTCGGCCCAGGTTGCGGACCGATGCGCAGCGCGCCGGCCACGGCCGCGCTGCTGGTGCGCAGCGCGTGCGGTGAAGGCAGGGCTGAACCGTGAACGACGAGATCATTGATTCGACGCGGCATTGGCTCACGCGCGCGGTCATCGGGCTGAACCTGTGCCCGTTCGCCAAAGCCGTGTATGTGAAGGACCAAATCCGCTACGCCGTCAGCGAGGCGCGCACGTTCGAAGATGTGTTGGCGGATATCGAAACGGAACTCAAGTATCTGGCGCACAGCGATCCGGAGAAGACCGACACCACGCTGCTGATCGTCCCGCACGCGCTGGCGGATTTCGCCGATTACAACGACGCCCTTCATTTCGCCGATACGCTCCTGAAGCAACTCCGGCTCGAAGGTGAACTACAGATCGCGAGCTTCCACCCGGACTATCAATTCGATGACGCCGAGCCCGGCGACATCGAAAATTTCACGAATCGCGCGCCCTATCCGATCTTCCATTTGCTGCGCGAAGCGAGCATCGAACGCGCGGTCGATGCGTTCCCCGACGCCGCCGATATCTACGAACGCAACATGGCGACGCTGCGTCGTCTGGGCCACGCCGGCTGGCTGGAACACATGAACCGCGACGCTGGCGTCAAGCCCTAGCATCAAGCCCTAACATCAAGTCGTAAAGAACCGCTCGCGCATCTCTTCGAGACCGAGCGTTTCGAGCACATCGGAGAGACGCTGCGCCGGTTTCCCACGCGGCAGATCCTTGAACTGGGCGATGATCAACTCGTTTTTCATCGAGTGCTCCCAGCCGACGAGTTCCGTCACGCTCACCTGATACCCGTGCGACTCCAGTTGCAGGCAGCGCAGCACGTTCGTGATCTGACTCCCGAATTCACGCGTATGCAGCGGATGCCGCCACATCTCCGTCAGCACGTTCTTCGAGAGCGAATGGCCCTTGTTCTTGCGCAGCACCGATGCAACTTCCGCCTGGCAACACGGCACGACCACAATGCTTTTCGCTTTCTTCTGCAAAGCGAAATGAATGGCGTCGTCGGTTGCGGTATTGCACGCATGCAATGCCGTGACGATATCCACCGTCTCGGGCAAACGGTCCGACGTAATCGATTCGGCCACCGATAGATTGACGAACGACATGCCGTCGAATCCTAGCCGCGCGGCCAATTCCTCCGACTTTTCAACCAGTTCCGCACGCGTCTCAATGCCAAAGATATGTGACCGATCGCGCAGAGCTTTGAAGTAGAGATCGTAGAGAATAAAGCCAAGGTAAGACTTGCCCGCTCCATGATCGACCAGCGTCACCGAACCCTGTTTTGTATGAATTTCCGCAAGCAAAGGTTCGATGAACTGAAACAGGTGATAGACCTGTTTCAACTTTCGACGGCTGTCTTGATTCATCTTGCCGTCGCGCGTCAAGATGTGCAGTTCCTTCAAAAGTTCGAGGGACTGACCGGGACGAATGTCGTGCTTGGCCGAAGATTCCGGCTTTTGATCGGACGAATCCGTTGATGCGATGGGCGCATTAGGCGCCCGGGACTTCTTGGCCATCGTCTGGATACCGTAGTGATTCTGTAGGCGGGGTCACGCGGAAAATTCGGCGCGAAGTGTGCGCTAACCGCTGGTTGTATCGATGTAAATCGGCAAGTTTACCCAAAAGCGCATAGACGCTCCCGCATGACGCAACATCGGAAACTGAGGAAGGCTCAAATGAGGTTCGACTTTTCAGCACAAGCACTGGAGAACCTCGGTTTCAGATGGAACATTTCGTGCATTTAAAGCGGGACAACCAACGGGATGGACAGACATAACGACGGCACCAAGCCGCGACTTTATTGCAACACGCCCTGGTAGCAAGGCGGGCGCGACGAACTGATGACCTTGGCAAAGCTTGGGGCCACGACCGGTGAAAGGCACTGGATGTCACGTCGATGCGCAGCCTGTTACGTAACACCTAACGCACACGGCGCGTTCCCAGAGGGAACACGCGAACGAAATGAGGACGGCGATGGACCCAATCCGAGACAGTAAAGCCGAACAGCAGTTTCAGGAAATGCTTGCAAAGCTCACCGCAATGCCCGAGTGGAGCGAAAAGCAGCAACTTGAACTCGAAATGGCTCGAGAAATTTCAGGCGAAATGTTGCGGCTCGCAGAAGTCATGCGCGACGGCACCACCGACATGGAAACCTGCCTGACCATGCTCAAGTACGCGAAAGTCATGGATTTCGTGTTGACCACCCTCGCCTCGCGGCGCGAGATCGCTCCGCAGACGCTGCGCGTGATCTTCAAGCTCGCCGGGCTGAAAGTGGACGAGGCTTATCCTGGCTGAGCGCTGGTTTTACGCTGTTTGTGCATTTTTTGGCGGCCAGTCCGGGTTCATCGCGGACTGGCCTGAAGCAAATTTTCAATGCTTGCGGCGCGTCATCAGCCGCTCGTACGACGCCTTCAAATGGCGCTGCATTGAAGCCTGGGCCTGAATGGCATCACGTGCTTCGAGCGCGTCAAGTATGGCCTTGTGCTCGCTCAACGCGGCCGCCCACGTTTCCTCTCCCTCGAAATGCACCCGCAGCTTGGACGACAGCGGACTATGCCGTTCGTCGAAAAGACCCGCTACCGTGCGCACCAACACATCGTTTCCTGACATCTGCGCCACGGCCAGATGAAACGCGCGATCCGCCGCCAATGGAATCTGTCCGTTCGCCACTTCCCGGGCCATGCCTTCGTAAATCCCACGCAGTGCCTTGAGCGCCTTGGGCTTGCCGAACGCCGCGACATTTGCCGCGATCGCGCCCTCGATCACCATCCGCGCGGTCATGATTTCGAGCAGACTCTCGCCGAACTCCGTGCCCGGCGGTAAGTTCGGGCGCGAACCGGGCGCCGCTGGCGCGCAGATATAGACCCCCGAACCCATCCGGATCTCGACGCGCCCTTCCAGTTCCAACGCTACCAGCGCCTCTCTCACCGACGGCCGCGACACCCCGAGCATCAGCGCCAGTTCGCGCTCGGACGGCAAGCGGCCGTTCGGCGCGAAGCCCTGTTCTTCCATCAGCGCACGCAGTTTATCGGCGATCTGAAGGTAGAGACGACGCGTCTCGATGGGTTTGACAGCCACGAAGGCTCCTTTTTGGACGTGCTGGCCGTATCGGCGGAAAGGCTGAATTCTAAACAACGATGGCGCCGATGGTCAGGCCAAACCCCTAGCAGCGGCTAATTGGCTTGACCAGTTACGTTTTAGGAAATTAACATGCATTCTGGTAAGGCCAAAAAAATCATCCCATCCCCATGAAAACTGTCATCTGCGAACAACCCGGCTCGCTCGTTCTGATTGATCGGCCATCGCCCGAACCCGGTATTGACGACGTGTTGATCCGCATCAAGCGTGTCGGCGTGTGCGGCACGGACCTGCATATCTACACGGGGAAGCAGCCGTATCTATCGTATCCGCGGGTGATGGGGCATGAGTTATCGGGAATCGTGGAGTCGGCACCGGCCGCGGCGCGCGTCGCGAAGGGCGATCAGGTTTACGTGATGCCCTATCTGGCCTGTGGAAAATGTATCGCGTGCCGGGCGAAGAAACCGAACTGCTGCATGAATATTCGCGTCCTGGGCGTGCATACCGATGGTGGCTTGGTCGAGCAACTCGCCGTGCCGCAAGCATTTGTGTTCAAGGCCGACGGCGTGACGCTCGATCAGGCTGCGATGATTGAATTTCTTGCCATCGGTGCACACGCGGTCGGGCGAGCGGACGTGCAGCCGAAGCAGCGCGCGCTGGTGGTCGGCGCCGGGCCGATCGGAATGGCGGCGCTGATCTTCGCGAAGCTGCGCGGCGCGGAAGTAACCGTGCTGGATGGACGCGAAGACCGCTTGCGATTCTGCGAGACACTGCTGAACGCCGATCACATCGTGCGCCTGGATACCACCGGCGCCGCAACGGACGCAAAACAGCTCGCCGAACTCACCGGCCACGAGTTCTTCGATATCGTCTTCGACGCCACCGGCAACGTGAAAGCGATGGAACGCGGCCTGGAGTTTGTCGCACATGGCGGCAAATACGTGCTGATATCGATTGTTAGCGACCGGATATCGTTTGCCGATCCTGAATTCCACAAGCGCGAAACCACCCTGCTAGCTAGCCGTAACGCCACACCTGACGACTTCGAGACCGTGCTTGCCGCAATGCGCGCCGGCCTGATTCCTACTGCAGCGCTCAACACGCATACGCTCAAGTTGAGCGATTTGCCTGGCGAATTTTCCAAGCTGCTTGACCCATCGGCGGGCGTGATCAAAGCACTGGTCGAATGCTGACACGACCGACCAGACGATGAGCAATCCGATTCTCCAGTTCGGCACGAGCCGCTTTCTCCAGGCGCATGTCGATTTGTTCGTCGCGCAGGCTGCGCGACGCGAACCGTCGAAGGCGCTCGGACCGATTACCGTCGTACAGAGCACATCGAATGCGGAAAGCCGCGCGCGGATCGACGCGTTGCGCGCTTCAAGCGTGTACCCGGTGCGGATTCGCGGCCGGCAAGGCGATGCGACCATCGACCTCACCGTCCAGTGCGACGCAATCACCGAAGCCCTAAACGCTGCCGATGACTGGTCCACATTGCGCGAACGCGTACGACATGACGTCAAGGTGATCGTGTCGAATACGGGCGATACCGGCTACGCCTCCTTCGATGACGACACCACGCGAAGCCTCGACGAAAATTCCGTTCCGCGTGGGTTTCCAGCCAAGCTAGTAGTGCTGCTACACGACCGGTTTATCGCAGGCGCTGACCCGCTGACCTTATTTCCCTGCGAACTCATATCGCGTAATGGCGACACATTGCGCGATCTCGTCATCGACATTGCAACGCAGTGGCAAGCAGACGACGCATTCATCAGCTATCTGCAGCACGATTGCATTTGGGTGAACTCGCTGGTCGACCGCATTGTCTCGGAGCCGATCCATCCCGTTGGTGCGATCGCTGAGCCCTACGCGTTATGGGCGATCGAGCGCCAGCCCGGCATGGTCCTGCCGTGCGAGCACGAAGACATCGTGCTCACCGACGACCTCGCCCACTACGAGCGCCTCAAGCTTCTGCTGCTCAACCTCGGCCATACGATGCTCGCCGAACTCTGGCTCGCCGATCAAGCCGCGCCTGACACCAACGTCGGCGACGCCATGCGCAACGACGCGTGGCGCACGGCGTTGGAGTCGACGTGGCATGACGAAGTGCTACCCGTCTTCGATGCCCTTGGCGAGCACGACGCCGCACGCACCTATCTCGTCGATGTCCGCGACCGCTTCGAGAATCCGTTTCTCGATCATCGGCTGTCGGATATCGCGCGTAACCACACCGAAAAAAAACAACGTCGCTTCAAACAGGCTGTCGAGCTTGCGCGTCAACTCGGCTTGAAAATTGACCAGCGGCGGCTTATTGCGGCGCTGTCCTGAGGAATGCTTTTTATGCCCACCGATCACACCGTTATCCGCCTTCATCCCAACGACGATGTCGTGATCGCGACACGCCAGCTTATGTCGGGCGCGCGCATCACGTCTGAAACCGAGCCGCTCGTGGTAAGCGGGCTGATTCCGCCTGGCCACAAGATTGCCACGCGCGACATCGCCAAAGGTGAGTCCGTGCGGCGCTACAACCAGATCATCGGCGTGGCGCTCGATGCCATCGCACGCGGCCAACATGTGCATGTCCACAATCTCGGCATGGCGCAATTCGAGCGCGAGCATGAGTTCGGCGTCGATATGCGCGAAACCCATTTCGCCGATAAACCGGCTACGTTCATGGGCATTCGCCGCGACGACGGCCGCGTGGCCACGCGCAATTACATCGGTATCCTGACGAGTGTGAATTGCTCGGCTACGGTGGCACGGGCTATCGCCGATCATTTTCGCCGCGATGTCCGTCCTGAGGCGCTCGCCGATTACCCGAA
Organism: Caballeronia mineralivorans PML1(12); assembly: GCF_001028175.1. Classification (GTDB taxonomy): domain Bacteria; phylum Pseudomonadota; class Gammaproteobacteria; order Burkholderiales; family Burkholderiaceae; genus Caballeronia; species Caballeronia mineralivorans. The sequence goes on from NZ_AEJF01000377.1 coordinate 50,473, forward strand.
CGTGGATGGCGTGATCGCGTTGACGCATGGACTGGGCTGCGGCATCGATTCGATTGGTGATGGCATCGCGATCCTGCGCCGCACGCTCGCCGGTTACGCCGTCCATCCGAACTTCCATTCGGTGTTGTTCATCGGCCTGGGCTGCGAGACGAATCAGATTTCGGGGATTCTTGGCTCGGCCGGTTTAAACGATGACGGCACGAAACTGCGCAGCTTCACAATCCAGGACAGCGGCGGCACGCGCAAGACGATCGAGCGCGGCATTGCGATGGTGCAAGAACTGCTTGCCGATGCCAACCGCGTCAAACGCGAACCTGTCCCGGCGTCGCATCTGGTCGTTGGCCTCCAGTGCGGCGGCTCGGACGGCTATTCGGGCATCTCAGCGAATCCGGCACTAGGCGCGGCGGTCGACCGACTCGTACAGCATGGCGGTACGGCAATTCTCTCGGAGACGCCCGAAGTGTATGGCGCGGAACATCTGCTCACGCGACGCGCAGTGAGCCGCGAAGTCGGCGAAAAGCTGCTGACGCGCATCAAGTGGTGGGAGGATTATTGCGCGCGAAACGGTGCCGCAATGGACAACAATCCATCGGCGGGAAACAAGGTTGGCGGCTTGACGACAATTCTGGAAAAGTCGCTTGGCGCAGTGGCGAAAGGCGGCACGACCAAGCTGGTGGAAGTCTATGAGTACGCGCAGCGTATCGATGCGAAGGGTTTCGTGTTCATGGATTCGCCCGGCTACGATCCCGTCTCGGCGACTGGCCAGGTCGCGTCGGGGGCCAATTTGATCTGCTTCACGACCGGGCGTGGGTCGGCTTACGGCTGCGCGCCCTCACCTTCACTGAAGCTCGCTACGAACACGGCGCTGTGGGAGCGGCAAGAAGACGACATCGATATCAATTGCGGTGGGGTTATCGACGGGACCGCATCCATCGATCAACTCGGAGAAGCCATTTTCAAGATGATGCTGGACTGCGCCTCGGGCGTGGCGTCAAAGAGCGAAGCGCACGGTTATGGGCAAAACGAATTCGTGCCGTGGCAGGTGGGTGTGATTACTTGATTCGGGGGCGTGCTGGATCGTTCGTGTTGTGACTGAGGCCGCGGGTTAAGCGTCCATTATGTTTGGCGACAGCGCTGCGGCCGTTTTGGCGCCGTTGACTGAGGCGAAATAAATGCTTTTACCGTAGGACCGCACATTCGCCTGCGAAGGCTTGAGCGGGCGCCGTCTACATGACAGTCTAGGACGGCCTAACGATCACCTTTGACGTCCGTCAGTCGATGCGATCGATCGCCGCCAATAAATGCCCCTTGCGTATCCGGCACCCCCGCCTGCGACGCGAATTGTGCTGACGTGACGTACGGCCTAAGCCACCATCATCTTCAACGCCAGCGCCTCGGCCACTTCGATCCCATCGATCGCCGCCGAATAAATACCGCCGGCGTATCCCGCACCTTCGCCCGCAGGATACAAACCATCGACGTTCACGCTTTGATAATCGTCCTTGCGGCGAACCCGTATCGGCGATGACGTGCGCGTCTCTACGCCCGTCAGCACGGCGTCGTGCATAGCGAAACCGGGAATTTTCTTGTCGATCTGCGGCAGCGCTTCACGAATCGCCTCGACCACGTACTCGGGCAATGCGCTGCTCAGATCGGTCATACGCACGCCGGGTTTATACGACGGCTCGACGGACCCAAGCGATGTCGATGGCCGTCTCGCAATAAAATCCCCGACCAGTTGCCCCGGCGCGCAGTAATCACCGCCGCCGAGCTCGAACGCCCGCTCTTCCCACTGTCTTTGAAACGCGATACCCGCGAGTGGACCACCGGGGAAATCGTCCGGTGTAATTCCGACGACAATCCCCGCATTCGCGTTCCGCTCGTTGCGCGAATATTGGCTCATTCCGTTCGTAACGACGCGTCCCGGTTCCGATGTCGCCGCCACTACCGTTCCGCCCGGGCACATGCAAAAGCTATAGACGGCGCGACCGTTGCTGCAGTGATGGACGACTTTATAGTCGGCTGCGCCGAGCAGTTTATGTCCCGCGAATTTGCCGAACCGGCTCCGATCGATCAACCCTTGCGGATGCTCGATCCGGAACCCGAGCGAAAAAGGTTTCGCTTCCATGTAGACGCCGCGGTCGTGCAGCATCTCGAAAGTATCGCGGGCGCTATGTCCGACGGACAACACAACGTGATCGCAGCGCAGCGTTTCGCCGTTGGAGAGCGTGAGACCTCGCACCTTGCCGTCGTCGATCTCAATATCTTCGACGCGCGTCTCGAAGCGCACTTCCCCGCCGAGTTGATGAATCATCGCCCGCATTTTCTCGACCATGCCGACCAACCGAAATGTCCCGATATGCGGCCGGCTCAGATAGAGAATGTCTTCCGGCGCGCCGGCGAGCACGAACTCTTCAAGCACCTTGCGGCCGTAGTGCTTGGGATCTTTGATCTGGCTGTACAGCTTGCCGTCCGAGAACGTCCCGGCACCACCCTCGCCAAACTGCACATTCGACTCGGGATTCAGCACGTTTTTGCGCCACAAGCCCCACGTGTCCTTGGTTCGCTCGCGCACGGCCTTGCCTCGTTCCAGGATGATCGGGCGAAAGCCCATCTGCGCGAGAATTAATCCGGCGAACAAACCGCACGGCCCCATGCCGATCACGACGGGCCTTGGTGACTTCATCGACTCCGGCGCTTTCGCGACGAATTTGTACGCCATATCCGGCGTCACCGTGCAATGTGGCTGATCGTTCAGATGAGGAAGCGCAGCGGCTTCGTTCTTCACGTCTACATCGACGATATACGTGAGCTTGATGTCGGAGCGTTTGCGTGCATCGTGCGCGCGCCGGAATACCGTATAGCGGATGAGGCCATCGGCAGGGACATGAATAAGCGCGAGACGTGAGCGAATTGCCGACTCGAGTTCGCTTTCCGAATGCTCAAGCGGCAGCTTGATTTCGCTTAGACGTAGCATGGGAACCTGTTTTGCAAAAGCCGTGACATGTCCGGCTGAGACGCTATTTTAGCGTGTTGATCGATGCGGAAGGCGTTGTGCGGGGTATTGGGAATGGAAGGTGTTATAGGTGTTCAGG